>NZ_JABSNQ010000001.1:950667-1026744 GCF_013266705.1 Rathayibacter sp. VKM Ac-2835 | reverse complement strand
CGCCCTCTCCCGGCGCTGTCTTCCACGCCGCTCCCTGCGCGGCGTGGCGCGGTCGGCTCCGCGGGTGGTGCGTTCCGCAGAGCGGGTCGCGTCGGCCGCCGCGGGAATCGCTTGGCACGCGATCCCCGCCGAGCGCCCTCTCCCGGCGCTGTCTTCCACGCCGCTCCCTGCGCGGCGTGGCGCGGTCGGCTCCGCGGGTGGTGCGTTCCGTAGAGCGGGTCGCGTCGGCCGCCGCGGGAATCGCTTGGCACGCGATCCCCGCACGCGCCCTCTCCCTTTCGGGAGTCGCGGTCTCGACGCGTCACTCTCCCCAAGTTGCGGTAGTGGCGCGCGACTACCGCGACTTGTGAGGAGTGGCGGGGGAGCGGGCGCGGCGCGGCCCGGGCGCCGCTCTCAGACTGCTGCGAGGGTCCGGCCAGGGGCGGCAGGGGTGCGGGCGCGTAAGGTCTGCGGGTGCCCTCCGACTCGACGCTCCGCGCGCCCACCGCCCCGACCGCCGCCACCGCCCCGACCGTGAGGCGGCGCCTGCTGACGGCGCTCGCCGCCGCGGCCGCCACGGCGATCGCGGCCCACCTCGCGAATCTGCTCGCCTTCTTCATCGGCAACCAGCTGGCGCCGACGTCGATCCCGCAGGTCAACGCCTACTTCCTGCTCTCGAGCGTGCTCGCCTTCGTGGTGGTGCTCGTGCTCGCCGCGGCCGGGCTGCTCGCCCGCGCGTGGACGGCCGCGATCGCCGGACTCGTCGCGGGGCTCGTCGGCGCCGTCTTCGGCACCCTCGTGCAGGCCAGCGCGACGGGCGACCCCATCACCGGCGCGGTCTGGTTCTCCATCGTGCAGACCTTCGGCGGGCTCAACCTCGTCTTCCTGCTCGCCTTCGTGATCGCCGCCGCCACCCTCGGCCACCGCATCGCCATCGCCTCGACGGCCACCCGCGCCACGACGACCGCCGCCGCCCGTCCGGAGCGCCGCATCGCCCTCGTCCGGCAGCCCGCGACCGACCTCGACGCCGGCGAGCTGACGCACCTCGACCGCGTCCCCGTCGACCGGGAGAAGGCGCAGCAGCAGTGGGAGGCCTACGTCGACGCGCTCGAGGAGGCCGGCTGGGAGACCGTCGAGGTCGCTCCCGCGCTCGCGATGCCCGACTCCGTCTTCCTCGAGGACGCGCTGCTCGTCGTCGACGGCCACGCCGTCCTCACCCGCCCGGGCGCCGCGTCGCGCCGCGGCGAGGTCGAGGGCGCGGAGGAGGCCGCCCGCGCCCTCGACCTGGTCGTGCACCGGATCGAGGCGCCCGGCACCCTCGAGGGCGGCGACGTCCTGCGCGTCGGCTCCACCGTCTACGTGGGCCGCGGCGGCCGCACCAACGCCGACGGGATCGCGCAGCTGCGGGCCCTGCTCCGCCCGCTCGGCCTGGCGGTCGTGGCGGTCCCGCTCACCCGGGTGCTGCACCTCAAGAGCGCGGTGACCGCGCTGCCCGACGGCACCGTGATCGGCTGGGAGGCCGTCGTCGACGAGCCGCGGCTGTTCCCCTCGTTCCTGCCGATGCCGGAGGAGGGCGGCGCGCACGTGGTCGTGCTCGCCCCGGACACGCTGCTGATGGCGGCGTCCGCGCCGCGCAGCGCGGAGCTGCTCCGCGACCTCGGCTACCGCGTCGTGTCCGTCGACGTCTCGGAGTTCGAGAAGCTCGAGGGCTGCGTCACCTGCCTGTCGGTGCGGGTGCGCTGACGCCGGGCAGCGGCCCGGGTGCCGGCCGCGTCGGCGCTGCGGGGATCCGCGACAGTGGTCGCGGGCGGCACTGGACGCCGTCGGCGGGCCGGGTATAGCCTTCAAGGCTGCCCAGGGCCCGGAACGGGCCGGCGGCATCCCTGGCCCCCTGAGTGCTCGCGCATCCGGAGGGCTCCGTCCTCCGTCGCGAAAGCCCAGCACCGTGCTCGCACAGTCCTCTCCGCCCGCCGCTCCGAAGCGCCCGAACACGCTCCGCACCCTGCTGCGCCTGGTCCCGTTCGTCGGCGACGCGCTGCCGCGCCTGGTCGGCGGCATCGCGATCGCGCTCGTGGCGAGCCTCGTCTCGCTCGCGATCCCGATCGTCCTGCAGCAGCTGGTCGACGGACCGCTCGGCGACGGCGCGACCGCCGCCGGCTCCGGCGACCTCGGCCCGCTGATCGGCCCGGTCGTCGTCGTGCTCCTGCTCGGCGTGCTCGAGGCCGCCGCGATCGCGCTGCGGCGCCGGATGGTGCTCACGCCGAGCACGCGCGTCGAGGCGCGGATGCGCACCGCGCTCTACCGCCAGCTCCAGGACCTGCCCGTCTCGTTCCACGACCGCTGGCAGAGCGGGCAGCTCCTCTCCCGGGCGATGAGCGACCTCAGCCTCATCCGCCGCTGGATCGCCTTCGGATTCGTGCTGCTCGTGGTGAACGCGCTGACGATCGTCGTCGGCTTCGGCGTGCTCGTCTACTGGAACCCGATCCTCGGCGCGCTCTTCGTGGCCTGCTCGATCCCGGTCTGGATCTACGGCTTCGCCTTCGAGAAGCGCTACTCGAGCATCGCGCGCCGCAGCCAGGACCAGGCCGGCGACCTCGCCACCACGGTCGAGCAGTCGGTGCACGGCATCCGCGTCCTCAAGGCCTTCGGCCGCCACCAGCACGCGCTCGCCGGCTTCGCCGACCAGGCGGAGAAGCTGCGCGGCACGGAGGTGGAGAAGGCGAAGGCCATCGCGGGCATCTGGGTGGTCCTGCTGCTCATCCCCGACATCGCCTTCGCGCTCTGCCTCCTCGCCGGCGTCTGGCTCGCCGCGGACGGGCAGCTCAGCGTCGGCGAGCTCTTCGCCTTCTTCGCCACCGCCACGGTGCTGCGCTGGCCGGTCGAGTCGATCGGCTTCCTCCTCTCGATGACGTTCGACGCGCGCACCGCCGTCGACCGCTACTTCGAGGTGATGGACAGCCGGAACACGATCACCGATCCGGAGTCGCCCGAGACGATCGCCCGTCCGCTCGGCCGGGTGCGCTTCCGCGGCGTGCACTTCCGCTACCAGGACGCTCCGGAGCGCTTCCCGGACCTCCTCGACGGCGTCGACCTCGAGGTCGAGCCCGGTGAGACGATGGCGCTCGTCGGCCTCACCGGCTCCGGCAAGACCACGCTGACCGCCCTGCTGCCGCGGCTCTACGACGTGACCGGCGGAGCGATCGAGATCGACGGCGTCGACGTGCGGCAGCTGCGCCGCGACGAGCTGCGCTCCCACGTCGGCATGGCCTTCGAGGACGCGACGCTCTTCTCCACCTCGGTGCGCGAGAACGTGCTGCTCGGCCGCCCCGACGCGACGGAGGAGGAGCTGCTCGAGGCGCTCGAGATCGCACAGGCCGACTTCGTGCACACCCTTCCCGACGGGCTCGACACCACCGTCGGCGAGGAGGGGATGAGCCTCTCCGGCGGCCAGCGCCAGCGGCTCGCCCTCGCCCGCGCGATCGCTGCGCGGCCCGCCGTCCTCGTCCTCGACGACCCGCTGTCCGCCCTCGACGTCGACACGGAGGCACGGGTCGAGAAGGGCCTGCGCCGCGTGCTCGGCGACACCACCGCGCTGATCGTCGCCCACCGCCCCTCGACGGTGGCCCTCGCCGACCGCGTCGCCCTCCTCGAGGAGGGCCGCGTCACGGCGGTCGGCACCCACACCGAGCTGCTCGCGAGCAGCCCGCACTACCGCTTCGTCATCTCGAGCCTCGAGGAGGACGAGCTCGCCCGCCCGCGCGGCACCGAGCGCGTCGGCTCCCGCCCGCGCATCGAGGCCGAGCTGACGGACCTGACCGACCTCACGGAGCTGGAGACCAGATCATGAGCACGCTCGGATCGACCGAGGAGCGCGACGACCTCACCCGCGCGGAGTCGGCGGCCCTGCGCCGGCGCTCGCTCGCCCTGCTGGGGTCGCTGCTGCGCCCGCTGCGGATGCGGCTGGTGCTGACCGCGGTCGTCGTGGTCGTCTCGACCGCGGCCCAGGTCGCCGGACCGGCGCTGATCGCGCTCGGGATCGACAACGGCCTGCCCGCCGTGCTCGACGGCGATGCGACCCCGCTCGCCCTCACCGTGATCGCCTACGTGCTGACCGGCGTGATCGGCGCGGTCCTCGTCGCCTGGTACACCGTGCTGTCCGCGCGGGTGAGCCAGACGATCCTGATCGACCTGCGCAAGCGCGTCTTCCTGCACACCCAGAAGCTGAGCCTCGAGTTCCACGAGAACTACACCTCCGGGCGGATCATCTCGCGCCAGACCAGCGACCTCGACTCGATCCGCGAGCTGCTCGACTCCGGCATCAACCAGCTGGTGCAGGGCGCCCTCTACATGGGCTTCGTCGCCATCGCGCTCGTCTCGCTCGACGGCGTCAGCGGTCTCGTGCTCGCCTGCGCGCTCGTGCCGCTCGCGATCCTGACCCGCTGGTTCCAGAAGCGGTCGCAGTCGCTGTTCCGCGGGACCCGCGTCGCCTCGTCCCGTCTGATCGTGCAGTTCGTCGAGACGATGACGGGCATCCGCGCCGTGCAGACCTTCCGCACCCAGGAGCGCAACGAGTCGGCCTTCGGCGTCGTCGTCGAGCGCTACCGGGTCGCCTACAAGAAGGTCTTCGGCGTCTTCGGCACCTTCGACCCCGGTCTCGTGCTGATCGGCAACGTGACGATGGCGGCCGTGCTCTTCTTCGGCGGGATGCGCGTGCTCGACGGCGGTCTCGAGATCGGCGCCCTGCTCGGCGTGCTGCTCTACACCCGCCGCTTCTTCGCGCCGGTGCAGGAGATGGCGATGTTCTACAACTCCTACCAGTCCGCCGCGGCCGCGCTCGAGAAGATCTCGGGCGTCCTCGCGGAGGAGCAGAGCGTCCCGGATCCGGCGCACCCGGTGGACCTGCGCGAGGCGCGCGGTGCGCTCGGCTTCGAGGGGGTCCGCTTCGCCTACACGACCGATCGCGAGATCCTGCCGCGCTTCGATCTGCGGATCCCCGCCGGCCAGACCATCGCGCTGGTCGGCTCGACGGGCGCCGGCAAGTCGACGCTGGCCAAGCTCATCTCGCGCTTCTACGACCCGACCGACGGAGTGGCGACGCTCGACGGCGTCGACCTGCGGCAGCTGCACCCGAAGGACCTGCGCCGCGCGATCGTGATGGTGACCCAGGAGGCGTACCTCTTCTCCGGCTCCGTCGCCGACAACATCGCGATCGGCCGCCCCTCGGCCTCCTACGACGAGATCGTCGACGCGGCGAAGGCGGTCGGCGCGCACGCGTTCATCCAGGCGCTGCCGGACGGCTACGACACCGACGTGAACAAGCGCGGCGGGCGGGTCTCGGCCGGGCAGCGCCAGCTGATCTCGTTCGCGCGCGCATTCCTGGCGGACCCGGCGGTGCTGATCCTGGACGAGGCGACCTCCTCGCTCGACATCCCGAGCGAGCGGCTGGTGCAGCTCGGTCTGCAGACGCTGCTCGCCGATCGGACCGCGGTGATCATCGCGCACCGGCTCTCGACGGTCGCCATCGCCGACCGGGTGCTGGTGATGGAGCACGGCCGGATCGTCGAGGACGGGACCCCGGAGGCGCTCATCGCCGGCGACGGCCGCTTCGCCACCCTGCACGCGGCCTGGCGCGACTCCCTCGTCTAGCGGCCGGAGCGGCCGCCGCGGTCAGGGTGTCCAGCGCGCGGCGCGGACGTCCACCCGGTAGCCGCTCGGCGTCGTGACCAGCGGCGTGCCCTCGCGCTCGTAGTGCTCGCGGGCGCGCTCCTCGTGTCCAACGGCGGGAGCGCCGCCGGAGCGGACCACGCGCCACCAGGCGACGTCGGAGCCGTAGCGGGCGAGGACGGTACCGACCGCGCGTGCGGCGCGGGTGCCGAGCACCGCGGCGATCTCTCCGTAGGCCATCACGCGGCCGGGCGGGATCGCCTCGACGACGGCGAGCACCGCGGAGACGAAGTCGGCGGGGTCCGCCTCTCCGTCCTCAAGACGAGCGGTCAGAGCTTCAGCGCCCCGATGTTCTCGCCGTACGGAGTCTCGCCGATGACCTCGAAGCCGATCCAGCGGAAGAACTGCTCGGGACCGTCCGCACCCGACTCCCAGATCACGGTGAGGGTGTCGAAGCCGCGGGCGCGCGCCTCGTCGGCGGCGGCGCGGACGGCGAAGGTGCCGACGCCGCGGCCCTGCTTCGCCGCGTCGATGTTGATCCGCCAGATGCAGCTGCGGAACTCCTCGGGCGCCTGCGGGTCGAAGTGCGCGTGGATGAAGCCGACGAGCTCGTCGCCGTCGAGGATCGCCCGCTGCCAGGCGGCGCCGGGGTCGATCACGGCGGCCGCGGCGGAGTACGACTCCGGTGCGACGAACTGCTCCTGACCCGGTTTGAGGCTCAGTCCGTTGACGGCGGAGATGTTCGCGGCCGACAGCTCTTCCAGGCGGAGGTCACTCATGCGGCCCAATCTAGCGGCCCGGCCGGACGGCGGTCATCCTCCTCGCGGACGACCGACGCGTTCCGCGGGGTGCGCGAGTCGGTCCTCCGCAGAACTGTCTCGACATCGAGATACTTCAGGCCTCGGGTAGGCTGGTCGAGGCCGTCTGGAGCGGCCGCGGAGCCACCCGTCCCTCGCAGCAGCGGGCCGGTGCAACGAGACCCTGGGAGTGCAATGTCGAAGATCAAGGTTGAAGGAACCGTCGTCGAGCTCGACGGCGACGAGATGACGCGGATCATCTGGCAGAAGATCAAGGACACCCTGATCCACCCGTACCTCGACGTGAACCTCGAGTACTACGACCTCGGCATGGAGTACCGCGACCAGACCGACGACCAGGTCACGATCGACGCGGCCCACGCCATCCAGAAGCACGGCGTCGGCGTCAAGTGCGCGACCATCACGCCCGACGAGGCGCGCGTCGAGGAGTTCGGCCTGAAGAAGATGTGGAAGTCGCCCAACGGCACGATCCGCAACATCCTCGGCGGCGTCATCTTCCGCGAGCCGATCATCATCTCGAACATCCCGCGCCTGGTGCCCGGCTGGAACAAGCCGATCATCATCGGCCGCCACGCCTTCGGCGACCAGTACCGCGCCACCGACTTCGTCTTCAAGGGCAAGGGCACGCTCACCGTCGAGTTCACGCCCGAGGACGGCTCCGAGCCGATGAAGTTCGAGGTCTACAAGGCCCCCGACGACGGCATCGCGCAGGTCCAGTACAACCAGGACTCGTCGATCCGCGACTTCGCGCGCTCCTCGCTCAACTACGGCCTGACCCGCAACTACCCGGTCTACCTCTCCACGAAGAACACGATCCTCAAGGCCTACGACGGCCGCTTCAAGGACATCTTCGAGGAGATCTTCGAGACCGAGTTCAAGGAGCGCTTCGAGGCCGCCGGCCTCACCTACGAGCACCGCCTCATCGACGACATGGTCGCCTCGGCCATGAAGTGGGAGGGCGGCTACGTCTGGGCCTGCAAGAACTACGACGGCGACGTCCAGTCCGACACCGTCGCGCAGGGCTTCGGCTCGCTCGGCCTGATGACCTCGGTGCTCTCCACCCCCGACGGCAGCGTCGTCGAGGCGGAGGCGGCGCACGGCACCGTCACGCGCCACTACCGCCAGCACCAGGCCGGCAAGCCCACCTCGACGAACCCGATCGCCTCGATCTACGCCTGGACGCGCGGCCTCGCGCACCGCGGCAAGCTCGACGGCAACCAGGAGCTCATCGACTTCTCGCTGACCCTCGAGGACGTCGTCATCAAGACGGTCGAGTCCGGCAGCATGACGAAGGACCTCGCGCTCCTCGTCGGCCCCGACCAGGCCTGGCAGACGACCGAGGAGTTCCTCGCGACGCTCGACGAGAACCTCAAGGCGCGCATGGCGAGCTGATCTCCGGCTCGCACGAACGGCTCCGGCCCGCGGGAATCCTCGGATTCCCCGGGCCGGAGCCGTCTCCGCGTGCCGAGGGAGCACCGGGGCGGCGACCCGTCAGAGCACGCGGGCCAGCTGCTCCATCGCCGCGGCGGCGTCGTCGCCGATCGGGACGAGCACCGTGCTGGCCGCCCCGGCCGCGTGCAGCTCATCGATCCGCGCGCGAGCGGTCTCCGGAGTCCCGACGACCGCGAGCCGGTCGACCCACTCGTCGGGCAGGTCCCGGACGAAGGCGGCGCGGTCGGCGCTCCGGGCGCGCAGCTGCGCGAACTCCTCGGCGAAGGGCAGCGGCTCGAGGTGCGGCGCCCAGTCCGGCTCGCCGATCCACTCGAGTCCGGGCCGCACGGCGTCGCGCGCGGTGACGGCGTCGTCCGCGACCGCCGCGACGTTGTAGGCGACGACGCGGCCGGGCGTCCCCATCTGCTCCCGGGCGCGGGCGAGGTACTCCGGAGCGACCGGCTCGGCGAGGATCGCGCCGTCGGCGATGCGCCCGGCCAGCTCGAGCGAGCGCGGCCCGCGCACCCCGGCCAGCAGCGGCGGCACGACCCGCGGCGGCGACTCGAGCCGCAGGCCGTCGACGTGCACGTAGCGCCCGTCGCGCGTCACCTCCTCGCCGGCGAGCAGCGCGCGGATCGCGTCGAACTGCTCGGAGAGCAGGGTCAGCGGGCTCCTCGGCCAGACGCCGAGTCCGCGCATCCAGCCCGGCATTCCGTGGCCGATGCCGGCGTGGACGCGGCCGGGGAAGAGCTCGGCGAGGGTGCCGAGCTCCATCGCGGTGAAGGCGGCGGTGCGGACGGCGGCCGGCAGGATCCCGATGCCGACGACGATCCGCTCGGTCGCGGCGAGGACGGCAGCGGCCTGGGCGATGCCGCCGCGGAAGCCGAGGTCCTCGACGACCCAGAGCTCGTCGAAGCCGAGCTCCTCGGCGCGGCGAGCGTAGGGCAGGACCTGGGCAGGGGGGAGATCGCGGGGGAGCAGGACGCCGACGGCGGCGTCGGGATTCGGGGTGCGCATCCCGTCAGCGTAGGACGACGACGGGCACGTCCCCGAAATGGGGGCAGGCGGATCCCCGCGGATCCGACGCGGCTGTCCCCCGAAGGAGGACTTCGTTACCTGTTCGTAACAGAGCCGGGCGATCCAGTTCGTAGGGTCGACTCTGTGCGAGAACCGATCCGGTTCCCAGCAACTGTGAGTAAAGGACATCGATTGCCGCTTCACTTGTCCCACCGTCCACCCGTCCACCGCGCTGAGAAGCGCCTCCTCGCCGGCCTCGCCGCCCTCGGCATCGCCGCCTCGGGCGCGTTCGCCGTCCAGGCCGCGTCGGCCGCCCCGCTCGTCGGCGGCGCCGCTCTCGTCGGCGGACTCTCCTCGCTCCAGACCTTCGACGACGGCGAGTACGTCGTCACGCTCGTCGAGCCGTCCGCCGCGACCTACGAGGGCACCGACGCCCGCTTCGCCCGGACCGCTCCGGACGCCGGCGCTCAGCTGCAGGCCCGCTCGGCTCCCGTCGAGGACTACTCCGCGCACCTCGAGCAGCGGCAGGACGACGTGGCCGCCGCCGTCGACGCCGCGATCGGCTACCACTACACGGTCGCCCTCAACGGCTTCTCCGCCTCGCTGACGAGCGCGCAGGCGAGCACCCTCGCCGGCCGCAAGGACGTCGCGCAGGTGCGGGAGGTCGAGGATCTGAAGCTCGACCGCGCCCCTGCGTCGACCGCTCCGGCCCCCGCTGCCACGGGCGACGCGGGCATCCCCGTCCCCGACACCGGTCAGGAGTCGTCCACGAGCTTCCTCGGCCTGGACGGCGACGGCGGAGTCTGGGACACCGTCGGCGGTGTCGACGAGGCGGGCGAGGGCATCGTCGTCGGAGTGATCGACTCCGGCATCGCCCCCGAGAACCCGTCGTTCGCGGGCGCTCCGCTCGCGACCTCCGCGGGTGCCGCTCCCTACACCGACGGCACCACCGTCAGCTACGCCAAGTCCGACGGCACCACCTTCGTCGGCTCCTGCTCGCCCGGCCTCGCCGCGTCCGAGCAGTGGGACGGCGGCGAGTGCAACCAGAAGCTGATCGGCGCCCGCTGGTTCCTGGGCGCGAACGAGAAGGCCGGCTCGACCGACAACCCGGAGTACCGCTCGCCGCGCGACGCGGACGGCCACGGCTCGCACACCGCGAGCACGGCGGCCGGCAACGCCGACGTCGAGGCGTCGGTGGACGGCTACGACTACGGCACCATCTCCGGTGTCGCCCCCGCCGCGAAGGTCGCCGCCTACAAGGTCTGCTGGAACGGCGACGTGAACGGCACCGACGACGACGACTACTGCTCCGGCAGCGGCATCCTGGCCGCGATCAACGCGGCCGTCGCCGACGGCGTCGACGTCATCAACTTCTCGATCGGCGGCGGTTCCGCCGTCTCGACGCTGACCCCCTACGACGAGGCGTTCCTGAACGCCGCGGCCGCGGGTGTCTTCGTGGCCGCCTCGGCCGGCAACTCCGGCCCCGGCGTCTCGACCCTCGACCACGCCTCGCCGTGGTACACCACGGTCGCCGCCTCCTCGATCCCGACCTACACCGCCACCGCCACCCTCGGCGACGGCCAGGCCTTCGTCGGCGGATCGATCAGCGTGCACGACGACGTCACCGGTCCGCTCGTGAACAGCGCCGACGTGGTCGTCGCCGGGACCGAGAACCCCGACATCTGCGCGCCGGGCTCGCTCGACGCGGCGAAGGTGGCCGGGAAGATCGTCGCCTGCACCGCGGGCGTCACCGCCCGCGTCTCCAAGTCGGCCGAGGTCGACCGGGCCGGCGGCATCGGCATGCTGCTGCTGAACCCGTTCCCGAACGCCCTGCACGTCGACGATCACTCGGTCCCGTCGATCCAGATCGACTCGCAGGCCTACGACGCGATCACCGCGTACGCCGGCACCGCGGGCGCGACGGCGACGCTGACCGAGGGCAACGCGACCGGCACCGAGATCCCGGTGCCTCAGGTCGCGGGCTTCTCCTCGCGCGGCCCGGCCGAGGCGGACGGCACGGACGTGCTCAAGCCCGACCTCACGGCGCCCGGCGTCGCGATCCTCGCCGACAGCTTCAACGCTGAGGGCGACGACCCCGCCTTCGCGTTCGAGTCCGGCACGTCGATGTCCTCCCCGCACATCGCGGGTCTCGCCGCGCTCATCCTCGGCACGACCCCGAACGCCTCGCCGTCCGCGGTCAAGTCGGCCATGATGACGACCGCGTACGACAGCGTCGACCAGTCGGGCGACGCGTCCGAGGACGTCTTCGCGCAGGGCGCCGGACACGTCGACCCGACCGCGTTCCTCGACCCCGGACTGCTCTACGAGAGCGGCACGAGCGACTGGATCGCGTTCCTCAAGGGCGCCGGCTACGTCTTCGCCGACTCCGAGCTCGACGCGGTCGAGGCCATCGACCCGTCGGACCTCAACCAGGCCTCGATCGCCATCGGCGCCCTGGCCGGCACCCAGACGGTCACGCGCACGGTGACCTCCACCGAGGCCGGCAGCTACACCGCCGCCCTCGACATCCCGGGGATCGACGCCGTCGTCTCGCCGTCGACCCTCTCCTTCACCGGAGCGGGCCAGACCGCCGAGTACACGGTGACCTTCACGAGGACCGACGCCGAGCTCGCCGAGTTCGCGACCGGCTACCTCACCTGGTCGAGCACCGAGCACGAGGTCCGCAGCCCCGTGGCCGTCCGCCCCGTGCTGCTGGACGCGCCCTACGAGGTCTCGGGCTCCGGCTCGACCGGCTCGACGAGCGTCGAGATCGTCCCCGGCATCGACGGCGCGCTGCCGCTGACGCCGAGCGGTCTCGCGGTGGGAGTGCTCGCCGAGGACGCGACCGCGGCCGACGGCCACACGGGCACGCTGCCGGAGGGCGAGACGTTCGAGACGACCGTCGAGGTCCCCGAGGGCACCGAGTTCGCCCGGTTCGACCTCGACTCGCTCGACGACACCGCCGACCTCGACCTGACGGTCTCGCAGATCGTCGACGGTGAGGCTGTGGCCACGGCGACCAGCGCGACGGGCTCCGCCGACGAGCGCGTCGACCTGGTCGACCCCGAGGCCGGCAGCTACCTCGTCTCGGCCGACATCTACGCGGTGGGCGCGGACCCGGAGGCGACCTTCGACCTCCGGAGCTTCCTCATCGCGGCGGACGGCGGCGAGGGCTCGCTGAGCACCGCTCCCGAAGCCGTCGACGCCGTCCTGGGCGAGCCGACGAGCTACTCCGTCTCCTGGACGGGCCTCGCCGGCCCGGCGCAGTACCTCGGCAGCATCGCCTACGCCGACTCGGGTCTCGCGACCCTCGTCAGCGTGGACGTGACCGAAACGTCGACACCGGTGCCGACGGCGACGCCCACCGCCGGACCGACGGCCGAGCCGACCGCGACGCCGACGGCGGGACCGACGGCGACGCCGGCTCCGACCGGCACGCCGACCGCCGGACCGACCGCGCCTCCCGCGCCGACCTCGACGCCCACCGCCGGACCGGGCGCGCCCGGCCACGGCTCGGGCGGCCTGCCCTCCACCGGCTTCGGCGGCGGACTGCTCGGCGCCGGCGCCCTGGCGCTGATCGGCGCCGGAGCGGTGCTGACGGGACTGCGCCGCCGCGCGGCCGCGCAGCGTGAGGCGGGCGCCGCGGAGTAGCCTCCGCAGCCCGTCGCGACGGCCGCTCCGCTCGCCCCTCCGGGGGCGGCGGGGCGGCCGTCCGTCGTGGTGCCGATCCCGGACGCCGTCCGGTCGACGCGTCCCGCCTCGACCGACGTTCCGCGCCGCGTCGCGGTGGCGTCCCGCGTCGTCTCCTCGTCTCCACCTCGGTCGCCGATCCCCGGCATCACGCGGAGGCGGCCGGTCCTCGCGCCTTCCGTCTCCTGCCCGTGATGTGAACGACGCGTCCTGATCTAGGGTCGATCCAGTGCTGAGGATCGATCGTTTTCTCGGCGAACCCCCGAGTTAGGACTCCGGCGTGCCGTTCCCTCCCTCCCCTCGTCCCCCTGTCCGCCGCCCCGGGAGGCGCCTCCTCGCGGGCCTCGCCCTGCTGGGCATCGCCGCATCCGGCACGTTCGCGGCCTCCGCGGCCTCGGCCGCCCCGAGTGCCGGAACCGGCGTCCTGACCGGCGGTCTCTCCGAGCTGCGGAGCCTCGACGACGGCCACTACGTCGTCACCCTCCTCGAGCCTCCCGCCGCGACCTACGAGGGCACCGACGCTCGCTTCGCCCGGACCGCCCCGGAATCGGGCTCGCAGTTGCAGGCCGATTCGGCGCCGGTCGAGGACTACTCCGCGCACCTCGAGCAGCGGCAGGACGACGTCGCGGCCACCGCCGACGTCGCGATCGGCTACCACTACACGGTGGCCCTCAACGGCTTCTCCGCCGAGCTCACCGGCGAGCAGGCGAGCGCGCTCGCCGGCCGCACGGACGTGGCACAGGTCCAGAAGGTCGAGGACCTCACGCTCGACCGCGCTGCCGAGACCTCACGGGCCGGCGCGATCGCGAAGGCCTCGGAGACCGCTCGGGCGGCCGCGATCGCGCAGGCCGCCGGAGCGGGGTCGCCTGTCCCCGACACCGGTCAGGAGTCGTCGACGAGCTTCCTCGGCCTCGAGGGGCCGGACGGGGTCTGGAGCGCCGTCGGCGGCCCCGGCCGGGCGGGCGAGGGCGTCGTCGTCGGCGTCATCGACTCCGGCATCGCCCCCGAGAACCCGTCGTTCGCGGGCGCACGGCTGGCGAGCGCCCCCGGTTCCGCCCCCTCCACCGACGGCACGACGATCGCCTTCGCGAAGTCCGACGGCAGCACCTTCACCGGCTCCTGCTCGCCCGGCCTCGCCGCGTCCGAGCAGTGGGACGGCGGTGAGTGCAACCAGAAGCTCATCGGCGCCCGCTGGTTCCTCGGCGAGAAGCAGAAGGCGGGCTCGACCGACAATCCCGAGTACCGCTCGCCGCGCGACGCGGACGGCCACGGCTCGCACACCGCGAGCACGGCGGCCGGCGACGCCGACGTCGCAGCGTCGGTGGACGGCTACGACTACGGCACCGTCTCCGGTGTCGCGCCGGCCGCGAAGGTGGCCGCCTACAAGGTCTGCTGGAACGGCGATGTGAACGGCACCGACAAGGACGACTTCTGCTCGGGAGCGGGGATCATCGCCGCCATCGACGCGGCGGTGAAGGACGGCGTCGACGTGATCAACTTCTCGATCGGCGGCGGCTCGGCCACGTCGACGCTGACCGCGATCGACCAGGCCTTCCTGAACGCCGCGGCCGCGGGTGTCTTCGTGGCCGCCTCCGCCGGCAACTCGGGCCCCGACGCCTCGACCCTCGACCACGCGTCGCCGTGGTACACGACGGTCGCCGCCTCGTCGATCCCGACCCACACGGCCACCGCCACCCTCGGCGACGGCCGGGCCTTCGTCGGCGGATCGGTCTCCGTGCATCGCGACGTGACCGGCCCGCTGGTGACCAGCGCGGCCGTCGCTGTCACCGGAGCGGAGGATCCCGAGGTCTGCGCCGCCGGCGCCCTCGACCCGGCGAAGGTCGTGGGCAGGATCGTCGCCTGCACGGCCGGCACGACCAGTCGCGTCTCCAAATCGGCCGAGGTGGAGCGGGCGGGGGGCATCGGCATGCTGCTGCTGAACCCGTTCCCGAACGCCTTGCACGTCGACGACCACTCGGTCCCGTCGATCCAGATCGACTCGCAGGCCTACGACGCGATCACGGCCTACGCCGGCACGGTCGGCGCGACGGCGACTCTGTCGGAAGGCGACTCGACCGGTGTCGGCATCCCGGTGCCTCAGGTCGCGGGCTTCTCCTCGCGCGGCCCGGCCGAGGCGGACGGCGCGGACGTGCTCAAGCCCGACCTCACGGCCCCTGGCGTCGCGATCCTCGCCGACAGCTTCAACGCCGAGGGCGACGACCCCGCCTTCGCGTTCGAGTCCGGCACGTCGATGTCGTCGCCGCACGTCGCGGGACTCGCCGCCCTGATCCTCGGCGTCACGCCGACGGCGTCGCCGTCGGTGGTGAAGTCGGCCATGATGACGACCGCGTACGACAGCGTCGACCAGTCGGGCGATGCGTCCGAGGACGTCTTCGCGCAGGGTGCCGGACACGTCGACCCGACCGCGTTCCTCGACCCCGGACTGCTCTACGAGAGCGGCCCGAGCGACTGGATCGCGTTCCTCCGCGGCGCCGGCTACGTCTTCGCCGACCCCGGGCTGAACGCGGTCGACGCGATCGACCCGTCGGATCTGAACCAGGCATCGATCGCGATCGGCGCTCTGGCCGGGGCGCAGACGGTCACTCGCACGGTGACCTCGACGGAGGCGGGCAGCTACAGCGCCGCCCTCGACGTCCCGGGGATCGACGCCGTCGTCTCGCCGTCGATCCTCTCCTTCACCGGAGCGGGCCAGACCGCGGAGTACACGGTGACCTTCACGAGGACCGACGCTGAGCTCGCCGAGTTCGCGACCGGCTACCTCACCTGGTCGAGCACCGAGCACGAGGTCCGCAGCCCGGTCGCCGTGCGCCCGGTGCTGCTGGACGCGCCCTACGAGGTCTCGGGCTCCGGCTCGACCGGCTCCGCGAGCGTCACCGTCACGCCCGGCGTCGGCTACCCTCTAACGCTGATGCCGAGCGGGCTCGTGGCAGGAGTGCTCGCCCAGGACGCATCCTCCTCGGGCGGTCACACCGGCACCCTGTCGGGCAGAGCGTCGTTCTCGACGACCGTCGAGGTCCCCGCGGGCACCGACTTCGCCCGCTTCGATCTCGACTCGCTCGATCAGACCGCCGATCTCGACCTCACGGTCTCGCTGCTCGCCGACGGGAAGCCGGTCAGGACGGCGTCCGGCCTCACTCCCGCCGCCGACGAGCGGGTCGACCTCGCCGTCCCGGAGGCGGGCCGCTACCGGGTCACCGTGATCGCCGCGGGAGCGGGAGCCGGGCCGGAGGTCGCCTTCGACCTCCGCAGCTTCCTCGTCGCCGCCGAGGGCGGTGTCGGATCGCTCAGCACCGCGCCGACGGTGATCGCCGCCGCTCCGGGCAGGCCGACGGACTACTCCGTCTCCTGGAGCGGTCTCGCCGGTCCCGTCACGTACCTCGGGCGGATCGCCTACGGCGACTCGGCACGCGCGACGCTCATCAGCATCGACGTGGCGAGCGCGCCCGCCCCCACGCCCGCCCCCACGGGGGCGCCGGCTCCCGAGCCGACCCCGCCCGGGGCGCTGGTGCCTGCGCAGCCGGCGCCGCCCGCGGTCCCGGGCTCCGGACGGGCGCCGGAGCCCGCACCGGCCTCCCTCGCCGCATCGGGCTCGCCCGCGCGCGGCTCGGGCGGGCTGGCCTCGACCGGCTTCGACGGCGGCCTGCTGGGAGCGTGCGCTCTGGCGCTGATCGGCGCGGGAGCGGTCTTCACCGGCCTGCGTCGCCGGGGACGCGCGCAGCGTGCGGCGGGTGCGGCGGAGTAGCCTCCGCAGCTCGTCGCGACGGCCGTTCCGCTCGCCCTTCCGGGGGCGGCGGGGCGGCCGTCGCTCGTCGTCGGCGCGGACCTCGATGCATCCGCTGCGCGGGCTGCTCGATCGGCACGGGTGCGCTCGTCCGCGCGTCGTCAGCTCAGCGCGCGGCGCCCCGAGATCACGCCGGACACCACGGCGACGACGCCGAAGACGATCGCGACGACCGGCTGGCCGAGGTCGAGCCAGGCGAGGGCGGCGGCGCCCATGATCACCAGCTCGATCAGCGAGCGGCCGTAGACGTCGATCGCGAGGACGGCGCGGGGCGAGAGGAAGAGCGCCCAGAGCAGGATCGCCAGCACCGGGGCGCCCACGCCGAAGACGATGCTCCACGGCAGATCCCAGGCCAGGAAGCCCCACAGCCCGAGGCTGACGAACGCGAACAGCTCGAGCACGAGGCGCAGCACGTCGTTCGGTCCGACCGAGGGATCGGTCCGTGCAGTGCCCGCTGTCGCTCGATTCACGCGGACCATCGTATCCGCCCGCGGCGAGTCGCCCGAGAGGGCTCGTTCTCCCGCCGGTCAAGCAGCCGTTCCGGGTGACCCGGCACCTCCCTCGGGGGCGGCGGAGGTGTCAGTGGAAGATGATGGTGCGCGCCCCGTCGAGCAGCACCCGGTCCTCCGCGAACCACTTCACGGCCTGGGTCAGCGTGCGGCTCTCCTCGTCCTGCCCGATCGCGACCAGCTGCGCGGGGGAGTGCGAGTGGTCGACCCGCACGACGTTCTGCTCGATGATCGGGCCCTCGTCGAGGTCGCTCGTCACGAAGTGCGCGGTCGCGCCGATCAGCTTCACCCCGCGGGCGTGCGCCTGCTTGTAGGGGTTCGCGCCCTTGAAGCCGGGCAGGAAGGAGTGGTGGATGTTGATCGCGCGGCCGGCCAGGCGCGCGCAGAGCTCGGGGGAGAGGATCTGCATGTAGCGAGCGAGGACGACGAGCTCGACGTCGTGCTCCTCGACGACCTCGACGACGCGCTCCTCGAACGCGCGCTTGGTCTCGGGCGAGGTGACGGCGCGCGACTCGAACGGCACGCCGTAGAACCCGGCCAGGTCCTCGAGGGTCCCGTGGTTGGAGAGGATCAGCGGCACGTCGATCGCGAGCTGACCCGCGCGCTGGCGGAAGAGCAGATCGTTCACGCAGTGCCCGGCCGTCGAGGCGAGCAGCAGGGTCCGGAGCGGCCGCCCGACGACGTCCAGCCGCCAGGTCATGCCGTAGTGCTCGGTGACGGGGAGCAGCGCGGCCGCGAACTCGTCGCGGGTGACGGGCGACTGCACCTGCAGCCGCATGAAGAAGCGGCCGGTGTCGGCGCTGGAGAACTGCTGGCTCTCGGTGATGTTGCCGCGGGCCTGGACCACCGCTCCCGAGACCGCGTGCACGATGCCGGGGAGGTCGGGGCAGGCGAAGGTCAGCGTCCAGTGGTTGCCCGGACCGCCGTCGGAGCCGCCGATCGCCGCGGCGGCGGCGGTGCGGTCGGGAGCGGGAGCGGCGGAGTCGGTCTGCATCCGCTCAGGATATCGGCCGTCCGTTGCTACACTGGCCGCGTCGCGACTGGCGTTCGGATGGGTGACCATCAGGGAGCGGCACCTTTCTCCGGAGACGTCTTCCGGACACTTTTCCTGCCGCTCGCCTGGGCCGGAACGGATACCGTTGTTCCGCGTGCCCGAGCGTGCCTCGTCGCCTCGCGGACGCCATCCGTCTCGCAGCCAAGGAGCGCCCGTGTCCTCTTCTCCCGCCCCGAGCACCGCCAGCACCGGTGTCTCCGCCTCGTTCAACGAGCCCGTCTCGGTCGTCGATCCCGAGATCGCGGCCGTCCTGCAGCAGGAGCTCGACCGCCAGCGCGGCTACCTCGAGATGATCGCGAGCGAGAACTTCGTGCCGCGCGCGATCCTCGAGTCGCAGGGCTCGGTCCTCACCAACAAGTACGCCGAGGGCTACCCGGGCCGCCGCTACTACGGCGGCTGCGAGTACGTCGACGTCGCGGAGCAGCTCGCCATCGACCGCGCCAAGGCCCTCTTCGGCGCCGAGTTCGCGAACGTGCAGCCGCACTCCGGCGCGACCGCCAACGCGGCGGCGCTCGCCGCCCTCGTCCAGCCGGGCGACACCATCCTCGGCCTCGAGCTCGCGCACGGCGGCCACCTCACCCACGGGATGAAGCTCAACTTCTCGGGCAAGCTCTACAACGCCACGGCGTACGGAGTCGACCCGCAGACCTTCCGCATCGACATGGACGCGGTCCGCGAGAAGGCCCTCGAGGTCCGCCCGCAGGTCCTCATCGCCGGCTGGTCGGCCTACCCGCGCCACCTCGACTTCGAGGCGTTCCGCGCGATCGCCGACGAGGTCGGCGCCAAGCTCTGGGTCGACATGGCCCACTTCGCCGGACTCGTCGCCGCCGGACTGCACCCCTCGCCCGTTCCGCACGCCGACGTGGTGACCACCACCGTGCACAAGACGCTCGCGGGTCCCCGCTCCGGTCTGATCCTCGCCAAGCAGGAGTACGCCAAGAAGCTGAACTCCGCCGTCTTCCCGGGCCAGCAGGGCGGACCGCTCATGCACGTCATCGCCGCCAAGGCGACCGCGTTCAAGCTCGCGGGCGAGCAGGAGTTCGCCGACCGCCAGGCGCGCACCATCCGCGGCGCGCAGATCCTCGCCGAGCGCCTGACGGCCGCCGACTCGAAGGCCGAGGGCATCGACGTGCTCACCGGCGGCACCGACGTGCACCTCGTGCTCGCCGACCTCCGTGACTCCCCGCTCGACGGCAAGCAGGCCGAGGACCGCCTGCACGAGGTCGGCATCACGGTCAACCGCAACGCGGTGCCGTTCGACCCGCGCCCGCCGATGGTCACCTCGGGCCTGCGGATCGGCACGCCCGCGCTCGCGACCCGCGGCTTCGGCGACGCCGAGTTCGCCGTCGTGGCCGACGTCATCGCCGAGGCGCTCAAGCCATCGGCCGATCTCGAGGCGCTGCGCGCCCGGGTCAAGGGGCTCACGGACGACTTCCCGCTCTACCCCGGGCTGTAGGCCGCACCGCCCCTCCGGGCACCCTCCGTGTTCGCGGGGTCGCGAGCGCCGAGTGCGCCTCCGGACCCCGCGAGTGCGGAAGCACGACGCGCGCCGAGCGACGCGCACCAGAGCGAAGCGCTGACGGACGACGCACAGACGGACGAAGCGCCGACGGACGAGGAGTTCCACGATGACGGCACAGGTACTCGACGGCGTCGCCACCGCCGCGACGGTCAAGGCGGAGATCGCCGAGCGCGTGGCGGTGCTGCGCGAGAAGGGCGTCGTGCCCGGTCTCGGCACGCTGCTGGTCGGCGACGACCCGGCGTCGCGCTCCTACGTCGCGGGCAAGCACCGCGACTGCGCCGAGGTCGGCATCGAGTCGATCCGCGTCGACCTGCCCGCCACCGCGTCCGCGGAGGACATCCGCGCGGCGATCCGGCAGCTCAATGAGTCGGACTCGGTGACCGGCTACATCATCCAGCTCCCGCTGCCGAAGGGCATCGACGAGAACGCGATGCTCGAGCTGATGGACCCCGACAAGGACGCCGACGGGCTGCACCCGACCAACCTCGGCCGGCTCGTGCTGGGCGTCGAGGGCGAGCTCGACAGCCCGCTGCCGTGCACGCCGAACGGCATCGTCGAGATGCTGAAGCGCCACGACATCCCGATCTCGGGGAAGCACGTCGTCGTGGTCGGCCGCGGGCTCACGGTCGGCCGCCCGCTCGGGCTGCTGCTGACCCGCAAGGGACTCGACGCGACGGTCACGCTGACCCACTCGCGCACCGCGGATCTCGCGGCGGAGGTGCGCCGGGCGGACATCGTGGTGGCGGCCGTGGGCGTGCCCGGACTGATCGCGGGGGACTGGGTGAAGCCGGGGGCAGCCGTGCTCGACGTGGGGATCACGCGGGTCGAGAACCCGGAGACGGGGAAGGCGAAGCTGACGGGCGACGTCGCTCCGGAGGTGGCCGAGGTCGCGGGCTGGCTGTCGCCGGTGCCCGGCGGGGTCGGGCCGATGACGCGGGCGATGCTGATCCACAACGTGGTGGGGGCGGCGGAGCGGGCTCTGCGCTAGGTCGACGTCCGGGGGGTCTAGCTTGCTGCCGCTGTTCTGACGGGGGAGGGGCGCGGTGTCTCGTCGCGGCTCCTTCCCGCGCGCCTTCGGCGCGCCCGCCAGACCCGAGCCAGGAGCCGCGACGAGACACCGCGCCCCTCCGGGGCGACGGCTGCAGAGAGGCGCGCCCTGCGGGCGGCGCCGTGCCGAGTCCGTGGTGAGGGACCAGGCACGGGCGGACCTCCGTGGTCAGGCGTGGAGGTGGACCTCGTCGCCCGGCGTGAGGGCGGCCAGGGTGTCGAGGGAGGGGGCGGCGACGACGGCGATGACCGGGTAGCCGCCGGTCGTGGGGTGGTCGGGGCCGAAGACGACGGGGAGACCCGAGGGCGGGAGCTGGATCGAGCCGTGGACGAGGCCCTCGCTGGGCAGCTCGGGAGCGCCGCCGGTCGGCAGCGGGGTGCCGGCGAGGCGGAGGCCGACGCGGTCGGCGAACGGGCTCACCCGCCAGGGGCCCGCGAGGAGGCGCTGCCACGTTCCCGGGGGCAGGAGATCGAGGCGGGGGCCGGGGAGCACCCGCACGGTCGGGTCCCGGGGCGGGTCGAAGGGCCACCAGTCGGGGAGGAGGACCTCGCCGGCCGGCACGCCGGCGGCGAGCAGGTCGCCGGCGCGGAGGGGCTCCGGGCCGAGGCCGGAGAGGGTGTCGCGGGAGCGGGAGCCGAGCACGGGTGGCGCGGCGATGCCGCCTCGGACGCCGAGGGTGCGGCGCAGGCCCGCCGTCAGGGGGCCGAGTCTCAGGACCGAGCCCGCAGGCGCGAGGGCGGGCAGGACGCGGGCGAGGGCGGCGCCGTCGAGGGTCGCCGCTCCGGCGGCTCCGGTCAGGCTGATCCACGCGGGGGTCTCCAAGCGGGCGGTGAAGCCGGCGCCGAGCAGTTCGAGCGCGGCCGCGTCCGGGGCGTTGCCGAGCAGGCGGTTCGCGAGCCGGAGGGCGCCGCGGTCCATCGCGCCGGAGCGCCCGACGCCGACGGCGGCGTGGCCGGGGCGGCCCTCGTCCTCGAGGAGGGCGAGCGGGCCGGGGTCGAGGACGCGCAGGCTCACGGCAGCGCTCGGAAGCGGACCGAGTCGCCGGGGGCGAGCAGGGCGGGCGGCAGGCGCTCGATGTCCCAGAGGACCGCGTCGGTGGAGCCGAGCAGCTGCCAGCCGCCGGGGGAGGCGCGCGGGTAGACGCCGGAGTAGCCGGCCGCGAGGGCGACCGCGCCGGCGGGGACGCGGGTGCGGGGCTCGGCACGGCGGGCGACCTCCGGCCAGGGGGCGAGTGCGACGAGGTAGGCGAAGCCGGGGGCGAAGCCGCCGAAGGCCGCGCGCCACGGGGTCGTCGTGTGGCGGTGGACCAGTTCGGCGGGGCTCCAGCCGAGGGCGCTCGCCGTCTCGGCGAGGTCGGCGCCGTCGTAGCGGACGGTGATCTCGTGCCGGCGGCCGATCGCTGACGGACCAGCGGCCTCCGCGGCCGCCGCTGTGCGGGCGATCCAGCGGGACGCCTCGGCGACCGGCAGGGCGCCGTCCAGCACGACGAGGACGGTCTGCGCGGCGGGGACCAGGTCGAGGACGCCTGCGGGGCGGGACCGGTCGAGCGCCGCTGCCAGCGCGAGCGCCTCGTCGAGGCCGTCGACCTCGGCCAGCACGGCGCGGTCGCCGGAAGGCAGCAGGCACACCGGGATCACGGTGCGGCGCTCGCCAGGGCGACGCCCGCCCTCGCGAGTGCGGCGCGCACCGCCTCCGCCATCACGACGGCGCCCGGGGTGTCGCCGTGCACGCAGAGGGAGTCCACGACGAGGGAGAGGTCCTCGCCCGTGGCCGTCGTCACCCGGCCCTCGAGAACCATGTGAACCGCACGGGACGCGACGGCCACGGGGTCGCTCAGCAGATCGCCCCGCTCGCCCCGAGGGACGAGCGTGCCGTCGGCCCGGTAGCCGCGGTCGACGAAGGCCTCGCGCAGGAAGGGCAGGCCGGCGCGCGCCGCCGCCTTCTCGACGGCGGAGGACGCGAGCCCGAGCAGGGGCAGCCCGGGAGCGGCGTCGCGGACCGCGGCGACCACGGCCTCCGCCTGCCGCTCGTCGTGCACGATGCGGTTGTAGAGGGCCCCGTGCGGCTTGACGTAGCGCACCTCCGTGCCCGCGGCCCGCGCGACGGCCTGCAGGGCGCCGAGCTGGTAGACGACGTCGGCGTGCAGCTCGTCGGGGCCGACGGGGAGCTCGCGGCGGCCGAAGCCGGCGAGGTCGCGGTAGGCGACGTGGGCGCCGATCGCCACACCGCGCTCGGCGGCGGTGCGGCAGGTGGCGAGCATGATCGAGGGGTCGCCCGCGTGGAAGCCGCAGGCGATGTTCGCGCTGGTGACGACCCGGAGCATCGCGTCGTCGTCGCCGAGCGACCACACGCCGAAGCCCTCGCCGAGGTCGGCGTTGAGGTCGATCGTCCTCCGCATCCTCCGAGCCTACGGGCGGCGTCCAGCCGGGGCTCGCTAGCGTAGGCAAACGCGCTCGCGTTCCCACCCCCTCCGGACCACCGCTCGAGCGCGCCCCCACGAAGGAGAAAACATGCTGACCGTCAACGCCTACGCCGCCCCCTCCGCCACCGAGCCGCTCGTCCCCACCACGATCGAGCGCCGCGACGTCGGAGCGCACGACGTGCTCATCGAGATCGCCTACGCGGGCATCTGCCACTCCGACATCCACACCGTGCGCGGCGAGTGGGGCCCCGTCCAGTACCCCCTCACCGTCGGCCACGAGATCGTCGGCGTCGTCGCCGAGGTCGGCTCCGAGGTGACCAAGCACAAGGTCGGCGACCGCGTCGGCGTCGGCTGCATGGTCAACTCCTGCCGCGAGTGCGAGAACTGCCTCGCCGGCGAGGAGCAGTACTGCCTGAAGGGCAACACCGGCACCTACGCCTCCGTCGACCGCGACGGCACCGTCACCCAGGGCGGCTACTCCACCCACGTCGTCGTCGTCGAGGACTTCGTGCTCCGCGTCCCGGAGTCGATCCCCTACGAGGCCGCCGCGCCGCTGCTCTGCGCCGGCATCACCACCTACTCGCCGCTGTCGCACTGGGAGGCGGGCCCCGGCAAGCGGGTCGCCGTCGTCGGTCTCGGCGGGCTCGGCCACATGGCCGTCAAGTTCGCGCACGCGATGGGCGCCGAGGTCACCGTGCTCTCGCAGTCGCTGAGCAAGAAGGAGGACGGCCTCCGTCTGGGCGCCGACCACTACTACGCGACGAAGGACGAGGAGACGTTCTCCACGCTCAAGAACACCTTCGACATCATCATCAACACGGTGAGCGCGCCGCTCGACCTGGACGCCTACCTCGGCCTCCTGCGCCGCAACGGCACGATGGTGAACGTGGGCGCTCCGGCCGAGGCGCTGCCGCTGCACGTCTTCACCCTGTTCGCCGCGCGCCGCTCCTTCGCGGGCTCCGGCATCGGCGGCATCCGCGAGACCCAGGAGATGCTCGACTTCTGCGCCGAGAAGGGCATCGCGAGCGAGGTCGAGGTCGTCTCGGCGTCGCAGATCAACGAGGCCTACGAGCGCGTGCTCGCCTCGGACGTGCGCTACCGCTTCGTCATCGACATCGCGACGCTGACGAAGTAGCGGTTCCACCGGCCGCGGGGTCGGCTACGGTCGTTCGCATGAGCGAGCGCAGCCACCCCGCGGTCGACCGCGTCCTGGCCGATCTCGAGGCGCACGGGGTGCGGCCGCCGGTCCGCTGGCTCGACGAGGCGGCGTCGACGGCGGCGCTCGCCGCGGCCGCCCTCGGCATCGAGGTCGGCCAGATCGCGAACTCCCTGGTGTTCCTCCTCGACGGGTCGCCGCTGCTGGTCCTCACCAGCGGTGGCCACCGCGTCGACACTGACTGGCTGGGCGCCGAGCTCGGCGGGACGATCACCCGCGCCTCGGCGTCAGTCGTCAAGGCCGCGACGGGCCAGACCATCGGCGGCGTCGCCCCGGTCGGTCATCCGATCCCGCTGCCCACCGTGGTCGACTCCGCCCTGGCCGAGTACGACACCGTCTGGGCGGCCGCCGGCCACGCCCACACCGTCTACCCGACGAGCGCTGCGGAACTCGTCCGCGTCACCGGCGGCGCGCTGCGCCCGGTCGTCCCACCGGCAGGCACGCCGACCGAGTAGCCCGCGCAGCGGGCCACCCATGCTGATCGAGCAGCCCGCAACGCGGGCGTCTCGAGATCCGTCGTCAGCGCACGCGACCCGCGCCGTCGGCCGCCGTCACGAGGAACAGCTCGGGCGTGCGGAAGCCCTTCTCGGCGAAGGCGGCGAGGACCGCCGCGCGGACCTCCTCCTCCTTCTCGACCGGGGTGAGCGCGATGGCCGAGCCGCCGAAGCCGCCGCCCGTCATCCGCGCGCCGATCGCGCCGGCGGCCCGGGAGGCCTCGACCGCGGTGTCGAGCTCGGGGATCGAGATCTCGAAGTCGTCGCGGAGCGAGACGTGCCCGGCGTCGAGGAGCTCGCCGATCGCGCGCGGCCCCTGCTCGCGGAGGGTGCGGACGGTGGTGAGCACGCGGGCGTCCTCCGTCACCACGTGCTTGACCCGGCGGTAGGTCACATCGTCGAGGAGCTCCTCGGCGCGCGGCAGATCGTCGACCGAGAGCTCTCGCAGCGACTCCACGCCCAGCGTCGACGCACCGAGCTCGCAGGACGCACGGCGCTCGGCGTAGCCACCGGTGGCGTGCGCGTGCTCGACCCGGGTGTCGATGACGAGGAGCACCAGCCCGGCCTCCTCGAAGCCGAGGGGCACGACCTCGGTGTCCAGGCTCCGGCAGTCCAGGAAGACCGCCGCGTCGCGCTCGCCGAACAGCGAGGCGGACTCGTCCATGATCCCGGTCGGGGCGCCGACGGCCACGTTCTCGGCGCGACGGCCCACGCGGGCGAGTGTCGCGCGGTCGAGCCCGAGCTCCCAGAGCTCGTTCAGTGCCACGGCCATCGCGCACATCAGCGCGGCCGAGCTGGAGAGACCGGCGCCGACCGGCACGTCGGAGTCGACGAACGCGTCGAAGCCCGAGCGCGCGCCGAGGTCGACGCCGTACTCGGTGAGCGCCCAGACGACGCCGAGCGGGTAGGCCGACCAGCCGTCGAGCGCGTCCGGCCCGAGGTCGTCCAGCGAGATCTCGACGTGCTCGGGCGAGAAGGCGCTCGAGATCCGGACGACCCGGTCCTCGCGCGGCGAGACCGCCATCGCCGTGGCGCGGTCGATGGCGAACGGGAAGACGAAGCCGTCGTTGTAGTCGGTGTGCTCGCCGATCAGGTTGACCCGGCCGGGCCCGGCCCAGACGCCGGCGGCCGGGTGGCCGTAGGCGCGCTCGAAGTCCTGAGCGGCGCGCTCGGCGACGGCGTCGAGGGAGGCGGAGGTGGTCATCGGTTCTCCTCGGGGGTGGTGTCGGCGGCGGGGAGCGACGCGTCGGGGTTCGCGGCCGTCTCGGCGGCCAGGGTGGCGGCGTCGGCGCGCTCGATCGCCTCGCGCAGGGCGGCGGCGCTCGTCTCGGGAGCGATGTCGCCGATCCAGGCGCCCATCGCCGCCTCGCTGCCGGCCAGGTACTTGAGCTTCGTCGCCGCACGCCGCGGGGAGGTGATCTGCAGCATGAGCCGCACCTCGTCGCGCCGCTCGTGCACGGGAGCCTGGTGCCAGGCCGAGATGTAGGGGGTGGGGGAGTCGTAGAGCGCGTCGATACCGCGGAGGAGACGCTGATAGACCACGGCGAGCTCGTCGCGCTCTTCGGGCGTCGTCTCGCTGATGTCGGCGACGTGGCGGTGCGGCAGCACGTGCACCTCGATGGGCCAGCGCGCGGCGAAGGGCACGAACGCGGTCCAGTGCTCGCCGCGGACGAGCACGCGCTCGCCGGCCTGCTCGAAGGCGAGGACGTCCGCGAACATCCCGGGGCCGTAGGCGTCGAGCGAGGCGAGGAGCCGCGTCGTGCGCGGGGTGACGTACGGGTAGGAGTAGATCTGCCCGTGCGGGTGGTGCAGCGTGACGCCGATCGCCTCCCCGCGGTTCTCGAACGGGAAGACCTGCTGCACGCCGGGCAGCGTCGACAGCGCGGCGACGCGGTCGGCCCACGCCTCCACGACCGTGCGGGCCCGCGAGGCGGAGAGCGTCGCGAACGAGCCCTCGTGCTCGGGGCTGAAGCAGACGACCTCGCAGCGGCCGACGCTCGTCAGCGTCCGGCCGAGGCCGAGCGTGCGGAGGTCCTCGAGGGACTCGGGCGCGTCCTCGTCCTCGAGCAGCGGACCGAACGACGGCGACCGGTTCTCGAAGACGGCGACGTCGTAGACGCTCGGCACCTCCGACGGGTTCGTGGGCGAGGCCGGAGCCAGCGGGTCGAGCTCGGCCGGCGGCAGGAAGACGCGGTTCTGCCGGGAGGCGGCGATCGACACCCACTCGCCGGTGAGGACGTCCTGGCGCATGCGCGCGGTCGCGGGGCGGGGGTCGAGCTCGCGGGCATCCGCCGAGCGCTCGGGAGGGAGGGACGTGTCCGCGTCATCGAAGTAGATGAGGTCGCGGCCGTCGGCGAGGACGTGCGGGCGCTTGACGACGCCGGCGGAGAGGGGGATCGCTTCATTCATGGCGTCGACCACGATAGACCGCGGCCTTCGGAAAGGAAAGCCCGGTTTCTCTTTGACAAGTCGCTCGCGCGCGGGACACGATGGGGCGATGAGGACGGACGGGGAGCAGGAGGGCCGCTCGGCGCTCGAGCGCCGCCTCGAGATGCGGCTGCTGGCTGAGAAGCTCGGCTTCGTCTCCGTCGCCGACCTCTCCGACCGCCTCGGCGTCTCCGTCGTCACCGTCCGCTCGGACCTCGACCGGCTCGCCGGCGAGGGGACCGTCCAGCGCGTCCGCGGGGGAGCCGTGCCGACCGGCGAGCGCTCGGGGGAGCGCTCGTTCGAGGAGGGCCTCGCCGCCGCCTCCGACGAGAAGGCCGCGATCGGCCGCGAGGCCGCCGCCTCGGTCGCCTCCGGCGAGAGCGTGATCCTCGACGTCGGCACCACGACGCTCGCGATCGCCCACGCGCTCGTGGCGCGGGACGACCTCCGCGACGTCACCGTCATCACCAACGGCCTCAGCATCGCCCTCGCGCTCGAGCCCGCCATCCCGCGCTTCACGGTCGTCGTCACCGGCGGCACGCTGCGCCCGCTGCAGCACTCCCTCGTCGAGCCGCTGGCCTCCGAGGTGCTCGAGCGGCTCCGCGCCGACGTCGTCTTCATCGGCTGCACGGGGGTGCATCCCGAGGCCGGTGTGACCAATGTGAACCTCCCCGAGGCCACGCTCAAGCGCCGCATGCTGCACGCCGCCGCCCGCCGCGTCGTCGTCGCGGACTCGAGCAAGCTCGGCGTCGTCGATCTGGGCCGGGTCGCCGGCACCGAGGAGTTCGACCGCCTGCTCACGGGCGCCGCCGCGGGCGACGCCGTCGTCGAGCGGCTCGAGGCGGCCGGTCTGCCCGTCACCCCCTGCGGCACGGAGCAGCCCGGTCCGCACGCCGGCGACGGTGCCGGTCCGTAGGATTCAGGAATGGCCGACTTCACTCCCGCCCCCGCAACCGGGCGCCAGTTCGCCCTCGACCTCACCGCCGAGGGCCGCACCCTGCACGCCGTCGTCACGGAGGTGGCCGCAGGGCTGCGCCACCTCTCCGTCGACGGCGTCGAGATCACCGCCGGATACCCCGAGACCGTGGTTCCGCCGTTCGGCTCGGGCATCGTCCTGATGCCGTGGCCCAACCGGGTCAAGGACGGCCGCTGGCACCACGCCGGCCGCACCCAGCAGCTCGACATCACCGAGCCCAAGTACCACAACGCGATCCACGGCCTGCTGCGCAGCGCCTCCTACCGCGTCGTCGAGCAGGGCCCGTCCTTCGTCGAGCTCGCCGCGCCCGTCGTCCCGCAGAGCGGCTACCCGTTCCACCTCGAGACCACGGTCCGCTACGAGCTGCAGGCCGACGGCCTGAAGGTCGTGCACCGCGTCGTCAACGTCGGAGCGGACGAGGCGCCCGTCGCGATCGGCACGCACCCCTTCCTCGCCATCGGCGACGTCCCGACGGACGAGCTCGAGATCACGGTCGACGCGGCCGTGCACATCGAGGTCGACGAGCGGCTCAACCCCACCGGTCAGAGCCCGGTCGACGGCACCGAGTGGGACCTCCGCCGCGGCCGCCGGATCGGCGAGCTCGAGCTCGACGACGCCTGGGCCGATGTCACGATCGTCGACGGCGAGAGCGTCCACGGACTCCGTGCCGCCGACGGCCGCCGCGTGCTGCTCTGGGCCGACGCCTCGCACAACTTCATCCAGGTCTTCATCACCCGGATCTTCCCCGACGGCGACGACGTCAAGACCGCCATCGCGGTCGAGCCGATGACCGCGCCCGCCGAGGCGCTCAACTCCGGTCAGGGCCTGCGCTGGCTCGAGCCGGGCGAGGAGTGGAGCGTCGCCTGGGGCATCCGCCACGAGGGCTTCCCCGCCTCGTCATGACGTCGAGCAGCACGACCGTCGTCAGCACCTCCGCGGGGCGCGACGACGACGCCAAGCGCGCCGCCCTCGTCGCGATGAAGCGGCTCGCCACCGGGCTGCTGGTGCTGATGGCGATCGTGTTCGCCGTGTCGTTCGCGCTCCAGGACCGCTACCCCTGGCTGCAGTGGGTCCGCGCGGCGAGCGAGGGCGGGATGGTCGGCGCGCTCGCCGACTGGTTCGCGGTGACGGCGCTGTTCCGGCGGCCGCTGGGGCTGCCGATCCCGCACACCGCGATCATCCCGACGAAGAAGGACGAGATCGGCGCGAGCCTCGCGCAGTTCGTCGAGGAGAACTTCCTCCGCGGAGCGATCGTCCGCGAGAAGCTCGACTCCTTCGGCATCGCGCGCCGGGCCGGGCTCTGGCTCGCGGAGCCCGAGAACGCCCACCGCGTCGGAGGCGAGAGCGCGGCGGCCGTGCGCGCGGCCATCGCGCTGCTCGACGACTCCGACGTGCAGCGCGTGATCGAGGCGCTCGCCCGGCGCCACCTGCTCGACCCGCAGTGGGGCCCGCCGCTGGGCTCGCTCGTCGGCAGCGTCGTCGAGGCGGGGCACCACCGCCGGCTCGTCGACACGCTGGTCGAGCAGGCCGAGGTCTGGCTGATCGCGAATCCCGAGAGCTTCACGAGGATGGTCAGCGGCCGGCTCCCCAGCTGGCTGCCCTCCGCGGTCAGCCGGGCCGTCGACGAGCGGCTCTACCGCGAGGCGCTCGTCCTCGTCGAGACGATCCTCGACGACCAGGGCCACCCGTTCCGGATCGCGGTGGACGGCTACCTCGCGACGCTCGCGAAGGACCTCGGCAGCGACCCCGATCTGATCATGCGCGTCGAGGAGATCAAGAACCGCGCCTTCGACAGCCCCCGGGTGCGCGAGCTGGCCGGGGACGCCTGGGAGTCGACGAAGTCGTCGCTGCTCGGCGCGATGGACGACTCCGAGAGCCCGCTGCGCGCGAGCATCGAGTCGATCGTCGTCGACCTCGGCCGCCGGCTCTCGACCGATCAGGCGCTCGCCTCGACCGTCGACACCTGGATCGGCACCGTCGCGGCGAACCTCGTCGACCGCTACCGGGGCGACATCGCCAGCATCATCGGCGAGACGATCGGCCGCTGGGACCCGCAGGAGACCTCTGAGAAGCTCGAGCTGCAGGTCGGCAAGGACCTGCAGTTCATCCGGATCAACGGCACCGTCGTCGGCTCGCTGGCCGGCCTGGTGATCTTCACCGTCGCCCACGCTCTCCTCGGCTCCTGACGCGGGACGCCCGCCGCATCATGCGCGCGATCGGAACGGGTCGCTCGGGCCCGCTCCGCAAGCCCTCGCCGGTGTCGGTGGTCGGGCGTACGGTCGCAGCATGAGCGACGACATCCCCAACACCACCGATCCCGACGTCAAGACCGAGGGCGACGTCCTCGGCGCCCGTGCCGATGACGGCAGCGACACCAGCGCCAGCAAGGACCCGTCCGACTGGGTCACCGGCGACGAGCCGATGACCGGCCCGCAGCGCAGCTACCTCGACACCCTCGCCCGCGAGGCGGGGGAGACCCTCCCGGCCGACATCACGAAGGCGGAGGCGTCCGAGCACATCGATCGCCTGCAGTCCGCCACCGGCCGCGGCGACGGCAGCAAGTAGCCTCCCGCACCACCTGCACCGGAGGCGCACGACGGCTGAGCATTGCTGCCGTCGTGCGCCCCCGTGCCGGGGCCGTGCCGCACCGGGCACTGTCCCTAGGGTCGCGGGCATGGCGATCTCCCGGACCACGCAGACGGCTCTCGATCTCATCGACGCGGTGCGCATCCCCGAGGGGATCGATCCGCGCCTCGCCCGCCAGGTCTCGCTCGCGCTGAGGATCCTTCTCGAATCCGACAGCTTCGGCCCGAGCGATCGCACGCTGCGCCGCCGGTCCCGCAGGCTGCGCGCCGGTCGCCTGGTCTGACGGCCGTGGCAGGAGCGCCTGCGTGACCTCGCAGGGGGCAGACAGCGCGCGCGCAGCGGTCTAGAGTTCGGGTCATCCGGTCCGCCGGACGCCCGCGGGGCCGAGCACGGGGACGACCTCGTCTCATGAGCCGGGCCCGCCGTCCGCTCGCACGACGAGCGACCGCTCCCTGCCGACGCTCAGCGCCGACGCCGTCTCGATGAGGAGACCGTCATGCCGTCCTTCCGCTCCACCCTGCTCGCCCTCGCCGCCTCCGTCGCCCTCGTGGGCGCCGCCGCCACCCCCGCTCTCGCCGATCACAACGCCGGGGCCAACCTCGACGACTACGCCTCGACCGACATCTCGTCGAACGGCTCCTGCTACTACGGCGCCCTGCTGCCGGCCGCGCCCGGCTACAGCCTCCAGACGAAGGACTACCGCTTCGTCCGGTCCGGGACGTCGCTGACGCTCGTCTGCGTCTTCACCGGCATCCCCGCCTTCGTGCCCGCCGACGACACGGTCACCGGTGACGACTACACGGCGCCGACCCGGCTCACCCGGTACGTCTCCCTCGGCTCGTGCCTCCCGCCCGGCGTCGACTCCGCCTCCGAGCTCTACCCGGACTACGAGCGCGAGGTGCCGAGGGTCGACGCGGTCACCTACTCCTACCGCTCGACCACCACGATGGTCTGCCACTGGCGCGTCGACCCCACGCGCTGACCCGCAGGGGCGGCCGGCGGTGTCCCCTTCCGCCGGTCGCCCCGCCCCGCGGCCTGAGGAGCCGCCTCCGGCGGCGCTTCACGAGCCGTCGGCCGCCCAGCCGATGCTCTCGCGACCATTTCATGCTGGTCGAGTAGCCGCCTCCGGCGGCGTATCGAGATCCACCCACCGACCGGTCAGCACCACGAGACGCACCCCACCACCCCGCCTCGACAGGACACATCCGATGACCCACCGCCTCCAGCCCCACCAGAGCACCACCGTCCGCCTGGTCCGCTGGTTCCGCACGGTGGACGGCTGGCAGTCCGAGATCGTCCGCGGCCGTCTCCTCGAGCACCACGACGGCGTCTGGCGCCTCGTCTCGTTCGAGGACGGCGAGGAGCGCGAGTACCCCGACGCCGCCTGGTCCCTCTGCCACGAGTAGCGCGGCATCCGCGAACGGGCGTCGAGTGCTGCGGCTCCGCCCCTCCGCCGACGTGTGATCGCGACGGTCGTGCAGGAGAGGCAGCGGGAGAAGTGGGCCCCGTCGGGCTCGAACCGACGACCCGCGGAGTGGTCGGAAGGTCATTCCGCTAGGTACTGGCAGCTCTCTGTGACCTGCAATGGCGGCACACGGTCGACTCGGGAGGTGTCACCATATCGCGGCGATTGCCAGGGTTTCCGCGGGGTAGATGCGGGGCTACTCGATGGTCCGGTCGAGCGCTGACGCCGCCCTCGTCCCGGTCGCCTTCCGGCCCATGTAGACGTCCTGGGTCATCGACGGCCGGCTGTGGCCAAGGTAATCGGCGATCTCGCGAGCGGACAGCCCGGCCTCGTCTAGCGCCGTCGCGACGTACTTGCGGAACGAGTGAAACGACGTGCCGGGTGCGCCGAGGCGGTCGCGGTGCTCGCGCCAGTCCTTCAGCGTGTTCGACGGGTCCCGCAGCTTGAGCAGCATCGACGGGAACACCGCGTCGAACTCGTTGCGCATCGCCATGCTCTGGCGTCGGCGCAGCATGGTGATGACGAACTGCGGCACCACTATGACGCGGCGGCCCGCCTCGGTCTTAGTGTGCGACTGCCTGACGATGCCCTGTCCCTTGATCCGCACGACATTGGAGACGATCGCGATCGTGCCCGCGTCGAGGTCCACACTGGCCCATTGCAGGCCGAGCGCCTCGCTGATGCGTACACCCGTTCCAGCGAGAAACTCGATCAGGTCACGGAGATCACGGACGCCGAGCTCTTTGTCGGCGCGGACGCGCTCGAGCAGTAGAGCCATCGCATCGAGCGGGATTTGCACGGCGCCCTCGTTGGCACGAGTGATCTTGCCGACGTCGCGCACCGGGTTCGTCCTGGCGGCGCCGTTGCGGACGGCAAGGGTCATCATGCCCGACAGCACCGATTTCGTCGTCTTCGCGGCTCCGTTCCCGCGAGAGGTCACGACGCCTCCCAGAAAGCGGTCGAGGCGCTCTGGCGTGGCCTCCCGGATGGTCAGCTCGCCGACGCCTCGATCGTTGCCGGCGGTCGGTGCGATGACGGTCGCGACGGCCCATGAGTACGTGTCTGTCGTCCGCTGCGCTACGCCCTCCAACCGCTTCACCTCGAGGAACCGTTGCGCGAGGGAGGATAGCTTCATGCCGGCGTCCATCGAGCCCGACGTTTCACTCTTTAGCTCTCCGAGAGCCTTCCGTAGTGCGGTGGCGGCCTTCGCCTCTGACGTGGCGTAACGCTCTACCTGTCTCAGCCGGCCATCCTCGTGCCGATACCGCGTCCTTGCGCGCCAGCGGCCGTCCTCGACCTTCTTGACAGAAAGCGCTCCCCAGGAGCCGGGAGGAGTCCTAGGACGCGCCACGGGCGCGGTCTTCGGCGCGGTCTTGCTGTTCGCTTGTGAAGATAAGCAACGCTCTTAGGTTGATCTCCGAAATATCGTAGACGTCATCGAACTCATCGATCCACTTGTATTCGTCTTCTAGGTCAGTTGGACTCAACTCGTACTGCCAGAGCTGCAGGCGACTCTGCTTCAGCATTCGGATTGGTGAGCGAACAGAGTCGACTAGAGCGGTCGCCTCGGGCGTGCTGGTCGGCTCTAGTTCGCGGAGACGGGCGCCGACTTGGGGAAGGAGCCCAGCAACTTCTCGCCACAGGTTGAAGTGACGTGCGAGTTCAACAACGCGCGACTGAAGCGGGAAATCGTCGTCAAACGCTCTGTGCGAGTCAAGGGGCCAGACGAGGTAGTCGAATGCTTGAGCAGAACTGACCTGTTGTTCGCTCCACATTTCGACGCTGTCGTCTTCAACCCCAATCGCGGCGATCAGGGCGACCGGAGAGATATGCAGCGCCTGCGCGAAGATCAAGACCTCCGTGATCGTGATGGTTTTTCGCTTGCCGGCGAAGAGGTTCGAGAGCGTGCTCGGTCGCAGGTAGTCAGGGTCGCGAGCGTACTGCGAGCACAGAGCCGCGAACGCAGGCGTCGTCCAGCCTTGCGCTTTCCGGTGGTGGTTCACGGTTCGGGCAATCCGCTTCGTGACCCGCTCGGACCAGCTGTCGAAGGGCAGTGGGTAGGGGCTCGTCTTCGGCTCGGACGTCATGGTGAGAGCGTAGCGGGGGAATTAGGCGGAATCCACTTGACAGCCGACGCAACTCGGCTAATGTGGTGACCAACCCCGATGCTAAGCGGAATCCGCCGAGGCGAGACGGGAGTCCTGCTGATTCAACCTAGGAGCGCTTGTGACCATCCCCGCTACTACCGACCTGCAGGCGCTTCGTCGCCTTCCGGTTGACGAACTGCCTGAGTACCTGAGGCGACCGGAGCTCGCCGCCTACACCGGAGTGGCCGTTCAGACGCTGGCGCGCTGGGCGACCGAAGGCACCGGCCCGAAGATCACGCACCTTGGGCGCCACGTCCGCTACAAGCGGGCCCACGTGAAGTCTTGGCTCCGCGACTCCGAGCTAGCGAGCACCGCGGAAGCGTCCTGACCGCACGGTCCGGCAGCCCCTCGAACTGGGCGTCCGCCTCACCGCAGGCGCGCTCAACTGCTCCTCTCGAAGCAGCCCGATGGGAACTCCGGCGACCCCCAAAGCGGTACGTCCTCAACTCAGAGGTAGCCGCTCACATTCACGAGATCGTCAGCGCGATCCGCGCTCGAGACGTCCTGCCGATCTCCGACCCCACCTACACCACCGCGAAGACCAACATCGAGACCGCCTTGTTGCCGGACTTCGACGACTGGCGACTTTGCCCCGATCGAGATCACGTCTGGCTCGATGAGCACCGGGTCTCCATTCGGCCGGAGACCCTCGCACCCACCGAAGCGGTGGCGGTCCTGCGATTCATTGCAGACCACTGCACGAAGCAACACACGAACAGCGGGCGCGGCACACGCATCGTCCTCGCTAACAAGCAGAAGGCCCCCACCCAAGCGGCAGCCACCGCGGGTGAGGGCGACCAGTCCAGCCCAACTCTCAAGAAGGACAACTAGCCATGTCATTTCCGAAGGTACACCACCCGAACTTCCACTTCCACATGCCCGTGCACCTCGCGACGTTGTTGGCCTTCTGGAGGAGGGCTATCCGGCGTCACGAGATCCGTTCGTCGCGCCCCGTTCGAAGCCGCGCCGTCGTCACTGCCCACTGGCGGACGACGATGGGCACGAGTCCCGGCGCCCTGGTCGCGCGGCCCGAGGAGACGGCCCGAGCATTGTTGTTGCTGCGGAGGCGCGCTGGACTGACCATTCGCCAGGCCGCACGCATCGCGAACGTGGCGCCGCTGTCGATCGCATTCGCCGAGTACGGCGTGCTGAACCGGGTCACCATCGTGATGCTGTTCCGCCTCAGCCGTGCGTACACCGAGGCCATCGTGGAGGCGACCCGATGACCACGACCGTGACGTCCTCGAGCGGCGAGACGATCCGAGCCTCGACCCGCGCCGGCACGACCGGCGCGCAGGAGGTCACGCTCTGGACCGCGCGCTTCGCCCTCGCCCTCACGCCCGACGAGGCACGCGCTGTGAGCGTGGCCCTGTTGGACCAAGCGTTGCGGGCCGAGCGGGCCACTGATGACGACTGGCTCGCGGACCCGATGGAGGTCCCATGCTGAGCGACATCGAGGTGGCCGAGGCCACCGTCGACATGACCGAGGCGGAGGCGGCGCAGATCACGCGCAAGATCGACCTGCGCCTCGTCACCGTCGCCGAAAACTGGGAGGCAGCGCTCGCCTACATCCTCGAAGCGATCGAGCGAAAGGCGCACCTTGCGCTTGGCTATCCCAGCCCGGGCGCGTACATCGCCGACAAGTTCGGGAGCACGCTCTCGAGGCTGAGCGCCGAGACCCGACGCGAGGTCAGCCAGGCGCTGGCCGAGGGCGGGCTCTCCTCTCGCGCCATCGCCTCCGTCGTAAACGTGTCCGACCGGCAGGTTCGGAAGGACATCTCTGCAGGTGGGAACCGGGTTCCCACCTCGACGATCGGCCCGGACGGGAAGACCTACACGCGGACTCGACGCGAGCCGGAGCGGATGACGAGCAAGGAGGAGGCGGAGAAGATCACCGCCGACATCAAGAAGGCGTTCTTCGCGGTCTTCGATGGCGTCGCGGGGTTGGTCATCTCTGCCATGTCCAACCGCGTGCCAGCGTCGGAAATCATCACGGCGTTGGTGCGAGCCGACAGGGAGTCGGCTCGCGCTCACGCAGAGAGCCCCGACGAGGCGTCGGCGACGCTCCTCGAAGGGATGCGCAAGAACGTGTTCACACCACTCATGGACTGGGTGCTCGATCCCGAGTTCCAAGAAGCACTGCGGCCGCACTATGAGCACAAGACGTTCTTGCCGCTGACGGACGAGGAGCAGGCGTACCTCCTGAAGGCCATCACCGACGTCCCGCGGCGCCTCTGGGAAGAGGCGACAGGCGAAGGCGAGGACCCGTGATCGACGACTTCTCGCCGCTGCGGACCCCGTGCCCGTCCTGGTGCACGGAGAAGCATGACAAGGACACCTACTCGGAGTGCAGCCACACCTCAGGGCCGCTGCACTCCGAGGGGCTCCCGGTGCAGGTGCTGTTCTTCCAGCTCGACGAGCGCGACGAGGACGGCCGAATCGAGATCGGGCAAGTAGCGCCGGCCCTGTGGAATGTCGCCGCTCACTGCGAAGTGATCGATATCGACGGACCCGAACAGCTACTACTAATCGCCGCGGCGCTAACTCAAGCAGCGGCAGTGCTCACACGGCACTAACAGACTAGGCGGGCCGATCACGACTGTGGAACGTGATCGGCCCGTCTCTTATCCCCTAGGGAAAGGGGGCCTAATGACTTGGACGAAACTAAGCGACAACTGGACCGACCGCAGCGATCTTGCCGAATTGTCTTTCGAGGATCGGTGGCACTATCTCGCGATGATTCAGTTGTGCTCCCGGGCCGGGAACGTTACGGGCGTGCTCAAGCCGGTCGACGCTCGACGCTGCTCCGACAACTCCGATCCCGTTCGGGCCCTCCTGCAACTGCAGAAGGCGGGGCTGATCGAGTCGAGCTCGACCGCCGTGCGCATCCTCGAGATCGACGAGCACATCCCGCCTCCGTCAGTGCGCAACAAGGCGGAGGCGGACAAGGTGAGAAAGCGAAGGTCCCGCGCACACAAGGAGGGCGACCACTCGCTCTGCCTCACCGATCACTGCCCACTGGGCAAGATCACCCCTGTCACGCGTGACATCGTGCGTGACCCCGGGACGGGACGGGACGGGCCAGGACCTAAGCAAGTCACCTTCGCGGAAGAAACGCGAGATGACGTCGAGGACAGGACCGACTCTCGTACTGGCGAGATCTTCGAAGAGCCCAAGACCGTTCGCCGCGAAGGCAACCGCGTTCACCTCGTGCCGAGGACCGCGTGATGGGCGACGTACTCGGCTGGCCTACGAGGGAGCCGGGTCGGTCGTATCGGTGGCTGTTGAACCTCGAGTCTCAGCGGGCAGCTCCTACGTGTCCGGCTCACAAGCAGCGAACGGATGGCCTCGGCGTCTGCGCTTACTGCGTGTCGGAGTGGCGTGCGCTGCTCGGTGCTGACTCGACGACTTGGACCGAGTGTCGTATCTGCCAGTTCCCAATCCACCCTGCGACTGAGGGTGAGGGCATAGACACGTGCCCGACTTGTGACGACGAATTCTTGGGCGCAATTCCACTGCAACGAAAGGAAAACTAGATGACCACTCCAGATTTGACCGCGACTCGACTTGCGATTCTCGAGAAGGAGAATCGCGATCTTCGTGCGGAGGTCGAAGTGTGGCGCAGCAAAGCGAAGAAGCGAGAGGACATCCTCTCGAGATACCAAAAGGCAAACCCGGGTCGCGCTCACTCCGCGATCTAGGTCGATGACGAAAGAAGGACACACCATGACCGACGACAACGACAAGACGATCTTCTGGGAGGGCTCGGACGGCACGATCGCGACGATGCCCGCGGAGCAGTTTCAGAAGGACGCAACCCACCTGTTCGACTTGCTGATCACGCCCGGCGGGAACTCGAACGCGAAGGTCGGGCGTGAGGTCCGGCGCATCTTCAGCGACACGAGCGGGGACTACCTCACCGCCGTCGCCACGACCGTGGCTGGCACGTTCGCTGGCTACTCGCTCACCCACCCGAACGCCTTCCAGGTCGCGACCGCACTCATCAACTACGGCAGCTTCCTCACCGCGTTCCGGGCCCTCGTGCCGCCGGCCCCCTATCCGACAACCACCATCAACTCCAAGGAGGAGACAGAGTGAGCACTTCCAACCGCTACCTGCCGAAGAACCACCCGGTCAGGTTCCTCCTCGAGTCGGCAGCGAACGGTAGCCCCGTCACCGCGGCCGACCTGCAGATCCTCTCCCACGCCGACCTGCCGCCGTCCGACTCGCTGACCGTTTTCGCCGACGAGATCGAGCAGGCGGGGCTGTTCATCGCGAAGGTCGGCGCGACCGGAGCGCGACAGCCGGCCCTGGAGCTCGCGCAGGAGCAGTGGGAAACCATCGCCGCATCGATGACCGAGAACCAGCGGGCCGTCGACACCACCGAGAAGGCCACCCCGGCCGAGACCGACATCGACGCGATGGTCGCCCGAATCTTCAACCACTAGCCCAGGAGGCACACATGCTTACGATCACCACCCCCGCCCAGACCGTGCACGACGACCTGGCCCACCAGCTCCAGCAGCTCGACCGGCAGCGCATCAACCTCGAGAAGTCCGCGCTCGCCGGCAACGTCAGCGGCGCCTCACTCGCCGAGTTCGACGCGGACCGCGCACTTGTCGCAGCCCGCCTCAACGCAGCGCGCCGAACCCTCGAGCAGGAGGACAACGCACGAGGCCCCGAAGCGGACATCCGCACCGCCCTCGACGAGATGCTCGCCGACCCGACGCTCAGCACCGAGCAGGCAGCTGCCTCGATCACCGGGCTGAACACCGCGATCGACAAAGTTCTCATCGCCTTCGACGCCCGCAACACGGCCGTGCGTGGATGGGCCAACCGCCTGCGCAAGCTCGGCGTTCCGCGCGAAGGCCTCGAGATCGACGGTGCACCCATCACGCTACGAGGCGGCGACGGTCAGGGTGACGCCGAGATCAGCTACGGCGGCAACACCATCAGCTCGATTCGAGGAGCTGCGAGCTACATCAAGGCGCTCGTCGACCCGCTCATCAAAGGTGAGGACTTCGCGACCGACGTCGACAGCCTGGCCCGTCACGACCGGCGAGACCAGCCGCTCGAACCTGAGGTGAGAGTGCGACTGACCAAGGACAGCGGCGGACACACGGCCGGCGCCGTACTCACGAGTCACAAGCTCGCTGCCACTGCTCTCCGACACCTCGTCGCGGCAGGCCACGCCGTCGAGATCGACCACGCCGGCAACGACATCCCGGCCGAGTAACGCCTCGAAAGGGGGTGGCGATCCGCCACCCCCTCTCCCGAGGCGCCGAGAACGGGGTGGGGGGACCCCCTTCTCGGTTCTCAGGAAAACCGCCGGATAGCAATCCACATTCTGCGTTCGCACCAACCCCGTTTTCTCGGGTCCGCGATCGAGCCGACAGGAGGAAATGACGATGATCGAGACGCTGCTGTGCTCGCGCTGCGGAGGTCCGTTCGCTCGGCCTCAGCCGGTCGGACGCCGGCCGTCCTGGTGCGGGCCGAGTTGCAGACGCCCGCGGGTTGAGCTCGATCGTGCCGCACGTCACGCCATCGCCTCATCAGGTGGTCGGGCCCGATGGGAAGGGGTGCCGCCAGCGGAACGCTCTCGGCTGGCGCGCACGGCCTCTCTAAGCCGCTTTCCTCCTGGGCATGAGCCACGAGCGCGGCCGACGCGGCTAGCTCGTCAGTGCCGCTTCTGTGGAAAGACCGCCCTGATGAAGGCGAGTCAGCAGTCGTGCGGTGCTAACGAGTGCCGACTGGCACGAGCTGCTGAACGCATCCGCGGGCTTCGGCTAGAGCCGCACTCACGGACCAACTGAACAGCACGAAGCAAGCAGAGCCCTGCCGGGTCTTCCGGTGGGGCTCTTTCGTTAGATGAAAGGAAACGAAATGGCTGACAGGCAGGTAAAGGTCACTGCGATTCTGCAGGCGTCCCAGTACATCCAGGGCCTCGAAAAGATGCAGCGCAAAATGCGGGAGACCGCGAAGGACGGCGTCGACAAGCTCGCTGAGCAGAAAGAGGCGATGAACCAGCTCGGGACCGCCGCTGTCGGTGTCGGCGTCGTCACAATCGCGGCTGTAGGGCTGGCGGTGTCCAAGTTCGCGGAGTTCGACAAGGCGATGTCGGGCGTGGCCGCGTCCACGCACGAGTCAAGCGCGAACATGGATCTGCTGCGAGAGGCAGCGCTGTCGGCCGGCGCCGACACTGTGTACTCAGCTACGGAAGCCGCGGGCGCGATCAACGAGCTAGCGAAAGCGGGCGTCTCTACCAAAGACATCCTCGGCGGCGGGCTGAACGGTGCGCTTGCCCTCGCATCGGCCGGCTCTCTCGACGTCGCGGATGCTGCAGAGATCGCCGCGACCGCGATGACACAGTTCGGCCTCAAGGGTTCCGAGGTCCCGCACATCGCCGACCTCCTCGCGGCCGGCGCTGGCAAGGCGCAGGGCTCCGTTGAGGACCTGTCGAACGCTCTCAATCAGGGCGGCCTCGTAGCATCTCAGGCGGGCTTCTCGATCGAGGAGACGACGGGAACACTCGCGGCTTTCGCTGCGGCGGGCCTCGTCGGCTCCGACGCGGGCACGTCGCTGAAGACCGCGATCCTCGCGCTGCAGAACCCGTCCGACAAGGCCCGCGGGATCATGGAGGACTACGGGCTCTCCATCTACGACAGCTCCGGCAACATGCTCTCTTTCTCGGAGATCGCCGGCCAGCTCGAGTCCAAGCTCGGCGGGCTGACCGACGAGCAGCGCAATGCCGCCCTGGCGACAATCTTCGGCAACGATGCCGTGCGCGCGGCCAATGTCCTCTACGAGAACGGCGCGGACGGCATCACCGAGTGGTCGACAAAGGTCAACGACGCGGGCTACGCCGCGATCACGGCCGCTACCAACTTGGACAACTTGAGCGGTGACCTCGAGTACCTCGGCGGCGCGATCGATACCGGGCTGATCAAGGCCGGTTCCGGGGCGAACGAGGTGCTGCGCGAGATGGTCCAGCGCGCCACGGACGTCGCGGACGGCATCGGGGAGATTCCCGCCCCGCTGCTCTCGGCCGGCGTCGCTCTGACAGGAACCATCGGCGGGTTCTCGCTCCTCGGTGGCACGCTCCTCGTCGGTGCGACCCGTGTGGGCGAGATGCGCCGCAGCTTCGCCACTTTGAACGAAGAGATGCCGAAGACTGCGAAGTTTGCCACCAGCGCGGCTAAGGGGCTTGGACTTGTCGCCGGCCTGACCACCGTCGCGGTCGTGCTCGACGCAATCGCCAACAGCGGCAACCGTGCAGGCCCCTCGCTCGAGCAGACCGCGCGTGCCATGAAGGAGCTCGACGGGATCGACAAGATCTTCAGCGACCTCGACGGCGTCGGCCCGGTGGACGACCTCGACAGCGCCATCAAGCGGCTCCTCGGGAACGAGTGGGACGAGAACCTCGACCCGATCAACCGATGGGCTTCGGGGATCAATCAGGCGCTCGGCGGGCCCATCATCGGTGACTCGATCGAGACGACCCGCAAGCAGTTCGAGAAGATCGACGACGTCCTCAAGGCCCTCGTCGAAGGTGGCGCAGCAGACGAGGCTGCGACCCAGTTCCGGGCCATCGCTGACGCTGCGGAGGCGCAGGGCATTCCGACGCAGAAGCTGATGGACGAGCTGCTTCCCGGCTACGCCGAGGCGCTGCAGGGCGCCACCGTGGCGTCGGAGGATAGCGCGGCCGTCACCGAGGAGAACGCAGCGAAGCTCGAGGAGCTGTCGGGGAAGGCGCAGTCGGCCGAGACCGACATTGATGCTCTCGCTGAGACCATCCGTGGCTTCGGGTCCGCTCAGCTCGACGTGAACGCCGCGACCCGTGAGTTCGAGGCGTCGATCGATGAACTGTCGGCATCGGTGGAGAAGAACGGCACGACGCTCGACGTCACCACGGAGCAGGGCCGTTCCAATCAGGCCAGCCTCGACGCGCTGGCCCAGTCGTCGAAGGAAGTCGCGGCGGCAACTGGTCTGCGCACCGGCAGCGAGGAGGAGGCTCGCGCAGCCCTTCAGCGGGGCCGCGAGGAGCTGATCCGTCAGCTCGGGCAGTTCGGGATCACCGGGCAAGCTGCGGAGGACTACGCGGACGATCTGGGATTGATCCCGGACAACATCACCACCGCAGTCGGCCTCACCGGCGACGCGGCAGTCGCAGCACGACTCGACTACCTCACCCGCAACCGGACGATCTCGATCACCACCGTCGTCGACTCGCCCAACGGTGCCGCGTTCTCGGACTCGCGCTCGTCGGTCGGCTCAGCCAACGGCAACATCTTCGACTACGCGATCGGAGGGGTAGCCGCGGCATCCAACGCGCTCGCCTTCGCCAACGGAGGATTCGCACCGGGCATCTACGCCGGCCGGACCGGATCGATCCACAAGTTCGCTGAGCCGGAGACCCGCTGGGAAGCGTACATCTCCGGCCGCCCCGGCCAGGAGGCACGAAACCTCGCGATTTGGGAAGAGGCAGGCGAGCGTCTAGGAGCCTTTGACCGACGCTACGGAGCCGAGGCATTCAACCCGCGCAGCCTCGCGCCGATGCCGTCAAACTACTCGACGGTCTCCACGGTCGACAACAGCAAGACCGTCGCACCCGTCGTCTCGCTCGGAAACGGCAACACCTTCAACAGCTTCGACCCGAAGGAGTTCGCGAAGGACATCGCACGGAAGCAGTCGCAGGCGCTCGCCCTGTACGACAGTTAGGACGGGTGGGGCGGGCACTCCTTTGAGCACCCGCCCCAGAAGGTTGCGCCAATCGTGTGGCTCAACGGACCGACGCACTCCTACGACCCGTCAGATGTTCGCCTCGGATCAGGACTAGTGAGGCCTTCATCACTCGATATTAAAGCCGATCGGTCCGAGGTCTCTCGACGGGTTGCGTAATAGCGCTAGCAAGTCTGCGGTCCCCGCAACGCCGATGTCAGAAAATAGGCACCGCTCGAAAAAACTGCTCTCGATAATCACTACTCCGACGATCGACGTGCCGGGAGGCCTTTCGTAAAGCATCGATTCCAGTTGGGAGCCATATTCCCACATCGGGCTGATGATTTCATTATCACCGATGAAAGTTATAAGCTGCGGGCCCAGGAATCGAACATCCGTGGCATGGACATTACGCAATCTATCGGCGCCCGCAGTAAATTCGGCGAGATGGATAGTGCCGCCGACCATGGTGGTGAGGTCGGGATCTATGTAGAGCTTGCTGTCCGGAGCGACGGCATGAACCTCGAGCCACTCCGCAATCTGGTCGACGGTAAGGACGCCTACCGCCGCGCCGAGGACCACGACCTCCTTAACGATCGTCTCCATCAGCTTCAACGGCGCACCGTTAATCTCGAGGAGTAAGGTCGCAGCGATAACGGCCGTGCGCTTATTTCCGTCGGCAAAGTACTGCGTGCTTGCGAGGCCGTGGAGCAGCGTCGCGGCCTTGAGCCAGATCGTGGGCAGCAGCTCGGCGCCGGCGAACGTCGCAGATGCACGGCCGACCGCGGCGTCAACGCCGGCCCAGTCGTCGCAGCGGGCTTGGTCGCCCTTGACCTTCTCGTTGATCGCCACAACCTGCTGCGTGGTCAAGTAGATGGTCACTCGGCGGCGAGGCGCTCGAGCAGTTCACTCTCCCGGACCATGAGCCGCGCGACCAGGGTCGCGGCCGCGCTGTCCGTGAGAACCGTCTTGCCATCAGCCTCGATCGTCGGAAGGTCCCGCATCGTCACTGGCTGCCTCACATCTTCCGCCGCACGCATGCGAGTCAGTCTAGGTCTCGAAGGCTCGTCTGCCGAGGGCTTAGCTACGACCGGTTCGTGGTACCGGTGGTCGATGCGCGCGCAACCGTATGCCGGTAAAGGTGGCACTCGACGCCACGTAACGACAGTACCGTTGCAGCATGCCCCGCGCCAAGCAGACGCTCACCGAAGACCAAGCAACACGTCTGGGAGCTGCCCAACGCGCAGTCGACAGCGCACAAATGGAGCTGCGCGACGTCGTCCGCGACCTCCTCAACGAAGGCGCATCCATCCGCGAACTCGCAGCCGCCGCCGAGATCTCCACCAACACCGTGCAGAAGTGGAAGCGGGGAGAGTAGGCAACGAGTGGCAGGGGTGCAGTACGACCCGCGGGCGCGGCGACGACTTCACCTACTTTTTGGAAGCGAACCCGAGCTTCTCAGGCGGGTCAATCGTCCTAGCGTTCGCCAGGAATAATCCGAGAACGAAGATGAAGCCGGCAATGTAGCCGTCCGACGGGTGAAGCTTCAGGATGGCCCTCGCGAGCATCATCCACGACAGGAAGATCATGAAGGTGCCGTACCAGGGCAGGGCAGCGTAGACCAACCGCTCGAGCTTCACCCAACGAGGCTAGCTGCATGCGATCCCTGACCCGTGTCCGTCCTAGTCGGACGGCGGGTGCGGGCTGAGTCCTCGCATGAACGGTCGCAGATCTTCCGGCGTCGGCTCTTTGAACGTAGGCACTATGCGGCTGAGGCTGCGGAGCGGATCGATGGCGTCCGCCTGGCGCGCGGCCGACTTGAACCACTCCCGCAGAGCGTCCCGGGCGTCGTCAGGCAGGGCGAGCTCGCCGGCTGCCGCATATGCGCGGAGTTGCTGCGCGCGCGTCCATTTCTCGGACTGCTCGACGAGCGCTTCGCGATGTTTGGCCTCGCGGAAGCGTTCAACCGCTTCCGCACGCACCGATTCCCAGCGGGCTCTCCTGCGGGCGCGCTCCCTTTCCTCTCGCCTCCGGCGCTCGACAAGCTGCATGTCGGTCATGACGATCGTGCGCATCAACTCGTCCAGCGCGAGACCGATCGGCTTGAGCGGGCGCTTCGACTCACGGAAGGGTGTCCCGTCGCGGTCTAGTAGCCAGCCGAAAAGGCGCACTTCCAGGCGTCCCGTCGAGATGAACTCCGTCGAGCGTCCGATGCGCCAAGCCGGTCCTCGATGCCGCTGGGCGAACGGTACTTGCTCACCCCCGGCGGCGGACATCTCGCGTACGAGCACCGCGTAGCGCGCCTCAGCCGTCTTGATATCGAAGGACGCGTAGGTGACTCGGGTACTAGAGGTCCTCCACTCTTCCGCCTCGCCGTGTTCGAGCACCTCCCATCCGCGGCGCAGCGCTTCCCTGATCAGCGCTTGCAGAATTCGGGCCGCCCGGTGAGCGTGAGCGGGAGTAACCAAGTTGTCGTAGTTGGACCGAAGGAACGCTCTTGCGAGCGGGTGGGTAACTCGTAGATCATCCGAGACGGCGACGTAGGCGTGCGGCACTACCTCGTCGAAGACGCCGACGATCTCGATGCTCGCGATCGCGCTGAACCAGGACGTCTCATGGAAGACGAGCTTGCTGCCCGGCAGTCGTGTCGGGCTGTCGTTGTACTCGCTCACGACACGGGCGCGCGACGCCTCGTCGGCACCAGGCTCGAGCTCGAGCAAGCCGTCAGCCGCCAGCACACGGGCGTATAGCGCATCGCCCTCCGGACTGGCCGGCGGTGACGTCGGAGTCGGGATGTCTTCGAGTCGCTTAATGCCATCTGCGGTGATCGTGGCGCGCCAACCATCGCCGCGACCTTCAATCGACACGTAACCGCGGGATGCCAGAGCACGCGCAGTGATCCGATGAGCGAAGCCGCTCGGGTATCGGTCCGCGGGCGCGCCGTCCGCGATCCACTGAAGGATCGCCACCTGATTCTCGGTCAGGGTCGAGGGCAAACGCGGCATATCCGTAGTCTGACCGAGCCGACACTCACAGCACGCGAAACGGACAACATGACTCTGCGGAACAAGTGGCTCACTGCGACCCTCAGCGCCCTGACCCTCACCACACTGGGCCTAGCCGGGTGCGCAGTGCAGGCAGAACCGCAAGGACTCGAAGCGACGAGCGAGCCACCGACCTCCTCGAGCACGCCGACGCAAACCGAAGCCCCTACAAAGACGTCGACGCCAGTACCGACAGCAGCACCCGCAGCTCCCGCTGTCGGGCCCCCGCAGGGATGCCTCGACTACAAGCCCACGCCAATCACCCACGCCGAGGGTGGCGACTCCATCGTGTCCGCAGCGAGCTCGGCCTCGCTCCCGGCGACCGTCGTCCTGAATCCGGGGATGCAGGTCATTGCGTCGGTGGACGAACCGGGTCAGCTCGAAGCTGTCGCACGCGTCTGCAGCGAACCACTCGTAGGCGATGCCCTAGTGACCGTCGCGAACACGATCGCCGAAGCCATCTACGCGGACCCCTCCCACGAAAGACTCGCCGTCCTCGTCGTCTCGTCCTGGACTCCGGACACGTCGACCGGATACCTCGAGCAGGTCGACACGGTCACCGCTGACGACTACCAGTCCTACCTCTGGGACTCTCCCGTCGCCGAAGCGACGGCGTGGGAGTGACGTACCCGGCACCGGCCTCGCCCGTTCGTGTAGGACGAGGCGCGACCTCTAGCATCCAACTGTGATCGATCCGCAGAAGATGCTCCGATGACGGACGCCCCCAGGCCATACACCGCCACCCCTCGTCGGGGAGCACCATCCTTTGTGTGCCCTCGCTGCAATGCCTTCGCCGGTCAAACGTGGGCCAATCTCTACGTGAACTCCACTCCGGCCCATGATGAGCCATCACGAAACACCGGCAACGGTCGAATCGCGGCCCCGGATTGGATGATGAGCGAGTGCTACGCCTGTAAGAAGTCGAGTGTGTGGCGGGGAAATGCTTTGATCTGGCCAGCGCCGTCCACGCTGCCGCCGGCTCATGCTGAAATGGCGTCCGAAGCTGCGGAACTGTACGACGAAGCCCGGGCCGTGGCTGGCATCTCACGCCGCGCAGCAGCCGCCCTCGCCCGCGCGGCCCTCGAGAGGCTCCTCCAATCGATCCGCCCGGAATTCGTCGGGCGACTGGACGACCTGATCGCTCACGTCACGCCAGACCTGAGCACGTCCACAGCGCGACTGCTCGGTGCTTTGCGTCACGTCGGGAACAAGTCTCTTCACGTGGATGACGAGCTTGATGACTTCGTGGCTCTTTACCTTGGTCAGATCGACAGCGGGGTGGTTGAACTCCTCTTCGCCGCCCTCAATGACGTGACGGAGGAGTTGGTCGCGAAGCCTGCTCAAGCCGACCGCTTCTACGCCATGTTGCCGGACGGTGTCCGTGGAACGATCGAGCGAAAGTCGCAGCGAAGCTGACCTCAGCGTGTCGGTGGTCGCGACGACGATCGCGCCATGTCACACCACTGGACTCCGCTATCGATGGTCTCGAGATCCGTCGTCCCGCACGAGTGGCGGATGGCAGACAAGCGCGAGGATCTCGGCTGGATCAGGCTCGTGCAGTACCAGGGCCGCGACACGTACGTCTGCGTCACCCGCGGCGAGTGGGTCGTCGGTGGAGGAGACACGTTGCGCGACGCTGCGGAGGCGTTCCTCGCGTGGAGGCGCGCGTCGCGCGTCTAGTCCTGAACCTCGCCACCCAATTCTCCGCTGAACTCACCGAGGTCGACTTCATCGTCGATGGCGATGGCCATCCAGCGCTCGCCACTCAGTTGAGCGGAATCGCTCTCCCCGATGCGAGCGACGTAGCGGTTCTGCGCCGTCTCATCGTCAAATACGAGCAGCGCGGTCGCGTCTTCGCAGAGGACACCGTGCGTGCCCTCCGACGTCAGGTTCTCCGGTATGTCGGTCGCGTCCTCACAAGTGCCCCCTGCGTCCGCGTACGCCTCTTGGAGCGCCTGCGGGCTCGCGTACGTACTCGCGGCAGATGAGCATCCTCCGAGCAGCAGAGCGACCAGCACGACCGGCGCGAACCTCTTCATCACAAACCCCCTGTTGTTCCTCGGAGCATAGCGACGACGATGCAGACAGGTGATGCACGATGCATCACGTGTCAGCGGCGGCCCGCCGGACGCTTCGCTACCATCGCGCTTGTGTTCCCGGGAACCGGAGCGTGGGCGAACCGCCGCAGAACCAATCCGGTGGGTTTGTGCGGGGTAGGTGTAAATGGGCAGTGTGAAGTTCGCGCCATTTGGGCGATGCGGTGGGCCCCGTCAGGCTCGAACTGACGACCCGCGGATTAAAAGTCCGCTGCTCTGCCAACTGAGCTAGAGGCCCGCGGCATCCAGGGTAGCGCCCCCGCGCGCCCGGACCGGCGTCGGGCATACCCGCACAGGCGCAGGCGTTACCCTCCTCGAACCCCCACGAAGCAGGACGCGTCCGCGCGCCCCGCCCGACCGCGGAAGGCGGCCCCATGACAGACGGCTTCCACAAGCCGACCAAGTTCCCCTCCCGCGTCTTCGAGGCGTTCCAGGGAGGCGAGGACCCCGCCCAGATCAGCCGGGTCGCGCACGAGACGGCGATCGCGCTGCTCAGCCGCGTGCGCGAGGACCCCGACCCGGTGGTCATCGACCGCCTGGTCGAGTACACGGACCACAACGGCATCGACGCCCTCGCCGAGCTCTGGGCGCGATCGAGCCCGTCCAGCCTCCCCGGCGCCCTCTGGCGCATCTACCTGCTGCGGCTCGTGATCCGGCAGGACCCGGAGAGCACGAGCTTCCTCTACCAGCGCGGCGTCGAGCTCTCGGCGACCATCGACCCGGTCGTCGCCGGCGCTGTCACGCCGACCGGACCGGCCGAGATCACCGAGCTGGCCGACCGCATCCTCCGCGGGGTGTTCGACGGCGACTTCGCCGTCGCCCTCGACCGGGCCGCGGCCTTCTGCCGCGTGAGCGCCTCCGGGGCCGCCTCGGTGGCCGACGACGTCGAGCTCATCGACGGACCGCGCGCGAGCCAGCTGACCACCCGGGCGCTGCGGCTCTCGACCACCGCGGCCGAGCTGGTGAGCTGCGCGCGCCTCTGGCGCAGCGATTCGCTGGAGTAGGACCGAGCCCGCTGTCCGATCTCCCTCCCGCTACCCGATCCTCCCGCGAGCGGCACCCCGCGTTCTCGCTCCGCGAACGCCCCTCGCGGGCCTACGGGGGACAGCCGGTACACTGGTCGTGGCCGGATCGCAGTAACCCCGGGCTCCACTTATAGCCGCTTCGAGCGGCCTCGCGCCGAGAGGCGTTTCTGCGGTCCGGCCCCTTCTCCACTCGACAGCATCCGGCAGCGGATCCCGAAGGGTCGGGCGAGGGCCCAGTGGCGGGCGGTCGGAGGCTCGAGTCCTCCCCTCCCGGCAGAGTCCCCGACAGTCAGGCGACATCCGGAATGAAGAACCGCAGGGCCCTCCGGATCGGCGCGCGGTGGTGGGCCGGACTCGCTCTCCTCGTCATCGCCGCTCTCCTCTTCTTCTCCGCTCCGAGCGTCGACGACGAGGTCGGCGCCCTCCTCGGCAACGGGGTCGTCTTCTCGCAGGGGGCGCTGATGCGCACGCTCGCCGTCCTCGATGTCGCCGCCGGCCTCTGGGTCCTGATCCGCCCGCGCAGCTACGCGGGCCTGACCGCCGCACTGATGGCGGTCATCGCCCTCTGGCTGGCCCCGCGGATGGCTGCGCCGGCGCTGCTCGAGGTCGGCTCCCTCGCCCTCGACGTCCGATTCGTCACCCTCCCGCTCGAGGTGTCGGTCCTGATCGCGGGACTCGCCGTGACAGCCTTCTGGATGACCCGGAATCTGAAGTCCCGGGCGCGAGCAGGGCAGGGCGCATGAGCGACGACACCACCGCCGAGGGCACCGCACCGGACCTCGGCGCCCTCCTCGAGCGGATCGCCGCGGGCGAGCAGGCCGCGTTCTCCCAGCTCTACGACCTGGTCGCGTCCCGCGTCCTCGGCCTGATCACCCGGGTCCTGGTCGATCGCGCGCAGTCCGAGGAGGTGGCTCAGGAGGTCTTCCTCGAGATCTGGCAAACCGCTGGACGCTTCGCTCCGAATAAGGGAAGTGCGACGACCTGGATCCTCACGATGGCACACCGCAGGGCCATCGATCGGGTTCGCGCGGCCCAAGCGGGCCGCGATCGGGACGTCCGCATAGGAATCCGCGACCTCGGTCGCGACTACGACCAGGTCGCCGAACAGGCGGAGGTGTCCCTCGAGCACGAGAAGGTCACCGCCGCCCTGGAGCGGCTGACCGAGCTCCAGCGTCAAGCGCTGCAGCTCGCGTACTACGGCGGCTACTCGCACAGCGAGATCGCCGGGATCCTGAACTGCCCCGTCGGTACCATAAAAACGCGCCTGCGCGACGGGATGATACGACTGAGAGAAGAGATGGGGGTGGCCCTGTGAACGACGTGCAACTCCCCGAAGATCCGCGCGAACTCGCAGCAGGACACGCACTCGGCATCCTCACCCCGGACGAGACCGCCCGGTACGAGAGATTCCTGGACGAGAATCCGGAGGCGCGCGGCGAGGCCGACGCCTTCTCCGCCGTGGCCGAGGCGCTGGCCGCCGACGCACCGCCGATCGCACCGTCGCCGGCCCTCAAGGCAGACCTGATGGCGCTGATCGCGACCATTCCGCAGCTCCCGCGGGACGACGCATCCGATTCCCCGGCCGAGGAGGCCGCCGAGCAGCAGCAGCCCGCACGCACCCTGCGCGCCGTCGAGCCCTCGCCCGCGACCGCCGCCACCCCGACCTCCGGTCGTCACGGCGCCGAGGCCCGCGCCCGTGGCCGCTGGTTCACCCGTCCCGCCGTCTACCTCTCCGCTGCCGCCGCCGCAGCCGTGATCGTCGTCGGGGGAGTGGCGCTCCCGCCCCTGCTGACGCCCGACGCCGGCCAGAGCCAGCAGTTGAGCGCCCTGGAGCAGATCCGCAGCGCACCCGACGTGCAGGAGACCGCCGGCGCCGTCGCCACCGGCGAGACCGCGACCCTCGTCTGGTCGGCCTCGCTCGGCCGCTCGGCGCTCGTCGTCGACGACCTCGCGCCCCTGCCCGAGGACAAGACCTACGAGCTCTGGTACATCGGCTCGTCCGGCCCGGTCTCCGCGGGCACGTTCGACGGCGGTGACGGCCGCACGGTCGCTCCGCTCGAGGGCACGCTCGCCGAGGGCGCCGTCGTCGCCGTGACCGTCGAGGACGCGGGCGGCTCGGAGGCGCCGACCACCGACCCGATCCTGGCGATCGCGACCGCCTGACACCGCCACAGCACTGAGCGCAGAAGAGCCGCACTCCCCGAGGGGGTGCGGCTCTTCTGCGCTCCCCGCCGGGGGCCGCCGGCTGCAGACGGCTCTCACGGGCTCCCGGACAGCAGAAGAGCCGCACCCCCGGGGGAGTGCGGCTCTCGTGCGAGCGGTCGGCGACTCAGCCGAAGCGGCCGGAGACGTAGTCCTCGGTCGCCTGGACGGACGGCCGCGAGAAGATCGTGGCGGTGTCGTCGTACTCGATGAGCTTGCCGGGCTTGCCGGTGCCCGCGATGTTGAAGAACGCGGTGCGGTCCGAGACGCGCGAGGCCTGCTGCATGTTGTGGGTCACGATCACGATCGTGTACTCGTTCTTGAGCTCCTCGATCAGGTCCTCGATCGCGAGCGTCGAGATCGGGTCGAGGGCGGAGCACGGCTCGTCCATCAGCAGCACGTCGGGGGAGACGGCGATGGCGCGGGCGATGCACAGCCGCTGCTGCTGGCCGCCGGAGAGGCCGGAGCCGGGCTTCTCGAGCCGGTCCTTGACCTCGTTCCAGAGGTTCGCGCCCTGGAGCGACTTCTCGACGAGGTCGTCCGCGTCGGACTTCGAGATGCGGCGGTTGTTCAGCTTCACCCCGGCCAGGACGTTGTCGCGGATCGACATCGTCGGGAACGGGTTGGGGCGCTGGAAGACCATGCCCACCTGGCGGCGCACGAGCACCGGGTCGACGCCCGGGCCGTACAGGTTGTTGCCGTCGATCAGCACCTCGCCGTCGACGTAGGCGCCGGGGATGACCTCGTGCATGCGGTTGAGCGTGCGGAGGAAGGTCGACTTGCCGCAGCCGGAGGGCCCGATGAACGCCGTGACGGTGCGGGGCTCGATGGTCAGACCGACTCCCTCGACCGCGAGGAACTTGCTGTAGTAGACGTTGAGGTCGTTGACTTCGATGCGCTTGGACAACGGAGATCCTTAGGGTTAGCGGCCGAGCTTGGGGGCGAAGATGCGCGCGACCAGGCGAGCGAGCAGGTTGAGGAGCATGACGATCAGGATGAGGACCAGCGCGCCGGTCCAGGCCCGATCGATGTAGGCGGCGGCGTCCGCTCCCTGATCGGCGTACTGGCGGAACACGAAGACCGGGAGGGTCATCATCCGGTCGTCGAACGGGTTGTAGTTCATCGACTGGGTGAAGCCGGCGACGATGAGCAGCGGAGCGGTCTCGCCGATGACGCGGGCGATCGAGAGCATGACGCCCGTCACGATGCCGGCGATCGAGGTCGGCAGGACGATCTTCACGACGGTGAGCCACTTGGGCACGCCGAGCGCGAAGGACGCCTCGCGGAGCTCGTTCGGCACCAGGCGCAGCATCTCCTCGGTGGAGCGCACGACGACCGGGATCATCAGCACCGAGAGCGCGATCGCGCCGCCGAAGCCCATCCGGATGCCGTCGCCGAACAGGAGCACGAGCAGCGCGTAGGCGAAGAGGCCGGCGACGATCGAGGGGATGCCGGTCATCACGTCGACGAAGAAGGTGATGCCGCGGGCGAGCGCGCCCCGGCCGTACTCGACCAGGTAGATGGCCGTCATCAGGCCGATCGGGATCGAGATGACCGCGGCCAGGGCCGTGATGATCAGCGTGCCCATGATCGCGTGCAGCGCGCCGCCGCCCTCGCCGACGACGTTGCGCATCGAGGAGGTGAAGAAGAGGACGTCGAAGCGCGCGGCGCCGGCGGTGACCGCCGTGTACATCAGCGAGATCAGCGGGATCAGCGCGACGACGAACGCCGCGGTGACCAGGGTGGTGACGACCCGGTCCGTGGCGCGGCGGGGGCCCTCGACGAGGCGGGCGAGGACGAAGACGGCGATCGTGTAGAGCACGGCGCCGAAGAAGACGGTGCCGACGACGTCGAAGCCCTGCGTGGTGCCCGTGACGGCGAGGAGGGCGTAGACGAGCGCCATCAGGGCGATGCTGCCGAGCAGGAGGGCGACGGGCGCCCACTTGGGCAGCTGGCCGCTGGTGAGCGTGTTGACCGGCGCAGGGACCGCGTCCTCGACGCGGCGCTGGCGGGGCGGAGTCATCGTGACCATCAGTTCGCTCCCGAGAAGGCCTTGCGGCGGTTGATGATGTAGCGGGCGAGCATGTTGACGAGCAGCGTGATGACGAAGAGCATCAGGCCGGAGGCGACCAGCTCGTTGACCTTCAGGCCGTAGGCCTCGGGGAAGCTCAGCGCGATGTTCGAGGCGACCGTGTTCGAGTTCGTCGACTGCAGCAGGGCGAAGTTCACGACGAACGAGGGCGAGAGCACGATCGCGACAGCCATCGTCTCGCCGAGGGCGCGGCCGAGGCCGAGCATGGACGCGGAGATGATGCCGGGGCGGCCGAAGGGCAGGACCGCGGTGCGGACCATCTCCCAGCGGGTCGCGCCGAGGGCGAGCGCGGCCTCCTCGTGCAGCGTCGGCGTCTGCAGGAAGACCTCGCGCGAGATGGCGGTGACGATCGGCAGGATCATCACCGCGAGCACGAGGGCCACGGTGAGGATCGTGCGGCCCGTGCCGGAGACGGGGCCGTTGAAGAGCGGGAACCAGCCGAACGCGTCCGTGAGGAACGCGTAGAACGGCTGGACGAAGGGGGCCAGGACGGTGATGCCCCAGAGGCCGAAGACGACCGACGGCACGGCGGCCAGCAGGTCGATCACGTAGCCCAGGCCCTGCGCGAGCTTGCGCGGGGCGTAGTGCGAGATGAAGAGCGCGATGCCGATCGCGATCGGCACGGCGATCACCATGGCGAGTGCAGCGGCGTAGACGGTGCCGAAGACCAGGGGACCGACCCAGGCCCAGAAGCCCGCGCCACCGGAGATCGTGTCCGGGGCGGCGGTGAGGGCCGGGACCGACTGGACGACCAGGAAGAGGGCGACGGCGGCGAGGATGACGAGGATCAGCGCGCCGGAGGCGACTGCCGTTCCGGAGAAGATCCGGTCTGCGGGCCGCTGCTTCGCCTTGATGGCGCCGACGGGCCGCTCTGCGGTGGTCATGTGGGTGTCCCTGCGTTCGGTGTGGGGGAGGGGGCCGAGCCGCGATGCGGCCCCGGACCGGTGGAGGTCCGGGGCCGCGTCACGAGGGGGAGATTACTTGATCGAATCGACGGCCGTCGCGACCTGAGCCGACAGCTCGGACGAGAGCGGCGCGGCGCCGGCGGAGGTGGCGGCCTCCTCCTGGCCCTCTTCGCTCGTCACGTAGCCGAGGTACGCCTTGACGAGCTCGCCCGTCGCGGCGTCCTGGTACTCCTGGCAGGCGATGAGGTAGCTCACCAGGACGACCGGGTAGACGCCGGACTCCTCGGAGGCGTAGTCGATCTCGTAGACGATGTCGTTCTCGGGACGGTCGGTCGCCTCGGGCGAGGCGTCGACGATCGCGGCAGCGGCCTCGGGGGAGTACTCGACGAAGTCGTCGCCGACCTTGACCTTGGCGGTGCCGAGGTCACCGGCGCGCGAGGCGTCGGCGTAGCCGATGGTGTTCTGGCCGTTGGTGACGGTGTCGATGACGCCCGAGGTGCCCTGGGCGGCCTCGCCGCCCTGGTAGGGCCAGACTCCGTCGGGCTCGGCGTCCCAGACGTCGGGCGCGGTCGCGTTGAGGTACGCGGCGAAGTTCTCGGTGGTTCCCGAGTCGTCCGAGCGGTGCACGGCGGTGATGTTCGAGGACGGGAGCGTCGCGTCGGGGTTCAGCGCGGCGATCTCGGGGGCGTTCCAGGTGGTGATGGTGCCCTTGAAGATGCCCGCGATGGTGGCGGCGTCGAGGTTCAGCTCGTCGACGCCCTCCACGTTGAAGACGATCGCGATCGGCGAGATGTAGGCCGGGACGTCGATGGCGGAGGTGCCTTCGACGCACTTGCCGAAGGAGCCGTCGAGCTCCTCGAGCTTGAGCGCGCGGTCGGAGCCGGCGAAGTCGGCGCCGCCCGCGATGAACGCCTCACGGCCCGCGCCGGAGCCGTCGGGGGAGTAGTTGACGGTGACGCCGGTGTTCGCCTGCTGGAAGGCGGAGACCCAGGCCTCCTGGGCGGAGCCCTGCGAGGAGGCGCCGATGCCGTTGAGGGTGCCCTCGAGGGTGCTGGCCGAGCCGGAGGAGGACTCGCCTGCGGAGGCGCCTCCTTCGTTGGCAGCACAGGAGGTCAGCGTGATGGCTGCGACGGCGGCGATGACGGCCGCCTGGCCGAGACGCGAGAAACGCACAAGTATCCCTTTCGGGTAGGAAAGCAGGGGGGATGGACGGGCTTGGTGCGGCCCGCCAGCGAGAGTACGGAGGGGTCGTGTCCTGCCCCCGTCCGCTCGGTGAACGCGCGGTGAACGACGGGTCGCCCCCAGGCGGAGCGGAGCGCGGAGGAGCAGTATTCGCGCGGCACGTCTGCGCCGCGCACGGGCTCACTCCAGCGGCGCGTGGGTCTCGATGGCGACGATGCCGGAGCCCGGGTGCTCGACGGAGAGGTGCACGACGGCGAAGCCGCCGGTCGGCAGATCGGAGGCCTCGTCGAGGTACGGGCCGATCGGGGTCGCGGTGGCCAGCGCGAGCTCGCGCAGGATCTCGGGGATCACCGGCCGGTGGCTGCAGAGCACGGCGCTCTTGCGCGCCCGCACCCGCTTGCCGACCAGGGAGCGGATGTCGGCCGACCCGTGCTCGCCCGCCTCCTGGCTGAGGTCCTCCGAGAGGCGGACGGGCCGCTTGAGCAGCGTGGCGAGCGGAGCGATCGTGGCCCGGCAGCGCTTCGCCGTGCTCGTGACGAGCCGGCGGGGCCGCCAGGCGGCGACGGCGCGGCCCGCCGCGGCCGCCTCCTCGACGCCCCGGCGGTTGAGCCGCCGCGTCGAGTCACGGCCGTCCCAGGAGGAGGCAGGGACCGCCTTCGCGTGCCGCAGCACCACGACGGCGAAGGTGTCGTGCGTGCCGCGCGCGACGATCCGCGCGAACTCGTCCACGATCTCGATGTCGTGCGGGTACGTGAGGTAGCTGCGGGCGCGCTTGATCGTGACCCACTCGAGCGCCTCGACCTCGCGGTTCGGCACGAAGTCGGAGGAGAGCACCGCCTTCTCGGTCACCCGGGCCGCCCAGTAGTGCACGGTCTTCGGGCGCCCGTTCGGCAGCGTGTACTCCACGGTGCCGAGCGGCACTCCGAGCGCGACCGCGAAACCGGTCTCCTCCCGGATCTCGCGGACCGCGGTCTCGGGCAGCGACTCGCCGGGGTCGACCTTGCCCTTGGGCAGGCTGACGTCCTTGCGGTGCGGCCGGTGGATCACGAGGACGTGCGGACGCCCCTCGATGATCCGCCAGCACACGGCGCCGGCCGCGAAGACGGTTCCCGTCACGGCGTCAGCGGGTGGAGGCTCGGGAGCCGGTCCGCGTCGCCGTGCGCTTGCGATGCGTGATGTGCGCCATCAGCCGGTTCTGCAGATCGGAGAGGGGAGCGCCGTCCTCGTCGAGGTGGTGGCGGGTCCAGATCCCGTCCGGGCCGAGCCACCAGGAGGCCGTCTTCTCGTCCATCGCCCGGTCGAACATGTCCGCGATCTCGCTGAGGTGCGTTGGCTCGACGATCCGGACGAGGGCCTCGACGCGGCGGTCGAGGTTGCGGTGCATCATGTCGGCGCTGCCGATGAACACCTCGGGCTCGCCGCCGTTGACGAAGCTGAAGATGCGGGAGTGCTCGAGGTAGCGCCCCAGGATCGAGCGGACGCGGATGGTCTCGGAGAGCCCCTCCTGCCCGGGCTTCAGCCCGCAGATGCCGCGGACCCACACGTCGACGGGCACGCCGGCCTGGCTCGCCCGGTACAGCGCGTCGATCACGGACTCGTCCACGATCGAGTTCATCTTGATCCGGATGCCGGAGGGGCGGCCGGCGCGGGCGTTCTCGGTCTCGGCGGCGATGCGCTTGAGCAGTCCCTTGCGCAGGTGGCGCGGTGCGACCAGCAGGCGCTTGAACTTCTTCTCGATCGCGTAGCCCGAGAGCTCGTTGAAGAGGCGGGTCAGGTCCTTGCCGACCTCGGGGTCGGCGGTCAGCAGGCCGAGGTCCTCGTAGATGCGCGAGGTCTTCGGGTTGTAGTTGCCGGTGCCGATGTGGGAGTAGTGCCGGAGCACCCCGCCCTTCTCCTGCCGGATGACCAGCGCGAGCTTGCAGTGCGTCTTCAGCCCGACGAGGCCGTAGACCACGTGCACGCCGGCCTTCTCGAGCTTGCGAGCCCAGGAGATGTTGGCCTTCTCGTCGAAGCGCGCCTTGATCTCGACGAGCGCGAGCACCTGCTTGCCCGACTCCGCCGCGTCGATCAGCGCCTCGACGATGGGGGAGTCGCCCGAGGTGCGGTAGAGCGTCTGCTTGATCGCGAGCACGTCCGGGTCGGCCGCCGCCTGCTCGAGGAACGCCTGGACGCTCGTCGCGAAGGACTCGTAGGGGTGGTGCAGCAGCACGTCGCCGCGCGAGACGGCCTTGAAGATGTCCTGGCGCTGGTTCGGCTCGCTCGGCGAGAGCTGGACGGCCGTCGTCGGGACGTGGTTCGGGTACTTGAGGTCCGGCCGGTCGATCTTCTGCAGGCTGAACAGACCGCCGAGGTCGAGCGGCGCGGGGAGCTTGTAGACCTCCTGCGTGGTGATGTCGAGCTCGCGGACGAGGAGCCCGAGGGTCTCGTCGTCCATGTCGTCGGTCACCTCGAGGCGGATGGGCGGGCCGAAGCGACGACGCAGCAGCTCCTTCTCGAGCGCCTTGATCAGGTTCTCGGTCTCGTCCTCGTCGACCTCGACGTCCTCGTTGCGGGTGACCCGGAAGACGTGGTGGTCGAGGATCTCCATGCCCGGGAAGAGGTCGTCGAGCTGGTTCGCGATGAGGTCCTCGAGCGAGATGAAGCGCATCGGCTCGCCCGGAGCGGCGACACCCGCGATCCGCACGAAGCGCGGCAGCATCTGCGGCACCTTGAGGCGGGCGAACTCGGTCTTCTGGGTCTTCGGATTGCGCACCCGGACCGAGAGGTTGAGCGAGAGCCCGGAGATGTAGGGGAACGGGTGCGCCGGGTCGACGGCCAGCGGCATCAGCACGGGGAACACCTGCGCGGAGAAGTAGTCGTCGAGCACCGCGCGCTCGGCGTCGCTGAGCTCGCTCCAGCGCACGATGTCGATGCCGGCGTCCCGCAGGGCCGGCTCGACGAGCTCCTTGAAGGCGCGCGAGTGCCGCTGCTGCAGCAGGTGCGCCTTCTCGGAGATGTCGGTCAGCACGTCGACCGGCACCCGCCCGATGTTGGTCGGCAGCGCCAGGCCGGTGAGGATGCGGCGCTTCAGCCCGGCCACGCGGACCATGAAGAACTCGTCGAGGTTGGACGAGAAGATCGCGAGGAAGTTGGCGCGCTCGAGCGCGGGCACCAGCGGGTCCTCGGCCAGCTCGAGCACGCGCTGGTTGAACGCCAGCCAGCTCAGCTCGCGGTCGAGGTAGCGGTCGTCCGGCAGCAGGGGGTCGGAGTGACCCTCCTCCTCGTCGTCGAAGTCGTCGTCGAGGTCATCGCTCAGGCCGTCTTCGAGAATCAGGTTGTCGCCGTCCATGCGACCATCCTGGCACCGCGCCGGACGCGCTCGCGCCGCCCGTGGTGAATGCCGGGTGAACCCGGCCCGGGGAGGAGCCGCGGAGTCGGTGGACCGGTCAGCGCACCGCGGGGCGGCGGTGCAGGTACTGCACGTCGACGGCGGCATCGGTGAAGCCGAGGGAGCGGTAGAGCGCCACCGCGGAGCGGTTCTCCGCCTCCACGTAGAGGTCCGCGACGGTGCAGCCGCGCGCGACCATCCGGGCGAGTCCCGCCCCGAGGAGCGTCCGGCCGAGTCCGCGACCCGCCGTCTCGGGGGCCACGCCGAGCACGTAGATCTCGCCCGTGGTCGACTCCGGCTCGATCTTCAGCCAGTCGTAGCCGACCAGCGCGCCCTGGGCGTCACGGAGGAGAAGGAAGTCCTCGTTGTGGTACCAGGGCTCGGCCCGGCGCGCGGCCAGGTCGTCCTCGGTGATCCGCCCCTGCTCGGGATGCGCGGCGAAGACGCGGGCGTTGAGGGCGACCCACTCGGCCGGATCGAGGTCGCGCGCGTCCGAGAGCGTGAAGTCCTCGGGGACGCGCACCGGCGGGGCGACGAGCGGGTCCAGCGCGAGGTGCAGGAGCGTCCGCACCGGCGCGAAGTCGTGCGAGGCGGCGAGGGCTCTGGCCGCCGGGTGGTCGCCGTGCGCCCAGGCCAGCAGCCCGGTGCGCCCGCTCGCCAGCACCTGGTCGAGGACGGCGCGGCCGAAGCCGACCCCGCGCCACTCCGGATCGACGACGAACTCGAGCTCGCCCTGGCCGAGCACGGCGGCTGCGACCACCACGTCGGCGCGGAGGCCGACGAGCAGCGTCCGCGAGCCCGCGCGCGCGTCGATCAGCGTCTGATCGCTGAACGGCGGCCGGCCGTCGAACCAGGAGGCCCGGCCGATCAGGTGCTCGAGCCCCGCGGCGACGGCGGGATCGGCCAGGTTCTCAACCGAGAGATTGAGCGACTCGTTCATTGTCCTCTTCGTACACGTTGAAGCGGTAGCCGACGTTGCGCACCGTGCCGATGAGCGATTCGAGATCGCCGAGCTTGGCGCGCAGGCGGCGCACGTGCACGTCGACCGTGCGGGTGCCGCCGAAGTAGTCGTAGCCCCAGACCTCGCTGAGCAGCTGCTCGCGGGTGAAGACGCGCGACGGGTGGGTCGCGAAGAAGCGCAGCAGCTCGAACTCCTTGAAGGTGAGGTCGAGCGGTCGCCCGTGCACCTTCGCCGAGTAGCTCGCCTCGTCGATGACGACGCCGGAGGCCTGGATCCGCGAGGTCGACTGCTCCTGCGCAAGGCGGCCGATGACGAGGCGGATGCGCGCGTCGACCTCGGCGGGGCCGGCGGAGTCGAGGATGACGTCGTTCACGCCCCAGTCGGCCGAGACCGCGGTGAGCCCGCCCTCGGTGAGGATCAGGATCAGCGGGACGTTGATGCCGGTGGTGGTCAGGATCTTGCAGAGCGACTTCGCACTCGCGAGGTCCTGCCGGGCGTCGACGAAGATCAGATCGCAGCTCGGAGCGTTCACGAGGTGCGCCGGCTCCGCGGGGATCTGCCGGGTCTTGTGGCTGAGCAGGCCCAGCGCGGGGAGGACCTCGGAGCCACCGGCTGAGGTCAGTATCAACAACTGCGCCACGGATCCTCCAGTAATGGTCTCCGGCAATACTAGCGGCGGGTCGGGAAGCCCGATTCCCTGGGGCACAATTGGGGGATGGGCAGGGATCGCGCGGGAGTGGGAGCGGTCTGGGCGCTCGCGCTGGCCGGCTCCGTCGTCACCCTCGTGCTCGCCCCGTCCGGGTCGCAGCAGCTCTGGCTGGCGCTGACCTTCGGCGGCTGCGTCCTCGCGACCTTCGCCGCGCAGCTCGCCGTCGCGAAGGCGGACGGCTACCTGGTGCGCACGATGACGAGCGTGGTCGGCGCGATGATCGTCGTCGCCGTCGCCAGCGGGATCGCCGCCCTCACCTCGCTCTGACAGCCCTCCTCCGCGTCGGTGCCGCCGGATAGGATGGAGCCATGCTTCTCGCCCTCGAACTCTTCTATCTCGGACTGCTCGGGCTCGCCTCCCTCGCGATCGCGTGGGTCTCCGGCGTGGTCGTCTACAAGCTCTACCGCGGCCAGCGCTAGCCGCCGCCGGAGCAGGTTTGATCTCCCTCCCCTCGGGCCTCCCGCCCGAACTCGTCCCGCTCTCCTGGCTGCTCGGCGTCTGGGAGGGATCTGGCGTCATCGACTACGCCGTCGGCGACGACTCCGTGCAGGCCGAGTTCGGCCACCGCGTGAGCTTCAGCTACGACGGCCTGCCGTACCTCAACTACAGCTCGTACACCTGGCTGCTCGAGGACGACAGCGAGGTCGGCCACCGGCCGCTCGTGAGCGAGATGGGCTACTGGCGGCTCAGCAGGCCGCTCACCGACGCCGACGCGGGCCCCGCGATGCTGCCGGGTCGCGGCGCTCCCGCCTTCCCCGACGCCGAGTCGGTCGAGACGCTGCGCAACGGCGCGGGCGGCTTCGACATCGAGGTCGCGCTCGTGCACCCCGACGGCGTCAGCGAGCTCTACCTCGGCCAGGTCAAGGGCCCGCGGATCGACCTCGCGACCGACGCGGTCATGCGCACCGCCGCCGCGAAGGACTACGCGGCCGCCACCCGCCTCTACGGCCTCGTCGACGACCACCTGCTCTGGGCATGGGACATCGCCGCGCTCGGCCAGGGGCTCCGCACCCACTCCTCCGGAAGGCTCGCCCGTGTCGAATGAGGCCGTGTCCTCCGAGCCGGTGCCGATCTCGCCGCTCCTCTCCGCCCCCGGCGCCGTCGTCGGCACCAGCGCGGCCGAGCCCGGCGTCGCCGCGCACTACGGCGAGCCGTTCCGCGAGCAGCGGGCGCTCGCCGCGGGCACCGCGGTCGTCGACCTCTCGGGCCGCGGCGTCGTCACCGTCACCGGCCCCGACCGCCTCACCTGGCTCGACTCGCTGACCAGCCAGGCGCTCACCCGCCTCGCACCCGGCGACTCGGCCGAGACCCTGCTGCTGGACCCGTCCGGTCGGATCGAGCACCTGATCCGCGTCGTCGACGACGGCGAGACCGCGTGGCTGCTCCTCGACCGCGACGAGACACCGGGGCTCGCGGCCTGGCTCGACCGCATGCGCTTCATGCTCCGCGTCGAGATCGCCGACCGCACGGCCGAGTTCGCGACGCTCGCGACGCTCGGCGACGGCCCCGCCACCGCGCTGGCCCTCGAGCTCGCGGGGGAGTCCGGCATCAGCTGGCTCGACCCGTGGGCGCAGGTGCAGCCCGGCGGCTGGCAGTACGCCCTCGCCCCGGTCCACCCCGCGACCGGTTGGACCGCCCGCGAGACCCTCGTCCCGCGCGAGGCGCTCGAGCGGCTCGCGGACCGGGCCCGCGTCGCCGGCGTCACCCTGGCCGGCTCCGACGCCCTCGAGGCGCTCCGCATCGCCGCCTGGCGCCCGCGGCACGCGACCGAGGTCGACGACCGGTCGATCCCGCACGAGCTCGACCTGCTCCGCTCCTCCGTGCACCTGGCCAAGGGCTGCTACCGCGGGCAGGAGACGGTCGCCAAGGTGCACAATCTCGGCCACCCGCCCCGCCGCCTCGTGCTGCTGCAGCTCGACGGCTCCGACTCCGCCCTGCCCGGGCACGGCGACGTCGTCACGGCACTCAAGGGCGGCGAGCCCGTCGAAGTGGGCACCGTCACCGCGAGCGCCTGGCACTACGAGGAGGGCCCCATCGCCCTCGCCGTGGTGAAGCGCTCGGTTCCGGTCGACCTCGAGCTCACCGTGCTCGCCGGCGAGATCCGCGTCTCGGCCGCGCAGGAGGTCGTCGTCCCGCCCGGTGCCGGTGCGGAGGCGGGAGTGCCCCGCCTGCCCCGGCTCGGGGCAGCGACCAGGTAGGCCACGCCGTGGTGGCCGCAGGACCCGCTCGGCGGGATCGGGCGGCCGCGCGGATCCGCGCCCTCGTCCGTGTCGACGACCTCCGGCCCGGCCGGGGCGTCGCGCGCGCCGCGGCGTCGCTGCCCGCGGTGCTGCAGATCGTCCTCGCGGCGATCCTCGCCTACTCCGTCTCGCGCTTCGTCTTCGGCCACCCGGCTCCGGTGCTGTCGCTGACGGCGACCATCTCGAGCCTGGGCATCGCGCGCGACACCCGGCCGAAGCAGGTCGCGGAGACCGCGATCGGGATGCTGATCGGCATCACCGCGAGCGAGGTGCTGCTCCTGCTCTGGGGCACCGGCGTCTGGCAGCTCGCCGTGGTGCTCGCTATCGTCTTCACCGTAGGGCGGGCGCTCTCGCCCTCGCCCGGCTTCGCGGTGGCGGCCGGCACGCAGGCGATGCTGGTGATGATCCTGCCCGCGCCCGACGGGGGAGTGTTCACGCGGAGCCTCGACGGTCTCGTCGGCGGTCTCGCGGCGCTGCTCTGCACCGCGATCGTGCCGCGCAACCCGCTGCGGGCAGCGCGCGCCGAGGCGCGACGGCTGGTCGCGGCGCTCGCCGAGACGGTCGACGCGCTCGCCGACGCGCTCCGCCAGGGCGACCAGTCCGCGTCCGCGACGGCACTCGAGCGCGTCCGCGGCACGCAGCCCGTGATCGACGGCTGGACGGCCGCCCTCGACTCGGCGATCGGTGTCGCGCGGATCTCGCCGTTCGTCCGGCGGCACCGCGCCGAGCTGGAGCGGCAGCGCACGATGCTGGCCGCGCTCGACCTCGCGACCCGCAACCTCCGCATCGTCGCTCGGCGGACGGACTTCCTGGTGGGCGACGCCGTCCCGCGCGCGGCACTCGCGGACGTCGTGCTGCGCTTCGGGACGGGCGTCGCCCTGCTCGGCCGGGCCGTCACCGAGCCCGCGGTGCTCGCCCTCGCGCGTCAGGACCTCGTGCTGCTCGCGACGACCCTCGATCCGCAGGTGCTCCTCCCGGACGCGCGGCTGGCGGAGAAGACGCTGCTGGTCATCCTCCGGCCGCTGGTCGTCGACCTGCTGACGGCCACCGGGGCGAGCTCGGCCGAGGCGAGAGCCGCGCTGCCCGAGCTCGCCTGACCGGCCGGGCCCCGCCTGCGATCAGGCGTTGGTGGCGTCCTGCACCTCGCCGACGAGCTCCTCGATGATGTCCTCGAGGAAGAGCACGCCGGTGGTGCGACCCTCGGCGTCGACCACCCGCGCGAGGCGCGCGCCGGTGCGGCGGAGCGCGGCGAGCGCGTCCTCCAGCTCGTCGCCCGCCGAGACCGCGGCGAGGCGGCGGATCCGCTTGGCGGGCACCGGAGCGTCCGAGGCGTCGAGGTCGGAGACGTCCTTGAGGTGCAGGTAGCCGCCGGGCAGGCCGTCGGCGTCCGCGAGCAGGTAGCGGGAGTAGCCGTGCTCGGCGACCGCGCGGCGCACGTCCGCGGGAGTCGCCGCGGCGGGCAGCAGCACCAGCCGCTCGATCGGCACCGCGACGTCGACGACCCGCTTGGTCGTGAACTCGAAGGCCGCGGTGACGGTGCCGGAGGCGTCCACCAGCACGCCCTCGCGGGTCGACTGGCGCACGATCGCCGCGACCTCGTCGAGCGTGAAGGCGCTCGTCGCCTCGTCCTTCGGCTCGACCCGCACCAGGCGGAGGATGCCGTTCGCGACCGCGTTCAGCGACCAGATCAGCGGCTTCACCAGGCGCGAGACGAGCACGAGCGGCGGGGCGAGCAGCAGCGCGGCGCGGGTCGGCACCGAGAACGCGAGGTTCTTCGGCACCATCTCGCCGAACACGACGTGCAGGAAGGTGACGAGCAGCAACGCCGCGACGAACGCGATCACGCCGATCGCCTCGGCGGAGAGCGCTGTGAAGCCCAGCGGGATCTCGAGCAGGTGGTGGATCGCCGGCTCGGAGACGTTGAGGATCACCAGCGAGCAGACGGTGATGCCGAGCTGGCTCGTCGCGAGCATCAGCGTGGCGTGCTCCATCGCCCACAGCGTGGTCTTCGCCGCGCGGCTGCCCGCGTCGGCCCTCGGCTCGATCTGGGAGCGGCGGGCCGAGATGACGGCGAACTCGGCGCCGACGAAGAAGGCGTTGACGATCAGCAGGACCACCAGCCAGGCGATCCCGGGCAGGTACTCACTCATGGACGGCCCCCTCGGCTCGGAGCGCGGCGACACCGGTGGCATCGCCTCCGTCGGCAGCGTCTCCGCCGGCGGCCGGGGTGAAGCGGACGCGGTCGACGCGGTGCGCGGCGACCCGGTCGACCCGCAGCACGCCGCCCGTCACGGCGACCTCGTCGCCGAGCTCGGGCACGCGGCCGAGGGTCGAGGCGAGGAAGCCCGCGACCGTGTCGTAGTCCTCGCCCTCGGGCACGAGGACGCCGAGGCGCTCCGCGACCTCGTCCGGGCGCAGCTCGCCGCCGAAGGTCGCCGAGCGGCCCGAGCGGATGACGCCGGCCCGGCTGCGGTCGTGCTCGTCCTCCAGCTCGCCGACGATCTCCTCGACCAGGTCCTCGAGGGTCACGACTCCCGCGGTCCCGCCGTACTCGTCGACGACGACCGCGATGGCGAGGCCGCTGCCGCGCAGGGGAGCGAGCAGGGCGTCGGCGCGAGCGGTCTCCGGCACGCGCATCGGTGCGGTCATCAGCGACTCGGCGGTGACCGTCGAGCGGAGCGACGGCTCGAGAGCGAACGCGTGCTTGACGTGCAGGACGCCGCGGATGTCGTCGGAGTCGCGGCCGAGGACGGGGAAGCGGGAGAATCCGGTGCGGTTCGCGAGGCCCACGACGTCCTCCGCGGTGCTCTCGAGCGCGACGGAGGCCATCCGGACCCGCGGCGTCATCACGTCGGCGACGCTGCGGCTGGAGAAGCGGAGCGTGCGGTGCAGCAGGTCGGCGTGATCGCGGTCGAGGGTGCCCTCGAGCACCGAGCGGCGCACGAGCGAGCCGAGCTCGTCGGCGCTCCGGGCTCCCGAGAGCTCCTCCTTCGGCTCGATGCCCATCGCGCGGATCAGGGCGTTCGCCGTGTTGTTGAAGAGCAGGATCACGGGCTTGAAGACCGTGGTGAAGAGGATCTGGAACGGCACGACGACCTGCGCGGTCTTCAGCGGCAGCGCCAGCGCGAAGTTCTTGGGGACCAGCTCGCCGATCACCATCGAGAAGACGGTGGCCAGCACGACGCCGACGACCGTGCCGATGCCGGGCACGATCTCGGCCGGGACGCCGAGGGAGCGCAGCGGGCCGTCCAGCAGCGAGCTGATCGCCGGCTCGAAGGTGTAGCCGGTCAGCAGCGTGGTGAGCGTGATGCCCAGCTGTGCGCCGGAGAGGTGGGTCGAGGTGATCCGCAGGGCGGAGATCGTCGGATCGAGGCGCTTCTCGCCACGGGCGCGGCGCTCCTCGAGCTCGTTGCGGTCGAGGTTGACCAGCGCGAACTCGGACGCGACGAAGAGTCCGGTGCCGACGGTGAGGAGGAGGCCGATGACGATGCCGAGCCATTCAGGCACCCGCGGCACCGCCGATCAGGGTCGAGGTCGGTGCGGCGGGCGAGGGTTCGGTGCCCGAGGGTTCAGGGGGAGGGTCGTCCATGGGGCACGAGGGTAGCGGGCGCGAATATGAGAATGCTCACAGTGACGGGGTCGCGTCATGCGGAGCCACCGCGTCCCAGGCGATGGTCACCTCGCCCAGCCGCCAGCGTCGCGGTCCGCCGAGGATCGGCCACTCGCCCCGCAGCGACGCGACGGAGGCGATCCAGCGCTGCGTCGGCCCGTACACGGCGAGCGGGGCGGCGTGCAGCCAGGCCCGCTCGAGCGCGAGCAGGAAAGCGTGCACCGGCTCGCCCGCGACGTTGCGGTGGATCAGCGCCTTCGGCAGCCGCTCGGCCGCGATCATCGGCGAGGGCACGGCGCCGAGCCGGAGCGACAGGGTGAGGGAGCGGGGACCCTCGCGCCCGATCTCGATCCAGGTGCAGATCCGGCCGATCTCGTCGCAGGTCCCCTCCACCAGGACGCCGTCCGGGGTCAGCCGGTCGGTCATCGTGTGCCACGCCTCGGCGACCGCCGACTCGTCGTACTGCCGGAGGACGTTGAAGGCGCGGATCACGCTCGCCCGCTGCCGCCCGGCCAGGGGGACCTCGAAGCCGCCGCGCTCGAAGCGCACCCGGGCGTCGGCGGGGAAGGCGGTCCCGCCCTCGCGGACGCGATCGAGCTGCCGTCGCGCCGTCTCGACGCGGGCCGGCTCGATCTCGAAGCCGACCACGTCGACGCCGGGCGCCGTGCGGACCAGGCGGCGGTGCAGCTCGAGGGTCGTGACGGCGCTCGCACCGAAGCCGAGATCGACCACGATCGGCTCCGCGGTCGAGCGCAGCACCGGCAGCTCGGCCAGGCGGCGGTCGACCCGGCGGAGGCGGTTGGTGCCCGTCGTGCCGCGGGTGACGGCTCCGATCGGCATGGTCTCCAGCGTATCCGGGGGCGGAGGGGCCGCCTCTAAACTGGACGCATGTCCGAGACCTACACCCTCATCCTCGTGCGCCACGGCAACAGCGAGTGGAACCAGAAGAATCTGTTCACCGGCTGGGTCGACGTGCGGCTCACCGAGCAGGGCGTCGCGGAGGCGACCCGCGCCGGCGAGCTGCTGACCGAGGCGGGGCTGCACCCCGACGTCGTCTACACCTCGCGCCAGACCCGCGCGATCCAGACCGCGAACATCGCGCTCGAGAAGGCCGATCGCCTGTGGATCGACGTGAAGCGCTCCTGGCGCCTCAACGAGCGCCACTACGGCGCGCTGCAGGGCAAGGACAAGGCGCAGACCCTGGCCGAGTACGGTCCCGAGCAGTTCATGACCTGGCGCCGCTCGTTCGACGTGCCGCCGCCCCCCATCGACGACGAGGACCAGTACTCGCAGGCGCACGACGAGCGCTACGCCGACCTCGGCGACGACCTGCCCCGCACCGAGTCGCTCAAGCTCGTGATCGAGCGGATGCTGCCGTACTGGGAGTCGGACATCAAGCCGGACCTCGCCTCGGGCAAGACCGTCATGATCACCGCGCACGGCAACTCGCTGCGTGCGCTGGTGAAGACGCTCGACGGCATCTCGGACTCGGACATCGCCGAGCTCAACATCCCGACCGGCATCCCCCTCGTCTACACCCTCGACGAGAACTTCGAGCCGATCGGCGAGGCCCGCTACCTCGACCCGGAGGCCGCCGCCGCCGGCGCCGCCGCCGTCGCCGCCCAGGGCGCGAAGAAGTAGCCCGCCCCCTCGCACCGCCGCACGGCCCGCCGGAGTCCCCACTCCCGCGGGCCGTCCGCGTCTGCACCCGCCCCCCCCGTGGAGCCGGGCGCTCTGACACCCCGAGCCGTCGCGACGGTGGATCTCGATACGCGCGCTGCGCGCGCTACTCGATCACCATGAATGACCGAGCCAGGTCGCGGAACGCGCCCCTTCCCTGCTGGCGCTGCTCGATCACCACGGACGCGAGAACGAGGTCGCGGTACGCGCCCCTTCCCTGCTGGTCGAGTAGCCGCGGTACGCGGCGTATCGAGACCCCGCGCCCATTCGACGGTGGATCTCGATACGCGCGCTGCACGCGCTACTCGATCAGCAGGGAAGTGCGGGCACCGACCAGCGAGGCCCGGCCGCCGTCACTCGACGACCGAGCGCTGAGAGTCGAGACCAGCCGCCCCCCACAAGGCGAACGAGTGAATCGCGTGCCAGCGATTCGCTCTAGCCGTTCGCGCCCCGCTCCGCGGAACGCAAGCACGCGGTCTGCCGACCGCGGTCGATATCGCGCTCGCGCGACATCGATAAATAAGCTCAGCCCCAGTCGCCCGAGATGAGGTACTGGACCTTCTTCGCGATGGACACCGCGTGGTCGGCGAAGCGCTCGTGGTAGCGGCTGGCGAGGGTGGCGTCGACGGTGTCGGCGGCCTGACCCTTCCACGCCTCGCTGAGCACCTTGTCGAAGACGCTGACGTGCAGCTCGTCGATCTTGTCGTCCTCGTCGCGGATCTCCTCGGCGAGGCGGGGGTCCTGCGTGCGCAGCAGCTCGGTGAGCTTGTGCGCGACGACCACGTCGAGGCGGCCCATCTCGACGAAGGTCGGGCGGAGCGTCTTCGGCACGACCTTGTCGGGGAAGCGGTAGCGGGAGAGCTGAGCGATGTGCTCGGCGATGTCGCCCATCCGCTCGAGCGAGGCGCTGATCCGCAGCGCGGACACGACGGTCCTCAGGTCGCGGGCGACCGGTCCCTGGCGGGCGAGGATGTCGATCGCCAGCTCGTCGAGGCTGATGGCCAGCTCGTCGATGCGGGCGTCGCTGGCGATGACCTCCTCGGCGAGGGAGACGTCGGAGTGGTTGAACGCCTGGGTCGCCTTCTCGATCGCGATCTCGACGAGTCCGGAGATCTCGACGAGCCGATCCTGGACTTCGGCCAGCTCCTGCTGGAAAACTTCGCGCATCTTCTTCTCGACCCTCTCTGCGGCACGCACGGAGGACGGTGCCGTTCCACGCCGCGCACGACGCTGCAACTGCACCAGGTCGGCGCAGGCGCAGTCATGATGACCACGGCAGGTTAACGAACGGTGCCGAGCGTTTGAACAGTACTCGACCCGCGACCCGTCGCCGGGCATCCGGTAGGGAGACGGGCGGTGGATGGATAGCCTGGGAGCGTGGATCCGGGCCTGATCGTCGTGCTGTCGCTCGTTCTCGGCATCGTCATCGGCGTCGTCCTGACGAGTGTCGTGTCGCTCGCCGCACGTCAGGGGCGGATCGCCGCCGAGGTCGTCACCGTCGGCCTGCCCGAGGGGATCGGCGCGATCATCGACGCCGTCGGAGCGCCCGCCTTCGTGACGGATCCGTCCCACAACGTGCTCAAGGCGTCCGCTCGCGCGATCTCGCTCGGCCTCGTCTCGCAGGACACGCTGCTGCATCCCGACCTTGTCGCGATCGTCGACCGGGTGCGCCGCTTCGGCGACGACATCGAGCAGGACCTGGAGCTGGCGACGAGTCCGCTCTCGGACGCCGCGGTCACCCTGGTCGTGCACGCCACGCGGCTCGGCTCCCGCTTCGTGCTCGTCCTGGCCGAGGACCACACGGAGGCCCGCCGCCTGGAGGCGGTGCGCCGCGACTTCGTGGCGAACATCTCGCACGAGCTGAAGACACCGATCGGCGCGGTCGGCCTCCTCGCCGAGGCCCTCGACTCCGCCGCCGACGACCCGAAGCAGGTGCGCCGCTTCGCGCACCGCCTCACGCAGGAGTCGCACCGCCTCGCGAAGATCACCCGCGAGATCATCGAGCTCTCCCGCCTGCAGTCCGCCGACGTCGCCGGCTCCGCCGAGGTCGTCCGCGTCGACGACATCGTGGTCGCCGCGCTCGAGACGACCCATGTGATGGCGGAGTCGCACGACGTCACCCTCGTCAAGGGCGGGATGAAGAAGGCGTACGTCGCCGGCCAGGAGAAGATGCTCGTCTCTGCGCTGCACAACCTGCTCGCCAACGCCATCCAGTACTCGCCGCCCGGCTCCCGCGTCGGCATCGGCGTCCGCTCCACCGGCGGCGTCGTCGAGATCGCCGTCACCGACCAGGGCATCGGCATTCCGGAGGAGGACCTCGACCGCGTGTTCGAGCGCTTCTACCGCGTCGACCAGGCCCGCTCGCGTCACACCGGCGGCACCGGCCTCGGCCTCAGCATCGTCAAGCACGCCGTGCAGAACCACGGCGGCGACGTCCGCGTCTGGTCCAAGCCCGGTCGCGGCAGCACCTTCACCATCCGACTCCCCGAAGTAGACCCGGCCAGGACGCCCTTCGCGTCCGCCGCCCCGATAGGAGACACCGCGTGACCAGCATCCTGCTCGTCGAGGACGAGAGCGCCCTCAGCGAGCCGCTCAGCTACCTGCTCGAACGCGAGGGCTACGACGTCACCGTCGCCGAGGACGGCCTGCGCGCCGTCGCCGCCTTCGACGACGGCGAGTACGACCTGATCCTGCTCGACCTCATGCTCCCCGGCATGCCCGGCACCGAGGTGTGCCGCGAGATCCGCACCCGCTCCGCGATCCCGATCATCATGGTCACCGCGAAGGACTCGGAGGTGGACATCGTCGTCGGGCTCGAGCTCGGCGCCGACGACTACGTCACCAAGCCGTACTCGACCCGGGAGCTGCTCGCTCGCATCCGGGCCGTCCTCCGCCGCCGCACCGAGGACCCGGGGGAGGAGCGCATCGTCGTGGCCGGACCCGTCCGGATGGACATCGAACGGCACACCGTCGAGGTCGACGGCGTCGAGACCCCCATGCCGCTCAAGGAGTTCGAGCTGCTCGAGATGCTCCTCCGCAACGCCGGCCGCGTCCTCACCCGCGGCCAGCTGATCGACCGCGTCTGGGGCAGCGACTACTTCGGCGACACCAAGACCCTCGACGTCCACGTCAAGCGCATCCGCTCCAAGATCGAGAAGACGCCCAAGGAGCCGGTGCTCCTGGTGACCGTCCGCGGCCTCGGCTACCGCTTCGACGCCTGATCGCGGGGCCTGGCGGGGGCGTCTGCGGCGTCGTCGTCGGTTGCGATACCGCCGGTATCGCGCCCTCCTCCGCCTTGCATCCACCCCACCAGGCCCCGCGATCCACTTCTGACGGCGGGGGCAGCGAGCCGCCGTCTCTAGAGGTGCGGGCGCTGGTCGGGCCGTCGCTGTGCGACGAGCGGGTTCGGCGGAACATGCTGGTCGAGTAGCCTCGCAGGGGCGTATCGAGACCCGCGCGCCGGAACGACGAAGGGCCGCCCACCGCAGTGGACGGCCCTTCGCGAGGAGCGGGTGCTATTCCGCCGGGGCGTCGACGCCGGGCTGCACGGTCGGGGTGGGCAGCGCCGTCTGCGCCGGGTTCGCCGTGGGCGTGACCGTCGGGGTGGCCGACGGGGCCGGAGTCAGCGTCGCGTACGCCTCGAGGGCGTTCGTCAGGATCGGGACGAGGAGCTCCTTGCCCTCCTCCGAGCCGTACTGGAAGTAGACGGGGAACAGGCTGCCCGGGAGGGTGTCGAGGCCCTCCATCGTGACCGCCTCGGTGCTGTCCGGCCGGACCTCCGTGCGACCGGGGACCGCGTCCACGGTGTCGCTCGTCCGGCCCGTGCTCGCCTCGTACTGCACCTCGACGCTCACCGTCTCGTCGGTGTCGTTGATCAGCGAGACGACGAGCGTGCCGACCTCGCCGTCCTCGGAGATGATCATCGCGTTGCGGATGGACACGTCGCCGACGGTCGCACCCACCCCGTCGCTGGGGTCGTAGATGGCCCGGGTCGCCTGCGGGGCCACCAGGTTGCAGCCGGCGGTGGCGAACGCGACGCCGACCGCGAGAACGACGGATGCAGCGATACGCGCCTTCACGGGTTCCTCCAGATCATCGGCCCCGCCCACCCCGGGCAGGGCGGATTCGAGGTGCAGGAGCCGGAAAAAGAATAGCGCAGCCGCGCTCTCGTCCCGGCCGGGCTGCCCCCTCCGCCCGCCCGCTGCTACTGTGACCGGCGGCGAAAGGACGTCCCGTTGCACACCGTCACCGGATCGACGCCGAGCGCGGCCGTCGTCATCGTCGCCGCCGGCAGCGGCACCCGCCTCGGGCGCGAGCTGCCCAAGGCGTACGTCCAGTGCGCGGGTGTCACGATCCTCGAGCGCAGCCTCCGGAGCGTCCTCAGCCTCGCCGAGCCGGTGCAGGTCGTCGTCGTCGCCCCGGAGTCCCTCGTCGACACGACCGTCGAGCTGTGCCGCAGCGCCTCCGGCCCCGAGGTCGAGGTCCTCGTCGCCGCCGGCGGAGCCACCCGGCAGGACTCCGTGGCCCGCGGGCTGGCGCTCCTGCTCCCCGGCGTCGAGACCGTCCTCGTGCACGACGCCGCCCGGGCCCTCACTCCCGTCGCCCAGTTCGAGCGCGTGCTCGCCGCCGTCCGCTCCACCGGCGGTGGAGTCATCCCGGGACTCCCCGTCACCGACACCATCAAGCGCGTCGACGCCGACGCCGCGATCCTCGACACCGTCGACCGCTCGCAGCTCGCCGCCGTGCAGACGCCGCAGGGCTTCCCGCGGCAGCTGCTCGACGAGGCCTACGCCGCCGCCGACCGCGAGTTCACCGACGACGCGGCCCTGCTCGCCTCCCATGGCCGCGGCTCCGTCGTCGTCCCCGGCGACCCGCTCGCCTTCAAGATCACCACCCCCTGGGACCTCGCCCGGGCGGAGCAGCTGCTCGCGCCGCCGCCGTCGGCCGCGGTGCCGCGGGTCGGCATCGGCACCGACGTGCACGCCTTCGACGACGCGTCGCCGCTGTGGGTCGCGGGCCTGCACTGGCAGGGGGAGCGCGGGCTGTCCGGGCACAGCGACGGCGACCCGGTCGCGCACGCGATCTGCGACGCCCTGCTCGCCGCGGCGAACCTCGGCGACATCGGCTCCCGCTTCGGCACCGACGACCCTCGCTTCCAGGACGCGCACGGCGAGGTCTTCCTCCGCGCGACCCGCGAGCTCGTCGAGGCCGCCGGCTTCACGATCGGCAACGTGTCGGTCCAGCTCATCGGCAACCGGCCGAAGTTCTCTCCGCGGCGGGAGGAGGCGCAGCAGCTGCTGTCCGCGCTCCTCGGCGCACCGGTCAGCGTCGCGGCCACCACCTCCGACGCGCTCGGCTTCACCGGACGCGGGGAGGGGGTCGCGGCGACCGCCACGGCCCTCGTCCTCCCCACCCCTGGATCCGGGCGCTGATCCACCGCGCGGAAGAGCCGCCCGGGCGCGACCGCCCCGCCCGGTAAACTCGCGGCGTGACTCTGCGACTGCATGACTCGAAGGCCCAGGCCCTCGTCGATTTCGTCCCCCTCCGCGAGAACGAGGTCGGGATGTACGTCTGCGGACCCACGGTGCAGTCGTCCCCGCACATCGGGCACCTGCGCTCCGCCCTGGTCTACGACCAGCTGCGCCGCTGGCTCGCCTACCGCGGCTACCGGGTCACCCTGGTCCGCAACGTGACCGACATCGACGACAAGATCCTCGCGATCGCCGAGCAGGCGCGTCGAGCCGCCGGCGAGGGCGAGCCCTCCGAGCAGTGGTGGGCCCTCGCCTACCGCGTCGAGCTCGAGTTCACGGCCGCCTACTCCGCCCTCGGCATCCTGGCGCCGACCTACGAGCCGCGGGCGACCGCGAGCATCGCCGAGATGGTCGCGCTCGTGCAGCGCCTGATCGAGCTGGGCCACGCCTATCCCGCTCCCGACGACTCCGGCGACGTCTACTTCGACACCCGCTCCTGGCCCGACTACGGCGCGCTCACCCACCAGCGCCTCGAGAGCATGGAGGCGGCGACCGACGCCGACCCGCGCGGCAAGCGCGACCCGCACGACTTCGCCCTGTGGAAGGGCATGAAGCCGGAGGAGCCGGAGTCCGCCTCCTGGGCCTCGCCCTGGGGCAGGGGCCGCCCCGGCTGGCACATCGAGTGCTCCGCCATGTCGACGAAGTACCTCGGCACGCAGTTCGACATCCACGGCGGCGGGCTCGACCTGCGCTTCCCGCACCACGAGAACGAGCTCGCGCAGTCCAGCGCGGCGGGCCACGCCTTCGCCAGCTACTGGCTGCACAACGGCCTCGTCTCGGTCACCGGCCAGAAGATGAGCAAGTCGCTCGGCAACTCCGTCTTCGCCTCCGAGCTCCTCGACTCCGCCCGCCCGCTGGTCGTGCGCTACTACCTCGGCTCGGCGCACTACCGCTCGACGCTCGAGTTCCACGACGGCGCGCTCGAGGAGGCCGAGGCCGCACTCGAGCGGATCGAGGGCTTCCTCGACCGCTCGCGACGGCGCCTCGAGGGCACCCGCTTCGCCGCGGTCGGCGAGCCGGTCGTGCCCGAGGAGTTCGCCGAGGCGATGGACGACGACCTCTCGGTCCCGCAGGCCATCGGCGTCCTGCACGAGACCGTGCGGGCCGGCAACGCCGCCCTCGACGCGGAGGACCTCGGCACGGTGTCCGCGCTGCGCACCCAGGTCCTCGCGATGGCCTCGGTCCTCGGCATCGACCCCGAGGCACCCGAGTGGGCGCGCTCCGACGACGAGCCCACCTACCGGGCCCTCACCGTGCTCGTCGACCGCCTGGTCGCCGAGCGGCAGACCGCGCGCGAGCAGCGCGACTGGGCGGCCGCCGACCGCATCCGAACCGATCTCGCTGCTGCGGGAATCACGATCGAAGACACCCAGACGGGTGCGCATTGGAGTCTCGATGGCGAATAAGCCCGGCCGCCCAGGAGCGGTCCGCAAGAAGAGCAAGGGCAAGGCCGTCGGTTCCGGCGGTCAGGGCCGTCAGGCCCTCGAGGGCAAGAAGCCCACGCCCAAGGCCGAGGACCGGCCGTACCACCCCGCGGGCAAGGCGAAGCTGGCGCGCGAGCGCTTCGTCGCCGCCGGCGGCAAGGGCCGGCCCGGAGCGGCGCTGAGCGGCGCGGCTCGCGGTCAGGGCCGCCCTGCCCCGTCCCGGAAGCCCAAGAGCGGTGACGAGTCCGAGATGGTCACCGGCCGCAACTCGGTCCTCGAGGTGCTCCGCGCCAAGATCCCCGCCACCACTCTCTACCTCGCCACGCGCATCGAGATGGACGACCGGGTCAAGGAGGCGCTCAAGCTCGCCACCGCGCGCGGCCTCCCCGTCCTCGAGGTCATGCGCCCCGAGCTCGACCGCCTCGCCGGCCCCGACTCCGTGCACCAGGGCCTCGTGCTCAAGGTGCCGCCGTACGAGTACGCGCACCCGAGCGACCTGCTCGAGCGCAGCGTCTCCCGCGGGGTCGTCCCGCTGTTCGTCGCGCTCGACGGCATCACCGACCCGCGCAACCTCGGCGCGATCATCCGCTCCGTCGCCGCCTTCGGCGGGCAGGGCGTCATCGTGCCCCAGCGCCGCTCCGTCGGTCTCAACTCGGCGGCGTGGAAGACCTCGGCCGGCGCCGCCGCGCGCGTGCCTGTCGCGATGGCCTCCAACCTCACCGCGATGATCAAGGACTACAAGCGCGAGGGCGTCTTCGTCATCGGCCTCGACGGCGACGGCGACACGATGCTCCCGGGCCTCGAGCTCGCCGACCGTCCGCTGCTCGTCGTCGTCGGCAGCGAGGGCAAGGGCCTCTCGCGCCTCGTCACCGAGCAGTGCGACGCCGTGGTCTCCATCCCGATCAGCGCCGCGACCGAGTCGCTCAACGCGGGCATCGCCGCGTCGGTCGCGCTCTACGAGATCTCCAAGCTCCGCGCCGCCTCCGAGTAGCGCGGGCAGCGCGGGCGCCGGCACGGCGATCTG
>NZ_JABSNQ010000001.1:0-950567 GCF_013266705.1 Rathayibacter sp. VKM Ac-2835 | reverse complement strand
CGGCGTTGTCGTCGGGCGCGATACCGCCGGTATCCCTTCCTCCTCCGCCTTGCAGCTCACCGCACCGGCACCCGCGCGGGCGCCGGGACGGCGATCTGCGGCGTTGTCGTCGGGCGCGATACCGCCGGTATCCCTTCCTCCTCCGCCTTGCAGCTCACCGCACCGGCACCCGCGCTGACGCCGGCACGGCGATCTGTGGCGTTGTCGTCGGGCGCGATACCGCCGGTATCGCATCCTCCTCCGCCTTGCAGCTCACCGCACCGGCACCCGCGCTGACGCCGGGGGAGGGGCAGGGGGCGCCGCCTTCGGCGAGCGGCGGCGGAGAAACGCCGACTTCGGCGAGCTGACGGGCGGGCGAGCATGCTGATCGAGGAGGCCGCGCAGCGGGCGTACGAGATCTGCGTCAGCACATGCCGCGGACGACGGAGGGCTCGTGCCGGATCCAGGATCCGCACGAGCCCTTCTGCGGGCCGGGGTCAGACGTTCTTCATCCAGTCGACGTCCGCGTCCTCGTCGGTCAGCTCGGCGTCGCCCGCCTCGTCGAGCACGAGGTTCGGCAGCGTGATCGCCTCGGTCGGCGGTGCGATGACCGTCGCCTCGTCGCGGCGGTGCCGCAGGATGTCGTTCACGTACGCGGTGACCGCCTCGGCCAGCGGCACGTCGCGCGCCTGCTGCTGCGACATGAACCAGCGGTGCTCGAGCAGCTGGTGGAACATCTCCGCCGGCTCGAGGCGCCCCTTCAGATCGCGCGGGATCGACCGGATGACCGGCTCGAACACCTGCGCGAGCCACTCGTGCGCGACCATCTCCTCGTCCAGCCCCTGCTTGTCGTAGGTGGCGGTGTACGAGTCGAGGTCGTTCAGCAGCCGGCGCGCCTGGTTCTCCTGCGCGTCCAGTCCGGTGAGCCGCAGCAGCCGGCGCTGGTGGTGACCCGCGTCGACGACCTTCGGCTGGATCCGCACGGTCGAGCCCGACTCGTCGGTCTTGATCGCGAGCTCCTCGATGTCGAAGCCGAGGTCGTTGAGCCGGTTCACCCGGTCGTTGATCCGCCAGCGCTCCGAGGTCGAGAACGACTCCGCTCCGGTCAGCTCCTTCCAGAGGCTGCGGTAGGCGGCGACGATGCCGTCCGAGACCGTGATCGGATCGAGGTCGTCGTCGACGCGTCCGCCCGCCTCGAGGTCGAGCAGCTCGCCGGCGATGTTGACGCGGGCGATCTCGAGGTCGTTCTCGCGCTGGCCGTTGGAGAGGCCGCCCGAGTAGAGCTGCCCCGTCTCGGCGTCGACGAGGTACGCCGCGAACGCCCCGGCGTCGCGACGGAACAGCGTGTTCGAGAGCGAGACGTCGCCCCAGAAGAAGCCGATGACGTGCAGGCGCACGAGCAGCAGCGCCAGCGCGTCGACGAGGCGCGTGGCCGTGTCCGGCCGCAGCGTCTGCGAGAACAGGGCGCGGTAGGGGAGCGAGAACTTCAGGTGCCGAGTGACCAGCACGGCGGGCAGCTCGTCGCCCTCGTCGTCGCTGCGGTTCGTGATGACGGCGCCCGGCACGACGCACGGGACGTCGAGGCGCTGCAGCGTCTTGAGCATCTCGTACTCGCGGCGCGACATCTCCGCGGTCGTCTCCTTGACGGCGACGACGTGACCGGAGAGGTGCGCGAAGCGGACCGTGTGCCGCGAGATGCCCTTGGGCAGTGCGGCGATGTACTCGTCGGGCCAGTCGTTCAGCCGCAGGTTCCACGGCAGGTCGAGGAGGGCGGGGTCGACCGTGGCCGAGGTGATGTTCAGGGAGCCGGACATGGCACGCCGTTCGTGTCGTGAGTCGGACGGTGGAGGGGCCCGGACGAACGCTGCCGCCGCCTCGGAGGAGACGGCGGCAGCGTGTGCGCGGGGGCGGAGCCTAGGAGAGGCGCAGTCCCGACTCGCCGTCGAAGATGTGCACACGGTGGTTCGCGGTCACGTAGACGCGGTCGCCCGCGGTCGGGTGCACGCGGCCGTCGACGCGCGCGACGATGTCGGTGCGGCGTCCCTCGACCTCGGTGTGGCCGTAGAGGTAGCCGTCCGAGCCGAGCTCCTCGATCAGGTCGACCTCGATCGGCAGGCCGCCGGGCTGGGTCGAGACGGTGACGTCCTCGGGGCGCACGCCGAGCGTGACGACCTTCTGGGTGGTCTTCGCGAGCGCCTCGCGGGCGATCGGGAGGACGGTGTCGCCGAACTTGACGCCGCCGTCGGTGACGTCCGCGTGGAACAGGTTCATCGCGGGCGAGCCGATGAAGCCGGCCACGAAGACGTTGTTCGGGTTCTCGTAGAGGTCGCGGGGCGTTCCGACCTGCTGGAGCAGTCCGTCCTTGAGGACCGCGATGCGGTCGCCCATGGTGAGCGCCTCGGTCTGGTCGTGGGTGACGTAGACCGTGGTGATGCCCAGGCGGCGCTGGAGCGTGCCGATCTGCGTGCGGGTCTGGACGCGGAGCTTGGCGTCGAGGTTCGACAGCGGCTCGTCCATGAGGAACACCTGCGGCTTGCGGACGATGGCGCGACCCATCGCGACGCGCTGACGCTGACCACCCGAGAGGGCCTTCGGCTTGCGGTTGAGGTAGGGCTCGAGGTCGAGCATCTTCGCGGCCTCGAGGACCCGCGCGGCGCGCTCGTCCTTGTTGATGCCGGCGATCTTGAGCGCGAAGCCCATGTTCTCGGCCACCGACATGTGCGGGTAGAGCGCGTAGTTCTGGAACACCATCGCGATGTCGCGGTCCTTCGGCGGAACGTCCGTGACGTTGCGGTCGCCGATCAGGATGCGGCCCTCGTTGACCTCTTCGAGGCCGGCGAGCATGCGCAGGGAGGTGGACTTGCCGCAGCCGGAGGGACCGACGAGGACGAGGAACTCGCCGTCTCCGACCTCGAGGTTCAGCTTGTCGACCGAGGCACGCGTGGCCCCGGGGTAGACGCGGGACGCGTTGTCATAGGTTACGGACGCCATTGTTCTTGCTCCTTCACCGGCAGGTACGTGCCGGACGATCCGAGTGAATGGAAGTGACGGTCGTCGTCGCGTGGGCGACTCCGACCAACCGTCACAGTATGCCACGCGGTGCCGGGACGGGGAGTCGGTGCCCGATGCCGGCCGCCGGAAGCGGGCGGTATCCGTCGTTTGGAGGTTTCCCAGGGCTCGCGCGTAGGATTCCGGCGAGTCGCAGCCCGGCGGCACTTCCTCCTCTCTCATTCGGAGCGTTCTTGTCATGACCATCGGCGGAGCCAACGACCGTCTCTCGAAGAACCAGCGTCGAGAGGCCGCGCGCGAGAAGGCCCGCCGACTCCGCGAGCAGCAGAAGCGCCGCGATCGCGTCGGCCGCTTCGCCCTGCAGGGCGGTCTCGCGATCGTCGTGATCGCGATCGTGGCGGTCGTGGTCTTCGCCGTCACGTCGAGCATCCGCCCGGCCGGCCCCGGCCCCGCCAACATGGCGAGCGACGGCGTCCTCGTCACCGAGGGCCTGGTCGCCTCGACCACCCCGGCGATCCCGGCCGACGGCAGCCCCACCCCGAGCGTCCTCGACACCTCCACGGGCACCGTCGACATCCGGGTCTACCTCGACTACCTCTGCCCCTACTGCGGCCAGTTCGAGCAGACCAACGGCGATCAGATCAAGGAGTGGGTCACCAGCGGTGCCGCCACGGTCGAGATCCACCCGATCGCCATCCTGACCACCCGCTCCAACGGCACCAAGTACTCCGAGCGCGCGGCCAACGCCGCCGCCTGCGTCGCCGACGAGTCACCGGACTCCTTCTTCGACTTCAACGCCGCGCTCTTCGCCGAGCAGCCGGCCGAGGGCACCGACGGCCTCTCGGACGACGAGCTCAAGCAGGCCGCCGCGGACGCGGGCGTGGAGGACACCGCCGCCGTGAACACCTGCATCGACGAGCAGTCCTTCGTCAGCTGGGTGCGGGCGGCCACGGAGCGCGCGACGTCGGGCCCGCTGCCCGGCACCGAGGTCGCCTCCGTCTCGGGCACGCCGACGGTCCTCGTCAACGGCGAGGCCTACACCGGCTCGCTCACCGACGCCGACGCCTTCAGCTCGTTCGTGCTCTCGGCCGCCGCCGACACCTACTCGTCGGCCACGCCGACCCCGACGCCCGCCGCGGGCTGATCCGCGACCCCGCCGAGACGGGACGGAACACACGAGGGGCCCCGGGAGACCGGGGCCCCTCGTCGTGCACAGCCGGGCGCCGGACGTCGTCGCCGCAGGAGGACGCGCGGCGGGTCCGAGGTCCCGCGCGCGATCCACGACAGGTCGTTCCGCGCCTCAGCGCCGGCCGACCGCGGGCGTGGATAGGCTCACCCGATCTCACCGGAGGGCCCCCTATGACCACGACACCGATCGGCATGCGGACGACCGCCGACCGACCGCTCTTCGAGGGCGTCCAGGTCCTCCGCTTCGTCGCAGCCCTCCTCGTCGTGTTCACGCACAGCAGGTTCTACGCGAGCGAGCACCTGGACGCCTCCATCGGCGTCTGGGGCGGCGGTGCCGCGGGCGTCGACCTCTTCTTCGTCGTCTCCGGCTTCGTGATGGCGGTGACCGCCGCTCCCTTCGAGGTGGCGGGCGGCTGGCGGTTCTTCGCCGTCCGCCGTCTGATCCGCATCGTCCCGATGTACTGGATCGCCACCACGCTCACCGTCGTCGCGATCCTCGCGCAACCTGGCGCCGCCCAGCAGGCCGGCCTCACGCCGTGGTCCGCCGTCGCCTCCTACCTCTTCCTGCCGACCCGGGATCCGGACGGTCAGATCGCGCCGCTCCTCGGCGTCGGGTGGACCCTCACCTTCGAGGCGGCGTTCTACGCCGTCTTCGCCCTCGGGCTCCTTCTGCGGCGCGCCGTCCTGGTCTTCGCGTCGACGGTCATGATCCTCGTCGCGTCGGGTCAGCTCCTCCGCGGCGGCGGGGACGACTGGCCCGCCTGGGCGTTCTACTTCGACCAGATCGTGCTCTACTTCGTCATCGGCATGGTGATCGGCGGGATCGTCCTCCGGCCCGACGCGCGCCGACGGCTGCTCGTCGCGCTCGGAGTCGCCCTCGCCGTGGCCGTCCTCGGCACCGTCGCCTCGGACGGGCCCGCCTGGCAGCACGACGGGCTCACGCGCAAGGGGATCATCGCCGCCGTCTTCCTCGCCGTGCTCCTGGCCGAGCCGCTCCTCCGAGGGCTACGACGGAGGCCCGCGGTCCACCGCTTCCTTCTGCGTCCCCTCCTCTACCTGGGTGACGCCTCGTACAGCCTCTACCTCTTCCACCCGCTGGTGGGGCCCGCCGTGCCCGCTCTCCTCGCCGTCCTCGGTCTGCGCTCCGGCGCGGTCTCCGTCGTCGGCTCCGTGCTGCTGGCGGTCACCGCGGGCGCGCTGATCCACCGCTTCGTCGAGAAGCCGATCACCCGCCGGCTGCGGGGGATGCGCTACGCCGGACTGCCGTCGAGTCCGCGCCGCTAGGGGAGGAGCCCACCATGACGAGACCGCCGCTCTTCGAGGGCGTCCAGGTCCTGCGCTTCGTCGCGGCTCTGCTCGTCGTCGTCACGCACGCCACGTTCTACGCACGGGAGCGCCTCGACGGCTCGATCGCCGTCTGGGACGGGGGCACCGCGGGCGTCGACGTCTTCTTCGTCGTCTCCGGCTTCGTCATGGCGGTCACCGCGGGTCCCTTCGAGGTGAGGGGCGGATGGCGGTTCTTCGCCGTCCGCCGCGTGATCCGGATCGTCCCGCTGTACTGGATCGCCACCACCCTCAAGATCGCGTCGATCCTCGTCCTGCCCGGGGCCGTCCTGCACGCCGCCCTCACTCCGTGGTCGGGAGTCGCGTCCTACTTCTTCCTCCCCAGCCGCAACCCGGACGGCGCGGTGGAGCCGCTCCTCGGCGTCGGGTGGACCCTCACGTTCGAGGCGGCCTTCTACGCGGTCTTCGCCCTCGGACTGCTCCTGCGGCGGAACGTCCTCGTCTTCGCCTCGGCGATCGTGCTGCTCGTCGCGTCGGGCCACGCGTTCCGGCCCGCGGAGGACTGGCCCACCTGGGCGGTCTACTTCGATCCGATCGTGCTGTACTTCGCGATCGGCATGGCGATCGGGAGGATCGTCGCTCTGCCGAACGCGCGCCGAGCCCTGCTCGTCGCGCTGGGCCTCGCCGCAGCGATCGCCGTCGTCGCGAGCGTCACGCCGGGCGGCGTCTCCTGGCAGCGCGACGCGCTCTTCCGGAAGGGAGTCGTCACCGCCGCGTTCATCGCCGTGGTCCTCGCCGAACCGCTCCTGCGGCGGCTCGCGCGGCGGCCCGGCGCCGACCGCGTCGTCCGGAGACCGCTGCTCGCCCTGGGTGACGCGTCCTACAGCCTGTACCTCTTCCACCCCATGATCGGGCCGGCCGTGCCCGCCGTCCTCGCGCTGGTCGGACTGCGATCGGGAGTGCTCTCCGTGGCGGGCACGATCGCCGTCTCGCTCGTCGCCGCGACCCTGATCCACCGCCTCGTCGAGAGGCCGATCACGCGGAGGCTGCGCGGGCTGCCGTACGCGGGCCTGCCGCCGGACGGCTGGGAGCGCCGCAGTGCACCGGCGGAGGGAGCGGTCGATCGAGGGCGCGAGAGACCGAGACGGAGCCGACGACGGGACTTGAACCCGTAACCGCCCGATTACAAGTCGGGTGCGCTACCAATTGCGCCACGTCGGCAGGTGCGTCGCCGCACCGGGCCACCCTATCGCGGGGCCGAGAGCCGCTCCGGCCCCGGCCCGCGCCGCGGGATCACGGCTCGAGGATGCTCAGATGCCGCTCGGCCGGCGTCGGCCGCTTCGGGCCGCCGATCTTGCCGTCGGGCCGCCCGACGTAGAGCCAGCCGAGGAGCTCCTCGCCCTTCTCGAGGCGGTGCGCCTTCCGCACGGCCTTGGCGCGGGTGTAGGAGCCGGTGCGCCAGAAGACGCCCCAGCCCGCCTCGTCGAGCAGCAGGCTGAGCAGGTGCGCGACACCCGACGCGACGGCCTCCTGCTCCCAGGCCGGCACCTTGGACTTCTTGACGCTCACGACGACCGCGAGCAGGAGGGACGCGCGGTGGGTCTTCTCGACGTGCTTGCGCGCGTCCCTCTTCTCTCCGGACGCGGCGGCGAAGCTGCGGCCGATGCGGTCGCGGGCCGCCCCGCGGATCTCGATGACCCGCCAGGGCCGGAGCGAGCTGTGATCGGCGAGCCGCGAGGCGGCCGAGACGTACGCCGCGATCTCCTCGTGCCCCGGCGCCTCCGCGGTCACCTTCGAGCGGGAGCGCCGAGCCAGGACGGCCTCGAGCACGGGAGTCGCGGACACGGTCACTCGCCCTCGGTGGTGAAGTTCATCGCGATCGAGTTCATGCAGTACCGGTCTCCGGTCGGCGTGCCGAAGCCGTCGGGGAAGACGTGGCCCAGGTGCGAGCCGCAGTTGGCGCAGCGCACCTCGGTGCGGACCATGCCGAGGGTGCTGTCCTCGATCAGCTGCACCGCGTCCGGGCGGATGGACTCGTAGAAGCTCGGCCAGCCGCAGCCGGAGTCGAACTTGGTGCCGCTCTTGAACAGCTCGGCGTGGCACGCCGCACAGGTGTAGAGCCCCTCGCGGTGCTCGTCGAGCAGCTCGCCGGTCCACGGGCGCTCGGTGGCGGCCTGGCGCAGCACGGAGTACTGCTCGCGGTCGAGCTCCTCGCGCCACTCGGCGTCGGTCTTGTTGACGGAATACGACGACATGGGTCTCCCTAGGAATCCTGGTCAGTGTACGGGGGAGGATCCTCCCCTCTGCTCTCGTAAACTCTCCGCCGTGCAGCTGAATTCCGTGATCTCGAAGGTGTGGAGCGAACTCACGACCGAGGAGGTCTACGGCATCGCGCGGCTGCGGACCGACGTGTTCCTCCGCGAGCAGCGGGTCGACGACGAGGAGCTCGACGGCCGCGACCTCGAGCCCGCGACGCGGCACTGGTGGATCGCGGACGAGCGGGGCGTCGCCGCCTACCTCCGCACCCTCCTGGACGAGCGCGCCGAGCACCGCGACGCGCACCGCGTCATCGGACGCGTGGTGACGCGTGCCGACCGCCGCGGAGAGGGCCTCGCCGACCGCCTCGTGCGCGCGGTCGTGGAGCGGCACGGCGACGAGGCCCTCCTCCTGCACGCGCAGACCTACGTCGCCGGTCTGTACGCGCGCTCGGGCTTCGAGACGTTCGGCGACGAGTTCGAGGAGGCGGGCATCCCGCACATCGGGATGCACCGGAGCGCCTCACCGGCGCCCGGGGCGGCCCTGCCTACTCTGGAGGCATGAGCGGCACCACGGGCTTCGAGCGGACGACCGGCTCCGCCCTGTCCGAGCGGGACCGCCGCGTCCTCGAGTTCGAGGGCGAGTGGACGGCCCGCTCCGGAGACAAGGACGACGCGATCCGCGAGCGGTTCGGCCTCTCGGTCGCCCGCTACTATCAGGTGCTCAGCGCGGTTCTGGCCTCACCGGCCGCCCTCGCTCACGACCCGATGCTCGTCAAGCGGCTGCAGCGCATCCGCGACGGGCGCGCCGACGCCCGCGCCGCGCGCCGCCTCGGGCGTCCCGAGTAGACGAGCTGCTCGGGCCCACGAACGGAAGGCCGGCCGTACCGACGATGACCACCACCGCTCCGAAGGACCGCTTCGACGAGATCCCGGCCACCGAGGGGCGCGTGGGCGCCCATCGCCGGCCGCCGGCCCCGCACGCTCGAGCGATCGCTCTGGCCTGGGCGGCGCTCGCCACCGGAGTGATCGTGCTGCTCGGGTTCATCGGACTGCTCGTGATCGACAACCGGGTGCAGTTCAACGACGTCTTCACGGCGCCGACCGGCATCGTCGACACGGAGGCGACCCCCGCGGTCACCCCGACCGTCGACCCGACCCTCGCACTCGCGGTCCTGAACGGGACGGCGACGGAGGGCCTCGCCGCGAGCGCGGGGGACGCGCTCGCCGCAGCGGGCTGGAGCGTGCCCACGGTCGCCAACGCGAACACCGAGGACGAGGCGGCCACGACCGTCTACTACACCGACCCGCGGCTCGAGGGCGCGGCGCTCGGCGTCGTCCAGTCGCTCGGCGTCGGGACGATCGTGCTGACCGCCGACTTCGTCGAGACCGGCGCCGTGGTCGTCGTGCTCGGATCGGACTACCCGACGCAGTAGCTCGGGACCCCGGAGGGCCCTCGGAGCGCGGCAGTCGAGCCGCTCCCCGGGGGCGCTCTGTTTCCGGCACGTTTAATTCATGTTGAATCCCGGACAACTCTTTCCCACGGGCGCATTCCGCCCCATTCCGGGCCGAAACGCTGGCTTATGCTCCCTAATCAGGCACCTGCGCATCGCTCGTGTCGCAGGCAGCACAGCACTTTGGGAGTGAGAGATGGCGAACGGAACCGTCAAGTGGTTCAACTCTGAGAAGGGCTACGGCTTCATCACGGTCGACGGCGGCGGACAGGACGTGTTCGTCCACTACTCCGCCATCGACATGTCGGGATACAAGGTCCTCGAAGAGGGCCAGCACGTCGCGTTCGAGGTCGGCACCGGGTCCAAGGGCCCGCAGGCCGAATCGGTGCGCGTGGTCTGAGGCCCCCGCCCTGCACTGGAGCCGTCGTCCGCCTCGCGCGGGCGGCGGCTCCTCGCGTTGCGCCAGGCGCCGACGTCACTTGCACTCCTCCCGGGTGAGTGCCAGAATCGCTGTTGGCACTCGCTCCAGTCGAGTGCCAACGACGGAATTCCCCTGACGTCCGGGAGGGACGAAGAACACACATGGCCAAGATCATTGCTTTTGACGAAGAAGCCCGCCGCGGCCTCGAGCGTGGACTCAACACCCTGGCCGATGCGGTCAAGGTGACCCTCGGCCCGCGCGGTCGCAACGTCGTGCTCGAGAAGAAGTGGGGCGCCCCCACCATCACGAACGACGGCGTCTCCATCGCCAAGGAGATCGAGCTCGACGAGCCGTACGAGAAGATCGGCGCCGAGCTCGTCAAGGAGGTCGCCAAGAAGACCGACGACGTCGCCGGCGACGGAACCACCACCGCGACCGTCCTCGCCCAGGCGCTCGTCCGCGAGGGCCTGCGCAACGTCGCAGCCGGCGCCGACCCGATCAGCCTGAAGAAGGGCATCGAGAAGGCCGTCAAGGCCGTCACCGCCGAGCTCGTCGCCGGCGCGAAGGCGATCGAGACCAAGGAGGAGATCGCGGCCACGGCCTCCATCTCCGCCGCGGACACCGAGATCGGCGCGATCATCGCCGAGGCGATCGACAAGGTCGGCAAGGAGGGCGTCGTCACCGTCGAGGAGTCGAACACCTTCGGCACCGAGCTCGAGCTGACCGAGGGCATGCGCTTCGACAAGGGCTACCTGTCGCAGTACTTCGTCACGGACCCCGACCGCCAGGAGGCCGTGTTCGAGGACCCGTACATCCTGATCGTCAACTCCAAGGTCTCGAACATCAAGGACCTCCTCCCCGTCGTCGACAAGGTGATCCAGGCGGGCAAGCAGCTGCTGATCATCGCCGAGGACGTCGACGGCGAGGCGCTGGCGACCCTGGTCGTCAACAAGATCCGCGGCATCTTCAAGTCGGTCGCCGTCAAGGCCCCCGGCTTCGGCGACCGTCGCAAGGCGCAGCTCCAGGACATCGCGATCCTCACCGGCGGCCAGGTCATCTCCGAGGAGGTCGGCCTCAAGCTCGAGAACGTCACCCTCGACCTGCTCGGCTCGGCCCGCAAGGTCGTCATCACCAAGGACGAGACCACGATCGTCGAGGGTGCCGGCGACGCCGAGGCCATCGCCGGTCGCGTCGCGCAGATCCGCGGCGAGATCGAGAACACCGACAGCGACTACGACCGCGAGAAGCTCCAGGAGCGCCTCGCGAAGCTCGCCGGTGGTGTCGCGGTCATCAAGGCCGGAGCCGCGACCGAGGTCGAGCTCAAGGAGCGCAAGCACCGCATCGAGGACGCCGTCCGCAACGCGAAGGCCGCCGTCGAGGAGGGCATCGTCGCCGGTGGTGGCGTCGCCCTCATCCAGGCCGGCAAGCTGGCCTTCGAGAAGCTCGAGCTCGTCGGCGACGAGGCGACCGGAGCGAACATCGTCCGCGTCGCCATCGACGCCCCGCTCAAGCAGATCGCGCTGAACGCGGGCCTCGAGCCCGGCGTCGTCGCCGCCAAGGTCCGCGAGCTGCAGACCGGTTGGGGCCTCAACGCCGCGACCGGCGAGTACGTCGACCTGATCGCCGCCGGCATCATCGACCCGGTCAAGGTCACGCGCTCCGCTCTGCAGAACGCCGCCTCGATCGCCGGTCTGTTCCTCACCACGGAGGCCGTCGTCGCCGACAAGCCCGAGCGGAACCCCGTCGCCGCAGGCGGAGACCCCACGGGTGGCATGGACTTCTAGTCCGACCCGAACGACGCAGAAGGCGGTTCCCCTCCGGGGGAGCCGCCTTCGGCGTTCCACGGGTCGGCGTCGGCGTCGGACCGGCGGCACCGGGGGAGCCGTCGTAGGCCTGCCGGGCGTGATCCCGGCCGTCGGCGGAGGGCCGGCCGGGATCACCTCCGCCGGGTCAGAACGCGAACAGCCGCGCGTTGGCCTCCTCGGTCTCGGCGTACTGCTGGCCTGCCGTGGCGAGCGCGAGCGCGATCGACTCGAGGCCGTCGTCGACCTGCCCCTGCGTGGTCCGCCAGAGGCCGACCACCCCCTGGAACGCGGTCGAGGCCTGGCCCGTCCACGAGCTCTCGAGACTGGTCAGCAGGCCGAGGAGGCCGGCGACCTCGGCGCGGATGCGGTCCGCGTAGCCGTGCATGGATCCGCTCGCGGTGCTGATCGCGTCGATGTCGGTCTGGAAGTGGGTCACTGCAGGTCCTCTCGCTGAGTGCGCCGGTCGGCGCGTGCGAGAGAACCTACGGCGGACCGGGAGGGCCGCGGGGGCCGTCAGACCGAAGCTGGGGAGGACTCGCCGTTCTGGTCGACGGTGAGGAGAGGCAGCGCGACGCGGAAGGTGGCGCCGCCGCCCGGGGTCTCGACGACGTCGACGCGGCCCTTGTGCGCGGCGACGATGGACGACACGATCGCCAGCCCCAGACCGCTGCCGCCCGTCTCGCGCGTGCGCGAGGTGTCGGCGCGCCAGAAGCGCTGGAAGATCTTCTCGCGGATCTGCGGCGGGATCCCCTCGCCGTGGTCGATGACCTCGAGGAACGCGAGGCGCCGCGCGCGGTCGACGGCCACGCCGACCTCGATCGGCGTGTCCTCGGGGGTGTACCGGACGGCGTTGCCGATCAGGTTGGTCAGCACCTGGCGGATCTTGTTCTCCTCCGCCATGACGAGCGCGGGGACGCCGACCTGCTCGGGCTCGGGCGCGGTGCCGGCGGCGATGTCCTCGGCCATCACGCGGCGCGGGCGGCGGCGGAAGCGCGCCAGTCGCGCGCCGGCGGCCGCGATCGGTCCGGTGAGGCCGGCGGGAGCGATCTCCATCGTCTGGGTCGGCGTGCCCGTCGGGTCGTCCATCTCGAGGGCCGGGGTCTCGACCGGGGTGTCGTCGCGGGTCTCGACGCCGAAGTCTCGATCGGGCCAGGAGGCCATCGCGTCCATCGCGGCGTCGCGGGCGAGCGGCATCAGGTCGACGGGGGAGAGCGCGAGCGGCTTGGTCTCGTCGAGGCGGGCGAGCTCGAGGAGGTCCTCGACGAGGCCGCCCATCCGGATCGCCTCCTTCTCGATGCGCTCCATCGCTTGGCCGACGGCCTCGGGGGTCTGCAGCGCGCCCATCCGGTAGAGCTCGGCGTAGCCCCGGACGGAGACGAGGGGAGTGCGCAGCTCGTGGCTGGCGTCTCCGACGAAGCGGCGCATCTGGTCGATCGTGCGCGCGCGGTCGCGGAAGGCGCTGTCGATCCGCACGAGCATCGCGTTGAGCGAGCGGTTGAGCCGGCCGACCTCGGTGTTGGGGGTGGTGCCGTCGAGCCGCTGGCTGAAGTCGCCGTCGGCGATGGCGGCGGCGGTCTGCTCCACCTGGCGCAGCGGTGCGAAGGTGGTGGTGACCAGCAGCCGTGTCAGCATCGCGCCGATGACCACGATCGCGACGCCGAACCCGAGGAAGATCGTCAGGTAGATCGTCATGATGTTGTCGATGTCGCGCGTCGACGTGGCGAGCAGCAGCGTCGTGATCTTGTTGCCGTCGGAGTACGTCGTCGCCACGTAGTGGTACTCGATCTTGCCGCTCGCGCTGTAGAGCGTCGCGCTGTCGTCGCCCAGCTTCAAGGCCTCGTCGATGGAGAAGGTGCCGGGGAAGACGGGGTCGCTGGGATCGATCGCGGTCGAGGCGAACTGCCTTCCGACGGCGTTGTACAGGGCGCCGACGTACTCCTTGTCCGAGTCGTCCATCGCCGCCTCACCCTCGTTGACGAGGATGTTCGCGGTCTCCTGCGCCTTCGCGCGCAGATCCACGTCGAGCTGAGTGACCAGCTGCGGTTTCAGCAGCGTCATCGTGCCGATGCCGGAGACCAGCAGGCCGAGCGTCAGCAGGAGGACGGTGACGGCGGTGATCTTCGTGCGCAACGAGATGGAGTTCCACCGCTCAGCCAGACCCTGGTGCATGACGGTGGAACTCCCTCGAAGTCGTGCGGGCGCCCGCCCCCTCGCGGGGCCGGCACCGGGGCGGCGGAGGTCAGACCTTCGCGACCTTCAGCATGTATCCGAATCCTCGCTTGGTCTGGATGAGCGATTCCTCCGAATGCGTGTCGAGCTTACGTCGGAGGTACGAGATGTAGGACTCGACGATGCCCGCATCGCCGTTGAAGTCGTACTCCCAGACGTGATCGAGGATCTGCGCCTTGCTGAGCACCCGGTTGGGGTTGAGCATCAGGTAGCGCAGCAGCTTGAACTCGGTCGGGCTGAGCTCGACGGGCTCGTCGCCGACGAGGACCTCGTGGGTGTCCTGGTCCATCGTGAGCTCGCCGGCCCGGATGACCGCGTCCTCCTCGGCGTGCATCGTGCGGCGGAGGATCGCCTTGATGCGCGCGACGATCTCGTCCAGGCTGAACGGCTTGGTGACGTAGTCGTCGCCGCCGACGGTGAGGCCGGTGATCTTGTCCTCGGTGTCGTCCTTCGCCGTGAGGAAGAGGATGGGCGAGGTGTAACCGGCCGAGCGCAGGCGCTTGGTGACCCCGAAGCCGTTCATGTCCGGCAGCATCACGTCAAGGATGATGAGGTCCGGCTCCTCCTCGAGGACTGCGGAGATGGCCTGAGCGCCGTTGCCGACCGCGCGCACGGCGAAGCCGGCGAAGCGGAGGCTCGTGGTGAGCAGGTCGCGGATGTTGGGCTCGTCGTCGACGATGAGAATGCGGGGTCCGTCCATGCGGACAGTATCTGCGCGTGGCCTGGGTGGAGTCTGGGAGTCGCGTGACCGGCCGCTCGTCGCGGCCTCGGTGCCGCCGGAGAGGCCGGTGCGGGTCCGCGCTACGAGGCGCGGCGGCGGCGGACGCCGACCACGAGCATCGCGATCATCATCAGGAAGGCGATCGGCAGACCGACCAGCGGCAGGGCGATGACGAACTGCCAGAGGCCGCCGCTGTAGTCGCGGACGCCCATCATGGGCGCCACCAGGACGGCGATGAACGCGAGCACCGTCACGACGATGATCGCGACGAACATGTAGGCGAGCGTGCGCTCCGCGCGTCCGATGCCCGCAGGCTGCTGTGGCTTCACGGGTCAAGGATAGGGCGGGCGCCGTCCACTAAACTGATGGCTGCTTCATTTCCAGGAGGGGTTCCGCATGCCTACCGGCAAGGTCAAGTTCTACGACGAGGAGAAGGGCTTCGGCTTCATCAGCACTGATGACGGCCAGGAGGTCTTCCTGCACGCTTCCGCGCTGCCCTCCGGGACCGCGGTCAAGGCCGGCACCCGCCTCGAGTTCGGCATCGCCGACGGCAAGCGCGGTGCGCAGGCGCTCTCGGCCCGGATCATCGACACTCCTCCCAGCATGGTCAAGCTCAATCGCAAGTCCGCCGACGACATGTCGGTCATCGTCGAGGACACGGTGAAGCTGCTGGACGGGATCGGCACGGGCCTCAAGCGCGGCCGCTACCCCGACAAGGCGCACGGGCGCACGATCGCGACGCTGCTGCGCCGGGTTGCGGACGAGCTGGATGCCTGACGCCGACGAGACGACCGGCGACCCGTCGCCACGGAACGACGCTCCCGCTCCCGAGTCCGAGTGGACGGCACCCGCGAGGGGCGCTGCCGACGACGTCCTGTTCCAGGACGGCACCGCCGAGGAGCCCGCCGTTGAGGAGACCGCCGCCGCGGACGCGCCGGCCGCCGACGCTGCGGCGGAGCGCGACACCGAGCCGTCGAAGCCGGTCTCGTCGCCGGTCTGGAGCGACGAGATCGACGAGGACGACGAGTCGGACGACGACGAGGCCGCCGAGGCGGGCGTGGATCCGGAGGCGGGGCCCGCAGCGGACGCCGGAGAGCCGGAGCCCCAGCCGGTCTACGAGCTCGACCCCGTGCTCGCAGGCTCCGAGGACCGTGCGCGCGAGGCGCTCCTCGACATCACGACCGCCGACACGATCGGCACCCTGGTCGCGACGATCGCCCAGGGCGAGCACGTCGTCTCGCTGCAGTTCACGAATCTGATGCGCGGCTACCCCGGGTGGCTCTGGACGGCGACGCTGTCGAGGATCGACGAGTCCGAGGGCGTCAACGTGCTCGAGGTCGAGCTGCTGCCGGGCGAGGGCTCCGTGCTCGCGCCCGACTGGGTCCCGTGGTCGGTCCGGCTCGCGGACTACCGCGCGGCGCAGGACGCCAGCGGTGAGCGCGACGAGACCGAGGACGACGAGTACGACGACGACATCGTCGTCGACGGCGACGCGGTGGCGGACGAGGACGAGATCCTCGACGACGACGACGAGGCGGACGACGACGACGTCTCCGACGAGGACGCCGACGACGACTCGGACGAGGACGACACCGACTCCGACACCGACTCCGACGAGGACGACTCCGAGGACGACGACTCCGAGGGCGAGGACGCCGTCGCCGGCGCCTCGGACGACGGACGACGGGGCGGCAGCGGCCGCGGACGTCGGCGCCGCCGCCGCTGACGGCACTCGGCCGAGCGGGAACGCCCTCGCTCGGCCCGGGCGCTGAGGCGACGACGCTCCGCGCGGTGACGGATGTGGAGGCTCAGCGGCGGTTGCGGCTGTAGAAGAGGCCGATCGTCCCGAGGACGAGGCCGATCACGACGGTCGACAGGACGAGCGGCGCCACCGACGCGCCCGCCGCCGCGGCGATCAGCACGCCGATCAGGGCGAGCAGCCACACGACGCACCCCACGAGGAGCGCCGTCGCGTCGTCGGAGGCGTACGGCGGGGGAGCGGGGCGGCGCTCGTCCGGACGGAGCCAGAGCCTCACCGCGCGCCTCCCCGATCCGCCCGGTCGATCAGTCGGCCAGGCGCTCGACGACGTAGTCGATGCAGCGGAGCAGCGAGCGGACGTCGTCCGGGTCGATCGCGACGAAGGTCGCGACCCGCAGCTGGTTGCGGCCGAGCTTGCGGTACGGCTCCGTGTCGACGATGCCGTTGGCGCGCAGGATCTTCGCGATCAGCGCAGCGTCGACCGAAGCGTCGAAGTCGACGGTGGCGACGACCTGCGAGCGGTGCTCGGGCACCTCGACGAACGGGGTCGCGATCGGCGAGGCCTCGGCCCAGTCGTAGATCGCCGACGAGGACTCGAGCGTGCGCGCCGACGCCCAGGCCAGGCCGCCGCTCGTGTTCATCCACTCGAGCTGCGACTCCATCAGCAGCAGCGTCGAGAGGGCGGGGGTGTTCAGCGTCTGGTTCAGCCGGGAGTTGTCGACCGCGTTCTGCAGGCTGAGGAACTCGGGGATGTAGCGGCCGCTCGCCGCGATCCGCTCGATCCGCTCGATCGCGGCCGGCGAGAAGAGGCCGAACCAGAGGCCGCCGTCCGAGGCGAAGTTCTTCTGCGGGGCGAAGTAGTAGACGTCGGCCTCCGTGGCGTCGAAGTCGATCCCGCCCGCGGCGCTGGTCGCGTCGATCACCGTGAGGGCGCCCTGGTCGCCGTGCACGCGCCGCACCGGTGCCATGACCCCGGTGGAGGTCTCGTTGTGCGGCCAGGCGTAGACGTCGACGCCCTCGAGGATCTCGACCTCGCTGCGCGAGCCGGCCGGGGCCGACACGACGTGCGCGGGTTCGAGGAACGGCGCCGAGGCGGCCTTGGCGAACTTCTGGCCGAACTCGCCGAACGTCAGGTTTTCGGCGCGGCGGTCGATCAGCGAGAAGGCGGCGGCGTCCCAGAAGGCGGTCGAGCCGCCGTTGCCGAGCAGGACCTCGTAGCCCTCGGGGATGCGGAACAGCGTCGCGAGGTGCTCGCGCACGGAGCCGACCAGGTTCTTCACCGGGGCCTGCCGGTGCGAGGTGCCGAGGAGGTGCGCGCCCTGCGTCGCGAGGTGCGCGAGCTGGTCGTGCCGCACCTTGGACGGGCCGCAGCCGAACCGCCCGTCGTGGGGGAGGAGCTCGCGAGGAATGGTGACGTCCGGCATGCGTTAATACTAGGGTTCCCGGCCCGCCCCGCCTTCGACCATCGGAGGCCCTGCGCCCTGCCCCGTCGCCGATGACGGGACACGGTGCCCAGTAAGGTTGTGCGCGCTGAGACCGGAAGGCTGAGATGACGGATCTGATCGACACGACCGAGATGTACCTGCGCACCATCCTGGAGCTGGAGGAGGAGAACATCATCCCGCTCCGGGCCCGCATCTCCGAGCGGCTCAGCCACTCGGGCCCCACCGTCTCGCAGACCGTCGGCCGGATGGAGCGCGACGGCCTCGTCGTCGTCTCCGGCGACCGCCACCTCGAGCTCACCGGCGACGGGCGCCGCAAGGCGATCCACGTCATGCGCAAGCACCGCCTCGCCGAGCGCCTCCTCCACGACGTCATCAAGCTCGACTGGGAGTTCGTGCACGAGGAGGCCTGCCGCTGGGAGCACGTGATGAGCGAGCAGGTGGAGCGCCGCCTCCTCGAGATGCTCGACCACCCCACCGAGTCGCCCTACGGCAACCCGATCCCGGGGCTCGACGAGCTGGGGGACACCCCCGCCTCGCGCTTCGCGGACGGCGTCATCAGCATCCCCCGCTTCGTCGCCGGCTCGGCCGAGCCTCAGCGCGGCGTCGTGCGCCGACTGGGCGAGCCCGCGCAGGTGGACCCGGAGCTGCTGCTGCAGCTCAAGCAGGCGGGCGTCGTCCCCGGAGCCGAGGGCGAGTTCTCGGCGCTCAACGGCTACGTGCTCGTGCGCATCGACGGCGTGGAGGCGGGCATCGAGCTCCCCAACGAGGTCGCTGCGCACATCTTCCTCGTCAGCTGAACGTCCGCTCCACGCGTACTACTGCATCCGCGGGGTGGGTCGGGACACGATCCGGTCTCCGAATGGTGACAAATCGGTAACGGTCGCTTACGCTCTGTGGAGCCCTGCGGCCGAACCCCGGTCGTGAGGCGCGGAGTCCGACGTCCCTTCCCGTCTCGGGCCCCGTGAACACCGATGCTTCGCGCACGTGAGACGGGACAGCTGCCTGGGCTGACGGGACGTCGGAGGTCCTCCCCCTTGCCCCAGAACCCCGCCGGCCCCGCCGGTTCCCCCGATCGGTTCCGCTCCACCCACCCGGACAGCCCCCGCAACAGGTCCTCCTTCGAGAACCGCCCGCCGGTCGTCCGCGCCCGCTACACCGACGAGGCGCCCGTCGCCCGCCGGGCCGTGCCGACGGCGCCGTCGCGCCAGGCCGATGTCACCGACTTCGTCCCGACGCCCGCGGGCTCGCCCCGCCGACGCAGCCGCGGTCGCACGATCGGCAAGGTCGCCATCGTCGGATTCGCCGGTGCCCTCGTCGCCACCATGGCGCTCCCCGCCTACGCCTTCTCGCCCGGCACCGAGAGCGACGGGCTCTTCGCCGCCTCGCAGGCCGACCTCCTCCGGCAGGGCGACGCGCAGACCGTCGCCGTCGCCGGGGGAGTGGTCCAGGCCGCGATCGCGCGCGACGGCTTCACCGCCGAGGCCGCGCCGCCGCCCCCGCCGCCCGAGCCTGAGCCGGTGGTCGAGCCCGTCGTCGACACCACCGACGTCGCCGAGGCCCGCGCGGAGACCGCGGAGAGCTTCAACTCCTACGAGGGCGCCTCGGCCAGCGAGCTCGCGGCCACCGCGCCGAGCACGAGCTACAGCCTCTCGGCCGTCTTCAACACGGCGCTGCAGTACCAGGGCGTGCCTTACGTCTTCGGCGGCGCCGACCCGAGCGGCTTCGACTGCTCCGGCCTCGTCATGTACGTCTTCGCGCAGTACGGCATCTCGATGCCGCACTCGGCCGCGGGTCAGGCGGCCATGGGCACGCAGATCCCGCTGTCCGAGGCGCAGCCCGGCGACCTGGTGATCATGCCCGGCCACGACGGCTTCTACGCGGGCAACGGCAACATCCTGCACGCGCCGTACGAGGGCGCGAGCGTCCGCGTGCAGCCGATCTGGACGAGCAACTACACGATCGTCCGCATCTCCGGCTGACGCCTGCGCGTCCGCTCCGCGAGAGCCCGTCCCGAGCAGGGGGCGGGCTCTTCCGCGTCCCGCGTGCGTCGTTCCGCGGCTGCGCGTGTGAAATGGTGATGACGAATAGCCGCCATCCCCTGGTGTTCCGGGCGCGAAGGGTTAATCTGAACCTCAGTCCGCTCGCGTGGCGAGCGGAGGATTCGTCGAGGGACGGAGTGCCGGAATGGCCGAGCGGAACGGGCACCACTGCGTGGGGCTGCGTTCGCGCGTGCGGCGCACCGACGCGATCCGGGCGGGGATCCTCCTCGCCGCACTCCACTCCGCCGACACTCGGATACGGCACCACGTCACCGTGCGGCTCCACGCCGCGGCCTCGAAGGGCGCCGTCATGACGACGGCGCCCTTTCGCGTGGTCGCGGCGTCTCCGCACGGCGGCGTGCGACAGCACGGAGGTCACTGATGCGCACACTCGTCCTCAACGCCGGCTACGAGCCGCTCGCGGTGGTGTCCTTCAAGCGGGCGCTGGTGCTGCTGATGTCCGAGAAGGCGATGATCATCGTCGCCGACGAGGAGCACCCGGTGCACGGCGCGACCGGCGACTACGTCCGGCCCTCGGTGATCGTGCTCACGCGCTACGTCCGCATCCCGAGCTCGCGCAGCGTGCCGGTCTCGCGCCGCGGGGTGCTGCGGCGCGACAACCACCGCTGCGGCTACTGCGGTCAGCACGCCAACACGATCGACCACATCCAGCCGAAGTCGCGGGGCGGGCGGGACACCTGGGAGAACCTCGTCGCCTGCTGCCACCGCTGCAACAACCTCAAGAGCGACCGGACGCCGCTCGAGATGGGCTGGCAGCTGCGCTCGGTGCCGCGGATGCCGCGCGCCGGCTCCTGGCTCGTGCGCGGCGCCGAGCGCACCCAGCCCGAGTGGGACGACTACCTGACCGCTGCGGCGGCCTGACCCCTGCCGCGAGATGCCACTTGTGCACGCTCGACACGGCGTGTCGCGTGCACAAGTGGCATCTCGCGGGGTGCGGGGCTACTCGTTGTCGCCGCCCGTGGCCTCCGAGGCGTTGCCCGAGCGGGAGCCGGACCAGGTCCAGTTCGCGACCTCGGGGATGTCCTCGCCGTGCTCGCGGGTGTACGCGCGGGCACGGATCCGGGCGTCCTGCATCTCCTGGCGGAGGCCCGCCGCCTTCGCGCCGAGGCCGGGAGTGCGGTCGATGACGTCCATCACCAGCGAGTAGCGGTCGAGATCGTTCAGCATCACCATGTCGAACGGCGTGGTCGTCGTGCCGTTCTCCTTGTAGCCGCGGACGTGCAGGTTGCCGTGACCGGTGCGCTTGTAGGTCAGGCGGTGGATCAGCCACGGGTAGCCGTGGTACGCGAAGATCACCGGGCGGTCGGGCGTGAAGACCGCGTCGAACTCGCGGTCGGACAGGCCGTGCGGGTGCTCGGACTCCGACATCAGCCGCATCAGGTCGACGACGTTGACGGTGCGGATCGCGAGGTCGGGCAGCGCCTCGCGGAGGATGCTGACGGCCGCGAGGGTCTCGAGGGTCGGGACGTCGCCGGCGCAGGCCAGCACGACGTCCGGCGACTCGCCGCGGCGCTCGCTGCTCGCCCACTCCAGGATGCCGAGGCCGCGGGTGCAGTGCGCCACCGCCTCCGCCATGGTGAGCCAGGCGGGGGCGGGCTGCTTGCCGGCGACGACGACGTTGACGTAGTCGACGCTGCGGAGGCAGTGGTCGTAGACCGAGAGCAGCGTGTTGGCGTCGAACGGCAGGTAGACCCGCACCACCTCCGGTTTCTTGTTGACCACGTGGTCGATGAAGCCGGGGTCCTGGTGGCTGAAGCCGTTGTGGTCCTGGCGCCAGACGTGGCTGGAGAGCAGGTAGTTGAGGCTCGCGATCGGGCGGCGCCACTCGATGTCGCGGGTGCCGTCGAGCCACTTCGCGTGCTGGTTGAACATCGAGTCGATGATGTGGATGAACGCCTCGTAGCAGGTGAAGAGCCCGTGGCGGCCGGTGAGCAGGTAGCCCTCCAGCCAGCCCTGGCACTGGTGCTCGGAGAGCACCTCCATCACGCGGCCGGCGCGGGCGAGGTGGTCGTCGAGCGGGCTGAGCTCGGCGTTCCACTGCTTGTCGGTCGCGGCGTAGACGCTCTGCAGGCGGTTGCTCGCGACCTCGTCGGGGCCGAAGATCCGGAAGTTCGTCGGGTTCTCGCGGATGACGTCGGCGAGCCACTCGCCGAGCACCTTCGTCGCCTCGGCGATGGTGCCGCCCGGCTCGTGCACGACGACCTCGTAGCGGCGGAAGTCCGGCAGCCGGAGGGTCTGGCGGAGCAGGCCGCCGTTGGCGTGCGGGGTCGCGCTCATCCGCAGCTCGCCCTCGGGCGCGAGCGAGCGGACGCGGTCGGCGATGCCGCCCTCCTCGGTGAAGAGCTCCTCGGGGCGGTAGGACCGGAGCCACTCCTCGAGCAGGCGGGTGTGCGCCTCGGTGTCGCGCGCGTTCGCGAGCGGCACCTGGTGGGCGCGGTAGGTGCCCTCGACCTGCACGCCGTCGATCTCCGCGGGGCAGGTCCAGCCCTTCGGGGTCTTCAGGATGATCATCGGCCAGGCGGGGCGGGAGAGGTCGCCCTCCGCGGCGCGCGCCTTGATCGCGGCGATGCGGTCGAGCACGGTGTCGAGCACCGCGGCGAAGCGCTCGTGCACCCGCATCGGGTCCTCGCCGTCGAAGCCGCCCTCGACGGTGAACGGCTCGTGGCCGTAGCCGCGCATCAGGCTCTCGAGCTCCGCGTGCGGGATGCGGGCGAGGACGGTCGGGTTGGCGATCTTGAAGCCGTTGAGGTGCAGGATCGGCAGGACGACGCCGTCGGTCGCGGGGTTCACGAACTTGTTCGAGTGCCAACTGGTGGCGAGCGGGCCCGTCTCGGCCTCGCCGTCGCCGACCACGGCGGCGACCAGGAGGTCCGGGTTGTCGAAGGCGGCGCCGTAGGCGTGGCTGAGCGAGTAGCCGAGCTCGCCGCCCTCGTGGATGCTGCCGGGGGTCTCGGGGGCGGCGTGGCTCGGGATGCCGCCGGGGAAGCTGAACTGGCGGAAGAGGCGGCGCAGGCCGTCCTCGGTCTCGTCGATGTGCGAGTAGATCTCGCTGTAAATGCCGTCGAGGTAGGCGTTGGCGACCATGCCCGGTCCGCCGTGGCCGGGGCCGGTGATGTAGAGGGTCGGCTGCGCGCGCTCGGCGATGGCGCGGTTGAGGTGCGCGTAGATCAGGTTGAGGCCGGGGGTCGTGCCCCAGTGGCCGAGCAGGCGCGGCTTGATGTGCTCCTTCGCGAGGGGCTCGCGCAGCAGCGGATTGGCGAGCAGGTAGATCTGACCGACCGCGAGGTAGTTCGCGGCGCGCCACCAGGCGTCGATGGTGTCGAGGGTGGCGGTGTCGAGCGGACTGTCGTCCCTGGCGGCCCAGACGTGCTGAGCGGCGGGGGAGGTGAGGGATGCGACCATGCTGCAACGCTTCCAGGCGAGCGCGCGGGGCGGAAGGGCCTTGCGGGCGGCGGGGCGTCGTCCGGACGGGGCTCCTCGCCGCAGAACATCAGCTGAGAAGGGTGGGCATCGCTCCTCAGCGGATGCCCCCCTCTCTCAGCTGATGGTGCGCGGCCGGATCAGCCGCGCGGGGTGGCTCGGCGGAGGATCAGGGCGCCGAGGACCGCGGACAGGGCTGTCGGGACGAGCAGCAGGGCGAAGGCGCCCGTGAAGCCGATCGCCTCGAAGGCGAGCCAGACGGAGTCCCAGCTCTCGGTGAGGGTGAACAGGGCGATCAGGCCGACGATCAGCGCGCCGAGGGCGAGGAAGAAGACGGTCATCCCCGTGGCCCGCCAGCGGACGTAGACCGCGGCGACGGCCGAGCCGGCGAAGAAGAAGAAGAGGAAGAGGCTGAAGACCGCGAAGGTCTGGGCGAGCCAGGAGACGTCGCTGTAGGCGGCGGCGCGGAACATGTAGCCGCCGAGCCCCCAGCCGTTCGTCGCCTGCTCGAGCGCGGACATCGTGGAGTAGAGGACGGTCCAGGCGGCGGACAGGCCGACGAAGGTCATCGCCGTGCCGAGGGAGTAGTCGCGGCGGGTCGAGCCGTAGCCCAGCGCGAGGGCGAAGGTGACATTGGTGGCCTGGACGGCGACGACCAGCATGTAGATGAAGATGAAGGTCGTGCCGCCGGTGATCTGCACGCCGGAGTCGCCGCCGGCGGCCGGGACGCCGACCATCCGCAGCACGAGCAGCCAGATGATCAGGCTGCCGACGAAGATCGCGCCGAGGATCGCGAGCGGAGTGACGAGCAGCGTCGCCGGGTTCGCGAGGTGCAGGCGGACGATGATGAGCAGGCGGTGGCGCGCGACGGAGCGCTGCGGGGCGAGGGCGGTCATGAGGCGGCCTTTCCGGTGGTCAGCTGGACGACGAGCTGCTGGAGCGAGACGGGCTCGAGCTCGAGGCCGCGGTGGCGGGCCTCGTCGCGGTCGGCGGTGCCGAGGTGGGGGAGCGTCGCGGTGGCGAGGCCGCCGACTCCGCTGCGGGAGAGGACCTCACGGCCCTCGGTGAAGGAGTCGACCGCGGCACGGCTGCCGGTGACGGTCGCGGCGGCTCCGCGGAGCTCCTCGGTGTCGCTGTCGACGAGGAGGCGGCCGTCGTCGATGACGAGGACGTGCTCGAGGAGGCTGCTGACCTCGTCGATCAGGTGGGTGGAGAGGACGACGGTGCGCGGGTGCTCGCCGAAGTCGGCGAGCAGGCGGTCGTAGAAGAGCTGCCGGGCGACGGCGTCGAGGCCGAGGTACGGCTCGTCGAAGAAGGTCAGCGGGGCGCGGGAGGCGAGGCCGACGATGACGCCGATCGCGGAGAGCTGGCCGCGGCTGAGCTTCTTGACGCGGCGATCGAGCGGGAGTCGGAAGTCGACGACGAGCTCCTGGGCGAACTCCTCGTCCCAGCCCTCGAAGAACCAGCGGGCGCTGCGGAGCACGTGCTTCACCTTGAAGTCCTCCGGGTACTTCTGGCTCTCCTTGATGAAGCAGGTGCGGGAGAGGACGGCGGCGTTCTCGACGGGCGTCTCGCCGAAGACGCGGATGCTGCCTGTGCTGGCGAACTCCTGGCCGGTGAGCAGCGACATCAGGGTGGTCTTGCCGGCGCCGTTGCGGCCGAGGAGGCCGTGGATCCGGTTCTCCTCGAGGGTGAAGCTGACGTCGGAGACGGCGTGCATGCTGCCGTAGTGCTTGCTGAGGTCGGCGACCTCGATGACCGCGCTCATCGCGATCCTCCTTCGATGTCGGTGATCATGGCGGTGAGCTGCTCGCGGGTGAGGCCGAGCTTGGCGGCCTCCGCGAGGAGCGGTGCGACGAACTGGTCGCGGAACTGCGTGCGGCGCTTCTCGACCAGGCGGTCGCGCGCTCCCTCGGCGACGAACATGCCGATCCCCCTCTTCTTGTACAGGACGCCCTCGTCGACGAGCAGGTTCACGCCCTTGCCCGCCGTGGCCGGGTTGATGCGGTGGAACGCGGCGAACTCGTTCGTGGACGGGACCTGGTCCTCCTCGGGCAGCGCGCCCGCGATGATGTCGTTCTCGATCTGCTCGGCGATCTGCAGGAAGATCGGGCGGGAGTCGTCCATGGGGCTCCTTCCCTCGGTGTCGGGGTTCGTGGTGTGTTGGTTCGTTGGTGCAGTAACTAACCAATCATGCAGCTCGTGCCGTGTCAAGAGCGACGGCTCCGGGCGATCGGTACACTGGACGGCACCGGCCTCTGTAGCTCAATGGAAGAGCGACTCCGTCCTAAGGAGCAGGTTGGGGGTTCGAGTCCCTCCAGGGGCACCACTGCTAAATGCGTTTCGATCAGGAAAAACCACTGATTGACGCGTCTCCCAATCTGGGCGGTGTGCCTAAGCGCCCGCCATGATGGCCGGAAGCCGGTCGACGGCGTCTCTCTGCATTGTCTCGGTGACGTGAGAGTAGACGGACATCGTGATCGAGTTGTCGCTGTGGCCGAGGCGCTCCTGCACCACCTTCGGGTGGATACCCGCGCCGAGGAGCGGCGTTGCGTGAGTGTGCCGCAGCCCGTGAAGCCCCATCACGGGAAGCGCGTCAACGCCCAAGCGGCGTCGAGCTGCGGCCACCCTCACCGACCACCGCATCGTTGCGCGATTCGGGTTGATTACCTCTCCCCAATCGTTGCCGAAAATGAAGGCGTCTCCTTTGGCCAGATCTAGAGAGATGGACCCGCGCAGTCCCTTCCAGGCGCGAAGGGCATCGGTGACGGACGAGTCGACGTCGACGACCCTCGCGCTGCCGCTCTTCGTGCTCTAGACCGTGCCGATGTTGACCGTGTCCGCGGCTCGACAGATCGAGATGCGGTTGCGTGCCTGGTCGACGTCTGCCCACTTGAGAGCGAGCGCCTCGCTGCGCCTCATCCCTGTCTGAGCGAGCATGAGCCAGTAGGTGAAGTGCTCATCGCCGTAGACGTCGCGGTCCCTCTCGAGGAACCGCTTGAGCTGCTCGGCTGACCAGGTCACCATCTCGGGTGCCTGCTCGCGGACTTGCTTCCCGGTGGGCGCCTTCACCAATCGGGTTCTCCGCGCCGGGTTCGACGCGAGCAGGCCGTCGTCGCGGACGAAGCTGCGACTCAGTTCTGGGCGATCGCTGACGCCGCGGAAGCGAAGGGCATTCCCACTCAGAAGCTGATGGAAGAGCTGCTTCCCGGTTGCGCGGAGGCTCTGCAGGGCGCCACCGTCGCATCGGAGGGCAGCGCGGCCGTCACTGAGGAGAACGCAGCGAAGCTTGAGGAGCTGTCGGGTAAGGCGCAGTCGGCCGAGACGGACATCGACGCACTCGCCGAGACCATCCGCGGCTTCGGGTCCGCACAGCTCGACGTCAACTCTGCGACGCGTGAGTTCGAGGCATCCATCGATGAGCTGTCCGCGGCGGTGGAGAAGAACGGGACATCGCTCGATGTCACCACCGAGCAGGGGCGGGCCAACCAGGCCAGCCTGGATGCGCTTGCTCAGGCGTCGATCGGCGTCGCTTCAGCCACCGCAGTCCGCACTGGCAGCGAGGGCGAAGCCCGGGCGGCCCTTCAGCGGGGCCGCGAGGAGCTGATTCGTCAGCTCGGACAGTTCGGGATCACTGGGGCGGCTACGGAGTCCTACGCGGACGACCTGGGGCTCATCCCCGACAACATCACCACCGCGGTCGGCCTCACCGGGGATGCGGCAGTCGCAGCCCGCCTCGACTACCTCACGCGAAATCGGACGATCTCGATCACCACCGTGGTCGACTCGCCCAACGGTGCCGCGTTCTCGGACGCGCGCTCGTCGGTCGGCTCCGCCAACGGGAACCTGTTCGACTATCCCTCGACGAGGGTCGCCGCCGCATCCAATGCGCTCGCCTTCGCCAACGGAGGATTCGCACCGGGCATCTACGCTGGCCGGACTGAATCGATCCACAAGTTCGCAGAGCCGGAGACGCGGTGGGAGGCATACATCTTTGGCAAGCCTGGGCAGGAAGCACGGAACCTCGCCATCTGGGAAGAGGCGGGAGAGCGTCTCGGAGCGTTCGACAGCACGCGGTACAGCAGCGACTACATCGATCCCCGCAGCCTCGCGCCGATGCCGGCGAACTACTCGACGTCGAACGTCAACAACAGCAAGACGATCACGCCGACCGTCTCGCTCGGGTCGGGCAACACGTTCTACAGCTACGACCCGACCGAGATCGCGAAGCAGCAGAGGCGCGAGCTGAACCGCGCGATGGCGCTGGTCGGTCCGTTCCGCTGACGGGTGGGGCGGGTCCCCCTCGTGAGGACCCGTCCCGACCTCCGGGTATTGCCCGTTTTCACATACGGAGAAGCGCGGGAGTGCGACCCGAGTTGGGAGGGCCGAGGGCGACAGTTTCGTGGTTGTATTTGCAGATGACCAGCGCAGCGACGACGAGCACCACGCTGGCCGTCTCGCACATAGTTCCGGATGGGTCGATGCCGGAGTCCGGCATGAAAGAGGAGTTGAGCAAGGCGTTCGTGCACATGCTTGCGAGCGCGGCGGGCCTCGACGTGGGCACTTGGGGCCAGGACTTTGACGTTCGCGACGTCACGCTGAAGTCGCGCGTGCCCTACGACGAGCTCGAGGACGCCGGAATCGACGTGCAGTTGAAGTGCACGGGCCAGGAGTCAGTCGTCCACGAGGAATTCATTTCTTGGAAGCTGACGCCAACTCACGTTGAGAAGCTACGACGAACCCACCGGGCGACGCCATATCTTCTCTGTGTACTCGTCACTGAGCATGAGGTTGGCCATTGGCTGCACCACAGTGTCGAGGGTTTGTTAGCTCGAAGCCACATGTATTACATCTGGGGACGTAACCTTCCCGAGCCCGTATCCGGCCAAGACAAGCAAACGATCAGGCTCCCTAAGGCCAATGTTCTAACGCCGGCAAGCTTGCTAGAATTGATGGAGGAGGCGAGCAAATGGCGACCGGTTCAAAGAACCTAGGCAAGATATACGGCGAATACGCGCCGGTCCTCGATGGTCGCCGCATAGCTCAATTTCTGGCTACCCAAAGCTGGACTATTCAGTCAGACCGCGGATATGCGGAGGTTTGGACTGCACCAGGTCGGGCTGGCAGCGAGATCGCGCGAGTATTGCTGCCGATAGACAAGACCCTGGATGATTACTCGCTCCGTCTTGAGCAGGCCGTCGATCGCATAGCGCGGTCCTTCTCCTGGGATCTCACTGATCTAGTGGAGCAAATTGCTGCCGCGCGCGCCGACCTTTTCTTCATTCGAGTTGACCAAGAGATGAGTGACGGCACGATTCCTCTGCGGCAGGCCACCGCCCTGCTGGAGAACATCGACGACATGATTCGTTCTGCGGCGCTCACAGCGAATAACCCACACGCGTCTGGCCGGGGGCGTGTACCCAAGGCTGTGAATGAATTTCTAAACGAAGACGTCCGGATGGGACACACCAAGCAGGGCAGCTTCATCATCACCGTCGCGGCTCGGCTCGACGACGCCATCGATGTTGCTGGGCAAGCTGTGCCGAGCTTTACAAGGCAGGTCATGACGACCCTTGCCCGCGGCCTCGAAGTGACAAAGCAGGTTGCGGAGAATGATCCGCAAGCGCCCAACTTCGATTCCGCCATGGATCAGGGTATGCGATTACCAATGGTGCGGGCTCTCCAAGCGATGGGGGCTGGTGAAGGCACTCGGTCTCTTGACCTCTCGTTCGAGTGGGCGCCTATCGAGCCTATGCGCTCAGCTGTACCGAAGAAAATTGAGCTCTCCCGGGACACGATTGAACTACTACCCGACGTAGCGAGCCGCTTGACGATCAAGGAGTCTCCTCAGAAGGTCACCCTCACTGGCCCCGTTGTCGAACTCAAGCGTTCGGATGACGGCGACCCAGACGGCGATTCCGGTGAAATCGTCGTTCGGGCTGACGTCGAAGGGTCGTGGAGACGCGTATCAGTCGCTCTTCTCGGCTCAGACCATGATGTGGCAATTGTTGCGTATAGGCAGAAGCTGCCCTTCACCGTCAGCGGCGTCCTTGACAAAGTCGGACGAAGTTGGAGACTTACCGATCAAATCGAAGTCGATCGATCCTTTATCGATTTCCAGCAAGCGAGACTTGTCGACCAAGCGCTCGTGCCGGTAGTAGACGGGCCGAAACCGCGAGCTAGCGAGCCTCACGCGATCACCGACGGCTCCGCCTGAGGTGTCCACCGACGGGCATGCCAGCCAAGCGCCGAGCTGGAACACCGGCGCCGCGCGTGAGCACGCGGCCAGCTAGCCTCGCCCTATGGCGTCACTCAACGAAGCTGCCGACCCGGCCCCGCTCCTAGGAGCACCCTCTTTCGTCTGCCCCCGGTGCAACGTTCTCGCCGCGCAATCGTGGTACGGGCTGTCCTACGATGGCGAAGACGGCGACTTCTACTCCGCGACTGACCAACCTGGAACGAATCACGGTACGACCTTCGTGCCAGCACCAAGTTGGATGATGAGCGATTGCTTTGCGTGTCAACGCAAGTCTGTATGGAGGGGCTCAACGCTCGTCTTTCCACGATCGTCTTCGCTTCCGACCCCTCACCCCGCAATGCCGCCGGCAGCTCTCGAGTTGTACGACGAGGCTCGGGCCGTCGCTGACATCTCGCGGCGGGCCGCCGCGGCACTGGCACGCGCCTCCTTGGAGAGGCTCCTCAGAACAGTCCGACCCGACTTCCGGGGTCAGCTAGACGACAGGATTGCGGACGTCGCACCACTACTGAGCACAGCCACCGGGCGGCTCCTGACGGCGCTCAGACACGTAGGCAACAAATCACTGCATGTCGAGGACGAGGCAGACGAGATCGTCTCCTTGTACCTCGGTGACGTTGCAGCCGGCGTAATCGAGCTCTTTTTTGCTGCCATCAACGACGTGACCGAGGAACTCGTCGCCAAGCCCGCTGAAGCGGACCGTATCTGGAGCATGCTCCCGGAAGGTGTGCGCGCAGAGGCCGAGAGGAAGGCGGCGGCGGAGTCGAAGTGAGGTGTCGCTCGTCGACGCTCGCCGCCCGGACCCCCGCCCTGCTGCCCGTAGCGGGCGTTGGCCGACGGCGCGCATGTCAGAGCTCGGCTGCGTGAACCCACATGGTGCCGGGACCTGAGTGCCCAGCAAAGAGCGAAACGTGAGTCCCGCCTACCCCACGCTCATCCGGGTTGACGACGCGCCCCAGAAGACGGCTACGAAGGCCAATCACGGCGAGCGTTACCTCCTCGATTTCGGCTGTAATTGCTCGAATTTCGCCGGGGTCGAGAGTTGTCATCACAGGGCTGAGCAAGTTGCCGAGGTTCTCGTAGGCACCAGACGCCGTTGAGGCGGGAACGAGATGAGTGAACGCGTTTCGTCGCTTGGCTACCGCTGCTGCTGTTGTCGTCCAGGCGGATAGCTCGGTGGCGACATCGCCGTGGAGCTCGAGAACGAATGGGAGATTGCTGATCGCCTTCAACTTCTTCAGCACCTCGCCAAATGGAATCCGCGCCAGTGCAATTTGAACGACCGCTCGGTCGGAATCTCGCAAGAACACAACCAGCGCGGTCAATGCATTCGCCTCAAGCTCCGCAAAATTGAGCAGCATGCGGCCGAGTTCGCTGGTGATCTCGTCCAAAGACGAGGGCTGTTCGACGGTAGGCACGGCTTGCACCCTACCGCGCGTGTCGGACGTCTCGGCGATCCTCGCCCCATGTCGCACCACTGGACGCCGCTCTCGAATGCCTCGAGGTCCGTCGTCCCATACGAGTGGCGGATGGCAGACAAGCGCGAGGATCTCGGCTGGATCAGACTCGTGCAGTACCAGGGCCGTCCGACTTACGTCTGCGTCACGCGCAGCAGTGGGTCGTCGGCGGCGGGGACACGCTCCGTGAGGCGGCTGAAGCGTTCCTCGCGTGGTCTCGTGCGCGCTAACCCTACTGGCCTCCGGATCGACCTTCGCCGAGGTCGATGTGGCTGGTCGCTCTGTCACTGAGCAGGCCCAAACCGATGACGAACAGGATGCCGGCGCCGTACCCATCGACAGGGTACTGCGTGACGATCGAACGCACCAGGAGCACGATGGCGACCGAGACGATGAGGTCGCCGGCCGCGAGGGTCAGCGCGTCGATACGCCCGCTCGTCTTGCTCACCGAACGATGGTAGTTCGACCTTCGAGGCCTCCGGTTGGTGACCCCTCGCCGTGTAGCAAGCTGTCCACTTACCGGCGGTAAGTCTGCTCGGCCGGTCCGCAGCAAGCTGTCGACTTAGGTCTCCTAAGTCTGGATCGTCTGCGCGGAGCAAGCTATAGACATACCCGGGGTAAGTCAGCTCGGTCCCCTTCGACGTCCGTCGTCGGGTTCGGTTGCACCTGGGCTAAGGGGCCTCGGGGCGGCGGCGTCGGCGGTGATGCGTTGACGGTCATCGAGGTGGTTCGATTGCGTCATGCTTCCCCAGCAGCGCGCAGGACAACGTTGGGTCTACCGCGAGGCCGCGGGCAGGCCAACCACCGAGGTCGAAGTCCTCGCCACGGGTGTCGATCCGCAGAAACCGCGAGTCAAGGTCGCGTTTCAGAATGACGCCCACGAGGGGCGCGTCGAGTGGGTGCCCGCGGGACGCCTCAAGGTCCCGTGGAGCGATCGGGAGCGGTTCATCGAAGAGGAGCGCCGGTGGGATGACGTGCAGGCAGACGGTCGCCCGATCTACGAAGAGCGCGAAGCGGCGTGGACCGTCTTCTTCACCGTCTGCCCCCAATCTGATGGACCTCTACTACAACGGTGCGATGGGTATCGGCGTCATCACCGACGTTGACAGGCTCGCAGCCATAGCCGGCATCAGTGCCGACGAGATCCGGACCAGCGAGGGCAGCTTCGTCGAAGGTGGGCGCACGCACATCCGATGGTTCCTTACCCGCGACATCGCCCGACGCCTCGCGCACCGCCACCCGACAGCCGTTCTCGATCTCGTGCAGCGGGATGACCGGGGCGACGAGTCCAAGTACCTCAAGTGGGCGGAGGACGCTGAGGCGTACTGGCAGCCACTGGAGGAGACAGTCCAGATCTATCGGGACCGCGTTGCTGACCTGAAGAAGGACCGCGAGATCCTGAAACTCTGGACTGGGGAGAGTGAAAACTACGAGCACCAGGCCCACGCGCAGCTCGAAGCGGACTTCCTCCACCTGGCCCAGCTCGCACAGCAGGCCGCCACCTCGCTCCGTTACCAGCGGACCAAGAAGGCAGCCAAGCTCGCTGACGACATCGAACGAGCGATCCGCCGCGAGCGCACTGACTGAGTGGCAGCGATCCCAGAAGGCGCATCTCATGATGTGCTGAACCGTGTGCTGCCGACAGAGCTCGTAGGGGTAGCGGGACGTTGCTCGAGGTTAGATCGACCGAGCGATCAGCCCTAGATCACGCTCCTCCGGGTATCGCGGCGCGTGGTGGTGTCAATGGGAACGAGAGAGTTCGAGTCCCTCCAGGGGCACCAAAGCTTTTTCTTTTCGCGGGTAGCGTCCGGTCCTTCGTCGGGACCTCTCAATCGGCACTTCGGCTGAGTCCGCAGTGCTCGGGCAGCCACGTTCCATCCGGCATGATGAGGCGGCGTCGTGCGCCGGTCGCCCATTGCTGAGGGAAGCTCGTCTATCATCCTTCGCAGAGACAGCGGGTTCCTCGGTCAGTGGTGCGCCGTCCGCCGTCGGCGGAGGTGCGGATGCGCTGGACAGGGCGCGGCGGGAGTCGGCCGGTGTGCGGTGGGCGTCTCGCGTGGCTGCGCTCGCTGATCGTCCCGCTCGCGCTCCTGACATTCGCGGTCTACTCGGTCTACTCGATCTCCCGGGCCGACCAGCTGCTCACGGCGGGGTACGACCTCGGCATCTTCGACCAGGCGGTGCGGGCGTACTCGCAGTTCCGACCGCCGCTCTCGCCGTTGAAAGGCGACGACTTCGACCTGCTCGGTGATCACTTCCATCCGATCCTCGTCGTCCTCGCTCCGCTGTACTGGATCTGGGACGACGCGCGGGTGCTGCTCGTGGCGCAGGCCGCGCTGGTCGCCGGCTCCTCCGTCTTCGTCTGGCGCGTCGCGCGCCGGCGCGTGGGAGTGGGAGCGAGCTGCCTGCTGGCCGTCGGGTATCTCCTCGGCCGGCCGCTGCAATCGCTGGCCGACTTCGACTTCCACGAGGTCGCGTTCGCGGTGCCGGTCCTCGCCTGGGCGGTCGACGCCTTCGACATCAGGAGCGATCGCCAGCTCGTCGCAGCGTCGGCGGTCCTCCTCCTGATCCGGGAGGACATGGGGGCGGTGGTGCTGATCCTCGGACTGCTGCGAGCGGCCAGGAGACCGAGGATCGTCGGGGTGCTGCTGGCGTGCTCGGGGGCAGCGGCGTTCGCGGTCGTCGTCGGGGTGGTGATCCCCTCGATCGGCGGACGCGGGTACGCCTACTGGGACTACGGAGCGCTCGGAGCCGACGGGGGCGAGGTGGCCCGGACGATGCTCGAGCGGCCGTGGATCGCGATCGGGCTCTTCTTCACGCCGATCGTGAAGACGATGACGCTTCTGGGGCTGCTCTCACCCCTCCTCCTGCTTCCGCTGCTCTCGCCGGTGTCGCTGCTCGCGCTGCCGGTCCTGGCCGAGAGATTCCTCTCCGACCGGCCGGCCCTCTGGACGAGCGGATTCCACTACGACGCGCCTGTCTGGGTCGTGCTGGTCCTGGGCGCTGTCGACGGCGGAGGGCGGCTCCTGCGGCGTCTTCCGTCCTCCGTGGGGAGAGCTCGGGTGGCGCTGGTCGTCGGCGCGGTCGTCTGCGCCGTGCCGGTGATCGGGACGATCGTGTGCCACGACGACGAGGCCTTCCCGTTGGCGCGGATGGCGACCGGCGAGGCGTGGACGCGGTCGCCGCATCGGAGAGATCAGGTCGCTGCGGTCGAGAGGGTGCCGGCGAGCGCGTGCGTCGCGGCCGACGACCGGCTCGTGCCGCTGCTGACGCGGAGCAACCGGGTGTCGCTGCCTGGCGTCCTCAGCCGGCCGCCCGACTTCGTCCTCCTGGACCTGACTCAGGAGAATGCGGGGTCGGTGCGCGGACTGGACCTGCGGACGACCGCGATCCGCGACCACGCGCTGGCGGACGGGTATCGCGTCGTCGCGAGGTTCGGCGACGTGGAAGTCCTCGAATCGGCCGAGTACCGCGGGCCGTCCGTCGAGTGCGCACGCTGACCGGACCGGCTCGGTGGCCGGGCTCAGCGCAGCGCCTCGCCGTGGAACTCGGCGCGGTACTCCGAGGGGCTCGTGCCGTTGATGGCGCGGAACTGGCGGGAGAAGTAGAAGGCGTCGGAGTAGCCGACGGCTCGGGCGATGTCGGCGATCGGGGCGTCGGTGGTGATCAGGAGCTCGCGGGCGCGGGCGCTGCGCAGGCGCTTGACGTACTCGACGGCGCTCATGCCGGCGGCCTTCTTGAAGAGGGCGGAGAAGTGCGAGGTGCTCATGCCGGCCAGCGTCGCCAGCTCGGTGATGCTGGTGGGGGAGTCCAGGTGCTCGCGGAGGTGGTCCTGGGCCATGCGGATCCGGTCGCCCGACTCGAGGGTGCCGCGGGCGCGGTCGGAGGCGAGCTGGGCCAGGAGGTTCCAAGCGGCGCCGCTCGCGGCGTAGAGGCTCGAATCGGTCTCGTCGCGCTCGAGGGCGGCGACGGCGTGCTCGATCAGGGCCTTCGCCGAGAAGGCGTCCCGCGCGGTGACGACGGGGGACGTCCGCTCCTCGATGACGGCCGACACCAGGGCAGCGGCGTCGGCTCCAGCGACGTGCAGCCACCAGATCGTCCACGGGTCGTCGAAGTCGGCCCAGTACCGGTGCGGGACGCCCGGGGCGATGATCGCGACCTCGCCGGTGCCGACCGGGGCCGTCGAATCGCCCGTGTCCACCCAGCCCCGGCCGGCGGTGCAGAGGATCACCACGGCCTCCCGCGTGCCCTCGGGGCGGCTGCGGCCGTGAGCGGCAGCGTGCGGGAAGTGTCCAGCATCCGTCACCAGCAGGCGCTCGGTGATCGGGGCCGCGAGCGCCTCGGCGACCCGCGGTTTCGGGAGGACATGCAGGCGCTGGCCGAGGAAGCCGTCGGGGATCAGCATGCCGACGAGTGTAGGTCAGAGCAGAGAATCGTCCAGCTAATGGCGTCCAACGCTTCATTGGTCGGCGCTGGGTGCGTGCCTAGGCTGGCGCCATGCTCACAGCGGAGTACCCCTCGTCCCCCTACCAGCCGGTGCCGCTCGCGGACCACCTCCCCGAGCGCCTCACCATCACCCTCTGGGACTTCTCCTGGTACGTCCGCACCGGACCGGGCGAGCCCTTCGAGGATCTCGACGCGGCCTTCGCCGGCGCCGTCGAACGGGGGTACAACACCATCCGGATCTGCGCGATGCCGTTCCTGCTGTTCGAGTCCGGTCTCGATACCCGGGAGCTCCGGCTCGGACCGCTCGGCAGCTCCTACGCGCAGCGGGTGCGCTGGTACGACGTGGCCGAGCCGACCGTCATCGACGGCCGCGCCCACCTGCTCGCGCTGTTCGCGGCGGCGAAGCGGCACGGGGTGTTCGTCATCGTCTCGTCCTGGGAGTACCAGCAGTCCTCCTCCTTCGCGCTCGAGCGGGACTGGTTCGACGCGCTGATGGCGGTACCGCCGGAGGACCGCGCCGAGCGCCTCGCGGACGCCCAGGCCGCTCTCGTCGACTTCCTCGCCGAGCACGACCTCGACGACCGGATCGCGTTCGTCGAGCTGCACAACGAGGTGCAGGCGGGGCACCTCACCGAGGGGCTCGACTACGACCGCGCCGACCTCGATGCGGCGACGCTCGCTCTCACGCCGCGGCTCACCCGCGGCATCGACCGGTTCCACGAGCTGACCGACGGCGTCCCGTGCTCCGTCAACTACGCGCACGTGCCCGTCGGCGGGATGCGCGGGATTCCGTGGAACTCGGACGTGCTCGTCCTGCACCCCTACATCTACGGGGTGCTCAACGAGTTCATCGCCGAGTTCGCGCTCCGCAGCCCGGTCGAGGAGTTCGAGCAGGACCTCGCCGCCGAGGCCTTTCTGCTCGAGGGCGCGCCGCCCATCGCGGAGTGGACGCTCCCGGCGGAGGACCAGTGGAAGCTGACCGCGACGATCGTCGGCAAGGGCGAGATCTACGCGCACGACTGGGGCGACGCCGAGCAGATCGACCGCTGGCTGTACGAGCGCTACGGCGCTCACCACCTCGAGATGCGCTCGACGCTGAAGATCTGGATCGCCGTCGCCGCCGACCACGCCGCCCTGCGCGGGGTGCCGCTCGTCTTCGGCGAGGGTTGGGTCGGCTACACGCCACTCGAGGGCCGCTTCGAGGAGGGGCCGATCGGCGCCGAGTACTGCCGGCTCGCGATGCGCGAGTCGCGGCGGGTCGGCGCCCGGGGATCGATCGTCTGCTCGAACGGCGCACCCCAGCACCCGATGTGGGACGACATCGCCCTGCAGCGCGAGTGCAACGCGATCTTCGCCGCGCCCGCCTAGGCGGACCCGGCGACGGCACCACCGGCACGATCCACGACCAGCACGATTCACGACCAGCACGACGGCACGACCAGCACCGCAGCACGACCGGCCCCGCAGCACAGCACGGCCCCCCGGTTTCACGGAGTCAAGGAGGACACCATGACCACTGATCAGCGATTCCCGAACCTCACCCGACGAGGCTTCCTGTACGGCGCGACCGCGCTCGGCAGCACTGCGCTCCTCACCGGCTGCATGGGCGGCGGCGGGGGCGGCGGCGGAGCGGGCGGCGGCGGCGGGATCGTCCTGCAGTCCTCCCTCTCCGACCCGGCCCCGAAAGCGGCGCTGGAGGCGCTGGTGAAGAACTACTCGAGCGGCTCCGTCACCCTCAACACCGTGGCGATCGAGCAGTTCCGCGCGCAGCTCTCCACCTACCTCACCTCGGGCAACCCGCCGGACGTGCTCACCTGGTACGCCGGCTCGGTGGCCCGCGACTACGCCGCGCAGGACCTGCTGCTCGACCTCTCCGACCTCTGGACCGGCGACGGTGCCGCGGCCGGCTACTCCCCGGCGCTCAAGGACCTCTCGACGGATGCGAGCGGCAAGCAGATCTTCCTGCCGACGAACTACTACTGGTGGGGCGTCTTCTACCGCAAGTCGGCCTTCGAGGAGTGGGGCGTCGAGGTGCCGACCACCTGGGACGAGTTCATGGCCCTCTGCGAGACGCTGCAGGGCCAGGGGCTCGTGCCGCTCTCCAACGGCATCGGCTCGACGCCGTGGATGGCGTCCGGCTGGTTCGACATCCTCAACCTCCGCGTGAACGGCGCGGACTACCACAAGGAGCTCCTGGCCGGGAAGTCGTCGTTCGACTCGACCGAGGTGAAGAACGTGATGAAGTACTACGCCGACATCGTGCCGTTCATGGATCCGAACGCCCCCTCCTACGCCTGGCAGGACGCCGTCACGCCGCTGGTGCAGAAGAAGAACGCGATGTACCTCGTCGGCGCCTTCATCAGCCAGAACATGCCGGAGGGCGAGGGCGACGACCTCGACTTCTTCTCCGTCCCGGTCATCGACGCGAGCATCCCGACCGCGGAGGAGGCGCCGACCGACGGCTACTTCGCCAGCGCGAAGACCAAGGACGCGGACGCGACCAAGGCATTCCTCGCCTACCTCGCGGGGGCCGAGAGCCAGTCCGCCTACATCGAGGCCTCGCAGTCGTCGAACCTGCCGACCTCGCCCGACGTCGACACCTCGGTGTTCTCGCCGCTGGTGCAGAGGGGCGTCGCGCTGCTGGCCGGCACCGAGCAGATCACGCAGTTCTTCAACCGCGACTCCTCCGACGACCTGCAGACCACGGCCGATGCGGCGCTCACCAAGTTCATCGCCCAGCCGGGCGAGGTCGACAGCATCCTGAAGGAGTGGCAGACGGCGGCCGACAAGGTCTTCAACCCGTGACCGGGACGACCAGGGCGGCCGCTGTGGAGCGGCCGCCCGCTCCGGCGCCGGGGACTCCACCGGTGCCGCCGGCCCGCCCGCTGGTCCGCTCGGGGAAGGGGCGCCGGATCACCCGGGTGCCCGCGGTGGTCTGGCTCTTCCTGCTCGTCCCGCTCGCGGTCGAGCTGGCCTGGGTCTTCTGGCCCGCGATCAACTCCTTCTACCTCTCGCTCACCCGGTGGAACGGGATCGGCGAGCCGGAGTTCATCGGCCTCGACAACTTCGTCGACCTCGGCTCCGACCCGATCTTCGCGACCGCGCTGGTCAACAACGTCATCTGGGTGATCGGCTTCGGCGGTCTCTCCGTGGCGATCGGGCTGGCGCTCGCCGTCGCGCTGAACAAGCCGCGGCGCGGCGTCGGGATCTACCGCAGTGCGATCTACCTGCCGATGGTCTTCTCGCTCGCGGTGACCGGCCTCTTCTGGCGGGTGATCTACCAGCCGGACGGCGTGGTCAACAGCTTCCTCGGCGGGATCGGCCTGGGCGACCTCGAGCGGCAGTGGCTCGCGGATCCGACGCTCGCGCTCTACGCGGTGCTGGTCGCCGCGGTCTGGCGGCAGTGCGGCTACATCATGGTGCTCTACCTGGCCGGTCTGAAGGGCGCGGACCCGAGTCTCGAAGAGGCCGCCCAGGTCGACGGCGCCTCGCGGACGCAGCGCTTCTGGCGGATCGTGATGCCGCAGCTGAAGGGCGTGAACGGCGTCGTCTTCGCGGTCACCGTGATCGACTCGCTGCGCACCTTCGACATCGTCTGGGCGATGACCCGCGGCGGGCCGTACAACTCGACGCAGCTGCTCTCGACCTACATGTTCCAGGAGAGCTTCACCGTGCTGAACCTCGGCTACGGCTCGGCGATCGCGGTCGTCATCTTCCTGCTCGCGATCGTCTTCATCATCAGCTACCTCGTGCGCGCCACGAAGGAGGAGGACTGACATGGCCGTCATCGCTCCGGTCGCGCCCGGTCTCGCCGCGCCGACCCTCCCGCGCCGCCGGGTGAAGGGCTCGTGGATCTTCCACGCGATCATGGCGCCGGTCGCGCTGCTCTGGGTGCTGCCGATGCTGTTCGTGCTCTTCGTGGCCGTCCGCAGCTTCGACGACATCACCGGCAACGGGCTCGGCGCCCTGCCGGCGAGCTTCAGCCTCGACGGCTTCGTCACGGTGTTCACGGCCGGGCTGGTCGGCGAGGCGCTGGTGAACAGCCTGATCGTCACGGTCTTCACCGTGTTCCTCTCGCTGCTGCTCGCCTCGTGGGCGGCGTTCGCGCTCAGCCGGTTCCACATCCCGTTCCGCCGGGGGATCCTGCTGCTGATGCTGGCGGGAAACCTGCTGCCGCCGCAGATCCTTCTGATCCCGGTCTCGCGGATCACCGAGAGCCTCGGCATCTACGACACGCTCTTCGCGCTGATCGTGGTGCAGGTCGGCTTCGGGCTGGGCTTCTACACCTTCGTGCTGCACGGCTTCATGCGGTCGATCCCGGCCGAGATCTTCGAGGCGGCGCAGGTCGACGGCGCGGGGGTCCTCCGCACCTACTGGCGGATCCTCCTGCCGCTGTGCCGGCCGTCGCTCGCGGCGCTCGGCGCTCTGGCGACGACCTGGATCTGGAACGACCTGATCTGGGCGGTGACGGTGCTGCGGACCGAGACGAACTTCCCGATCACGGCCGCGCTGCTCAACATCCAGGGCGGCTACGTGAGCCAGTGGAACGTGGTCGCCTCGGGGGCCGTGGTGGCGGCGATCCCGACCGCGATCGTGTTCTTCGCGTTTCAGAAGCAGTTCGTCTCGGGGCTGATGGTGGGCTCGAGCAAGTAGGGGGACGCACGAGGAGAGGGCCGGCTGTTCGCAGCCGGCCCTCGTTCGTGTGCGCGGGGTGCGCGCTGCCCGCCGTCAGTCGCGGTGGAAGAGCAGCAGCGCGGGCAGGCTCGTGGCGAAGTAGTCGGTGGAGCCGTCGTCGAGCGTCGCCTGCGGGGCGTCGAAGCGGGGACGCGCCTCGCCGAGCGTCGACGGCGGCGTCGCCGACTCGAGGCCGAGCGCGGCACGGGCCGCGTCCCAGGCGGCGAGGGTGCGGCCCTCGCCGCCCTCCCAGGGCTGGAAGCGGCGCGACTCGAGGAGCGACAGCGCCTCCTGCGCGCGTCCCGCCTCGATCAGCAGACCGGCGTACTCGACGGTCAGGTCGTCGCGGCAGAGCAGGAGCTCGCGGTCGCCCTCGAGGCGGGCGAGGCGGTCGGCGGCCGAGTGGCCGAGGCGCGCGGCGAGCTGGTCGAGCTCGTACAGCAAACGGGCGTCGCGCGGGGCGAGCTCGCGGGCGCGGAGGTAGTGCGCCCAGGCGGCGTCGTCGTCCGCTTCGTCGTTGTAGGCGGCGAGGCCGGCGTTGCGGTGCGTCACCGCGTCGGCGCCGCCGTCCGCGATCGCGCGGCGCCAGTGCTCGGCGGCCTCATCGCGTCGGCCGGCGTCGTAGAGGAGCAGGCCGAGAAGCGACCGGGCGGTGCTGTCGGCCGGGTCGGCGGCGACCGCGGCGGTCAGCGCGTCGTGTGCGTCGAGGCCGGCGGGGAAGGCGCGGGTGAGATCGAGCGCGCGGGTGTCGACGGGCTCGCCGAGCCGGGCCAGGAGGTAGGCGGCGATCGGCGCGGCGTTGCCCGCTCCGGCGGCGCCGCCGTCACCGTGCGCGACGGCGCCGAGCAGCCGACGGGCCTCGCCGGTCTCGCCGAACGAGGCGAGGTCGAGCGCGACGTCGATGCTCTCGTGCGCGTCGGCCGGATCGGTGCCGGTGAGCGTGCGGGCCAGCTGGTCGAGCGGATCGAGGCGCAGGGTCTCGTGGAGGACCCGCTCGGCCTCGCCGGTGTGGCCGAGCGCGCGCAGGCAGACCGCCTGCAGGGCGCGGGCGCGGAGGTCGTCGGTGTCGAGGCGGAGCGAGGTGGCGAGATCCTCCAGGGCCGCGGCGTGGTCGCCGGCGGCGGCCGAGAGGCGTGCGCTCTCGAAGAGCGCGGCGTGCGCCCACTTCCCGTCCCAGGCGGCCTTGCCGAAGGCGGCGGCGGCCTCGGTCGCGCGGCCGAGGCGGCGCAGGATCAGCCCGCGCAGGTAGAAGGCCTCGGTGTCGGCCGGGTTGCCGTTGCGGGCGGTGAGGCGCCGGATCGCGGCGTCGGCGTGCGCGAGGGCATCGGCGTACTCGCCGCGGCGATAGGCGTGGTCGGCGAGGGCGAGGTGCACGCGGGCGTCGCTGGGATCGCGGCGCAGCGCCTCCTCCCAGTAGGGCAGCGGCGAGCGGGTGGGGTGCCGGTACTGCGCGAGGTGGACACCGACGAGGTAGAGCTCGTCGACCGACGCGGTCTCGGCGGGCGGGAGCGGCTCCGTCGCGACCTCGGGCTCGGTGTCGTCGAACTCCGTCGGCACCTCGTAGGCGAGGACGGTCGAGCCCTGGGCGACGACGGTGACGCCGAGTCCCTCCGGGCCGGTGCGGGTGGTCGGCAGGTCGACGAGCAGCGGCTGCCCGGGCTCGAGGTCGGCGATCCACTCGTGCAGGACGGTGCCGTCGACGCGCAGCGTCACGGTCGCCCCCGGGAAACGGCGCGTCGTCGCGACGCCCAAGCGGATGCTGCCGGCCTCGACGTCGAGGTGGAGGGCCGCGTCGCGGGTCGCCTGGTGCGCCACTCCGATGCCGCTGATCGGGTACCAGTACTGCGAGAAGGTCTTGGTCTCGCCGGGCATCAGCCAGGAGAAGTCGGGCTGGTTGTCGGTGTAGACGCCTGCCATCAGCTCGACGTAGGGGCCGTCGGCGTCGGTCAGCTGCGCGTCCCAAGCGTGGCCGAACGGGGCGTCGCCCCAGGTCCACTGCTTCTTGCCGGGAGCGAAGCGGCGGTCGGCCCAGTGCACGAAGCCGGCGCCGGCGCGGTGGTCGTAGCCGCCGAAGAAGGAGTCGTCGGTGCGGACGACCATGTACGAGGTGGGGACCGGGATGTTGCGGTACCAGTCGATCCGGTCGGCGGGCGGGCCGTCCTGCGTCGATCCGGCGCCGTGCTCGGCCGCGAGGGCCGGGTAGTCGACGCCGTAGTAGGGTCGGTCGGCCGCCGGGAAGGCGGTGATCGCGCGGCGCGCGTGGTCGGCGACGTAGCGGACGTCGCGCGGGAAGAAGGACTGGTAGTCGTCGTGCACTCGCGCCGCGACGTTCGCCCACCACAGGAAGGTGTGCCGCTCGCTGGTGCGGTTGTGCAGGCGCACGTCGAGCTCGACGAGGCTCGAGCCCGGGCGCAGGCGCACGCCGTGCAGGCCCTTCATCCGGCAGAACGGGTCGTGGTCGCTGCACCAGACGACGACCGAGCCGTCATCGGCGCGCTCGAGGCTCCAGGCGGTGGGCAGGTAGGTGCCGGGGCGGTGGTGCTGCGGCCAGTTGAACTCGACGCCGCCGCTGATCCACGGGCCGGCCAGGCCGACGAGCGCCGGCTTGATGACGGTGTTGCGGTAGAAGAAGTCGTAGCCGGTGGTCTTGTCGTAGCCGGAGTAGATCCGGCCGCCGAGCTCGGGCAGGACGACGACCTGGACGAACTCGTTCTCGAGCACGACGACGCGCCACTCCTGGTCGACGGCGTCGGAGGCGATCCGGTCGATGAAGGGCAGCGGATACACCCGCCCGCTCGAGCCCTGGTAGACCCGGCGGTCGAGGAACATCGGCAGCTGCACCGGCTCCTCGGGGGTGTAGGTCGGGAGGGTGATCGTCGTCTCCCACACGGCCGCCGCGCCCCGCGCGAGGAGGTCGGCCGCCGCCGGCGGGGGCGCGATGAGCTGCGAGGCTTCTGCGATGACTGCCATGGGTCGAGGGTAGAGAGCGAGGCGAGGGCGGAGGAATGGGCGATCGGCCGGGTCCCCTGGACGATTCGCGGGCGACACCTCTTCTCGCTGACCGCTCCACCGGGTGTTGCGCGCGCAGGCCTGAACGAACCTGCTCAGCCGGAGTCGATACCCCAGCGGAACTCGGCGCGCTCGCCCGGCTCCATCCAGCGGAGCCCCTCGCCCGAGTTCAGGGCGTCGGGCGGGGCGGTCATCGGCTCGATCGCGATCGCCGGCGGGCGCCGGTCGCGGTCGATGTAGAGCTGCAGGGCGGTGAAGGACGCGTCGGCCCAGAGCGTGGTGCGGCCGTGGCCCGGAGCGCTGAGGTCGGCGCGGACGGTGCCGTCGGGGTCGCGCTCGAGGGCGGTGTAGCTCGCGTGCCAAGGGGCGCTGCGCTGCGGGACTCGCGCGCGGAGGTCGAAGGGCGTGCCCGCGACCGAGCGGCGCTCGCCGGTGGGCAGGTGGCGCTCGTCGAGGACGAGGCGCTCGCGGGCGGGGAGACGGATGCGCGGCTCGTCCGCGTCGCCGGCGCGGAGGTAGGGGTGCACGCCGAGCGCGACCGGGGCGCGGCGGTCCGACTCGTTGACGAGGACGTGCAGGGCGTCGAGCCCGGCCGGGTGCAGCCGGTAGCGGACGCTGGTGGCGAGCACGAACGGGTAGCCGGGCGGGGAGTCGAGGCGGGCGTGCACCGTGACGCTGTCGGCGGTGCGCTCGCCGATGCGGTACCGGGTGGTCGCGAGGAGGCCGTGGTTGGCCGAGTTCGTGGCGGGGTCGGTGATCGCGAGCTGCTGCACGGCGCCGCCGAGGAGCCAGCGGCCGTCGCGGACGCGGTTCGGCCAGGGGACGAGCACCGCCCCGGCTGCTCCGGGCGGCTGGTCGCCCTCGTAGGGCTCGACGAGGGCGCGGCCGCCGACGTCGAGGACGCGGATGCTCGCGGCGACGGGGTTGATCGAGGCGCGGACGCAGCCGTCGGCGCTGACGAGCTCGATGTCGGGCATTCAGACGGCTCCGATCACGGACTCGCCGGTGAGCGCGGGAGGCATGCTCGCGAGTGTACGGGCGGCTTGTTCAGCGGGGTGGCTCCCGGTACGCCGAGCGCCTACGCCTTTCGAGGGTCCGGGACGTGCCCTCCGGTCGGCTCGGTGCGGAGAACCTCCGTCACGCGCACGATCTCGCGCCAGAGCGGCGCAATCACGTGTCCGTGTCAGTCGGCTCGACTTCAATACACGTATGGCGTCCGCGATGAAGATGGACCCCTGACGGATGGAGTCATCGATATGAGGAATTCAACGAAAGCACTGGCGGTCGGCGGTCTCGTGGGCGCTCTGATGCTCGGAGCGACCGGTACCGCGTATGCGGGAACGAAGAACATCGCCTTCAACGAGACTCTTCCCCGCTTCCAGATCGCCGGGTGGACTAACAGCCAAACGAAGGAGATCTCCGACTTCGACGGTCACGTGAACGTGGGGACAGTCGGTGATGACTACTCCGTCGATGTGGAGATGTGCCAGAGCGCGCTTCTCGCGTGCAGCGCGAAGGTGCGCGGCTTGAAGGACAGGAGCGAGGCGAACCTGCACAACCGCTTTCCTGCCGGTGCCGAGGTGAGGCTGCAGCTGCGCATCGGGAAGGGCAATGTCGTGCAGGTTCAGGTCCAGGGGGCCTGGCGCAGCAATTAGGGCCCCGGCTCTTCCGACCAGCGGCGTGGTCCCCCTCGAGGTCGGTTCGTCTCGACTCGGAAGGATGTGATGAGTGATGTCCCCGCGAGAACGCTGCCGAGATCTTGTCGTTCTGGTGCGACGAGAGCTCGTTCGACGGCGGTCACACCTTCCGACGTGCTTCGCGGCGAGCATCATGATCGCGGTCATCGTCGAAGCGATTCTCTCCAACACGCGTTCGGTCTTCCGTGACGACGGTGACGTCCTGATCACGCTCTTCGGCTCACCGGCAGCACTGGTGTTCCCGTTGGTCGTCGCCGTGGCGGGGTCGATGCAGTTGTCCGACGACGTGGCGCACCGAGCTGTCGTCAACGAGCGTTCGCGGCAGTCCTATTCGGCTGTGGTCTCGGCGAAGTTCATCGCCGCGGGGCTTCTCTCCTCGGCTGTCTTCCTCCTCTACGGCTTCCTCGCGACACTCATCGTGTGTGTCGTATGGCCGCTTCTGGGGCATCCGGGAGTCGAGCCCTCCGTGTACATCGACGCCGTCCCGTTCCAGCAGCGCGAGACGTTCGCCAATCTCAGCGGTGGGAACGTCCTGGTGTTCGGGCTGCTGATGTCGCTCTGGTTCGCTTTCGCGGCGGCGGTCTACTCGGTGCTCACGTCGGCGAGTCTGGTCCTCGTCCCGAACAGGGCCGTCGCCCTGCTTCTGCCGTTCGCGTTCTATCTCGGGCTGACCGTCGTGCTGTCCGTGCTCCATGAACCGGCCTTGACGCCGATGTTCTCCGTCTTCCCCGCGGGTCTTGAGCAGTCCCCGTGGTTGATCGCGGCGTCCCCGACCCTCCTCACCGCTCTCCTGGCGGCCGCGCTCTGGGTGTTCGTCGTGCGGCGGCCGAGCGAGAGCAGGCACCTCCTGTGACGGGGCAGAGACTCACCGCGCTGGTCTTCCTCGGTCTCACCGGGGCGTACGCCCTCTACTCGCGCTTCTTCCAGGAGACGGCGACCGGCCGGTCACCGGGGGTCTGGGACGTCCTCCTCGACGTCGCCGCCGATCCCTACTACCTCGGCTTCGTCGTCGTTCCGCTGTGGCTGATCCTGTCGGCGCTGCGGGCGACTCGGACCGCCTCGCCCGGAGCGCTGCTCCGCCACGGGTCGCTCCTCCGAGCCTGGGGCGGGACCCTCGCGGGCCTGGCGACGCTGTGCGCGAAGGCGGCGGCGGGTGCCCTCGCCGTCTGCCTCGTCTGCGGTGCGGGTCTGCAGCCGACGTCGTTCGCGCCTCCGGAGAGCGTCGCCGCCGTCTTTCGAGCACACGGCTTCGCTCCGGTTGCGGCCCTGGTCGCGCAGGTCGGCCTCCTCGGGGCGTCGCTCTGCGCGACGGCCGCTGTCGTCGTGTCCGTCCGCCTGCTCTCGGGCAGGGCCTCCGCCACCTGGGCGTCGGTCGGCGGTCTCTTCCTCTGGGTCGTCCTCTCAGTGCTCGCTCTCGTACCGCCGAGTGCGCCCCTCAGCGCCGCCGCCTTCCTCGACCTGGTGGTCGGCATGGAGAGGACGTCCCTGGTCGGGACGGCGCTGAGGCCGCTGATCGTCCTCCTCGGCGTCGGACTGGTGGTACGGCACGCCGCGCGGGCCTCGAGCCGTGCGGACCGGGTCGCCGTCTCCGTTCTCCTGTCGGTCTCGGCGCTGCTCGTCCTCTTCTCCTTCCTCCAGGCTTCCGCCGGCCGGGACCTCCTCGAGGTGGCAGGTCTCCTGGTGCCGAGTCCGCTCGGATCGATCGCGGAGTCGATGCAGTACCTGCTCGTCTTCCTCCCGTTCCTCCTGGTCGGCATGATCGGCCGGGGATCGCCGACACCTCAGCGCGAGCATCACGAGCTCATCAGAGCGGGGAGTCGGGCGGCCCGGCTGCGGCGCGAGGTCGTCCGGAGCTCGGTCGGTTCGTTCGCGGCGTGGACGGTCGCGGCTGTGCTCGTGCTCGCCGGTGTCCTCTGCGCGACCCGGGAAGTCGTCGCGCCCTCGCCGCAGTGGATCGCGGTGGCGGGTGCCGTCGCCGCGGGAGGCGTGTGCGCGGCCCTGTACGGCGGCGTCGGGGTCGTCCTGCGCTGCTCGATCGCGGGCGTCCAGTCGAGGTTCGTCGCCGTCTGCCTCGTCGCCGTCGCCGTCGTCCTGTCCCGCTCGTTCGCCCCGGACAACCCGTTCCTCCTCGGCGGCCTCGCCGACGGCGGCCCCGGCGGTGATCGGGTCCTCCCGCGGATCGCCGTCCTCGTGGCGTCCCTGCTCGCCCTGTCGCTGCTCGGAAGCGTCGGCTTCCTCGCTCTCACTGCACGAAGAAAGGTCGTGGTCTGGTGGACGTGATCACCCTCGCCGAGGTCGGCAAGAGCTTCGGCCGGAAGGAGATCCTGCGGGACGTGTCCCTCCGGATCGAGGACGGGCGGACCTACGGCCTCGTCGGGCCGAACGGCGCCGGCAAGTCGGTGCTGCTGCTCCTGATGTGCGGCCTGCTGCGACCCTCGGGCGGCACCGTGACGATCGATCCGGCCTACCTCTCCCGGGGTCGGGACTACCCCGATCGATTCGGCGTCTCGATCAACGGCCCGGGCTACCTGGCCGGCAGGAGCGCTCGCCAGAACCTCGCCGACCTGGCCTCGATCCGGAAGCAGGTGGGCGAGGACCGCATCGACGAGGTCCTCGAGCAGGTCGGTCTCTCGCCGACATCGCCGCTGAAGGCCCGGAACTTCTCGCTGGGCATGCTGCAGAAGCTCTCGCTCGCGCAGGCGCTGCTCGAGCACCCCGCTGTCCTCCTCCTCGACGAGCCGTTCAACGCCCTCGACGCGGAATCGGTCGAGCGCCTGCGGGAGATCCTCGTCGCGGAGAAGGCGAAGGGGACGACCATCGTGTTCACCAGTCACCGCGACAGCGACATCGAGATGCTCAGCGACGAGGTGCTGAGGGTCGAGGGCGGCCGGGTGACGGACGGGTGACGACCGTCCGATCGTCGGGCGGCTCGGTGGGCGACGTCCTCTTGGTCTCGGGCGGCCGGATCCGGGCGGCTAGGACCGCAGGATCGCCTCGAGCTCGGCGACGACGAGGTCGGGTCGGGAGAGGAAGGGGTGGTGGCCGGTCGGCAGGTCGATCGAGCGGGTGGCGCGCTCGGCGTGGACGCGCTGGAGGCCGACCGAGGTGCTGCCGTCCTCGGTGCAGACCAGGTACGTGGAGTCGACGCCCTGCCAGCCGGCGACGGAGGTCGGGGTGGTGAAGGCGGCGATCGACTGAGTCGTGACGCGCTCCCAGGCGGCCCGCTGGGTCGTCTCGTCGGCGTCCTGAAGGAAGCGGCGGCCGAACGAGGCGGCGTCGTAGCCGGCGACGCCGAGCGTGCCGTCGTCGTGGGGCGCGATCGAGACGGGGTCCGTCTCCCCGGCCATGATGCCGCCCTGCGTCGAGCCGAGGTCGGGGAGGTAGGAGGAGACGTACACGAGGTGGGCGACGGCGGCGTGCGCGCCGGCCTCGGCGATGACGGTGCCACCGTAGGAGTGGCCGACGACGATCGCCCCGTCGTCCTCGACGTCTTCGAGTGCGACGCGCAGGGCGGCGGCGTCCTCGACCAGCCCGGCGCCGGCGCGGTCCGCCGCCGACTCGCCGCAGGAGGGCAGGGCGACGGCGCGGCTCGCGACACCGGTGCGCTCGAGGAGCAGCTCGGCGGTGCGGTGCCACCACCAGTCGCCGTCGCGGACCAGGGCGCCGTGCACGAAGAGCAGTTGCATGGCAGGAGTCTGCCTCCGATCGCCCGCCGTCGCCTCCCCGGAGGACCCGAGTCCGCTGACAGCGGAGCGCGGGGGCGACCCCTGGTCGGAGCGGGCGCTCTCGGCGTCCGGAGGGCGTTCCACCGGGCTTCGCTCAGGAGGGCCCGCCACTATCGAACCTGTTACCCGACGGAAGGTCCCCTGTGAGCACTCTCAAGCGCATCCTCAGCATGGCGTCGAAGGCGCTCGACTCCAAGAGCTCGTCGAGCTCCTCCTCGCGCCCCGCGACCGGTGGCGGCACGGACTGGCGCGACATGGTCCGCTCGGCCGCGAACGCGGTGACGGGCGACTCCCGATCCGCGTCCTCGAGCACGGCCGCGCCCAGCGCTCCCGCCTCGCGGACGCCCGGCCCCACCCCCGCCTACGGATCGCCGCACCCCTCGGCCCGCCCGCAGGACGCCCGGCCGGCGGCCGCCGTCGCGCCGGAGGACCGCGCGGCGATCGCGCGCTACGACTACCTCCTCCGCACCGCCGACCCCGAGCAGCTGGAGCAGGTGCACCGCGACGCGTTCGCCAAGCTGACGCCGGCGCAGCGTGCCCAGGTCGAGGGGCGCCTGCGCGACGAGCTGCCCGCGAACGAGCAGCCGCGCTCCTCCGCGCCCGACGATCTCGCCCGCGCGGCGACCAGAGGCGAGGCGCACAACCCCGGCTTCCTCAAGAAGATGTTCTCCAAGCCCGGGACCAAGGGTGCGCTGGCCGGTGCCGGAGTGGGCGCCGTCGCCGGCGTCGGCCTCGGTGCCGCGGGAGGACTGCTCGCGGCGGTCGCGGGCGGCGCGGTGCTCAGCAGCGTCGCCGGTCCGCTGCTCGCGCAGGCCGCCGGGATGGGCGTGGACTTCGAGAACCTGGCCGGCGGGCTGGGCGAGTTCGGCGACCTCGGCGAGTTCGGCGACATCACCGGCGGCGCGGGCGAGTTCGTCTCCGGTGCCGGCGAGCACGTGTCGGGGCTCGGCGAGCAGGTGTCGGAGTTCGGCTCGAACTTCGAGATGCCCGACCTCGGCGGACTCGGGAACCTCTTCGACCGCTGAGTCAGCGGGCGCGGCGCCGCACGAGGAGTGCGAGCGCCGTGCCCAGCACTCCCAGGAGCGCGAGCGCGGCGCCGACGATCCCGACGGCGGTGGTCGACCAGTCCGGTGCCGCGTCGACGACGGTGCCGTCGAGCAGCTCCCAGCGGCAGGTGCTGCCGAGCGGCCACCAGGACCAGGAGCCGGCGACGAGCGAGCCCTCCTCGGCGGGCACGCGGCCGACGCTGGCGAGGCAGACGTCGTCGAAGCCCTGCGCGGCGAGGGTCGAGTACTGCAGCGCCACCAGGCCGAGGAGTGCCAGACCGACGACGAGTGCGGTCAGCGCGGCGATCAGCGCCACGCGGCGCGGGGTGAGGAAGCGGCGTCTCGCGGGGGCGGGGATCGGCGCGCTCATCCGTCGATGGTGTCACGCGGCGGCTGGGAGGCGGGTACGTCGTGCAGGTGGCTGTTCGTTCTGCAGGCGATCACGAGGCGAGAGCGCGTTCCGCCGCGTGGAGGTTTCCGGAACGCTCGGATCACCTGCAGATCGAACCGGTGGTGGTCGGGCGGAGGTGGTCGAGTGGGGCTCAGAGCCGGTGGCCCGCGAGCCGCAGGGCGACCGTGAGCAGCAGTGCCGTCGCCGCCAGGCCGACGGCGAGCAGGAAGATCCGCGGGTCGTAGCCGGTGACCGCGAGCGGGAGCAGGGCGCCGAGGACCGTGCCGATCTGCACGACGGCCATGTAGGCGCTCGCCCCGGCGCCGGGTCCGCCGCCGCTGGTCCGCTCGAGCAGGAGCAGGCCGATGCTCTGGTAGCCGGCGGCCGCGACCGCGTAGAGGGCCTGCGAGACGAGCAGCGCCGGATAGGACTGCGTGCTCGAGAGGATCGAGAACGCCAGGACCCCGGCGAGTGCGACGACGGCGAGCGTGAGCACGCTGCCGCGGGCGCTGCTGAGCCGGCTCAGTGCGGGCAGCGCCGCGAGCTCGAGGACCGCGGAGGCGAGGAGCACCGGCGCGACGAGCGCGGCGGGGACACCGGAGGAGACGGCGAAGAGCGGCAGGTAGATCGCCCGGAGCGTGTCGACCGACTTCAGCAGCGCGACCAGCGCCAGCGCAGCGAGGAAGACGAGGGCGAGGCGCGGGCGGGTGGAGCCGTCGCTGCGCGGCCCGTCCGGCGCCGCGAGGCGGGTCGACCGGCAGCCGGTCGCGCAGACCGCGGTCACCACGGCGGCGGCGACGGCGGCGAGCAGCGGATCGAGCCCGGCCTGCGCGAGCAGCGCGTAGAGGACGAGCCCGAGGATGTAGCCCGAGATCAGGACCGCGCGCATCCGGGCGATCGACGCCTCCTGAGTGTCGCCACCCCGCGCGGCGACGCGGCCGAAGAGCTGGGGGACGAGTGTGCTGACGAACAGCATCAGCGCCCCGCCCAGGTAGAGCACGACGACGTGGCCGCCGCTGGCGCGCACGAGCAGCAGCCCCACCGGGACGGCGAGCGAGGTGGCGACCAGGGCGGCCCTCGGGTAGCCGGCCCGGCGGATCCGGGGCACGAGGAGGGTGTTGTACGCGATCGCGATCGCGGCGTTCACGACGAAGAAGACCGCGATCTGCACCTTGGCGAGTCCCGCGGCATCGAGCGCGACGGGCACGCCGACGGCCGTGATGCCGCCGAACACCGCGTTGCTGAGCAGCGCGCCGGCGACCGGCCGGGGGAGGCGGATCGCGAGGGCCGTCGTCGTGCGGTCGTCGCTGGTCACTCGCACTCCTCCGGACGCGCCGGATCCCCTCGACGCGGCAGCAGCATCGGGTCTGCAGGCGTGCTCGGGGATCCTCCGGTCGGCGGGTGCCGGCCCTCGGCTCGGGAGGAGACGCTAGCCGTGACGGCGCACTGCTCGGAGGCCGCTGGCGCGGGGGACGCGGTCGCCGCGTGCCTCAAGGCGCACCGCCGTGGCGCCGGGCACGTCGGAACGGCGACTGCGAGGATCCTCAGGGGTTCGGCGACGTACCCTCGGACGCATGGGGTTTCTGTTCTCGCTGCTGACCGTCGTGCTGATGGTGCTGGCGCTCGTGGATGTCGTGCGTCAGCCGGACAACGTGGTCCGCAATCTGCCCAAGATCGTCTGGATCCTGCTGATCGTCTTCATCCCGCTGATCGGCGTGACGATCTGGTTCCTGCTCGGGCACGACTGGAGGAAGGGCGAGGGCGCCTCGTTCGTCCCGAGCGGGCGCACGAAGCGGCCGCGCCGCTCGAAGACGCCGCCCCCGCCGACGACGGTGGTGCGGCCGCCGACGAAGAGCACCGAGGAGCAGCTCGCCGACCTCGAGCGCGAGGAGGCGCACTACGCGCGGCTCGCCGAGGAGCAGCGCCGGCTCCGCGAGGGCGAGCGGCCGCAGGACGCCTGAGGCGTCGCGCGGCCGCTCCGGGCGCTAGCCCGCGGCTCCGAAGTTCGACGCCGTCCACTGCACCGAGGCGATCTTGGCCTGGCCCGCGATGCTGGGGTGGAAGTAGTCGGTGGTGCCGATCAGCGCCTTCGTGACGGGAGTCGCGGTGAGCGCGCCGCCGTCGTAGTCGCAGAGGGTTCCGGCCGCCGTGCAGGCCTTCTGCAGTGCGGTGTTGTACTGCGTCGTCCGGGTCTTCGCGGCGGTGGCCGAGGCCGAGGCGGCGGTGGTGCTGAGGCGGCCGCCGGTCGCGCTGACGCCGCGGGTGGTGCGGCAGAGGTTGCCCGAGGCCCAGACGACCGAGCCGAAGCCGCCCTTGACGACCGCCCACTCGGCGGCGACGTTCGGCATCGAGGAGAGGACGATCTTGGCGGCGGGCCAGGTGCTGCGGATCTTCGTGATCGCGGCGCTCGCTCCGGTGCTGAAGGCGGCGGCCGTGGTCATCGTGTAGCCGTCGGCGGCGACCGGGTTCTTCGCGGAGCAGAGGTCGTTGCCGCCGATCAGCAGGGTGACGACGTCGGGGCGGACACCGGCGGCGACGGCGGCGTCGATCCGGGCGGGGACGCCGGCGACGAGGTCGCCGGTCTGCGCGAAGTTGGCGGTGGTCACCGTGGTGCCGGGGTTGGCGGTGCGCAGGCGGCTCGCGAAGGAATTGACGGTCGTGTTCGTGCCGGTCGACCAGTTGTTGCGCGGGCAGTCGGCGAACTGGCCGCAGGTGCCGTAGGCCTGGGTGATCGAGTCACCGAGGCTGAGCACCGACAGGGTGGGGGTCGCGGCGGAGGCGGCGCCCGCGGGCACCACCGCCGCAGCGAGGGCGAGCACGGCGCCGACGGCGAGCGCGCGCACGCGGCGGCTCCCGGGACGGCGCGGGCGGAGGGAGGTGGGGAGGCGCATGAGGGGGAACCGCTCTCGGTCGGGGGACAGCGGTGGGGGCCGCCGATCCTGACGTTAGGCCTGCGGGGTCTCCGGCGGTCCTGCGCGCGTGGCCCCAGAACGGGGCCCGATACGTCCGGCTCGATTCACTCGCGTCGGGCGCCGGAGGCCTGCAGGCGGCTGAGCGCCCAGACCACGGCGCCCGAGAGGACGAAGACGGCGGCGACGACCAGGACGTAGACCGCGACCCGGTCGTAGCCGATGCTGGGGCTCAGGAAGGGGTACGGCACCCAGCCGTCGGTCGCACCGCGGATCAGCACCACGACCAGCCAGACGATCGGGTAGATCGTGACGACCCAGAGGCGGCGCCAGGGCAGCGGCGGCCGGTCGGTGAAGAAGATCCAGTCGAGGAGGCCGTAGACCGGGAAGAGCAGGTGCATCACGGTATTGGCCCAGGGCAGCGTCACTCCGCCCGCGAGGCCGACGAGCAGCGTGTTGTAGACGAGGCCGACGACGATGATGTAGCTCGTCGTCGCCCCGCGGACCAGTGCCATGGTCCCGCTCTGCGCCCGGCCGGCGAGGGACAGCGCGGCGGTGATCAGGAGGACCGCGGCCATCAGCAGGTTGCCCTGGATCGTGAAGTAGCCGAAGAAGTTCACGGGGATCAGCGGCGTGCGCGAGGCGGAGTCGATCGCGGTGGCGGTGACCGCGGCGAGCACCGTGAGGGCGACCGCGATGCGCAGGACGGCGAGGAGGATCCGCAGCGCGCGGGTCCCTCGTGCGGGGGAGATCGGCGTCATCGCACGAGCGTAGCGAGCCGGCGGGAGGGGCGCGCCCGGCGGGTAGCCTGACCTGATGCTCACGATCGGTGTCGACCTCGCCGCGGAGCCCGTGCGGACGGCGGTCGCCGCGCTGGAGTGGAGCGGCGGCGAGGCGGTCGTCCGCTCGCTGGTGCTCGGCGCCACCGACGAGGACGTGATCGCCGCGTCGCGGGAGGCGACGACGATCGGCATCGACTGCGCGTTCGGCTGGCCGCTGGAGTTCGCGGCGTTCGTGTCCGCGCACACCCGCCGGGAGATCGCGCCGCGGACGCTCGCCGGGCGCGACTGGCGGCGGCGGCTCGCCTACCGGGAGACCGACCGCGCCGCGCGCGAGGTCACGGGGCGCTGGCCGCTGAGCGTGTCGACCGACCGGCTCGGCATGACGGCGATGCGCTGCGCCGAGCTGCTGGACGCCTTCGCGGCGGCGGGCGAGGACGTCGACCGATCCGGCGGCGGCCGGCTGGTCGAGGCCTACCCGGCGGCGGCGCTCCGGCTCTGGGGAGTCGACACCACGGGCTACAAGACGCGGCCCGAGGCGGTGGCGCTCGCCGTCGAGGCGCTGCGCCGGGCGGCGCCGTGGCTCGTGCTGCCGGTCGGCGCGGCGGCGCTGATGGCGCGCTCGGACGACGCCTTCGACGCGGTGATCGCGGCGCTGAACGCCCGCGCGCACGCCCTCGGGCGGACGGTGCCGGTTCCGGAGGAGCTCCGGGAGTCTGCGCTGGCCGAGGGCTGGATCGCGCTGCCGACGTGCGGGCTGGACGAGCTCGCCGGCTGAGGCGTCAGGCGGACAGCTTGCGGTCGGCGGCCGAGGTGATCGCCTCGGCGGCGCGCTCGGCCTCCTCGACGGTGGCGAAGGGGCCGGTGAAGGCCCCGGTCAGGACGGCTCGTCCGGGTTCGATCTCGAGTCGGAAGCGGGGCAGCTCCGCCCCGGGAACGACGACGATCCGGACTCCGTTGCGACTCCATCGTGCGGGCTGAAGAATGGGGATCTGGGTCATTGGTGCTCTTTCGCGTGCATCGTGCTCGGAAGGCTTCCGCCTCGACCGTGCGTCCTCACGCTAGGTCCGCGGGCGCCCTTCCCGAACGGGGTTGACCTCCCAGGTGCGCGGAGGTAGTCACCGACGGGACACCGTGTCCTGCCTCTCGGCAGCGAGGGCGGACTCGAGCTCGGCGTCGAGGGAGGAGTCCTCGTCCGGCTCGTCGCGACGGGGGAGCGGGTCCGTGAGACCGCGCTGCACGCGGAACCGGTGACCGAGCACGATCCCCAGGAGCGCGACCAGGAAGACGGCCAGACCGGTTCCCGCGATCGGGATCGCGACCGTGCCGAGCGCGCCCGGGACGGCGTCGCCCTCGTCGGTGACGGTGAGGGTGACGCGGATCGACTCCGGGACGCCCTGGGCGTCCTGCTCCCGCGCGATCCGGTCGAGGAGGGCCGTGGTGGCGGTGCGGGAGAGCTCGACGGCGCGAGCGGGATCGAACGAGGTTCCGATCACCGAGAGGAACGGCAGGGTGAAGCGGCCGCCGTTCGACTCGTCGCCGCGCGGCTGGGTGGTGCGGCGGACGGCGCCGACGCAGTCGCCCTCCTCGAGCGGACCGGCCTGCTCGGCGACGGCGGCGCGCACCTCCTCGCCGCTGGCGAGGTAGGCGTAGATCACCGCGGTGCTGCTGAGGTCGCTGAACTGGTCGTCCTCGACGCCGGGCACGCGCTCGACTCCCGGGATCTGCGCGGCGTAGGGGTTCTTCGGGCCGCCACCGAGCAGCACGGTCACGGCGGCGCTGTGCTCGCGGTCGCCGCGGAGGGTGAGCCCCTCGTCGGTGACGGTGAAGTGCACGGCGGTCGCGACGATCACGGCGAGGGCGGCGCTCGCGACGACGAGGAGCTTGCAGCGCCAGAGGACGAGGAGGTAGGTCGGCATTTCCACTGTTTCAGGGTGACCGTCGGGACCTTTCGCCAGCCTGAACAGCCTCGATGTCCTGCGGTCAGCCGGGAGCCGGCAGGCGGATCTCGAGCCGTGCGCCGCCGAGCGGGGAGTCGAGCAGGCGGGCGCTGCCGCCGCCGGCCCGCGCCGCCTCGGCGACGATCGCGAGGCCGAGCCCGGAGCCGCCGGTGTCGCGGGCGCGGGCGTCGTCGCGGCGCTCGAAGCGGAGGAAGACCCGCTCGCGGTCCTCGGCCGGCACGCCCGGGCCGTCGTCGTCGACGCGCAGCACCGCGGTGCCGTCCTCCTCGCGCACGGTGAAGGCGACGACGCCCGCCGCGTGCCGCCGGGCGTTCTCGGCGGCGTTGCGCACGGCGCTGTGCAGCAGCGGCTCGTGGCCGTGCACCTGGGCCGGTCCGACGTCCTCGGTGCGCACGTCGACGCCCAGCGCGCGCAGCCGCGCGGCCTCGGCGAGCACGAGGTCGTCGAGGTCGACGTCCTGCTCCGCTCCCTCGTCGCGCTCGTCCACTCGGGCCAGCAGCAGGAGGCTCGCGACGAGGTGCTGCATCCGCTCGCCCTCGTCCTCGACGACGCGGGCGAGGTCGGCGAGCGGGACCGCCTCCGGATGCCGCAGGGCGACCTGGGCGTGCTGCCGGACGGCGGCGACCGGGGAGCGCAGCTCGTGCGAGGCGTTCGAGACGAAGCGGCGCTGGGCGGCCTGCGAGCGCTCGAGGCGGTCGAGCAGTCCGTTCATGGTGCGGGCCAGGCGGGCGAGCTCGTCGCGGCCGGGCGGCTCCTGCACGCGTCGCTCGAGGTCGGCGGCCTCGATCGCCTCGACGTCGGCGCGGATCCGCTCGACCGGCCGGAGCGAGCGGCCGACGACGAACCAGACCAGCGCGCCGACGACCGCGGTGACGAGCGGGACGGCGACCGCGAGCAGCCGGACGGCCGAGCCCGCGGCGTCGTCGGCGCCGGCGAGTGTCCGTGCGACGACGACGGTCTCGCCCGGGTCGCCGCCGAGCTGGAGGCTCTCGGAGCCGACGACGAAGCGGGCGCCGTCGATCGAGGTGATCTGCGGCTCGTCGGAGACCGGCAGCGGCACGGCGTAGACGACGTCGTCGTCCGCGACCGCGACGACCGATCCCTGCCGCTGCAGCTGGATCACGACCTCGTCGGTGTTGAACGGCGGCAGCCGCCCGGCGCTCTCGGTGTCGGTGGCGATCTGGCGGGCCTGCTGATTCGCGGTGAACGCCTCGGCGTCGACGAGGGACTGCTCCAGCAGGGCGGTGAAGGCGACGGACCCTGCGATCAGGACGGCCAGGATCGCGGCGGAGACCAGGGCGGTCAGCCGCACGCGGATGCTCCAGGGCGGGCGGGGAGCCATCGGTCCTCAGTCTTCGACGAGCCGGTAGCCCGCGCCGCGGAGCGTGGTGATCGACTCCGTGCCGAACGGGCGGTCGAGCTTGGCGCGCAGCCGCGCCACGTAGACCTCGACGATGTTGAGGTCGCCGTCGAACGCGTCGTCCCAGACGCCCTCGAGGATCTCGCGCTTGGAGACGACCCGGTCGCGGTGGCGGGCGAGGAAGTCGACGACGGCGAACTCGCGCGAGGTCAGCCGGACCGGGACGCCGCCGCGATGGACCTCGCGCAGCGCCGGGTCGATCAGCAGCTCGCCGAGGCGGTGGACCACCGGCCGCTCCGGCCGCCCGCGCCGCACCAGCGCCCGCAGCCGCGCGACGAGCACGGTGTACTCCAGCGGCTTCACCACGTAGTCGTCGGCGCCGGCATCGAGGCCCTCGATCTGGTCGTGGTCGCCGTCCTTCGCGGTCAGCATCAGGACCGGGGTCCAGTCGCCCTCGTCGCGGAGGGTGCGGCAGAGGGCGGAGCCGCTCAGGCCGGGCATCATCAGGTCGAGGACGATCGCGTCGTAGACCGTCTCGCGGGCGCGCCACAGCCCGTCCACGCCGTCGTGCGCGACGTCGACCGAGAAGCCCTCGGCCTCGAGACCGCGGCGGACGCCGTCGGCGAAGACCGCCTCGTCGTCGACCACCAGAATCCGCATCCCGTCGAGTATCGCCGGTGCGGGGCGGCCCGTGCACGGAGGCCGGGCGGTCAGTCCAGGCGGTCGAGCGTCGCGCTGATGGTGCGCAGGCACTCGATCAGGACGCCGATCTGGCGGGAGTCGAGGTCGGCGAGGACCTCGCCCTCGGCCGCGACGAGGTGGCGCATGGCGTCGTCGACGCGCTTCGTGCCGCGCGGGGTGAGCGAGACGATCTTGCTGCGCGAGTCGGCGGCGTTCTGCTCGCGGACGACGAGGCCGCGCGCGCCGAGCCGGTCGACGCGGCTGGCGAGGTTGCCGCTCGAGATGCCCAGGCGGGTGGACAGGACGGACGGGGTCATCGTGCCGGCCGGGTTCTGGCGCAGCAGCGAGAGCAGCTCGAACTCCCACGGGGCGAGCTCGCCGGCCGCGAAGGAGAGGCGCCGCACCTCCTGCACCCGCGGGCTGAGCCGGCGCAGGCGGGAGAGGACGTCGAGCGGGGCGAAGTCGAGATCGGGCAGGGCGTCGGCCCACGCGTCGATCACCAGATCGACATCGTCGTCTTCACGCATCCCCCGATTATCGTCGTCCCCGGCGGTGCCGGGCGACGGCTGGCCGCGGCGGCGCGGGAGGCCTACCCTGCCCGCCGCGGCGCACCTGCCGCTAGCCTGGTCGGGTCGGAAGGACTCCTGTGCGCGCGCACCTCGAGCAGCTCCTCGCTCTGCTGAGCGGGACGTTCCTGCTGCTCGCGCTCGTGTCGAGTCCCGACGCCGCGGTCGTGCTGGTCGTCACCACCACCGCGGTCGCCGCCCTGGTCCTCGGGGCGCGCTACCTGGCCGTCGGCGCTCGCCGGCCCGTGCTGTCGATCGGGAGGCGGGCCAGGGAGCACCGGCTCGGCCTCGCCGCGCAGCCCTCGCCGCAGCACCCGTGCACGCGGGGGCGCGTGCGCTCGCGGGCACCGGGCCTGCCGGGACTGGTCGCGTAGCCCGGAGCTCTGCCTCGGGAGGCGCGACCGTTCGCGACCGCGCTCACCTCCCGACGACAGGACTCCCATGAACTTCTACGACTTCCCGCCCATCGCGGCGGCGCTCGACGCCGCCTCCCACCTCGTCACCGGCCTCGCCTCGGCCCTCGAGCCCCTCGCGGGCGGCGCCTCGGCCGCCGCGGCGATCGTGCTGGTGACCCTCCTCGTCCGCGTGCTGCTGATCCCGGTCGGGATCTCGCAGGGCCGGGCCGAGATCACCCGCCGCCGCCTCGCCCCGCTGCTGCGCGAGCTGCAGCGGAAGCACGCGAAGAATCCGGAGGCGCTGCAGCGCGCCACCATGAAGCTCTACGCCGACGAGAAGGCCTCGCCGCTCGCGGGCTGCCTCCCGGTGCTGCTGCAGGCGCCCGTGGTCTCGCTGCTCTACGGGCTGTTCGTGCACCCGGACATCGCCGGTCACGGCAACGCACTGCTCGACGCGCGGCTGCTCGACGTGCCGCTCGGCCGGTCGTTCGTCACGGCGCTCGGCGGCGGCGACCCCGCGCAGCTCGGCGTGTTCGCGGTGCTCCTCGGGGTGATCGCGCTCGTCTCGTGGCTGGCGCGCCGGGTCGCGCTGCGGCAGGCGGCGCTCACCCCGGTGCCGGAGGGGACGCCCGCGGCCGTCGCGCAGCTGACGGGGGTGCTCAGCTGGATGCCGTTCCTCACGGTGGTGTTCGCGGCGTTCGTCCCGCTCGCGGCGACGCTCTACCTGACGGTCACGACCACCTGGACGCTCTGCGAGCGCGTGATCGTGCGGCGGGCGCTGACGAGCGCGGCGCGTCCGTGAGGCGCCCGCTCACCAGCCCGTCGTCAGCACCTCGTCGAGCTGGTCCGCGAAGAAGTCGGCGCTCTCGACGGTGAAGCAGAGCGGCGGCTTGATCTTCAGCACGCACTGGCGATCGGAGGTGGGCTGCACGATCACGCCGCGCTCGCGGAGCCGCTCGCAGATCGCGCGCGTCTGGGCCGTCGCCGGCTCGAGCGACTCCCGGTCGCGGACCAGCTCGAGGCCGAGGTACAGCCCGCTGCCGTGCACGGCCCCGATCAGCGGGTGGCGCTCGGCGAGCTCCTCGAGTCGGCGGCGGAGGTGCGCTCCGGTCGTCCGGGCGTTCTCCTGCAGCCGCTCGCCGGCGAGCACGTCGAGCACCGTCGTCCCCACCACGGAGCTGACGGGGCTGCCGCCCGCCGAGGAGAAGAACGAGCCCTGCGAGCGGTAGCGGTCGGCGATCTCGCGGGTCGTCACAACCGCGCCGAGCGGGTGTCCGTTGCCCATCGCCTTCGCGACGGCGACGACGTCGGGCACGACGCCCTGCTGCTCGAAGCCCCAGAACCACTCGCCGAGCCGGCCGTAGCCGACCTGCACCTCGTCGGCGATGCAGAGGCCGCCGTGGGCGCGGACGGCCGGGTAGACGGCGGCGAGGTAGCCGTCGGGCAGCGGGATGCCTCCGGCGTTGCCGTAGAAGGTCTCGGCGATGAAGCCGCCCGGGGGAGTGCCGGCCGCGGCCAGCTCCTCGATCCGGGCGACCGCCTCGGGCGCGTAGCAGTGCGCCTCGGCCCCGCGGTGCGTGCCGCGGTAGCTGTTGGGGGCGTCCAGAGTGTGGACCCAGGCGGGCCGCGTCGCGAGCGCGTCGGGGTTGTCGGCGACGGAGGTGGAGACCGCATCCGACAGGCCCGACCAGCCGTGATACGCCTCGCGCACCGCCAGCACGTCGTCGCGGCCCGACCAGGCGCGGGCGATCCGCAGCGCGAGATCGGCCGCCTCAGTGCCGCTGTTGACGAGCAGCACGGTGTCGAGCCCCTCCGGCAGCAGGGCCGCCAGCCGCTCGCAGAACGCGCCGATCGCGGGGTAGGAGAAGCGCGAGTTGGTGTTGAGCAGCCGCCACTGCCGCTCGACGCGCTCGACGAGCAGCGGGTGGGCGTGGCCGATCGAGGTCACGTTGTTGAGCACATCGAGGTGCACGCGGCCGGAGTCGTCGACGAGGTGCTCGCGCCAGCCGCGCAGCATCGTGGGCGGGTCCTCGAAGTAGTGCTCCTGGGCCTCGGCCAGGTGCGCGAGCCGCCGCTCGAGCACCTCGGGGTCCGGGCGCGGGGCGGGGAGGGCGCGCCCCAGGAGCAGCGGGGTCGGGTCGAGGAGGACGTCGAGCCAGGCGTCGGCCCAGCGCGCGCGCGCGAACGGCGGCAGGTCGGCCGCGTCGAGCAGGCGCGGCGCGGCCTGGGCGCGCAGGAGTCCGCGGGCGGTGCCGAGCGGGTCGCCCGCGGTGACCCGGGTGCCGGGCGCGGGCGGCTCGTCGACGCCGTCGAGACGCAGCCGGACGCCGTCGGCGAGCAGCGTGACTCCTCCAGGGACGCCGCCGCCCACCTCCGCGTCGAACGGGGCGCTCAGGGAGGTCCGCGCGGCGAGGTGGACCTCCACGACCAGCGCGGTCGTCTCGGGCTCGTGCGCCGTGTGCGGGCGGCCGCGGGTCAGGCGGCGCTCGCCGTAGCGCAGCACCGCGGCCCCGGCGCCGCCCGCGAGCGCCGCGCGGGCGAGGGTGGGCTCGGCGTCGTCATCGAGCCAGCGGCCGGCGTCGAGCGCCGGGCTCTCGGGCGAGAGGTCGACGACGACGGCGTCGAGGCCGCCGAGCACGGGGGCCGCGGCGGGCAGGGCGGCCGGTGCGCTCGGCCGGCCGAGGGCGCGCCGGACCAGCGCCTGGAGCACCGGCAGCGGCGCGGCGGTCGCCCGGTCGAGGATCAGGCGCTCGTGCTCGAGGTTCTCGCGGGCGTAGTCGTTGCCCGGGTCGCCGGCCAGGACGTCGTGGGCGCTGACGACGAGCACCGCCGCGCGGAGTACCACGAGCGGCCAGAGCGCCTCGACCTCGGCCTCGGCGAGCGGGCGCACGGCGTCGTAGGCGGTGGCGGCGCGGAGCACCGTGGCGGCGTCGGCGTCCGCGTGGTGCAGGAGCGAGGACAGCGTGATCGCGAGCTCGCCGACCGCCCAGCCCGCGCCGAGATCGCCGAAGTCGATGACGCCGTCGGGGAGGACACCCGCGTCCACCACCACGTTGTCGTCGGTGAGGTCGCCGTGCACGAGCTGCACCGGGAGCGCGGCGGCGAGCGGATCGACGACCGCCAGCGCCGCACCGACGGCCGTCCGGATCGCCCGCGCCGAGCGACGGGGCACCCGGCCGATCAACGCGTCGACGACCTCGCCCGCCCGCCGCAGGTCCCACTGGTCGGTCTCCTCGAGGCCGTCGAGCGGCTGCTCGGCGAGCGCGACGTCGACGCGGGCGGCGAGGTCGCCCATCGCCCGGACGACGGCGGGGGAGAGGTAGCCGGAGCCGGAGAGGGTCCGGCCGGCGACGAAGTCGAGGACCCGCGCGACGGCGGTCGTGCCGCCGAGGTCGAACTCGTGCAGGGTGCGGCCCTTGCGGTCCGGCCGGACGCGCGGGAGCCGGACGCCCTCGAGCCGGTCCGCCAGGCGGGCGACGGCCTCCGTCTGCGCCTGGATCCGCCCGATCGGTGTCGCGGGATTCGCGATCTTGAGCAGCAGCCGCTCGTCGCCGCTGTCGACGAGGACGTTGCGGTCCTGATTGCTGCCCAGCTCGCGCAGCGCGCCGTGCAGCCCGTAGCGCTCGCGCAGCAGTGCGGCCGCGACCTCGTGGTCGAGCGCGGGCGGGGGCGGCGGTGCGGCGTCGGACGGCATGGCGAGGGTCCTGTCGAGCGGGGGATCGGGTGCATCCATGATCGCGCGTCGTCGCGGCGCCGCGTGTCCCGTCGGCCGCCGCTGCATGCTGGTCGAGGAGCCCCGGAGGGACGTATGGAGACCTGCCGTCCTCAGCAGTGCGGGCAAGCAAACCGGCTTCCGGCGATGGTGGATCTCGATACGCCCGCTGCGCGAGCCACTCGATCAGCATGCACTCCCTGAGGAGGACGCTCTCTGCGTGCTGGTCGAGGAGCCCCGCAGGGCGTATCGAGACCTGCCGTCCTCAGCAGGGTGGGTCTGCAGACTCGGCTTCTGCCGCTGGGGGATCTCGATGCGCCCGCCTCGCGGGCCACTCGATCAGCATGACTGCGCGAACGGACCCGCAACGGGCCCCGCACCCGGAGCAGCGCCCCGCCCGCGTCCAGTCGGAAGGGAGGACGCGCGCGAGTGGACCCGGACAGGGCCCTGGAGCTCCGTTGGGCACCGCCGCGCGTCCAGTCGGCCGCCGCTGCATGCTGGTCGAGGAGCCCCGCGGGGGCGCATCGAGATCGGCCGTCCTCAGCAGGGCGGGTCTGCAGATCCCTCTTCTGGCGGTGGTGGATCTCGATACGCCCGCTGCGCGATCTACTCGATCAGCATGATTCCGCGGGCGATCCTGCGAAGGGCCGAGTCCAGGGGCTCACCCGTGCATGGTGGTCGAGTAGGCCCGGAGGGGCGTATCGAGACCCGCAGTCCTCAGCAGAGGGCCGCCCGCTCCGCGGATTGCTCGATCAGCATGGTCAGTGCGCGTAGGCCGACGGGTCGAAGCGGCCGAGCTCCTCGCGGAAGGCGAAGGCGAAGTCGGGCCAGAGCAGGGTGAGGCGGCGGGAGGCGGCGTCGACGTACCAGCTCTCGCAGCCGCCGTTCGTCCAGACGGTGTCGGCGCTGAGCGCGTCGAGGCGGGCGAGGGAGGCGGCCTCGGCCTCGGCGGTGACCTCGAGGACGTCGACGCCGGCGCTCGAGCGGTGCTCGAGCGCGGCGAGGACGTAGTCGATCTGCGACTCGATCATGTGCACGGCGGAGTTGTGGCCGAGGCTCGCGTTCGGCCCGTTGATCACGAAGAGGTTCGGAAAGCCGTGCACGGCGGTCGAGTCGTAGGCCGACATCCCGTCGCCCCAGCGGTCGGCCAGCAGCTCGCCGCCGCGGCCGCGGATCCGGCGGGCGAACGGCGGGCGGGTCGCGAGGAAGCCGGTCGCGAGGATCAGCGCGTCGATCTCGTGCGGGACGCCGCCGTCGCCGATCGCCGCCGAGCCCTCGACCCGGCGCAGCGGGCCCGGCACGACCTGCACGTGCGGCTGCGCGAGCGCGGGGTAGTAGTCGTCCGAGAGCAGCACCCGCTTGCAGCCGATCTCGTAGTCCGGCGTGAGCACGGCGCGCAGCTCCGGGTCGGCGACCTGCGCGGCGAGGTGGCCGAGCGCCTCCGCCCGCAGCCGGTCGATGGCCTCGGGCACGCCGACCCGGCCGGCGAAGCCGAGCTCCGCGCGCCAGAACAGCTCGGAGCGCAGCCGCTCGACGGCGCCCGGCACGCGGGCGAGCGCCCGGCGCTCCGCAGGCGGGTAGGCGCGGTTCCGGCGCGGGACGACGTACGGCGCCGAGCGCTGGAAGAGCACGACCTCGGCGGCGCGCTCGGCGAGGTGCGGCAGGATCTGCACCGCGGAGGCACCCGAGCCGACGATGCCGACCCGCGCTCCGTCGAGGTCGACGTCGTCGCGCCAGCGGGCGGAGTGGAAGACAGGCCCGGCGAAGCCGTCCAGCCCCGGGACGTCGGGCAGTCGCGGCTCCGACAGCCGCCCGGCGCAGACCACGAGGACGGCCGCGTCGAAGTCCCCCCGCGAGGTGCGGACGCGCCAGCGACCGGCGAGCTCGTCGAAGGTCATCTCGAGCACGTCGGTGCCGAGATGCAGCTGCGGCGCGAGCCGCTCGCGCTCGACGACCCGCTCGAGATAGGCCTGGATCTCGGCGCCCGGTGCGTAGAAGGCCGACCAGTCGGGCTCGGGCGCGAACGAGTACGAGTAGAGGTGCGAGGGGATGTCGCAGGAGACGTTCGGATAGCGGTTGTCGCGCCAGGTGCCGCCGACGCGGTCGGCCCGCTCGAGCACCGCGAAGGAGACGTCGGCGCGGCGCGCGAGTCGGGCCGCCGCTCCGATGCCCGCGAAACCCGCGCCGACCACGACGACGTCGACGGAGGTGGCCATCAGACGATCGTCCGGGGGAGCGTCGACCCAGCCGGGTCGCGGTGCGGGTCGGCGACGAAGTGCTCGACGAGCGCGAGCAGCTCGGCCGGCCGCTCGGCCAGCACGCAGTGGCCCGCGTCGATCACGGCGTAGCGGGCGTCGTCGATCGCGCCGAGCAGCGCCTCCGACCCCTCGACACCGACGACGGCGTCGGCGGCGCAACCGACGACCAGCGCGGGGACGCGCAGGCGGGCCGCGGCCTCGGTCGCGTCGGCGCGGGCGGCCGCGGCGAGGAGCGCGGCGGTCGCGGCGTCGACAGCCAGGGGAGTCGCGCGCTCGGGTCCGAGGTCGGCGAGCGTGCGGACCCCGACCACGCGCGCGAGGTCCGCACGGGCGTCGGGGAGGTCGGCCAGCGACTCCCACAGCCGCGAGACCGCGACCAGGCGCTCAGTGGGGTGCAGCCAGCCGGCGGCCAGCACCAGGGCGCCCACCCGCGGATCCGCCTCGGCGGCGGTGATCGCGGCCCAGGCGCCGAGGGAGACGCCGACGACCACCGCCCGCTCGGCGCCGAGCCTGTCGAGCGCGGCGGAGACGGCGCGAGGCGCGTCGCGCAGCGGATCCCGCAGGTCGGCGAGCTCGACCGCCGCCACCCGGTGCCGGCGAGCGAGCATCGGCAGCAGCAGCGCCCCGTCGGCCCGGGCACCGCGCCCCGGCCCGGTCGCGAGCAGGACGACGTCCGTCGCCGGCTCACCACCGGAGTAGAGGCGGACCGTGTCGTCGCCCACCGTCAGCGAGGACTCCTGGATCAGCGCGGCCTGCCGCTCGAGGTACGCCGACGACCGCGTCACGAGACGCGGCCGGCCTCGCGCACCGGGAGGCGCAGCCGGCGGGTCGCGGTGCTGCCGGGCACCGGCACCGTCATCGCGCGCTCGGCGGCGACGTGTCCGTAGTCGGTGGTGCGCTGGCGCCAGGGCCGGCCGATCTCGCCGGTGAGGCGCGCGACGGTCGCGATGTCGAGCGAGCGGTGCGCCTCGGCGCCCGACTCCGGACTCATCGCGCCGTCGAGCAGCAGCCCGCCGAGGTCGTCCGCGCCGCCGCGCAGCAGCTCCTGCGAGAGCTGCAGTCCGAGCTTCGTCCAGGCCGTCTGCACGTGGTCGATCCGCCCGTGCAGCAGCAGCCGCGCCACGGCGTGCACCGCGCGCGTCTCACGCCGGGTCGGCCCGCCGCGGGTCTGCGCGACGACCGCCGCCGGCGCCTCGGCCGGCACGAACGGCATCGCGATGAACTCGGTGAAACCGCCCGTCTCGTCCTGGATCGCGGCCAGCGCACGGAGGTGGTCGATCTGCTGCTGCGGCGTCTCGACGTGCCCGTAGACCATGGTCGCGGTCGAGCGCAGGCCGCCGCGGTGCGCGGTCGTCACCGACTCCCGCCACTCGGCGACGCTCGGGTCCGCGCCCTCGCTGAGGAGCGCGCGCACCCGGTCGTCGAGGATCCGCGCCGCGGTCCCCGGAACGGAGTCGACGCCCGCCTCGCGCAGTGCGGCCAGCATCTCGGCGGGGGTGCGCCCGGTGCTCACGGCCGCGTCGAGGATCTCGCCCGGCCGGAACGCATGCAGGTGCAGCGTGGGGTGCCGCGCGTGCAGGGTGCGCACGATCAGCAGATGGTCCTCGCCCGGGGTCGCGAGCGGTCCCTGGAGGCACAGCTCGGTGGCGCCGAGCGCGACGGCCTCGTCGGCGAGCTGCTCCAGGGTCTCGACGGTGAGCCCGCCGGCGCCCCAGAGCGCGGTGTCGATGTTGCGGTTCGCCACCACGGTGACGGTGTCGCCCACGGCCGAGCGGCGGACGTCGTCGGCGAGGGCGGCCAGCGCGTCGAGGTCGTCGCCGTCGGCCGCGAGCAGGGCCAGGTAGTCGGCGTCGTCGAGGCCGGCCGGCTCGGCGGCGGCGCGCTCGAGGACGGCGGCGAGGGCCGGGGCCGCCGGGCGCGGGGCGGGCTCGAGCTCCTCCCGGTACGGGCGCGCCACGATCGGCGCGGCCTCGTCGGCCAGCCACGACTCCCGATCGGCGAGCGCGAGCACGTACGGCGCGACCCGCGGGTCGATCCAGGTCTCCGCGTCGCTCAGGTACCGCGGGTGGGCGGTGAGGCGCTCGTGCAGCCGGTAGCCGGAGTCGGCGGTCAGTCGCGCGAGGTCGTCGATGTTCGGCCAGGGCCGCTCCGGATTCACGTGGTCCGCGGTCAGCGGGCTGACCCCGCCCCAGTCGTCGATCCCGGCGCGGAGGAGGAGCCCGAGCTCCTGCTCATCGGTGAGGTTCGGCGGCACCTGGATCGTCATGTCCGCGCCGAGGACGAGGCGGGCGACGGCGACGTTCGCGACGTACTCCTGCAGCTCCAGGTCGACCTCGTTCTGCATCGCGGTCCGCGGCTTGGCGCGGAAGTTCTGCACGATGCACTCCTGCACATGGCCCCAGAGCGCGTGCGAGTCGCGGATCGCGAACAGCGCGTCGGCTCGCTCCGCCGTGTTCTCGCCGATGCCGAGCAGCACGCCCGTGGTGAACGGGATCCGGCTGCGCCCGGCGTCGTCGAGCACCCGCAGCCGCAGCGCCGGATCCTTGTCGGGCGAGCCGTAGTGCACCCCGCCCTTCTCCGACCACAGCCGTTCAGCGGTCGTCTCGAGCATCATCCCCATCGACGGCGCGACCGGGCGCAGGCGCTGCAGCTCGGCCCACGACATCACGCCGGGGTTGAGGTGCGTGACCATGCCGGTCTCGGTCATCACCAGCACCGCCATCGCGCGCACGTACTCGAGCGTCGACGCGTAGCCGTGCTCGGCGAGCCAGGCGCGGGCGACGGGCCAGCGGTCCTCCGGGCGGTCGCCGAGGGTGAACAGCGCCTCCTTGCAGCCGAGCGCGGCGCCGGCGCGGGCGACCTCGAGGATCTCCTCCGGCTCCATGAAGGTCGACTCGCGCTTGAGCGCCAGGCCGCCGGGGGTCTCGACGAACACGCAGTAGTGGCAGCGGTCGCGGCAGAGCTTGGTCAGCGGCACGAAGACCTTGCGGGAGTACGTGATCACGCCCGGCCGGCCCCGGCGGGCCAGCCCCTCGTCGCGCAGCTGCCCGGCCGCGAGCAGCACCGCGTCGAGATCGTCCCCGCGGGCCTCGAGGAGCACCTCGGCGCTCGCGCGCGTGATCGGCTCGCCGTCGGCGAGGCGGGCGAGGAGGGTGGGCACGGTCATGCGGAGGCGGCTCTTCCGGAGGGGTCGGTCGGCGGGCGGCCGACGGGTCGGGGCGCGGGAGGGTCGGACGGCCGGGCGCGGGGCGCCGGCCGATCGCGACGGTGTCAGAGGGCGCGCAGGCGCGGCGCGAGGTCGCGCTCGAACGCGTCGAAGAAGCGCTGCTGGTCGTCGCCCGGCGCGTGGAACACGAGGTGGTTGAAGCCCGCGTCGACGTACGGCTTGATCTGCGCGACCGTCTCCTCCGGATCCGAGCCGACGATCCAGCGCTTGGCGACCTGCTCGATCGGCAGCTCGTCGGCGGCGCGCTCCATGTCGACCGGATCGGTCAGGGAGTGCTTCTGCTCGGGTGTCAGCGAGAGCGGCGCCCAGAAGCGCGTGTTCTCCAGCGCGAGAGCAGGGTCGGGGTCGTAGGAGAGCTTGATCTCGATCATCCGGTCGAGCGCGGCGGAGTCGCGTCCGCCGGCGGCGACCCCCTCCTCGACCGCGGGCAGCAGCTTCTCGGTGTACAGCTCCATGCCCTTGCCCGAGGTGCAGATGAAGCCGTCGCCCGCGCGACCGGCGTACTTCGCCACGACGGGCCCGCCCGCCGCGATGTAGACCGGGACGCCGTCCTCGGGCTTGTCGTAGATGGACGCCTCGTGGGTGGAGTAGTACTCGCCGTCGAAGGAGACGCGGTCGCCGGCCCAGAGGGCGCGCATCAGGCGCACGGCCTCGCGCAGGCGGGCGAAGCGCTCCTTGAAGTCGGGCCAGCTCTGCTCGCCCGCGCCCTGGTAGCCGGTGGCGACCTCGTTCAGCGCCTCGCCGGTGCCCACGCCGAGCATGATCCGGTCGGGGTAGAGCACGCCGAGCGTGCCGAACGCCTGCGCGATGACGGCGGGGTTGTAGCGGTAGTGCGGCGTCATCACCGAGGTGCCGAGCCGGATGGTCGAGGTGCGCTCCCCGGCCGCGGCGAGCCAGGCCAGCGAGAACGGCGCGTGGCCGCCGGTGTGGCGCCAGGGCTGGAAGTGGTCCGAGACCACCGCGCTCTCGAAGCCGTGCCGCTCGGCGGCGACGGCCAGCTCCACGAGCTCGCGCGCCCCGAACTGCTCCGCCGATGCCTTGTATCCGAGCGTGATCGTCATAGTGCCGCCTTCGTCAGAGGGAGGGGGGCCGCTCCGGACACCGGGCGGTCCCTCCATTCTGCGCCCGCTCAGACGAGGATCGGGACGCTCAGGCGGATGCGCCCGAGATGTTGACCATCCAGTGCACGCCGAAGCGGTCGGTGAGCATCCCGAACCGGTCACCCCAGGGCGAGGTGGTCAGCGGCTCCTGAACCGAGCCGCCGGCGGCGAGCCCGTCCCAGTAGCCGCTGAGCTCGGCGTCGTCGTCGCCGAAGAGCGCGACGGTGATGCGCGCCCCTTCCTCGAACGTCATCGAGCTCGGAGTGTCGGACGCCATCAGGATCAGGCCGCTCGGCGTGGTGAGCTGCGAGTGCATGAGCAGGTCCTGCTCGGCCGGATCCTCGCTCGCGTGGAAGTCCGCGAAGGTGCTCGACACCAGCTCCCCGCCGAAGACCGAGTGGTAGAACTCCATCGCCTCGCGAGCGTTGTCGCGGAAGCCGATGTAGGGGCTGAGACTCGTGGACATGGGGCGCCTTCCGCTCGAGGAGGGCCCCAGTATCGACCCGTCACGGTCCCGCTGCAACGTCCGCCCCCCTGTTGATCGAGTAGCCCGCGGAGCGGGCGTCCCCCTGCTGATCGAGTAGCCCGCGGAGCGGGCGTCCCCATGTTGATCGAGTAGCCCGCGGAGCGGGCGTATCGAGATCCATCCGCATCAGAAGGACGAGTGTCCAGACCCGCCCTGCTGAGGACGGCGGGTCTCGACACGCCCCTGCGGGGCCACTCGACCAGCATGAAGGACCGCCACTGCGTCCTCCCTCTCACCACCGAGACGCGAAGGGGCCTCGCCGCTTCAACGACCGCCGCGGCGGCGCCGACACGTCCGGACGCGGGAGGCATCGACGTACAGAGCCAGTTCCGTTGCATCGACGTGACCGAAACCTGCGTCGTTCGCGACCAGGCCGTTCGCGCCGACGTAGGTGGCAGTGGCGGCATGAGCGGCGTCGTACGACGCCAAGCCGTAGGCGGTCATCGTCGTCAGGACGAGGTCGGCGACCTCGTCGAGCTCGACCCGGAGATGGGGCACCGTCGTCAGCAACTCACTCCAGGCGTCGAAGAGCTCTTTGCAGAGTCGACCGGCACGGCGGCGGACTCGGCCGTCGGCGCGAAGTCGAGGCCACGCCTTCGGTCCGTGCTGCTCCTTGACGGCGATCTTGAAGGCGATCTCGGCCAGCTCCAGTTCCAGCAGCCGGTTGTAGAAGATCGTGGAGTTGTTCTCCACCAGATCCAGCATGAAGCCGCGACTGGCGGCATGAAGAGGCTCGGTGGTCACCAGGACGTTCACCACGAAGGACGTGTCCAGTGCGACTTCAGCGGGAAGAACGAGCGCGGGATCCTCGTACGAGTACACGTTGCGAGGGAGCGCCGGTCGACCCGCGGGCACCTACTCGGCCCTCCGGCCGCGAGCCGCGTCCGTCGCTGCGCTCCTGGCCTCGGAAACGGCGAGTCGCCCCGAAGCCACCGCTCGTGCGACGATGCGCCCGCTCGCAGCGGATGCGGCGGCGCGGCGCTCGGACGCCGTCCCAGACGGTTTCACGATGCGCGACGCCTTCGCGCTCTCGCTCAACCGGTGGAAGGACATGGAGAAATCGTACGCCAGTGGCCTCGTCTGGCACCGAACCGTTCGAAGATGCAGGGAGCGGTGTCGTCGGACGACGTGCGGCAGGTCCGTCGGGCCGCGCCGGGCCTACAGCTCTGCGCGGGTCGGGGGGTTCGCGCCGGAGCGGGAGGTGGTGATGCCGGCGACGCGGGCGGCCCAGTGGCCGATCGCGCGCAGTGCCGGCTCGTCCAGGAGCGCGCCGTTCGGGTCGCCGAGGCCCTGGCGGAAGGCCTCGTCGAGGATCGCGCCCATCGCCGAGTCGCCCGCGCCGATGGTGTCGGCGACGACGATGCGCGCGGCGGGGACGGTGGCGCGGGCGACGGCGGAGGCGAGCAGCAGGCCCTCGCCGCCGCGGGTCACGACGGCGAGCTGCGCGCCGAGCTCGAGCAGGCGGGTCAGCACCTCGTCGAGCTGCATCGTCGGGTAGAGCCAGCGGGCGTCCTCGTCGCTGAGCTTGACGATCTCGCAGGCCGCGGCGACCCGCTCGAACCGCGTCAGTGCGTCATTGTGCTCACCGACGAGGGCGGGCCGGATGTTCGCGTCGACGCTCGCGGTGACGCCGGCCGGCAGCGCCTCGAGCAGCTCGAGGACCGCGGAGCCGCCGGGCTCGAGGTAGACGGCGATCGAGCCGGTGTGCACGTGGGTCGCGCTCGTCGGATCCGCGGCCGGCGGATTCCAGGAGAGGTCGAAGTCGTACTCGGCGGAGCCGTCCGCCTGCAGGCGGGCCCGGGCGGTCGAGGTGCGCTCGGCGTCGCCGTGCAGCACGGTCACGCCGGAGGCGCCCAGGTGCTCGGCGATGCGCCGACCGCGCTCGTCGTCGGCGATGTCGGTGACGAGGGTCGCCTCGCGGCCGAGGCGAGCGAGGGTGAGCGCGACGTTCGCGGGCGAGCCGCCCACGTGCTCCGTGCTCGCGCCGTCGCGCTCGACGATGTCGATCAGGGCTTCGCCGATGACCAGGATGCGGGGCGCCGCGCTGTCGCGGACGTCGGTGGAGGACATCCCGCCATCATGCCGGTCCGCGCGGCGTCGTCGCGAGACCTCCCGGGCCTCGTCAGGCTCCCGTGCCGGAGACGGCCAGCACCTCGTCGACGGTGGTGAGGGTGATCAGCGGTCCGAACAGCGCCATCGCGTCGAGCGCGCGGGCGTGATCGGCCTCGGAGGCGCCCGCGCAGGCGTCGGTCACCACGCGCACCTGGACGCCCGCGTCGGCCGCGGCGAGCGCCGTCGACAGCACGCAGCAGTCGGTCGAGACGCCGGTCAGCACCATCGAGCGGGAGTCGTCGAGGAGCGCCTCGAGCTCGGCGCCCCACTTGCCGAAGGTCGGCGCGGTGATCGTGCGGTGCCCCTCGAAGCCGGGGACGAGCGCGTAGAGCGGATCGGCATCGGGCACGAGCGCGAACGGCCACTCGCGGTAGTAGGGGATCCACGCGCCGCTGGGCTCGGCCGGCGCGACGAAGCGGGTGGTGACCACTCGCTCGGCGAAGTGCGGGAGCAGCCGGGTCGTCCCCTCCGCCGCACGGGTGAACTCCGCCGACGCCCACGGCGAGGACGCGTCGGCGAAGACGTGCTGCAGGTCGACGGCGACGAGCAGGCTCACGCGTCGGCCTCCTGGCGACGCACGGCCGAGCGGGAGAGCACGAGCGTGCCGGCGAAGCCGATCACGAGGGCGACCAGCACGCCGAGGTTGGCTCCGGCCCACTCGCCGTCGCGTCCGCCGATCGGGCCGAGCAGATAGCCCTCCCACTCGAAACCGGGGGAGTAGTTGACGACGAGGCCCCAGCCGATCACGGCGCCGATCACCACGAGCAGCACCGGCGCGAGCGAGACGCTGCCGTAGCGGCCGCGCGAGGTGTAGAGCGCCTCCTGGTCGTAGTCGCGGCGGCGCAGGAGCAGGTCGGCCAGGAAGACGCCGAGCCAGCCCGCGATCGGCACGCCGAGGGTGATCAGGAAGCCCTGGAACGGGCCGAGGAAGTCGCCGGCGACGAAGACGACGTAGATCGCGCCGAGCACCATCAGCACGCCGTCGATGCCGGCCGCGACCGGCCGCGAGACCTTGAGGCCGGTGCTGAGCAGCGCGAGCCCCGAGGAGTAGATGTCCATCACGGCACCGCCGATGAGCCCCAGCAGGGCCACGACGATGAAGGGGAGCAGGAACCAGGTCGGCAGGATGCTCGCGAGCGCGCCGATCGGGTCGGCCGCGATGGCGTCGGACAGCTCCGTCGAGGAGGCGGCGAGCAGCAGTCCGACGACCACGAGCACGACCGGCGCGACGGCGCCGCCGATCGTGGTCCAGCCGATGACCCCGGCGGTGCCGGCGGTGCGCGGCAGGTAGCGCGAGTAGTCCGCTGCCGCGTTGACCCAGCCCAGTCCGAAGCCGGTCATCATGAAGACGAGTCCGCCGATCACCGCGCCCGCGGACCCCGCGGGCAGGCTGCCGACGGCGGCGAGGTCGATGCGGTCGAGCACGAGCACGACGTAGACCACGGTGAGCACGGCGGTGGCGATCGTGATCGCGAGCTGGAGCCGCATGATCAGCCGGAAGCCGGCGATCCCGGCGATCACGATGAGCGCCGCGACGACGATCAGCGCGACGACCTTGGTCAGCACGCCGCCGTCCCAGCCGAACTCCTCGAAGACGGTCGCGGTCGCGAGCACGGCGAGGGAGGCGAGCACCGTCTCCCAGCCCACCGTGAGCAGCCAGGAGATCACCGCGATCAGCCGGTTGCCGTCGACGCCGAAGGACGCGCGGCTGAGCACCATCGTCGGGGCCGAGCCGCGCTTGCCGGCGACGGCGACGAAGCCGCAGAAGAGGAAGGAGACGACGATGCCGATCACGGCCACCGCGGTCGCCTGCCAGAACGAGAGGCCGAAGCCGAGCAGGAACGAGCCGTAGCTCAGGCCCAGCACCGAGACGTTGGCCGCGAACCACGGCCAGAACAGGTCGCGGGGGCGGCCGTGCCGCTCCGACTCCTGGATGGTGTCGAGACCGTTGAGCTCGATGCCGCCGGCGGGGCGGGTGGTCGGTTCGGGAGAGGTCATGGCATCCCTCGTTCTCGCGCGGAAGGCCCGGGCGAACGCCGGATCCTGTCGAATGTAGTGCAGGATCGGCGCCCTATCGCGGCGGCGGAGAAGACCGGTGGACGGCATCGCGCGACCCGCTGCTGGGGAGGAGCTCCCCGGCCTCCGCCCGTCAGTCGTCCGCGCGCTCCAGCAGCCCCCGCAGCGTCTCGAGGTCCGCCGCGACCCGGTCGCAGTCCTCGTCCCATTGCTCGAGCGTCATCCCGTCGTACCGGCGGACGGTGAAGGCCACCTCCGCGCCGTCGCCGTTGGCGAGGACCCGGAGCGGATTCTCGAAGACCCGCCCGCCCTCGGTGATCACCCGGTGGTCCGCGACGCCGTAGGGGTTCCGCGGGGCGAAGACGATCTCGACACGCCCCATCGGCGAGTCCGCGTACCAGCGGCCCGCCACCTCCTCGACGGAGGCCTGCGCCAGCCCCGCCGCCCAGAGCGACAGGTTCGAGGGATCGACGACGAAGGAGTACACCTCGTCCGCCGGCGCGTCGATCACTACACCGACCGGGCGCGACTCGTACAGGACCATCTCAGTCTCCCTCCGCGGCGAAGCTCGCCACGAGCAGCGCCGCGAGCGCGGTCCGCTCGAGCATCCCCTCGATGCTCACCGATTCTCCCCGGGCGTGCGCGCCCTCACCAGGGGCGCCGAGTCCGTCGAGCACGGGGATCCCGAGCGCGGCGATCAGGTTGCCGTCGCTGGCGCCGCCCACCGCCGTCTCGGTCAGCGGCAGATCCATCGTCTTGGCCACCCGCTCGGCGCGGCGGTAGAGCGCGCCGACGGCGGCCGTCCGCTCGAAGACGGGCCGCTGCCACGAGCCGCGGACCTCGATCCGGATCCGCTCGTCCGACGCCTCGAGCGCGTTCATCTCGGCCTCCACCCGCGCCGCCTCGGCCGCGCCGCGGATCCGCACCTCGAGCTCGAGCCGCACCTTCGCGGTCGTCACGTTCACCCGGCTGCCGCCCTTGACCACGCCGATGTTGACGGTCGTGCCCGCCTCCGGCCGAGCGATCCCGAGCACTCGAGGGATCAGCGCGCCGAGCTCGTGGATCGCGCTGGCCCCCTTCTCGGGCTCGACGCCCGCGTGCGCCTCGATTCCGACGACGTCGACGACGAAGTTGCCGATGCCCTTGCGCGCGGTCTTCACCGCGGTGCCGATCGCCCCCTCGAAGACGAGCGCCGCCTCCGCTCCGCGGCTCTGGTGCTCGAGGAAGCTGCGCGAGGTGAGGCTGCCGACCTCCTCGTCGCCGTTCATCACCAGCCGCACGGCCGGATGGGACAGGCGGGCGTGCCGCAGCGCCAGCACCAGCCAGACCATCTGCACGAGGCCGACCTTCATGTCGTAGCTGCCCGGTCCGCTGAGGCGGTCGCCGTCGACGGCGAACGGCCAGCCGCGGGTCGTGCCGAGCGGCCAGACGGTGTCGTAGTGCCCGACCAGCGCCACGAACGGCCGGGACCCGCGCGGTCCGCGCCCCGCGGCGCTGCCCGGGAAGGTCCAGCTCGAGGCGCTCGGGCAGTCCTGCTCGCGGAGGTGCTCGGCCTCGCCCGCGTGCCCGAGCCGCTCGCCGACCCAGTGCACGAGGAACGCGTGCAGCTCGTCGAGCGCGTCCAGCGAGTCGCTCGGGCTCTCCATCATCACGAGGTGCCGGACGTCGTCGAGGATGCGAGCGCGCTGGTCGCGGAGGAAGGTGCGGACGCGGGCGGCGTCGGCGGCATCGGGGAAGGTCACCGCTCCGGAGTACCAGAGTGCGGCGCCGCGCGCGAACCGGGAGCCTCGGTGAACCGGACGCCGCGCCTCTACGTTGAAGGAAGGAAGAGGTGGAGATGTCCGAGGATCAGGCCGAGATGCTGCGTGCCCTGCACGACGAGCACTCGGCGGCGCTGTGGCGGTTCGTCCTCCGGCTCACGGGCGACCGCCAGCTGGCGGAGGACGTGGTGCAGGAGGCGCTCCTGCGCGCCTGGAAGCACCCGGAGATCCTCGCCCAGGGCGAGGCCGCGGCCCGCTCCTGGCTCTACACCGTCGCCCGCAACATCGTCATCGACGACCGCCGCAGCGCGCGGCACAACCGCGAGTTCGGCACCGACGAGGTGCCCGAGCGCGCGCACGGCGACCGCACCGACCAGGTGCTCGACGCCTGGCTGCTCTCCGAGGCGCTGAGCACCCTCAGCCACGACCACCGTGCGGTGATCGTGCACGCGTACTACGGCGGGCGCACCGTCGGCGAGATCGCCGAGCTGCTGGGCATCGCGCCCGGCACCGTCAAATCGCGGATGCACTACGGAATGCGGGCGCTCAAGCTCGCCCTGGAGGAGAAAGGCGTGACCGAACCGTGAGCACCGATCCGACCCGCGACGACGCCTTCCGCGACGACGCCTTCCGCGACTGGGACGCGGCGTACCTCCTCGGCGCGCTCTCGCCCGCCGACCGCCGCGCCTACGAGCAGCACCTGCGCGGCTGCCCCGACTGCCGCGAGGCGCTCGGCGAGTTCGTCGCGATCCCCGGCCTGCTCGCGCACCTGCCGAAGGAGGACGCGCTCGGCCTGCTCGAGACGGAGCAGCGCGCCGAGGAGTCCGCTCCGCCCGCCCTGCTCCCGCGGCTCGCCCGCGCCACCGACGCCGTGCGCCGCCGCACCCGGTTCCGGATCGCGGGGCTCGTGCTCGCCGCCGCCGGAGTATCGGCCGCCGCGGCCGTCGCCCTCCCGCTCGTCGTCGGCGCACCGCCCACGGTCGTCGAGAACACGGTGGCGCTCGCCGCGGCGCCCGGCGTGCCGGTCGAGGCGTCGGTCCGGTTCGTGCCGGAGCAGTGGGGCACCCGGATCGAGATGGACTGCAGCTGGGAGAGCGCGGGCGCGGACACCGCGTCCGTCGGATACGTCATGTACGTGACCGACGCCGCCGGGTCCTCGGAGGCGATCGGCTCGTGGACGAGCACGCCCGGCTCGACAGTGGAGCCGAGCCTGTCGACCGGCCTTCCGCTCGCCGAGATCGCCTCGGTCGAGGTGCGTCTCCAGGGCTCCGAGGAGGTCGTCCTCACCGGCAGCCCCTGACGCGGGGTCCGGTGCCGACCCCGATCTCCCAGGTGCGGGGCCACTGGACTGAGTAGCTTCTCAGTCATGACGATCGCGACCCTCGCCCTCGCCCCTGCCTCCGTGACGGCGGCCTCCTCCACCGACAGCATCGACGAGCTCTCCGGTCTCGTCGGCGTCGCCGCCCGCGTGATCGCGGCGCTCGGCGAGGCCGGTGTCGGACTGCTGACCCTGATCGAGACGGTCTTCCCGCCGATCCCGAGCGAGCTGGTCCTGCCGCTGGCGGGCTTCCTGGCGCAGCAGGGCCGGATGAACCTGGTCCTCGTCGTGATCACGGCGACCCTCGGCGCCTACCTCGGCGGGCTGGTCCTCTACTGGCTCGGCTTCCGCATCGGCACGGAGCGCTCGATCCGGCTGCTCTCGAAGCTGCCGCTCGTCGACCGCGAGGACTTCGAGAAGGCCGTCGGCTGGTTCCGCCGGCACGGCACCTGGGCGGTGCTCTTCGGCCGGCTGATCCCCGGGGTACGGAGCCTGATCTCGCTGCCCGCGGGCGCCGAGCGGATGAACCTGCTGCTGTTCTCCGGGCTGACGATCCTCGGCTCCGGCGTCTGGAACGGCCTGCTGATCGGCCTCGGCGCGGCTCTCGGCACGCAGTACGAGCTCGTCGACCAGTACGCGGGCGTGCTCGACGCGATCATCTACGGCGCGATCGGCGTGGTCGTGCTGCTGCTCGTGATCCGCAGCATCCGCCGGCACCGCGCCGCCCGCGGCACCGGGGCGCGTCGCCGGCACTGATCCCGGACGGGGTCGGAGGGTAGCGCGCGCTCGCGTCGAGCGCGACGCCCCCCGTGTCCCGACCGCTGCGGCGCGGATGTGCCCTAGCGTTCGAGGGGTCAGCCCCCGACGCGAAGGAACGCCATGCCCGAGAACACCGTCGAGAACGGCGCCGCCACTCCCTCTCCCGCTCTCTCCCGCACCGCTGTCGAGCGCAGCTGGATCATCGGCGTCTCGCTGATCGCCATCGCGCTCGGCGTGATCGCGGTGCTGATCCCGGGCCCGACCCTGCTCACCGTCGCGATCGTCTTCGGCATCCACCTGATCGCCGCAGGCGTGTTCCGCCTCCTGCTGGCGTTCACGGCCACGCGCCTGCAGACGCGGGTGCGCTGGCTCGCCGGGCTCCTCGGCGCGCTGATCCTGGTCGCGGGCATCCTCTGCCTGTCGAACCCGTTCGAGTCGCTGAGCATCCTCGGCCTCGTGATCGGCCTGGGCTGGATCCTCGACGGCGTCTCGAGCATCACCAGCGGGCGCACCGTCGCCGGGCCGTCCTGGCTGCCGATCGCCGCGGGCATCGCCTCGGTGATCGCCGGCGTCCTCACGATCATCATGCCGGTGCTCGCGCTGTCCGCCTTCGTGACCGTCGCGGCGATCCTGCTGATCGTCGTCGGCGTCTCCGGCCTGCTGCTGCTGCCGGGCCGTACGAAGCCGACGCAGGTGAGCGCCGCGACGCACTAGGCGCCGGGCCAGAGACCGAGCATCGGCACCGTGATCGCGTAGGCGAACCAGGAGAGCGGTGCGAGGATCCAGGTCGCGAGGATCCGCCGACGGCCGTCCGCATGCGCGAGCACCACGGCCACCTCGGAGCGCGCGATCCGCGGCGAGTAGAGCAGCGGTGCGTTCACCACGATCGACAGCAGCGCGCCGAGGAGCACGGGCCCGCCGGCGAGGACGGCGATCCCCGGCACGATCTGCAGGGCCAGCGCCAGGGCGGCGACCAGCCAGATCGCGAGCAGGGTGACGGCGCTCGCCCTGGTCGCCCGCTGAGCGAGGCTCCGGCCGGAGGCGATCACCGGGTCGAGCGGCTCGGCGCGGTCCCGGCGCACCGCCCGCACGGCGCTGATCCGGAGCACGGCGGCGACGGCGAGCGCCAGCACCGCGTAGGGCAGCCCCGCCCGCGACAGCGCCAGCGGCAGCCAGGGCGTGCCGAGGAAGAGGACGGCGCCGAGGAGCGAGCCGGCCACCAGCAGGACCACCGGCACGACGACGGCGAGGCTGAACGGGAACCGCGGGGGACCGTCGAGCCCCGGGCGGAGGTGCTCCCGGCCCGCATGGCTGTCCGGTCGCTCGCCGGTCGCCTGCGGGGCGTCCGCGTCGTTCCCGTCGTCCCCGATCCCCGTGCTCTCCGCCCCCATGCCGTCGACCCTAGTCCGGGCCCCGCGCCGCTGCGCCGTTGCGGACCCGTGGCACGATGGCGCCGTGAGCGCCGCTGATCAGGTCCCCGACCCCGCCTTCGAGCCCGACCTCGTCCCCGAGCTCCTCGTCGAGGACCTCGAGCGCAGCCTCGCCTTCTGGTGCGGCCCCTGCGGCTTCGCGGTCCGCTACGCGCGGCCGGAGGAGGGCTTCGCGTCTCTCGTCCGCGGCAGCGCCCACGTCATGCTCGACCGGATCGGCAGCACCCGCGACTGGATCACCGCGCCGCTGGAGCGCCCATTGGGGCGGGGTCTCAACCTCCAGATCGACGTCGACGACGCCGACGCCGTCGCGACGGCCCTCGCCGAGGCGGGAGTGGCGCTGTTCGCCCCTGCCGAGACCCGCTGGTACCGGGTGGGGGAGGAGGAGGCGGGTGTCCGCCAGGTCCTCGTCACCGACCCCGACGGCTACCTGCTGCGCTTCCAGTCCTCGCTCGGGCGGCGCCGCGCGACGTGAGCCGAACGGCGCGCGCCATCATGCCAGCGGAGGACGCAGGAGACGGCCGCCGACTGGTTCCATCGGTTCCATGTCCACTCCGTCCACCGGCACCCTCGCGCTGCCGACCACCGATCCGGCTCCCGCCGCGCCCGCCGCTCTCCCCGTCGACGACGAGGTCCTCCGCCCGGCCGATCTCGTCACCGCGCTGACCGGGATCACCCTCGGCTTCTTCGCCGTCTTCGTGCACGGCCTCACCCAGTGGTCGTACGTCGGCCCCGCCGTCGAGCGGGCGAGCGTGCTCGGCTGGCTCGCGCCCGCGCTGGTCGGGCTGATCTGCGTGGTCACGGCCGCGGCGTCCGTCGCCGTCCGGGCCGTGCGCCGGGAGAGCCGCCGCCGGGAGAGCCGCCGCCGGGCGTCCGCGCCGGCCGGAGCCGACTCGTGACCGCCGTCCTCGCCGTCGCGTCCGCCGCCGCCCCCTCGGTCGCCCTCGCGCAGGAGCTGCTCCGGCGCACCGGCTGCGCCCGGCCCGGGCTGCCGTGGGTCGTCGGGACCGACGCCGGTCCGGTCGTCGACCTCGTGCTCCTCCGGTGCGGCGTGCACCTGCTCGACCTCTCCGAGGAGGCCGTCGCCAGGATCGCGCTGTCGATCGCCACCGGCCGCCCGGTCGACCTGCGCTCGGCCTTCGCGCATCTGACCCGCGACCACGCCGAGGCCGTGATGATCGCGGTGGCCTCGGCCGGCGGGCACGACCGGGTCGAGAGCCGCATCGTGCTCGTGGACGGCGAGCGCCGGGTCGAGAGCGTACCTCCGCTCGGCGTCTGGCCGGACCGGGGAGGCCGGGCCGGCCGCGACACCCGCGCGAGCCGTTCCTTCTGACCTGAGCCCGGCACCCCCCCCCAGACGCGGGTGGCACCGCGGTCGTCCGGCCGGTCCGCGTCGCTACGGCCTTTCGCAGATCCCCGGCTTAGGGTGTCCGTGTGCAACGTGTCGACGATTTCCCAGGAGCCGGACCGGTGGCGACCTCCCCCGAGTCCGGTGACCCGCGCGAGGCGTCCGCCCTCCAGCTCCCCTCCAACGCCGCGACGCCCGTCCAGGTGACGAGCGGCGAGGCCGGCTACCAGGGCGGCAACGCGGCCGACCCGGTCTGGCAGTCCTGGCGGGAGGAGCTCGCCAAGGTCGGCGGCCCCTCGCCCCTGCTGCACTTCGTCGACTCGCCGCGCACCCGCATCGAGCTGTCGACGACGCACCCCGGCGGGCTGCCGCCGTTCATCTCGGGCAAGACGACCCTGCTCTCCTCCCTGATCCGCGACGAGCTGGCGCTGCGCACGGCGAAGAACGCCGCCGCCGCCATCACCGACAAGGGGATCGAGCTGCGCTCGGTCCGCGGCATCGAGGGCGTCCACCTCGCGATCGGGCTCGCGCAGTGGCGCGCGGGCGAGACGGAGTTCACCGCTCCCGTCCTGCTGCGCCCGCTCGCGATCCGCCGCTACGGCCGCGACTTCGAGCTCAAGCTCAAGGGCCAGCCCTACTTCAACCCGCAGCTCGCGCGCGCGCTCAAGCAGCAGTTCGGCATCACGATCGACCCGGAGCAGTTCGTCGAGCTCGCGGTGCAGAACGGCGTCTTCAAGCCGCAGCCGGTGATCGACCAGCTCCGCGGTCTCACCTCGCACCTGCCCTGGTTCGCGGTGCACCCGCGCCTCGTGGTGTCGAGCTTCGCCGACGTCGCGGGCGACATGCTCCGCGACGCCCGGATGCTCGAGCACCCCGTCCTCGACGCGGTCGCCGGCAACCCGGCCGCCAAGCGCGCGCTGCAGCAGTCGCAGAAGGTGGCGTCGATCATCCCGCAGGACGAGCGTCCGCCGGCGACCGACAACCTCCTCCTCGACGCCGACGCCGAGCAGGAGCAGGTCATCGCGAACATCGCGGCCGGCAACTCGCTCGTCGTGAAGACCCTGCCCGGCACGGGCGGCACGCAGACGATCGTCAATGCGATCGGCGCGCTCGCCGCGCAGCACAAGCGCGTCCTCGTGGTCGGCGCCCGCCGCTCCAGCCTCGACAGCATCCACCAGCGCCTGCTCTCCGCCGGCCTCGGCGGCATCGCCGTCAGCCCGCGGACGCTCCGCCGCGACCTGATCCAGTCGATCGGCCGCAACGAGAAGGCCGCGCGCCCGTCCGTCAGCGAGATCGACGACGCGCTGCTGCGCCTGCGCAAGGTGCTGCTCGACTACCGCGGTGCCCTCTCCCGCCGCGACCCCAGCTTCGGCGTCTCGGCGCTGCAGGCCCTCGAGGAGCTGGCGCGCCTCTCGCAGCTGCGCACGCCGCCGTCGACCGCCGCCCGCCTCGACCGCCGTGCCGTCACCGCCCTCGCGCACAGCCGGCCCGAGGCGACCCGGATGCTGATCGAGTCGGCCCGCCTCGGTGAGTTCCGCTACGGCCCGGGCGACTCGCCCTGGTACGGCGCGCAGTTCGACTCCACCGCCGACGCCGAGGCCGCGCACGAGCTGGCCAAGCGCCTGCACCTGCGCGATCTGCCGCGCCTGCTCGACCGCGCCCAGGACGTCATCGCGCAGACGCGCATGCGTCCGTTCGAGTCGGTCGCCGAGCTCGGCATCTACCTCCGCCTGCTGCAGGACGTCCGCGAGACGCTGGACAAGTTCCAGCCCGCCGTCTTCGATCGCTCGATCCAGGACCTCATCGTCGCCACCTCGCCCCGCCGCGAGGCAGCCGAGATGTCGTCGACGAACCGCCGCCGCCTGAAGAAGCTCGCCCGCGAGTACATGCGGCCCGGCGCGCACGTGACCGACCTCAACGCGTCGCTGCGCCGCGTGCAGCAGCAGCGCACGCTCTGGCAGCGCTACGCCGTCGCGGGCACCGTCCCCGAGGTGCCGGTCGGCGTCGCCGATGTGCAGGTCGCGTTCCAGCAGGTGTCCGACCAGCTCGGCCGGCTCGACGAGCCGCTGGGGCGTCGCGGCGGCAGCACGCCGCTCGCCTCCCTCCCGCTCGCCGAGCTCGTCTCGATGGTCTCCGGGCTCGCCGAGGACAGCGAGGTGCTCGCCAACCTGCAGGAGCGCACGACGCTGCTCTCGACGCTGCGCGAGTGGGGGCTGGACCCGCTGCTCACCGACCTCTCGCGCCGCCACGTGCCGGCCGAGCTGGTCGCGATCGAGCTGGACCTCGCCTGGTGGCGCTCCGCGCTCGAGATCATGCTGACCGACGAGCGCGCCCTGCTCGGCGGCAACACCAGCGTGCTCGACCGGCTCGAGGCCGACTTCAAGCTCGTCGACGAGGCGCACGCCGCCTCGAGCGCCGAGCTGCTCGCCTGGAAGCTCTCGGAGACCTGGAAGATCGGCCTGGTCGACTGGCAGCTCGAGCGCGACGCGCTGCGCGCGCTGCTGCGCTCCGAGGCCTCGACCACGCCGCAGGAGCTGCAGAAGGCCGCGCCGCACCTCTCGCGCGTGCTCGCCCCGGCCTGGCTCGCCTCGCCGTACGAGGTGCACCGCATCGGCACCGAGACCACCTTCGACGCGGTCTTCCTCGTCGACGCCGGCGCCACGACACTCGCCGAGAACGTCGGAGCGATCCGCCGCGCCAAGCAGGTCGTCGCGTTCGGCGACCCGGTGACGCAGACGCCGACGCCGTTCTCGCTGCGCGTCGACGAGACCGTCGAGTTCGGCAGCGCCGCCTCGCGCACCGACGTCGAGGCGCTGCACGCGCAGTCGGCGCTGGCCCGCCTGGGCGAGCTCCTGAACACCGTCACGCTGACCCGCAGCTACCGCGCGGGCGGCGAGGACCTCGCCGAGCTGGTGAACCGCCGCTTCTACGGCGGCCGCATCGACTCGCTGCCGTGGGCCGGCTCGTTCCTCGGGCACGACTCGCTGCGCTTCCACTACATCGCCAGCGGTCACGGCATGCCCGAGAACGACTCCGGAGCGGTCGAGTCGGTCGACGCCGAGGTCGCGAAGGTGGTCGAGCTGGTGCTCGAGCACGCGGTCATCCGCCCGCGCGAGTCGCTGATGGTGATCACCGCGAGCCCGCGGCACGCCGTCCGGGTGCAGCAGGCCGTGCTCACCGCGTTCGCCAAGCGCGCGGACCTCAACGACTTCATCCTCGGCGACCGGCCCGAGCCGTTCGCCGTGGTGACGCTCGAGCAGTCGGTGGCGCAGAGCCGCGACCGGGTCATCTTCTCGATCGGCTACGGCCGCACCCCGCACGGGCGACTGCTCTCGAACTTCGGCGCGCTGGCCGAGCCGGGCGGAGAGCGCCTTCTCGCCGTGGGCATGACCCGCGCCCGCCGCTCGATGGACATCGTCTCCTGCTTCCGCCCCGGCGACATCGACGAGTCGCGGATGCGCTACGGCATGGTCGCGCTCGCCCAGGTGCTGCAGGAGGCGGAGGACCGCGTCCAGCCGAGCGACCGCGACGACTACTCCGAGCCGATGCTGGTCGACCTGGCCGCGCGCCTCGAGCGCCGTGGTCTGCGCGTGAACATCGGCCACAAGGGCAAGCTCGCGCTGGTCGCGGCGCACGGCACCCGCGCCGTCGTCGTCGAGACCGACCGCGACGTCAGCACGCAGAGCCTCCGGGTCTCGCTGCGGCTGCGACCCGAGCTGCTGCGCCGACTCGGCTGGCACTACCTCCGCGTGCACAACTTCGAGCTGTTCGCCGACCCCGAGGCCGTGGCCGCGCGGGTCGCCGGGCTGATCGGCGCTCCGCAGGACGAGACGTCGACCGGTCCGATCGAGGTGCCGGTGGGCGCCGGCGCGCCGATCGTCGAGGACGCCGCTCCGGCGTCGAGCGAGACGCAGCCGATCACGCCTCTGCCCGCCGACTGAGCGTGCCCGAGGACTCCCGGGCCGCCGCGCCCGCCGGCGCCGACCGACCGCTCCGGCGCTCGCGCGGCGGCCGGCGGGCGACCCTCCCCGCGAAGCCGGGCACCGACCCGTCCCCCCACGACGCCGTCGTCCCCGACCCTGACGCCGCGCCCGCGCGCCCCGACACGGGCCCGAACGACGCCCGCCTCCGCCAGGACGTCCCCCCGCACTACTGACCCCCTCCGCGAGATGCCACTTGTGCACGCGACACGCCGCGAAAGGTGTGCACAACTGGCATCTCGCGAAAGGGGTCAGCAGGGCTCCCCGACACGGGAGCGGCCCGCCGCGCCGGAGCGCGACGGGCCGCCGTCAGGGCGTTCCCCGGTTCAGCCGCAGGTGCGGGCCGCGTAGGGGGCCTTCACCGTCGAGGTGACCGTCGTGCCGCCGACCGTGGCGGTCGCCGTTACCGTCGCCTCGCCGGCCGCGAGCTGGGCGGCCCGGACGGTGAAGGCGGCGGAGGCGTTCGAGCCCGCCTTGACGCCGGCGAAGGACTTCGTGCCCGCCGTCGAGGTGACGGTGACGTCCATCGGGACGGTGTCGCCGTTGGTCGCGACGACCGTCAGCACCACCTTGCCGGCGACGCAGCGGGTGGTCGCTGCGGCCGTCAGCTTCAGCGACGACTGGACGGTGACCGTGGCGGTCACCGGCATCCGCGAGTCGTCCTGCGCCACGCCGCGCACCGTGAAGGTGCCGGCGGCGGCGTAGGAGGCGGGGGCGACGGCGTCCCAGGTGACGGCGACGGTGCGCTTCGCGCCGTCCGCCGTCGTGAGCTCCGCGCTCGGCAGCACCGGGGCGACGCCGGCGGCGGTCGAGACCGCGATCGGAGCGACCGAGGTGACGGCGATGGCCGGGGCGTAGGCCTCGAGCATCCGCTGGTACTCGGCGCGGGTCACCGGGATGACCGTGCCGTGGCGGGGCTTGCCGCCGTCGGAGTTCTGCGGCAGGTTCTCCCGCAGCTTCGCTCCGAGCGGCTGCCAGGCGTCGGCGGCCAGGTCGTCGGTGCCGAACGGGATGTAGTGGTTCGGTCCCGCGTGGTAGTCCGGCTGGTCGATGAAGAGGAACCAGTCGAGGCCGTTCACGTCGCCCTCGTTCGCGGGGAAGACGTTCGGGCCCTCACCGCTGGTGAAGGTGCCGTTCGGCTCGCCGTTGGGCAGGCCGGAGGCGACGCGCTCCTTGACCAGGGTCCACTCGTCCGCGGGTCTGGAGGTGCCGGGCAGCGAGCCGCTGATCGTGGCGAGCAGGTCGGTGCTCTTCTCCTCGCGCAGCGTCATCGACGCCTCGTCCTTGGTGAAGCGGTAGTAGGTGTCGCCGTCCTTCGCGATGGTCGAGTCGATCGTGCCGCGGCCGGTGCCGCGCTTGACGTCGATCCACGGCTTCGCCTCCGAGAAGGTGACGAAGTCGTCGGTGGTCGCGTACATCATCTGGTTGTAGGTGACGGCGGTGCGGTCGGCCGCGTTCGTCGTCGGGTACATGTTCGAGGCCCAGAACACGACGTAGGTGTCGAGCTCGTCGTCCCAGTACGCCTCGGGCGCCCAGGTGTTGCCGGCGAAGTCGGTCGAGACCTTCACGTGACGCTGCGCCGACCAGTTCACCAGGTCGGTCGACTCCCAGACCTCGATGTACGTCGAGCCCGACTTCTGCGCGGTGTCGAAGCCGCCGGCGAGGCCGTCGATCTTGAGGTCCGTCGCGAGCATGAAGAACTTGTCGCCCTCGTGCGAGCGGATCACGAACGGGTCGCGCAGGCCCTTGGTGCCCTGGTCGGAGGTGAAGACGGGCTGTCCGCCGTTCAGCGTGTTCCAGTCGAGGGCGTCGTTCCCCTTCGAAGCCGCGAGGCTGACGCGCTCGGCGCCCGCTCCCTCGCCGGTGAAGAAGGCCCAGACGTAGGCCTCGGTGTCGTCCTTGCCGGTGGGGAGCGGCTGGAGGCGGAGGGTGAAGTCGCGGGTGCGCATCACCGATCCGCTCGTCGCGGTGGCGCGGACCGTCACGTCGACGGCCGGGCTGCCCGCGGCGGGGCGCTCGACGACGATGGTGCGGCTGTCGGCGGTGCTGCCGTCGCGGATCGACGCGGCGCTCGAGCCGACGACGCTCCAGGCGATGCTCGAGCCGAGCGCTCCGCGGGCCGGCACCGAGATGTTGGTGCGGACGTCGCCGGCCTGGGCGACGGTCACGGCGTCGAGGTCGCGCTGCACCTTGTCCGCGTCGGCGAGCTCCGCGGTGACGACCACGGGGTAGTCGACGGTGCGGGTGTCGCTGCCGGAGGTGAAGGTCGCTGTGAGGGTCACGGCGGCGTCGGGGGAGCCGACGCCCGGTCGCGTGACGACGGCGCTGCCTCCGGAGACGGCGATGGCCGTGTTGTTCGAGCGCCAGGTCACGGCGACGCCGGCGCTGCTGGTGGGCAGAGCGAAGCCGGCGGTCGCGGTCGTCGGGATGCTGACGGAGGCGACGGCGCGGTCGATCGCCTGCGACGAGTACAGCGCGGTGACGGCGTCGGCGGTGAGCGCGCTGTCGTAGACCGCGAAGTCGTCGACGAGGCCGTTCCAGCCGGCGTCGTTGTAGGTGGAGCGCCCGAGGTAGCCGACCAGCGAGGCGCCGAAGGAGGAGACGTTGCGCGCGATCGCGTTCTGGCCGATGCGGCTGCCGTTGACGTAGACCGAGAGGGTGCCGTTCGTGCCGTCGATGACGGTCGTGTAGAGCGAGTAGCCGGCAGGGGTGCGCAGGCCGGTGCTGGCGGCGTTCGTCGAGCCGGGGCCGACCTCGGTGCTCCACGGGGCGCCGGCGTTGGTCGCGTTGGTCACGACCGACTTGACGTAGCCGGCCGGGTTCGTCGGGTTGAGCAGGAAGTAGCCGGAGGAGAAGGAGGCTCCGGCCGCGACGGGGGCGCCGAGGAAGGCGGCCGCGGTGTTCGCGGGCCCGGTCCGGTTCGACAGCCAGGTGGAGACCGTGATGTCCTTCTTGCCGACCAGGCCGGCCGTCGGGATGTCGACGTAGGGGGCCGCGGCGGCGGAGCCGCCCGGCAGGCTGAGCGCGCCCGCGGCCACGGTGGCGCCGGTGCCGCGCAGCGTGCCGTTGTAGCCGTTGCCGCTCGTGTCGGCCACGGTGGTGCCGGTCGGGGCGGTGTCGAAGCTGTAGTGGAGCAGCGGCTGAGCCGTCGCTCCGGAGGCGGAGACCGGGAGGGCGGCTCCGAGCAGCGCGGTGGCTGCGATCGTCGTGGTCGCCAGAGCGGTCCGCAACGTCGATCGTGATCGTCTCATGCAGGGTTCCTCGTCGTCGAGAGTGCGACGAGGCCGCGGACCCTCGGGCGAGGGCGCCGGTGCTCCGTCGCACGGGTGGTGAGGAACCACACACTAAAGGCTCGCGAGGGCGACACGCGAGCAGATTGTTACCGTTAACAAGATTTGCCTCGGAAGCGGCGGCGGGAGTGCGCTCCGCGGACATCGCCCGACGCGCGGAGAGGGGCGGCGACCTCGCGATCGCCGCCCCTCTCGCCGTGCCGGAACGTCAGTCGACGTGCTTGCCGGAGTTCGCGGTGGTCGCCGTGCCGCCGTTGGCGAGCAGGTCGCGGATGTCGGCGAGGAGCTCGAGCTCGGTGGGCGCCTTGTCCTCGGCGGCGGGCGCGTCGTCCATCTTCTTCTTGAACGCGGCGTTCTTGAGGTGGTTGATCGGCAGGACGAACGCGAAGTAGAGCACGAACGCGACGATCACGAACTGGATCAGGGCGGAGAGCACAGCGCCCCAGGCGAGAACGGTGTCGGGCTCGCCGTTCTCTCCCGTGCGCAGCGTCCAGCCGATCCCCTCGAGCGAGGAGGCGTCGAAGATGACGCCGATCAGCGGGTTGAAGATCCCGGTCACGATCGCGTTGACGATCGTGGTGAACGCGGCGCCGATGACCACGGCCACCGCCAGGTCGATGACGTTGCCGCGGAGGATGAACTCCTTGAAGCCGTTGATCATGGTCTGTTCCGTTTCTGCCGGCGGGCGGGGTGAGGTGCGCGGAGGCGGGTCGGCTCCCGGAGGAGTGGCGGCCCTAGGAGGAGGAGGAGGAGGAGGAGCCCGACCCGGAGGACGAGGGCTTCGAGGAGGAGGAGCCCGAGGACCCGGACGAGCCGGACCCCGAGGACGAGGAGCCGGAGGAGCCGGAGCCGGACGAGCCCGAGCCCGAGGAACCCGACGAGGAGCCCGAGCCGCCCGAGGACGACCCTCCGGATCCCGAGCCGGTCGCGGCAGGTGCGGACGACCCTCCGCCCGACTCGCCCTTCGACTCCTTCGAACCGGAACCGGAGCCCGACGCCCGCGAGTCCGTCCGGTAGAAGCCCGACCCGTTGAAGGTCACGCCGACCGCGCTGAAGACCTTGCGCAGCGCGCCCTGGCAGCTCGGGCACTCCGTGAGGGTGTCGTCGGTGAACTTCTGCTGGATGTCGAAGGCGTTGCCGCACTGGGTGCAGCGGTAGGAGTAGGTGGGCACTGGTGCTCCTGAGGCGGGTGGCGGCGGTGGGGGAGGAGGAAGAGGAGAGCGGATCAGCGGCGGATGTCGACGATGCCGGAGGGGGTGACGACTCCGTCGACCGCCTGGTCGTGCACCTCGCTGGGCACGTGCTCGACGAACTCGCTGTCGAAGATCACCGCGTAGACCGGCGGGCACTTCTCCATCGAGCCCAGCGTCTTGTCGAAGTAGCCGCGTCCCCAGCCCATCCGCATGCCCGAGCGGTCGACGGTGGCGGCGGGGACGATGATCAGGTCGACGTCGTTGATCGCGATGGGGCCGAGCAGCTGCCCGACCGGCTCCGGCATCCCGAACAGGCCCTGCGTCTCGGTGTGGCCGTCGCCGACCGCCCAGTCGAGCAGTCCGTCCTGGCGGGAGATGGGGAAGAGGACGCGGATGCCGCGGCCCTCGGCCCAGCCGAGGAACGGCCGGGTGCTCGGCTCGTCCGGCGCCGACAGGTAGCAGGCGATCGAGCGGGCGCCGACCCGGGTCGCCAGCTCCTCGAGGTGCTCGGTGAGGTGCAGGGTGGCCTGCTCGCGGGCGGTCGCGGTCTGCGTGCGTCGGCGCTCACGGAGCTCGGCGCGCAGCGCCCGCTTCTCGTGGGTGATGTCGGCTGGCATGGAGCCCAGTCTAGATCCGGGGTGTCCGGCGGCTTCCCCGGCCGGAATCGCGCTCGCGAGGAGTGCCGGACCGCGATCGTGAGGAGTCCTGCGGCGGCTCGGTCCGCGAGCGGGGTACACGGCGGTCAAGCCCCCGATCCGGCCGAAACGTGCCGGACCACGGCCGCCGCTAGTATGGCGCCCCATGGGCACTCGAATCCGCAAAGCCGTCATCCCCGCCGCCGGTCTCGGCACCCGCTTCCTGCCGGCGACCAAGGCCATCCCCAAGGAGATGCTGCCCGTCGTCGACAAGCCGGCGATCCAGTACGTGGTCGAGGAGGCCGCGGACGCCGGACTCCAGGACGTCCTCGTCATCATCGGGCGCAACAAGAACGCGCTCGCCAACCACTTCGACTCGGTCCCCGAGCTCGAGCAGAACCTCGCCAAGAAGCTGGACGACGCCAAGCTGGCGCACGTCCAGTACGCGAGCGACCTCGCCGACGTGCACTTCGTCCGCCAGGGCGAGCCGAAGGGCCTCGGCCACGCCGTCTCCCGCGCGCAGCGCCACGTCGGCGACGAGCCGTTCGCCGTCCTCCTCGGCGACGACCTGATCGACGCGCGCGATCCCCTCCTCACCCGCATGATCGACGTCGCGGAGCAGCGCGACACCACGGTCGTCGCCCTCCTCGAGGTCGACCCCGACCAGATCCACCTCTACGGCTGCGCCGCGGTCGAGACCACCGATGAGGACGACGTGGTGCGCATCACCGGCCTCGTCGAGAAGCCCTCCAAGGAGGACGCGCCCTCCAACCTCGCGATCATCGGCCGCTACGTCCTCAAGCCCGACGTGTTCGGCGTGCTCGAGGACACCCCGCCCGGCAAGGGCGGCGAGATCCAGCTGACCGACGCCCTCGAGCGCATGGCGCAGGACCCGGCCGAGTTCGGCGGCGTCTACGGCGTCGTCTTCCGCGGCCGCCGCTACGACACCGGCGACAAGCTCGACTACATCAAGGCGATCGTGCAGCTCGCCTCCGACCGCGAGGACCTCGGCGTCGACCTCAAGCCCTGGCTGAAGGACTTCGTCGCGGGTCTCTGAGCGAGGAGCCCGCGGGGCGGGCGCTGCACTTCGAGCAGCCCGCTCCGCGGCCCGCACACGCTGATCGAGTAGCCCGCCCAGCGGGCGTTCGTTCCATGCTGATCGAGTAGCCCGCGCAGCGGGCGTATCGAGATCCACCGTCGCCAGCAGTCGGGCCTGCAGTGCCGCTCTTCTGGCGGACGTGGGTCTCGATACGCGCCGTAGGCGCTACTCGACCAGCATGTGGCTCGGCGTTGCTCGACCGGCATGCGTGCGGCTCCGGTCGCCGATGCCCCTGCCGCGTTCCGGCGCTCCGGTCCACCCCCTTCGACCGCCGCGACCGCGCAGTAGGGTCAGCACATGCCGCTGCCGATACCGACGCTCACCGAGGGTCGTGTCACCATCCGCCCGATCCGGGTCCGGGACGCCCGCCCCCTCGAGCGCGAGCTGATCGCGAATCGCGCCTGGCTGCGGCAGTGGGAGGCGTCCGACCCCCGCGGCGGCGCGGCCTTCGACGTGCGGGCCAGCATCCGCTCGCTGCAGCAGAACGCGCGCGCCGGCGGCGGCGTGCCGTTCCTGATCGACTGGGACGGCGAGCTGGCCGGCCAGCTCAACATCTCGAACATCGGCTACGGCTCGCTCTCCTCGGGCTCGATCGGCTACTGGGTCTCCGAGCGCTACGCCGGCCGCGGCATCACGCCGGTCTCGGTGGCGCTCGCCACGGACCACGCCTTCTTCGACCTCGGGCTGCACCGGATCGAGATCTGCATCCGCCCCGAGAACCGGCCCAGCCTGCGCGTGGTCGAGAAGCTCGGCTTCCGCTACGAGGGCCTGCGCCGCCGCTTCATCCACATCAACGGCGACTGGCGCGACCACTTCTGCTTCGCCCTCGTCGCGGAGGAGGTGCCGCGCGGCGTCCTGCGCCGCTACCTCGAGGGCCAGGTGCCGAGCGACGTCGGCGTGCCGACCGACGCCGACCAGCGCGCCTCCCGCCGATCGGGCCTCTCCGGGCCGCCCGACGGCGCCGGTGTCCCCCCTACGGGGAGCCGATTGATCCGCGATCCGCACGGACACACCTACCCGTAATCACGGACGGGAGCGCCCCGTGCTCCTAGCGTTGGTCGCATGAGTAGCGACTGGCTGGGCGGGGGCGTCGTCTGGGCGCTCGCCGCCGTTCTGTGGGTCGCCTACCTCATCCCCGCGTGGATGCGCCGGCGGTCGTTCTACGCGACCGAGCGCAACGCGGTGAGGCTCCAGCAGACCCTGCGGATCCTCGCCGAGACCGCCGAGGTGCCCGAGCACGTGCGTGCGGAGGCGACGGCCCGCGAGGTCGCGCTGCAGCAGCGCACCCTCCGGGCGACCGAGACCAAACAACGAGCCGAAGAGAAGGCACAGGCGATGGAGCTGGCACAGGCGGAGAAGGCGGCGCGCGAAGCGCTGCGGCGAGCGGCCGCGAGCACGCGGCAGAGCACGCGGACGGCTCCCGGCGCGATGCGCTGGCGCCAGGGCGCGGCGCTGGCGGTGCTGATCGGCCTCGTCGTCACCCTCGTCGGGCTGGTCATGCTGCCCTTCGGCGGCGCGGGCGTCGTGCCGCTGGTCGGCGTGCTGGTGCTCGCCGCCGGGCTGGGCACCCTCATCCTGCTCGCTCCGGGCCGGCAGCGCAGCGCCGCTCCCGCCTCGGTCTCGACCAGCACCGCCGAGGTGGCCCGCCGCCGCGCCGAGGTCTTCGAGGCCGAGCTCGCCGAGGAGGCCGCCGCCCCCGAGGAGGAGGCCGCCGCCGCCGAGGAGACGCGCTGGACGCCGCAGCCGCTGCCCAAGCCCCTCTACCTGTCCCGCGGAACCGTCGCGGCCAGCGCGATGGCCTCGATCGACGCCGTGGAGCGCCTCCGCGCCGCCGCCGCGGACGCCGAGATCGCGCAGCGCGCCGCCGCCGCGGCCCCCGAGGTCGCGCCGATCCGCTCGCCCCGTGCGACCGGCCCGGTCCCCGTCCCCGAGGCACCCCGCCCGTCCTCGCGCTTCGCCTCGATGGGCGTCGTCGAGGGCGTCGACGCGATCGACCTCGACCAGGCCCTGCAGCGCCGCCGCGGCGCCTGAGCGTTCCGACGCCCCCTCGGCCACGTGCTAGTGTGGACGAGTTGTTCGGGCCGGTGACGGCTCGGAAGGCACGGGTCCGTGGCGCAGTTGGTAGCGCGCTTCGTTCGCAATGAAGAGGTCAGGGGTTCGAATCCCCTCGGATCCACCACCACATGGAAGGCCCGCTCGGGAGAGCGGGCCTTCTTCGTTCTCCGGACCCGCGTGGTCTGATTCGGCCCGTTCTGTCGGTGGACCAGCCGCGGTGCGCGACTGCACCTCGCGCCAGATCGAGCCCTCGGCACCATACTGGTATTTACTGTGCTATGAGCCGTTCACTCGAACGGCTTCGAGATTCGGAGGGCGACGTCATGGAGAGAACAAGGTCGGGAACGGTCGCGCATCGTCGCCTCGCAAAGGGAGTCATCGCTGCTCTGGGGACACTGATCCTCGTCGTGGTACCGGTGGTTCCGGCGAACGCCGAGGCGACGGAGAGCGCCGCGCTCCTGGCTCCGGCGGACGACACCGCGGCCCTCATCGAGCGCGTGGCACCCGATCATGGGGGCGTCGAAGGTCTTCTCGAGCGCGACGACGGATGGACGGGATCCGATCGAGCAACGACCGTCCCGCGCGATTCCCACGACCCCCTCCTTCTCTCGACAAGCAGTGGCGGTGCTCTCAAGATCTCCCTCCCCAGCGATGTCGCCGTCGGAGCCGGGCAGGAAGCGGCCGATGGAACGGTCGTCTACTCCTCGCTATCGGGTGACGCGGATCTGGCGGTCCAGGTCTTGGAGAGTGGAGCGACGCGAGTGCAGTCCGTGATCAGAGGTGCGGGGAGTGCGCACGAGTTCAGCTACGCGGTCGGCGGTGATTTCGTCCCGGTTGAAGCCATGGACGGTACTTTCTGAGCAGTCGGCTTCGACGCTGAGGGACGTTATCAGGTGTACTCGATCGGTGCGGCATGGGCACAGGATGCGCGCGGTCAGGCCGTAGAGACGCACTACGAGATTCGCGGCAATGACTTGGTTCAAGTCGTCACACCGAGTCCGTCCACGGCTTACCCCGTCGTCGCCGACCCTACGTGGCAGTGGTACAGCGCGGCGTATGGAGCTGGATTCAGCAAGTCGGAGACTCGCGATCTCACCTCGTACGGCGCGATCACCGGCTTCTGCGCGGCGCTGCCAGGTCCGTTCGGCGTCGCTTGCGCCGTTCTGGGTGCCCAGTGGTTCCTTCAGGCGCAACTGGCTGCTGACGCGGATTCGTGCGTTTTCATCTCGGTCGTTCCGGCGCCCATCGCCCTGCGGTGGAGCTCGCCGGAGTGCCAGTGATCTCCACGTTAGAGACAACATGGTGACCGCCGCAGCAATGCTCATAGGACTCTTCGCCGGCCTGCTGGTAGGAAGAGGGCGCGCTCCGAGACGGCGGCCGGGCTTTCTCATGGCGGGCTGCGGCCTCCTTGCTGTGCTCATCGGAATACTCGCTCTCGAGGCCTTCGCCCTGGGGAACGCCCTGCTCGCGGGCGTCGCCGCGACCCTCGGCGCGACGGCCTATGCCGCCTCCGTCTGGAAGCGGCGCATCCCGGACCCGGAGATCTCCTGGGCAGGCTGGGCCTGGCGTGAGCTCATCCACCCGCGTTACGTCCGGGAGCAGTTCGAGCAGGTCGGCAGACGGTGATGCGTCTCTTCGCCCGTGCGGGTTCGCGCATTTCTGCTTCGACAGCGACTCCTGGCCTCGACTCGCAGAGGCAGCCCGGCCGAATGATCAGGAAGACGCTCCTCGTCCTGAGCGCCACGTTGCTCCTCGGCCTGACCGCATGCTCGAGTCCCACTGCTTCTGAGAGGCAGTCCGAACCGGCTCTCGACAGGCCTGCCTTCAGCGGCCCGTGGGCCTCGGAGTTCGCCGCCTCCTACGACCGGGCGACGGACGACTTCACCAGGTCCGTCATCGAGGACGGGACCGTCTCGGAGGAGGAGCGCGCGGAGATGATCGACCGCTTCGCCAGGTGCGTGGCGGATCTCGGCTACGGCATCGACGAGTACGCGCTCGACGGGTCTTTCCACTTGACGTTCGCTCCGGATACGGATGCCGATGCCGCCAACGAGGATGTGAAGGGCTGCTCCCGCAGTTCGGGCGAGACCGAGATCGGCGCCCTCTACAGCTGGACCCATCGCAACCCGGATCGGGCTGACGAGACCACGCTGATCGTGGAGTGCCTGATCCGCTTCGGGGTCGTGCCGCCCTCGTACTCGACATCCGACTACGCGAACGACGTCTCGAATGACGACTACCCCTTCGCCGAAGAGGACGCGGGCCGGGCGGCGCTGGAGGGCTGCCGCTTCGATCCGCTCGGAGGCGGCACCTGAGACGGATTCGTACGAGGCCTCCTCCTGTCGTCGTGTCGGAACGGCGGACGGGTGGACGACCGCTCAGCGGGCCGCCGCGTCCGGATCGCGCCAGTTCTCGACGGTCTGCAGGATCCAGAAGGCGGTGAAGAGGGCGAGGGCGACCGCTTCCACGATCAGCAGCCACTGCTCGCCGAGGAGCGCGGAGGCCCGGCCGCTCAGCAGCAGGACGATCGCGGCGGCGTCGACCGCGGCCAGGAGGACGGCGAGCGCGGAGTAGGCGAGCGAGTAGGCGCGGAGCGACCCCGGTCCGCGGACGCCCTGCGAGCGCACGGCGTGGGCGTGGATGCCAGCGACGGCGGCGATCAGCAGGAAGAAGAGTGCGGCGGCGGCGTAGTGGCCGAGGTCGGCGAAGGCCGGGGTGGTCGAGAACACGGCGAGGCCCGCGAGCAGCACAGCGGCACCGCCGGCCCGCAGCCAGGCGGCGCGGTCGAGCGCGCGGTCGACGGCGAGGAAGGCGAGCGAGGCGACCAGGGCCGCCGCGGCGACGACGAGGTAGGCGAGCATCCCGACGGCGATCGCGTCCGCGGTGCCGGGGGCGACGCAGCGGGCGACGCCCGCGGGGCAGCCGGTGCCCGTCAGCAGCGCCAGCTCGTCGGAGGGGATCGGTGCGGGCACCAGGGCGATGACGGGAGCGGTGAAGCCGGCGATCACGAGCAGAGTGCGGCGGAGGCTGCGCCCGGCGAGGACCACGAGGCCGACCGCGACGGCGAACAGCGAGCCGACGAAGATCGAGCGCACCGGCGTGTAGTAGGCGGCGCTGATGGAGCGCAGGGGGACGAGCGTGGCGAGCTGCCACGTCACTCCGACGCCGAGGAACAGCACGGCGGCGACGAGCGACACCCGGACGTAGCGGTAGGTCCGCAGCGACGAGACGGTGCCGTCGGCCCTCAGCGCGTCGGGGGAGTGCACGGGGCTACTCCGCGCGCAGGCCCGAGGAGGCGAGGGCGAAGTCGACGTCGATGCGGATCGCGACGCGGAGCGGGTTCTCGCGGGGCGTCCGGTAGCGCTGCGAGTAGAGCTCGACGGCGTGCGCGACGGCCTCGGGGTCCTCCTCGATCGAGGCCGGGCCGCCGAGGCTGAGCCAGCGGATGCCGTCGACCTGGCTGACGGTCGCGGTGCCGCCGCGGCGGACGTTCAGCACCTTCTGGCTCTCGCGCGAGGTGATGACGCGGACGACGCCGTCCTCGTAGGTGAAGCCGACGGCGACGACGTGCAGGCGTCCCTGCTGCCACGGGGTCGACAGGGTGGCCAGGTGCCGCTGGGTCACGAACTCGAGGCCGTCCGCGCTGAGGATGCTCATCCCGCGAGCGTAGCCGGGCCGGCTGACCCTCCCCGCGAGATGCCACTTGTGCACGCGACACGCCGTGGAAGGCGTGCACAAGTGGCATCTCGCGGGGGGCCGTCAGGCGCGGAGGAGGAGGGCCTCGCCCTGGCCGCCACCGCCGCAGAGGGCCGCGACGCCGAGGCCGCCCCCGCGGCGGCGGAGGGCGAGCGCGAGGTGCAGGGCGAGGCGGGCGCCCGAGGCGCCGACGGGGTGGCCGAGGGCGATGGCGCCGCCGTCGAGGTTGACCGACTCGGGCAGCACGCCGAGGTCGTCGGCGGACTGCAGGACGACCGAGGCGAAGGCCTCGTTGATCTCGATCAGGTCGAGGTCGGCGACGGTGCCGCCGCGGCGGGCGAGGGCGCGGAGGATCGCGGCGGACGGCTGGGAGTGCAGCGAGTTGTCGGGGCCGGCGACCTGGCCGTGCTCGGCGATCTCGGCGAGCCAGGGCAGGCCGCGGGACAGGGCCCAGCCCTTGCTCGCGACGACGAGGGCGGCCGCGCCGTCGGTGATCGGGGAGGAGCTGCCGGCGGTGATCGTTCCCTCGGGGCTGAAGGCGGGGCGGAGGCCCGCGAGGATCTCGACGGTGCTCTCGGGGCGGATGCCGTCGTCCTCGGAGACCAGGACGTCCGGGCCGCGGCGCTGCGGGACCACGACCGGCACGATCTCCTCGGCGAGGACTCCGGAGTCGCGGGCCGCGGCCGCGCGCTGGTGCGAGAGCGCGGCGTAGGCGTCCTGGCGCTCGCGGTGGATCCCGCGCTCGGCGTTGCCGTCGTCGGTGACGCGGCCCATCATCCGGTCGTCGAAGGGGTCGAGGAGGCCGTCGTGCAGGAGTGCGTCCTCGAGGGGACGCGCGCCGACGCCGAGGCCGGAGCGGGCGCCGAGCAGGAGGTGCGGGGTGTTCGTCATCGACTCCTGGCCGCCGGCGACGACGACCGACGCCTCGCCGGTGCGGATCAGGCGGGCGGCGTCGATCACGGCGGTGAGGCCGGAGAGGCAGAGCTTGTTGATCGTGGTGGCAGGGACGTCCCAGCCGAGGCCGGCGCGGATCGCGGTCTGGCGGGCGGGGCCCTGGCCGGCGCCGGCCTGGATGACCTGGCCGAGGATCACGGCGTCGATGTCGGAGGGGTGCGCGCCGGAGCGCTCGAGGGCCGCGCGGACGGCCGCGGCGCCGAGCTCCACCGCCGAGAGCGGGGCGAAGGCGCCCTGGAAGCGGGCGAAGGGGGTCCGGGCGCCGCCGAGGATGACGGGGGTGGTGTCGTCGGTGGTCATGGCGGGACTCCTTCGTCGGCGGGGATCTCGATACGCCCGTTGCGCGGGCTACTCGATCAGCATGGGGTGCGCGGGTCGCTCGATCAGCATGAGGTGCGCGGGCTACTCGATCAGCATGGGGTGCGCGGGTCGCTCGCCGCGGGTCAGGGGACGAGGAGGATCTTGCCGCGGGGGTGGCCGTCCTCGCTGAGGCGGTGGGCGTCGGCGGCGGCGTCGAGGCCGAAGCGCGGGCCGAGCTCGAGGGAGAAGCGGCCGTCGGCGGCGAGCTGGGCGGCGCGGGGGATGCCCTCTCGGCGCAGCGCCTTCTCCTCGTCGGTCAGCGGGACGGGGCTGCCGCCCATCCAGGCGCGGACGCCCAGCTCCGCCGCCCGCGCGCCGACGACGACGGTGCCGACGTGCTGCGGGTCGCTGACCAGCGCGAGGGAGGCGGCGAGCGCCTCGTCGGTGCCCGCGGCGTCGAGCACGCGGTCCACTCCGCCGGGCGCCGCCGCGCGCAGCCGCTCCTCGAGGCCGGGTCCGTAGGCGACGGGCTCGGCGCCGAGCTCGCGCAGCCGCTCGTGGTTGGCCGGACTCGCCGTCGCGATCACCCGCGCGCCGCGCTCCACCGCGAACTGCACCGCGGCCTGGCCGACCGCTCCCGCCCCCGCGTGCACGAGGAAGACCGAGCCCTCCGCGACGCCGAGCGAGACGACCGCCTGGTAGGCCGTGCTGATCGGGACGCCGAGCGCGGCGGCCTCCTCGAAGCCGAGGCCCTCGGGTAGCCGGTCGAGGCTCTCGGGGGCGACCACGACGGAGTCGGCGTAGGTGCCGCTCGCGCCGCTCACGATCACCCGGTCGCCGACGCTCCAGCCGGAGACGCCCGCGCCGACGGCGGTGACGACACCGGCGCCGTCCGAGCCGAGGCGGCGGGGGAAGGGCGGCCCGGGGCGGATGCCGGAGCGCATCTTCCACTCGATCGGGTTCACGCCGGCCGCGCGGATCGCGACGACGACGCCGCCCTCGGGGGCCTCGGGCTCCGGCGCCTCGACGACCTCGAGCACCTCGGGGCCGCCGTTCTCGGTGTACTGCACGAATCGCGTCATGTCGTTCTCCTTCATCGAGCCTTGTGGAGCAGCGGGGGCAGCGGGCCGGCTCAGCCCAGCAGCGTCTCGCGCACCTCGCGGCGCAGCACCTTGCCGATCAGCGAGGTCGGCAGCGCGTCGACCGTCACCACCCGCTTCGGCACCTTGTAGGCCGTCAGGTGCAGTCGGCAGAAGTCGCGCAGCGCCTCCGCCTCGACGACCGTCCCGGCGCGCAGCACGACCGCGGCGGCCACGCTCTCGCCGCCCTCCGCTCGAGGCAGGCCGACGACCGCGGCGCGCACCACGTCCGGGTGCGACTCGAGCACGCCCTCCACCTCGGACGGCGAGACGTTGAAGCCGCCCGTGATGATCAGCTCCTTCGCCCGGTCGACGATCGTGACGAAGCCGTCCGCGGAGACCGTGGCGATGTCGCCGGTGCGGAGCCAGCCGTCGGGCAGGAGCGTCGCCGCCGTGTCCTCGGGGCGCTTCCAGTAGCCCTGGAACACCTGCGGGCCCCGCAGCAGCAGCTCGCCCGACTCGCCGGGGCCGCGGTCGACGGAGGGGTCGTCGGGGTCGACCAGACGGATCCGCGTGCTCGGGAACGGGACCCCGACGGTGCCGGGACGGCGGCTCGGGCCCACCGGATTGCCCAGCGCGACGGGTGAGCTCTCGGTCATCCCGTAGCCCTCGACCAGGAGTCCGCGGCTCGCGCGCTCCCAGCGGTCGACGGTCGCGACGGGCAGGCTCATCGCTCCTGAGATCGCGAAGCGGATGCCGCGCAGGTCGAGCTCGTGCCGCTCGGAGGCGCGGGCCAGCGCGTCGTAGACCGGCGGCACGGCGGGCAGGAAGGTGGGCGGCGACTTCTTCGCGGCGGCCTTCACCAGGCCCACGTCGAAGGTCGGGAAGAGCACGACCTTCGCGCCGATGCTGATCGCGAAGGTGAGGCAGAGCGTCAGCCCGTAGGCGTGGAACAGGGGGAGGACCGCGTAGAAGGTCTCGTCGCCCTCGCGGAGCCCGGGTACCCAGGCCTGGCCCTGCAGCGCGTTGGCGCGGAGGTTGGCGTGCGAGAGGATCGCGCCCTTCGGCGTGCCCGTGGTGCCGCTCGTGTACTGGAGCAGGGCCGTGTCGGTGAGCGCCGGTCGCGGGTGCGAGCGGGCGATCCTGCGGCCGCCGAGGAGGCGGTCGAAGGGGATCAGCGAGCGGGTGCGCGGAGCCGTGGTCAGCTTGGCGCGCGCCTCGCGGATCTTCGGCAGTGGCAGCCGCAGGGCGAGGCGCTTGCCGAGCGGGAACGACGCGGTGAGGTCGACCGAGACGACCCGCTCGACGCGGAGGTCGGCGGGCAGGGCGGCGATGACGTCGGCCGTCTTGTTCCAGACCACCGCGACGCGGGCGCCGTGGTCCTCGAACTGCCGGCGGAGCTCGCGGGGCGTGTAGAGCGGATTGTGCTCGACGACGATCGCGCCCAGGCGCAGCACCGCGTAGAACGCGATCACGTGCTCGGGGCAGTTCGGCAGCACGAGGGCGACGCGGTCGCCGGCCTGCACGCCGAGGCGGCGCAGGCCCTCGGCGGCTCGAGCGACCTTCTCGCCCAGCTCGGCGTAGCTCGTCTCGGCGCCGAAGAACTCGAGCGCGATACCGCGCTTGTAGCGGGCCACCGAGTCCTCGAGCAGATCGACGAGGGTCTGCGTGGGCGGGTCGATCTCGGCCGGGACGCCCTCCGCGTAGGAGGTCAGCCAGGGCTTCATCGCCAGGTTCGGGGTTCCGGGGGTCACGCTGCGAGTATCCGGCACCTGCCTCCGGGGATGCTCTGAGCGCTCTCAGGGGGTGCCGCTCGACGAGTGCGACGACGAGACTGGCGGGATGACTGCAGCCATCGACCTCCTCCGCGACGCCTTCGACCGAGTGCACGGGACGGTGCACGCCGTCCTCGAGGACAGCACCCCCGAGCGGCTCGGGTTCCGCGCCGACGCGCAGGCCAACTCCGCCGCCTGGCTCGTCTGGCACCTGACCCGGGTGCAGGACGACCACCTCGCCCCGCTCGCCGACCGTGAGCAGATCTGGATCTCCGGCGGCTTCCACGAGCGCTCCGGGCTGCCGTTCCCGGCCGAGACCAACGGCTACGGGATGGAGCCGGCCGAGGTGGCGGCGCTCGCCGCGGTGCCGGCCGAGCTGCTCGCCGAGTACTACGACGCGGTGCACGAGCAGACGCTCGCCTACCTCGACACGCTCGAGGACGCCGATCTCGCCCGGGTGGTCGACGAGGACTGGGACCCGCCGGTGACGCTCGCGGTCCGGCTCGTCTCGGTGATCGACGACGACACCCAGCACGCGGGGCAGGCCGCGTTCTCAGCCGGCCTCGCGGAGCGCGCCGGGCTCTGAGCCGGCCGGGCCGCCCCTACGGTGGGACGGTGCGGTGGGTGAGGGACATCAGGGCGGAGTCGATCCCGGCGAGCGCGTTCCTCGTCGCCGCGACGCTGCTGACCCTGGTCGGCTCCTGGATCCCCTCCTACTGGAACGACGAGGCCGCCACCCTGCGCCTCGCCCGGCTGCCGCTGCCCGAGCTGCTCGCCTTCGCGCAGCAGAAGGACGCCGTGCACGTCGTGTACGCGCTGCTGATGCACGGCTGGATCGCGATCGCGGGGGAGTCGGAGCTCGCGGTGCGGGCGCCGTCCGCCCTCGCGGCGGGGGCGGGTGCCGCGGGCGTGCTGGTGCTCCTGCGCGCGCTGGGACGGCCGCGGGCCGCGCTGCCCGCCGCGATCGTGTTCGTTCTGCTGCCCAGGACGTCGTTCAACGGGACGGAGGCGCGCTCCTCCGCTCTCGCCACCGCCCTGGTCGTGTGGGCGGCGGTGCTCGTGGTGCGCGCCGCGCGGGACGGCGGGGCACTGCGCTGGGTCGCGTTCGTCGCGGTCGCGGGGCTCGCGAACGCCGTCTTCCTCTACTGCGTCCTCGTGCTGCCCGCCCTCGTCCTGCTCGCCGCGAGTGCCGCCCCGCGGCGCTCCCGGGGCTCCGGTGCCGGCGTGCTCGGCGCGGTGCTGTCGGTCGGCGTCGCGAGTCCGGTGATCCTCACGGCGGCGGGCCAGAGCGGGCAGATCGGCTGGCTCCGCTCGCAGCCGGTCAACGCCTACACGGTGGTCGTCGAGTCGTTCTTCGGCGCGGCGTGGTGGCTGGCGGCGCTCGCCGTGGGGCTGCTGGTCGTCGCGGCGGTGCGCGCGCGGGCGATCCGGCCTCGAGCGACCGAAGCGCGGGCGGACTCGCCGCTCGTCCTCGTGCTGGCCGTCTGGCTGCTCCTGCCGGCCGCGGTGCTGCTCCTGGGCACCGCGCTGATCGAGCCGATGTTCACCCCGCGCTACCTCAGTCTCAGCTCGCCAGCACTGGCGATGGCGCTCGGGCTGGCGCTCGCCTCGTGGCGCCCGGTGACGGCGGGGGTCCTCGTCGGTGCCCTCGCCGTCGCGGCGCTGCCGGCCCTCGTCCTGATGCGCACGGAGACCGGGAAGCCGGCCGGTCAGGATCTCCGCGCCCTCGCGCAGACGGTTCGCGACGGCGCTCTCCCGGGAGACGCGTTCCTGCTCGGCGACAGCGGGACCGTGTCGCTGCGGCCGCGGATCGCCCTCGCGGCCTACCCGAAGGCGTTCGCCGGACTCGACGACGTCGCCCTCGAGCGCTCGTACGCCGAGACGGGCACCTACTCCGACGTCCTGCTCGAGGACGACGCGCTGCGCACCGCCCTCGCCGGCGAGCAGCGGGTCTGGACCGCCGCCCCCGCCGCCGACCCGGGAGCCTTCGACTGGCTCGCGGCGGAGGGCTTCGAGGCCGCCCGGAGCTCGACCGTGCCGACCGCGACGATCACGCTGTGGGAGCGGCGCTGACACGTCCGCGCCGCACCGAGCCGTTACCCTGGTCCCCGGCACCGTCGCTGAGCGGCGGGGCTCGCGGTGCGAAGACCGCGCCACCGGAAGGACCTGCTCACGTGACGCTGCCCACCACCCCCGCCACCTCCGGCGAGACCGGCCTCAAGCGGAAGGGGCGCGACGTCGCCCCCGAGATCGCCCGCTCCTGGCTCCTCGTCAACGCGACCCGCACCGACACCTTCGACGCCGCGCACGCCTCGCGCGCCGACCAGGTCGTCCTCGACATCGAGGACGCGGTCGACCCGAAGGCCAAGCCCGAGGCCCGTGCCGACGTCGCCGCCTGGCTCAGCGGCGAGAAGCGCGCCTGGGTCCGCATCAACGACCACTCCACCCCGTTCTGGTCGGACGACGTCGACGCGCTGAAGGGCCTGCCCGGCCTGGCCGGCGTCATGCTCGCCAAGACCGAGGCCGGCGAGCACGTCACCGAGACCTTCGACCGCCTCGGCGGCGCGACTCCGGTGCTCGCCCTGGTCGAGTCGGCCCTCGGCATCGAGGAGGCGGTCTCGATCGCCCGCGCCCGCGGCACCTTCCGCCTCGCCTTCGGCAGCGGCGACTACCGCCGCGACACCGGCACCAGCGCCGACGACCTGGCGATGGCCTACCCGCGCTCGCGCCTCGTCGTCGCCTCGCGCATCGGCGACCTGCCCGGCCCGATCGACGGCCCGACCGTCTCGAACAGCCACCCCGTGCTGCGCGAGCAGTCGGCGCTCACCGTGTCGCTGGGCCTCACCGGCAAGCTCTGCCTCGACACCGAGCAGCTCGCGGTCATCAACGAGGTCATCAGCCCGACCCCGTCCGACGTGGCGTGGGCGCGCGACTTCCTCGACGACTTCGAGGCCCGCGGCCGGGTCATCCGCGACGGCAGCGACCTGCCGCGCCTGGGCCGGGCGAAGAAGATCGACAAGCTCGCGACCGCGTTCGGCGTCAACCCGCTCTGACCGCTCCGGCCCGCGGCACGGCACACTGGGGATCGACGAGGAGGCCGGCATGGGTGCAGTCAGCACGTTCCTGTGGTTCGACGACCAGGCGAAGGAGGCGGCGGAGTTCTACACCGAGCTCGTGCCGAACTCGCGGATCCTGAGCACCGAGGTGCTGCCCGAGGGCTCGCCCGCGCCGGGCACCGTCACCGTCGTGACCTTCGAGCTCGACGGGCAGCTCTTCCGGGCGATGAACGCCGGCCCGCGCTTCCCGTTCACGGAGGCGGTCTCGATCGAGGTCTCGGTCGAGGACCAGGCCGAGGTCGACCGGCTCTGGGACGCGCTGATCGCCGACGGCGGCGAGGAGAGCCGCTGCGGCTGGCTCCGCGACCGCTGGGGACTGTCCTGGCAGATCGTGCCGACCGCGCTCGCGACCGTGCTCGGCGGTGCGGACGCGGAGGGAGCTGCCCGGGCGCTCCAGGCGATGCTCACGATGACGAAGCTCGACATCGCCGCGCTCGAGGCCGCCTATGCCGGCGAGTGAGCGGGGGCGCCTGCGGCGCTCCTCCGCCTCGCTGCGCGCGGCCTACCTGCGCGACTACCGCTACGCCTACGGGTCGCGCTTCACCCATCTGCGCGAGGGCTGGGACGTCTCGCGCTACGCCTCGGGCGACGGCGCACCTGTCCTGCTGATCCCCGGGATCTACGAGACCTGGCAGTTCCTGCGGCCGATCGCCGACCGGCTGCACGCGGCCGGGCACCCGATCCACGTGCTGCCCGCGCTCGGCTACAACACCCGGCCGATCGTCGCCTCCGCCGCGCTCGGCCAGGAGTACCTGCGCGAGCACGACCTGCGCGGGGTCGTCGTCGTCGCGCACAGCAAGGGCGGCCTGATCGGCAAGCACATGATGGTCGTCGACGACCGCGACGAGGGCCGGATCGACCGGATGATCGCCGTCTCGACGCCGTTCAACGGCTCCCCGCTCGCCCGCATCGCGCCGGCCCGCGCGCTGCGCGAGTTCGGCCCGCACCGCGCCGTGATCCGGACGCTGCTGGCCGAGCGCGACGCCGACCGTCGCATCGTCTCGATCTACGGGATGCGCGACCAGTACATCCCGGGCGGCAGCCGGCTCGCCGGGGCGCACGAGAACATCGCTGTCTCGGTGGTGGGGCACTTCGTGCTGCTGTCGCACCCGCGGGTGCTGGCGCTCATCGCGGCGCGGGTGGATCCGGAGGACGCTCCGGAGACGGACGACGGCACTCCGGAGACGACCGTCGTCGCTCCGGAGTGACGGGCGGCCGGGTCAGGACCAGGGCGTGAGCAGAACGAGCGGGATCTGCCGGTCGGTCTTGGTCTGGTACTCCGCGTAGTCGGGCCAGGCCGCGACCGCGCGCTCCCACCAGGCGGCGCGCTCGTCGCCCTCGAGGACGCTCGCGGTGTAGTCCTTCTTCACAGGACCGTCCTGCAGCTCGACGTGCGGCTCCTTGACCATGTTCAGGTACCAGACCGGGTGCTCGGGCGCGCCGCCCTTCGAGGCGACGACGACGTAGGAGCCGTCGTGCTCGACGCGCATCAGTGCGGTCTTGCGCAGCTTGCCGCTGCGGGCGCCGACCGTGGTCAGGACGATGATCGGCTTGCCGCGGAGGAGGTTGCCCTCCGCGCCGCCGGTGGCCTCGTAGAGCTCCGCCTGCTCGCGGGCCCAGGCGGACGTGCTCGGTTCGTATTCTCCGGTGAGGGGCATGCCTCGATCGTATTGCGCGCAGAACATCAGCTGGGGAGGTCCTTCCTCGGCGATGAGCGATGAGCCCGGCTCTCGGCTGATGTTCTGCAGGGCCGCCGCGTCGTGCGCGCTCGAGGCGTGCACGAGGATGGAGCGGTGCAGCCAGCAGACCAGCTCGACCGAGCCCGCATCGCGCTCCTCGGCGACGACCTCTCCCGTGCCCGCTATCGCGTCGACGCCGTCCGCGAGCTCTGGGGCGAGGCCGCGGGCGAGGCGCTGCACCGCGGCGACCGCGTCCCCGCCCGGCGCGCCCTCGAGCGGGGCGGCGACGGCGGGCCCCTGGCCGCGCTCGCCCGGCTCTTTCTCCTCGCGGATCCCGTCTCGACCGAGCAGGCTGAGGCGGCGTTCCCGTCGCTCGGTCTCGACGGCGCCCTCGAGCTGGGGCTCGTGCGCTCCGAGGCGGGCGCGGTCGTCACCGCCGCGCTCGACCTGCGGCCCTACGACCTCGTCGACCTGCACGGCGCCGCCTCCTGGTGGATCGCCTCCGACCTCGGTGAGCTCGCACTCGGTCGGCCGCTCGACGATGACCACGTGCTCGGCGTCGGCGGCGCGAGCCTCACCCTGGCCGGGCTGATGATCCAGCGGCGGGTCGGCAGCGTGCTCGATCTCGGCACCGGCTGCGGGATCCAGGCGCTGCACGCCTCCCGGCACGCCGACCGCGTCGTCGCGACCGACATCTCGCACCGCGCGCTGGCGATCGCCGCCTTCAACGCGGCGCTCAACGGGATCGACTCGATCGAGTTCCGGCACGGCAGCCTCTACGAGCCGGTCGCGGGGGAGCGGTTCGACCAGATCGTCACCAATCCGCCGTTCGTGATCACCCCGCGCAGCGCGGGCGTCCCCTCCTACGAGTACCGCGACGGCGGCCTCGAGGGCGATGAGATCGTCCGCCGGGTGATCGTCGGCGCCGCCGAGCACCTGGTGCCGGGCGGCGTCGCGCAGCTGCTCGGCAACTGGGAGTACCGGGCCGACGCCGACGCGTTCGACCGGGTCCGCGCCTGGCTGGCCGACGGCCGCAGCCCGCTGGAGCAGGCCCTCGAGCCCGGGCACGCCGGGCTCGCCGCGTGGATGGACGGGACCGCCTCGCCGCTCGACGTCTGGATCGTGGAGCGCGAGCAGCAGGACCCGGCGATCTACGCCGAGACCTGGATCCGCGACGGCGGGACCACCCGCGGCGCCGAGTCCGACGCGCTCGTCGACGCCTGGCTCGAGGACTTCGAGCGGCGCGGCGTGACCGGGGTCGGCTTCGGCTACGTGACCCTGCGGCTCCCCGCCTCGCCCCGGCCGCCGATCCGGCGCCTCGAGCGGCTGGACGGCGCGGTCGCGACGGCCGGGCTGGGCGGGCACCTGGCGCACTGCCTCGAGGCGCTCGACGCACTGTCGGTGCTCGACGACGCCGACCTCGCGCGGCAGGCGCTCGTCGTCGCCGGCGACGTGACGGAGGAGCGGCACTACTGGCCGGGCAACGACGACCCGACCGTGCTCCGGCTGCGCCAGGGCGGCGGCTTCGCCCGGGTGGAGGAGGCGGACACGGCTCTCGCCGCGGTCGTCGGGGCCTGCGACGGCGAGCTGTCGATCGCGGCGATCACGGCCGCGGTGGCCTCGCTCCTGCACGTCGAGGAGGCCGCCGTACTGGACTCCGTGCTGCCGCGCGTGCGCGAGCTCGTCGCGACCGGGATGCTGCGGCTGCCCTGAGCGCGGGGTGCGCCCCCTCGGGTCAGAACAGGGTCGCGGGGGCGTCCTCGGTGTCGACGGCGGGGGTCACGGCGGGGGCGGCTCCCGGCCAGCCCGGACCGGCGTCGACGGCCGTGCGGCGCTGGTAGGCCGTCGCGGCGGCGCGGGCGCGCACGTCGGCGGCCTCGTTCATCCGGTGATTGGCGTGCCCCTTGACCCACTCGAAGGTGACGGCTCGGCCCTGCAGCTCCTCGTCGAGCGCCTTGATGATCTCGACGTTCATCACCGGCTTGCCGTCGGCCTTCCGCCAGCCCTTCCGCTTCCAGCCCGGCAGCCACTCGGTGCAGGCCTTGATCGCGTACTGGCTGTCGCAGAGGATGTGCACGGGCTCGCTCTCCTGCGCCGTGGCGCGGAGCAGCTCGAGCACCGCGGTGAGCTCGCCGATGTTGTTGGTGCCGTGCGACCAGCCGCCGGCCGCCCAGCGCTCGTCGTCGACGTACCAGGCCCAGCCTGCGGGGCCGGGGTTGCCCAGCGCTGATCCGTCTGCGGCGGCGATGATGCTCACGTGCGGTCCTCCTCGAATCGGTGCGCCCTCGCGAGCGCCCTTCGAGGGTAGTCGCCCGCACCGACGCCGGTCGTCGGGCGCAACCGGGTACCCGGTGTCGGGGGCCGCTGGCAGGGTGGAGGGATGATCAGCATCCCCACCCTCACCCTCAACGACGGCACGAGCATCCCGCAGCTCGGGTTCGGCGTCTTCCAGGTCGACCCCGCCGAGACGGAGCGCATCGTCTCCGAGGCGCTCGAGGCCGGCTACCGGCACATCGACACCGCGGCGATCTACGGCAACGAGGAGGGCGTCGGGCGGGCACTCGCCTCCTCCGGGATCGCGCGCGACGAGCTGTACGTGACGACGAAGCTGTGGAACGACGACCAGGGCCGCGACACCGCCGCCGGTGCGCTCGACGCCAGCCTCGAGAAGCTCGGTCTCGACGCCGTCGACCTCTACCTCATCCACTGGCCCAAGCCCCAGCAGGACCGCTACGTCGAGAGCTGGGAGGCGATGCAGGAGCTGCAGGCCGCCGGCCGCACCCGCTCGATCGGCGTCTCGAACTTCCTCGTGCCGCACCTGGAGCGGCTGCTCGGCGCGACCGAGGTCGTCCCCGCCGTCAACCAGATCGAGCTGCACCCGTACCACCAGCAGCCGACGGTCACCGCGTTCGGCGCGCAGCACGGCATCGCGACGGAGGCGTGGGGCCCGCTCGGGCAGAACAAGTACCCGCTGCTCGAGCTGCCGGTGATCACCGGCGCGGCGGAGGCACACGGAGTGACGCCCGCGCAGGTCGTGCTCCGCTGGCACCTCGACCGCGGCCACATCGTCTTCCCGAAGTCGTCGACGAAGGCGCGCATCGTGGAGAACATCGACGTCTTCGGCTTCGAGCTCACCTCCGACGAGCGCGACGCGATCACCGCGCTGGAGCGGGCCGGCCGCGTCGGCGGCGACCCGAACGAGGTCTGACGCGCGGTCTCGACACGCCGCGTCCCCTGCTGATCGAGCAGCCCGCGAAGCGGGCGCATCGAGATCCACGTCGTCCGGAGTGGTGGGTCTCGATACGTCGCTGTCGCGGCTACTCGACCAGCATGTTCTGCGCCCCCTGCCACGCGCGGCTCAGCATGTCCCCCGCCTGCTGCGACGCCCGGCAAAGCAGGAGCGGCATCCCGCTAGGAGGCGCGGCGGGCCATCGTCACGCGGGTCGCGTAGGGCATCGCGACGCGGTCGCCGGGGAGCGCGTCGACGACCTCGGCGACGGCGGCGAGCACCGCGGCGCGCTCCTCCTCGGGCATCGCGATCACGTAGCTGCGGGAGGCGAACATGTCGAGCAGCGCCGGCCGGTCGAGTTCGTACTCCCAGTCGAACTCGGCGTAGGCGACGCGCTCCAGCGCCGAGCCCAGCGGCGGCTGCACCGTCTCGAAGCGCTCGGCGGTGGAGGAGCCGGCGACCTCGCCGAGGCGCCGCACCCACGGCACCGACTCGTCGCGGATGTTCCAGACCAGCGCGAGCACGCCGCCCGGGACCAGCACCCGCGCGACATCCGCACTCGCGCGCTCGGGGTCGACCCAGTGCCAGGACTGCGCCGCGGTGACCAGCTCGACGGAGGCGTCGGGCAGCGGGATCTCCTCGGCCGTTCCCGCGAGTGCCCGCACGGTCGGCAGCTGCGCTACCAGTCGCTCGAGCATCGCCGCGTCCGGCTCCACGGCCGCCACATCGAGACCGCGGGCCACCAGCGATGAGGTGAACTTGCCCGTGCCGGCCCCGAGGTCCGCGACGCGCACTCGGTCGGAGGCGTCCGCGCCGGCCGCCCGTGCGCGCTCGGGCACGAAGGCGCCGGCCACCCGGGCGGGCGCATGCCCGACGAGCCAGTCCACCGCGTCGTCGGGGTAGCCCGGTCGGCCGCGATCGTAGGCGTCGACAGCGGAGCCGAAGGAGCGGCCGAGCTCGGCGGGAGAGGCGGAGGGTGTCGCGTCGGAGGGCGTCATGCACCCGACGGTACGCCCCGGCGACTCGCCCCGGCGCTACGCGTCCGGCGCCGTCGCCCCCAGGGTCCGCGCGAGGACGTCCACCGCGTAGCCGTAGCCCGCGATGCCGGCGCCGACGATCACGGCGACCGCGATGTCCGACAGGTAGGAGTGCCGGCGGAACTCCTCGCGCCGGTGCACATTGCTCACGTGCACCTCCACCAGCGGCAGCTCGGTCGCGAGCACGGCGTCGCGGATCGCGATCGAGGTGTGGGTGTAGGCGCCGACGTTGAGCAGCAGACCGGCGGCCGTGCCGCGCGCCTCGTGCAGGCGGTCGATGATCGCGCCCTCCGAGTTGCTCTGGAAGAACTCGATGTCGACGCCGAGCCGCTCCGCCGCGCGGGTGGCGAGCGCCTCCGCGTCGGCGAGCGTGTCGGAGCCGTAGACCGCGGGCTCGCGGGTGCCGAGGAGGTTCAGGTTCGGGCCGTTCACGACGAGGATCTTCACGCTCCGACCCTAGCGACCCGGGAGTGCCGACCGGTCAGGCGAGCGTCGCCGCGATGCCGACCGGCAGCGCCGGCAGCTCGGCGCGCAGCCGGATCAGCTCGCGCGCGTGCTCGTCCAGCCGGCGGTCCTCGTCGCTCCGCGGCTGCAGCGCCGGCACCGCCTCGGCCGCTCCGTCGTCGCCGCGCACGACGAACACGCTCATGCACTGCGTGGTCAGCTCGAGGGCGCCCGTCCGCGGGTCGCCGGAGCGCACGTGGATCGCGAGGTGCATCGAGCGCGGTCCGGTGTGGATCAGCCGCGCCTCCACCTCGACGAGGTGCCCGATCCGCACCGGCCGGTAGAAGTGGATGCCGCCGGAGTAGACGGCGACCGCGTCGCGCCCGCTCCAGCCCTGCGCGACGGCGTTCGCGGCCTCGTCGATCCAGCGCATCACGATGCCGCCGTGCGCGTTGCCGCCCCAGTTGACGTCGCCGGGCGCGGCGAGGAAGCGGAAGACGATCCGCGGGCCGGTCCCCGCCTCCGTGTACTCCTGCGCGCGCATCACCTCGTGCAGCGCGCGCCGGCCGTCGATGCGGGCCGCGGCGCCCTCGGCCAGGGCGAGGTCCTCGATCGTGCGCGGGGTCCACTCCGGCACCGGGCGCGGCCGCTTCTGCTCGTCGACCGCGACGAAGATGAGGAGGCAGTGCGTCGCGTCCTCGTAGCGCCCGGTGCGCGGGTCGGCCTGAGCGACGCGCACCAGCACGTGCATGCTCGTGCGGCCGGTGTGGATGACCTGCGCGGTCGCCTCGATCAGGTTGCCGACGGCGATCGGCCGGGTGAAGTGCACGTTGCCGACGTAGGCGGTGACGCAGTAGCCGCCGCTCCAGCCGACGGCGCAGGCGTAGCCGGCCTTGTCGATCCACTCGAGCACGCGGCCGGCCTGGGCGCTGCGGCCGTCGGCGGTGGCGTCCTGCGGAGCGGCGAGGAAGCGGAGGGTGATGCGGTCGTCCATGGTGCCCGTCTGGTCGTGCGGTAGGTGAGGATCTCGATACGCCCCTTCGGGGCTACTCGATCAGCATGAGGGTGCGGCGGTCTCTGTTGGTCGAGTCGCCGCGTCAGCGGTCCTCACATGCTGGTCGAGCAGCCGCGGCAGCGGCGTATCGAGACCCACCCGCCCGGAGGGGGAGTGGACCCGCGGAGGGGGATGCGAAGAAGGGGATGATCCCCTCCGCGGGCCACAGGGGGCGCCGGCGCGGGGCCGGCGGGATCGGGGGTCAGGCCGCGTGCGCGGCCGGCAGCTCCTCGGCGAGCAGCCGGAGCCGCAGCGCCCGCAGCTCGGCGGTCAGCTCGGGCGGCAGCCGGTCGCCGAAGCGGGCGAAGAACGCCTCCGTCAGCGCGCACTCGTCGAGCCACGCCTCCACCGGGACCGAGAACAGCTCCTCCTTCACCGCGGCGGAGAGGTTCAGCCCGTGCGTGTCGATCGACAGCGGCAGGTCGCCGATCGCGCTGGGTCGCGCCTGCGCCGACCCCTCCAGCCGCCGGACCAGCCACTGCAGCACCCGGGCGTTGTCGCCGAAGCCGGGCCAGAGGAAGGAGCCGTCGGCGCCCTTGCGGAACCAGTTCACCTGGAAGATCGCGGGCGCCTTCTCGCCGAGATCCGCGCCGACCGCGAGCCAGTGCGCGAAGTAGTCGGCCATGTTGTAGCCGCAGAAGGGCAGCATCGCGAACGGGTCGCGGCGCAGCTCGCCGACCGTCCCCTCCGCCGCGGCCGTCTTCTCGGAGGCGATGGTCGCGCCGAGGAAGACTCCGTGCTGCCACGAGGTGGCCTGGGTGACCAGCGGCACGTTGCTCGCCCGGCGCCCGCCGAAGACGATCGCGTCCAGCGGCACGCCCTCGAAGGCGTCCCACTCCCGCGAGAGCGTCGGGCACTGCTCAGCCGGCGCGGTGAAGCGCGCGTTCGGGTGCGCGGCCGGGGTCCCGGAGGCGGGTGTCCACGGCTCGCCGCGCCAGTCGGTCAGCCGCTCGGGCACCTCGTCGGTGAGTCCCTCCCACCAGACGTCACCGTCGTCGCGGAGCGCGACGTTGGTGAAGATCGTGTTGCCCCAGAGGGTGTGCACGGCGTTCGGGTTGCTGCTCTGCCCGGTGCCGGGGGCGACGCCGAAGAAGCCGGTCTCGGGGTTCATCGCCCAGAGGCGGCCGTCCTCGCCCTTCTTCATCCAGGTGATGTCGTCGCCGAGCGTCTCGACGCGCCAGCCGGGGATGGTCGGCTGCAGCATCGCGAGATTCGTCTTGCCGCAGGCGCTCGGGAAGGCGGCGGCCACGTGGTAGCTGCGGCCCTCGGGCGAGACGATCCGGATCAGGAGCATGTGCTCGGCGAGCCAGCCCTCCTCCCGCCCCATCGTCGACGCGATCCGCAGGGCGAAGCACTTCTTCGCCAGCAGAGCGTTGCCGCCGTAGCCGGAGCCGAACGACCAGATCTCGCGCGTCTCGGGGAACTGGGTGATGTACTTCGTCGGGTTGCACGGCCAGGCGACGTCCTCCCGGGTCGCGCCGTCGGCGTCGCGGAGCGGGAAGCCGACCGAGTGCACGCCGCGGACGAAGGCGGTCTCCTCGGTGAAGGCGGCGAGCGGCTCGGCGCCGACGCGGGCCATGATCCGCATGTTGAGCACCGCGTAGGCGGAGTCGGTCAGCTGCACGCCGAGCTGCGAGAGCGGACCGCCGACCGGGCCCATCGAGAACGGGACGACGTACAGCGTGCGCCCGCGCATCGAGCCGGCGAAGTGCGGCGCGAGCTCGGCCTTCATCGCGGAGGCCTCGCGCCAGTTGTTGGTCGGGCCGGCGTCGGCCTCGTCGGTGGTGCAGATGAAGGTGCGGTCCTCGACGCGGGCGACGTCGTCGGGGTCGGTGCGGGCCAGGAACGAGCCGGGCCGCCACTCCGGGTTGAGCGCGATCAGCTTCCCCTCGTCCACCATCCGGGCGGTGAGGCGGTACCACTCGGCGGGGGAGCCGTCGCACCACTCGATCGCGTCGGGCTGGAGGATCGCGGCCGTCTCGCGCACCCAGCGGCGCAGCGCGAGGGGAGCGGGCGGGACGACCGGTGCGTCGACCGGGGTCGGGGCGGTCATCGTGGTCGTCTCGAGGAGGAGGGTGTTGCTGTAGATGCTCATGCTGGCTCCGCTTTCAGTGCAGTCGTCGTCGACGGGGTGGGGAGTCGGTCCTCGCGGCGGTCGTGTCCGGACTCTCGAGGGGCGCTCTCTGGCGCCTGAAGCCAGGATGGAGGAGGATCGAGGGGTATTCGCGAGGCCAGAGCCGTCAAGAAGTGCGGTTTTTGCGTCTCCGTCACAACCGATCGCTGGAGCTCGCCGTGACCGACACCACCGTCCCCGCCGCCGTCCCTGCTTCCGGGACCGATGCCGCCCTGCTCGGGCAGCGCATCCGCCACTTCCGGACGCGCCGCGGGCTGACCCTGGGGCAGCTCGCCGAGCGCGTGGGCGTCTCGGGCAGCCAGCTCTCGCTGATCGAGACGGGCCGCCGCGAGCCGCGGCTCTCGCTGATGCAGGCCCTCGCCACGGCGCTGGGCGTCGAGCTCGCCGCGCTGCTCTCGGACGAGCCGCCGAGCGAGCGCGCCGCCCTCGAGATCGAGCTGGCGCGCGTGCAGAAGGGGTCGCTCTACCGCTCGCTCGGGCTGCCGGAGTTCAAGGTCAACAAGAGCCTGACCACTCCCGTGCTCGAGGCGTTCCTCGGCGTCTACCGCGAGCTGGCGCGCCGCAAGAGCGAGGCCAGCGCGACACCGGAGGAGGCGCGGCGCGCCAACACGGCCCAGCGGCTCCAGCTGCGCGAGCGCCACGCCTATCTCCCCGAGATCGAGGCGGTCGCCGGCGAGATGCTCCGCACGGTCGGGCACCGCGGGGGAGCGCTGACCCACAGCTCGGTCTCGAAGATGGCGCGGCACCTCGGCTTCGAGATCATCCACGTCGGCGACCTGCCGCACTCGGCCCGCTCGGTGATCGACCTCGCGAACGGGCGGATCTACCTCCCGCCCGCCTCGATCCCCGGCGGGCACGGGCTGCGGGCGCTCGCCCTGCAGGCGATGGCGCACCGGCTGCTCGGCCACGAGCGCCCGGTCACCTACGCCGACTTCCTCCGGCAGCGGCTCGAGATCAACTACTTCGCGGCCGCCTGCCTGATGCCGCTGGAGCCGGCGGTCGCGTTCCTCGAGGAGGCCAAGCGCGAGCGCGACATCACCGTGGAGGACTTCCGCGACGGCTTCGGCGTCACGCACGAGGCGGCGGCGCTGCGCTTCACCAACCTGCTGACCTCGCACCTCGACATCCGGATGCACTTCCTCCGCGTGCTCGGCGACGGCTCGATCCAGAAGGCCTACGAGAACGACGGCCTGCCGCTGCCGACCGACGTCACCGGCGCGGTGGAGGGGCAGATCGTCTGCCGCTACTGGTCGGCGCGCTCGGCCTTCAGCCGCACCAACCGCACGACGGAGTACTACCAGTACGTGGACACTCCGGCCGGCACCTTCTGGTCGGCCTCGCAGACCGGCACCACCGCGACGGAGGAGTTCTCGATCACGGTCGGCGTCCCCTTCGCCGAGGCGCGCTTCTTCCGCGGGCGCGACACCGACCGCCGCGAGCAGTCCCGCTGCCCCGACGAGTCCTGCTGCCGCCGCGCCCCCGCCGAGCTCGCCCAGCGCTGGGACGGCAACGCCTGGCCGAGCGCCCGCCTGCACGCGCACGTCCTCGCCCCGCTGCCCTCCGGCACCTTCCCCGGCATCGACGACGCCGAGGTCTACGCCTTCCTCGACACCCACGCCCGCGAGTCCTGACCCTCCTCCCCAGCCCTGCCCCCTCTCCGCGAGATGCCACTTGGGTACGCCTCCATCGGCGTGTCGCGTACCCAAGTGGCATCTCGCGGAGGGGGCTGTGGACAACGGGAGCGGGGAGGGTGGGGGAGCGGGCACCCTACCGGCATGGAAGAGGAACCCGGCAAGGTCATCGCATCGAGGGACGGCGTGTCGCGTCGGCGACTCGCCGCCGACTATCCCGTCGTCGCCTTCCGCGGGGCTCGCGCGACGGTCGAGCCGATCACCTACGGGGAGCGGATCGCGGCGTTCTCCGCGGTGATGAGGCCGGGCGAGTTCTTCTCGCACGACACCGCTGCGCATCTGCTCGGCCTTCCCGGCCGCACGCCGACGGAGGTCACGCCGCTGCACGTGTCCGTCGCACCGCCGCTGCGGGCGGCACGGCGGGTCGGCGTGCGCTCGCACCACCTCTGGGACGAGGCGGTGACGGTCGTCGACGCGGGGTTCCCGGTCGCGGATCCGGCGTCCACGTTCTGCCACCTCAGCTCCTCGCGGTCGGTCGACGAGCTCATCGTTCTCGGCGACGCCCTCGTCCTTCCCGACGCGGAGGGGCGACGGCGCGGACTGCGCGTCGATCTGGCTCTGCTGTCCGGCCGGGTCGCCGGCTACCGTGGGCGAGGTGGGAAGCGCGCTCGCGAGGCGATCGGCTGGGTGCGCGAGGGGTCGGAGTCTCCGATGGAGACTCTGCTCCGACTGCTGCTGATCCGAGCGGGGCTGCCGGAGCCGGAGCTGAACGTCGAGCTCTACGACGCCGACGGCCGCTTCGTCGCACGCGTGGATCTGCTCTACCGGGACCAGCGGGTCGTCGTGGAGTACGACGGCGATCAGCACCGCACGGACACCCGGCAGTACGAGCGCGATATCGCGCGCAGCGAGGCGATCCAGGCTCTCGGCTACCGCCACCTCCGCATCCGGGCTTCAGGCGTGTACGACCAGCCCGAGGAGACGATCACCCGAGTCCGCCGCGCCTTGACCCACTGACCCCGGTGAAAGCCGCCTCCGCGAGATGCCACTTCGGTACGCGACACGCCGTGGAGGGCGTACCCAAGTGGCATCTCGCGGGAGGGGAAGGGGAGGGCGGGGTCAGCCGGAGATCAGGGCGCGGGCCGTGCCCTCGTCGAGGATGAGGTCGGTGAGGAGGCCGGCGGCGAGGGCGCCGCGCAGGCCCGGGAGCTTCGAGGCGCCCGAGACGACGCAGATGCGGCGGGAGGCGCGGCGCACTGTGGAGAGGTCCGGGCCGCTTGCACGTTCGTTCATGGGGATGTCGTCCCAGGTCCCGTCGGCACGGTAGAACACGGTGGCGACGTCGCCGACGACGCCGGACGCGCTGAGCGAGGTGAAGTCGCTCGGCTCCAGGTAGCCGCCGATGTAGACCTTCGAGGGCACCGCCGCGAACGGCGAGCCGAGGCCGAAGAGCGCGACGTCCATCCGCTGCTGCAGCTCGAGCACCCGCTTGGTCGACCGCTCGCGCCAGACCGCCTTCTTGGTCATCGGGTCGTCGAAGAACGCCGGCACCGGGAACTGCTGCACCTTCGCGGCGTACGCGTCGCCGAAGCGGCGCAGGATCTCGCTCGAGTAGTTGATGCCGGTGGTCTCGGTGTTGCCCGCGCCGTTGAGCTGCACGATCTGGGTGTTGTGGGTCTCCTTGGCGATGAGGTGCCGGCTCATCGCGCTCATCGTCGAGCCCCAGGCGATGCCGACGATCATGTTCGAGTCGATGAACGGACCGAGGATCCGCGCGGCCGACAGGGCGACGCGCTCGAGCCGGTCGATCTCGCTGGTGTGGTCGGGCACCGGGACGATGTGCGCGGTGATGTCGAAGTGCGCGCGCACCTCGGCAGACAGCGCGCTCGCCCGGTCGAGCGGCGAGCGGATCTGGATGTCGACCAGCCCCGTCGCCCGGGCGTGCGAGAGCAGCCGCGAGACCGAGGAGCGCGAGGTGTGCAGCTCGTGCGCGATGGCGTCCATCGTCAGGTCCTGCATGTAGTACAGCTGCGCGGCCCGGAGCGCATCGCGCGTCTTGTCGGGGTGGGTCGCGTGCGTCGTCTCGTCCAGTTCGACGACCGGTCGGACAGGGGTCATAGCCACTCCTTGCACGTATTTCCACCCGTCTTGACCGGATGTGTTGTCGGGTCAAGGATGGCTGTATTCCCTCGCGATATCAACCGTCCATCTGGGGCGGCCACACTCGCACGAGGCACTCGACGCAACACCTACGACACGAAGGCGAGTACGAAGTGGCACAGTCTGTCGGAACTCCCGGAAGCTCCTCTCTCCGCGAGAGCGTCTCCGCCCTGCGGGACACCCCCCGCGCGACCGTCCTGGTGATCGGCGGTGGGATCAACGGCATCGGGACCTTCCGCGAACTCGCGCTCAACGGCGTCGACGTCGTCCTCGTCGAGCGCGGCGATTACGTGTCCGGCGCCTCCAGCGCGTCGAGCCACATGATCCACGGCGGCATCCGCTACCTCGAGAACGGCGAGTTCCGCCTCGTCAACGAGGGCGTGCACGAGCGCAACGGCCTGCTCAAGATCGCTCCGCATTACGTGAAGCCGCTGCAGACCACGATCCCGATCTACTCGACGTTCTCGGGCATCTTGGCCGCGCCGCTGCGCTTCCTCACGCACAAGTCGGGCAAGCCCCAGGAGCGCGGTGCGCTGCTGATCAAGGTCGGCCTCACCCTGTACGACTTCTTCTCCCGCGACGGCGGCGTCGTCCCGCGCCACCAGTTCCACGGCCGCAAGCGCTCGCTGAACGAGCTGCCGAAGCTCGACCCGAAGATCAAGTACACCGCCACCTACTTCGACGCCTCCGTGCACGAGCCGGAGCGCCTGGCGCTCGACGTGCTGCGCGACGCACTCGTCGGCGGGAAGAAGGCCCGCGCGGCCAACTACGTCGAGGCCGTCGGCACCTCGGAGGGCGGCGTGCTGCTGCGCGACCGCGAGAGCGGCGAGGAGTTCGCCTTCCAGGCGGACGTCGTCGTCAACGTCTCCGGACCGTGGACCGACTTCACCAACACGGCGCTCGGCACCACCACGAAATTCATGGGCGGCACCAAGGGCTCGCACATCGTGCTCGACAACCCGGAGCTGGTCGAGGCCTGCGAGGGCCGCGAGATGTTCTTCGAGCACAGCGACGGCCGCATCGTCCTGATCTACCCGCTCAAGGGCCGGGTCATGGTCGGCACCACCGACATCGAGGCCGACCCGAACGAGCCGGCCGTCTGCACCGAGGAGGAGATCGACTACTTCTTCGAGCTGGTGAACCACGTGTTCCCCTCCATCCCGGTGACCCGCGAGCAGATCGTCTTCAAGTTCTCCGGCATCCGCCCGCTGCCCCGTCACGACGACGAGACCCCCGGCTTCGTCTCCCGCGACTACCGCATCGAGCCCTCGACCCTGCCCGGCGGGAAGACCCCGGTGCTGAGCCTGGTCGGCGGCAAGTGGACGACCTTCCGCGCCCTCTCGGAGCACCTCTCCAACGAGGTCTTCAAGCGGATCGGCGTGACCCGCCGCGTCTCGACGGTCAAGACCGCGATCGGCGGCGGCAAGGGCTTCCCCCGCACGGACGCCTCGCGCGCCCAGTGGATCAGCCAGCACCGCTCCGGTCTGTCCTCGGCCCGCACCGGCCAGCTGCTCGAGCGCTACGGCACCCGTGCGCAGGAGGTCATCGAGGCCCTGGCCGACGGCCACGACGAGGCGCTCGACTTCGACAAGGACTTCACCACCGGTGAGATCCGCTACCTCGCCCAGCGCGAGAGCGTCGTGCACCTGATCGACCTGGTCATGCGCCGCACCAACCACGCCTTCACCGGCGGCCTCAGCCGCGAGCTGCTCGAGGAGCTCGCGCAGCACACCGGAGAGGTCCTCGGCTGGGACGAGGCCAAGCGCGCTCAGGAGGTCGACGCGACGATCGAGCACCTCAAGACGTACAACGGCGTCGATGTCGGCGGCACCGCGGTGCAGGCGCCGACGGCGGTCGCAGCCTCCTAGGCGGCAGGCGCGGATCGACGGGAGTCCCGGTTCGAGGAGAGATCTCGAGCCGGGACTTCCGTCGTGACAACGCACAAACGTGCACGCGGCGTTCCTTGTCGCCGGGACAGGGCGCCGATAACTTCACACTCGTCGGGCATCGATGCCCGACGCGGACGCGCTCGCGCGTCCGTCTGACGAAAAGGAAATGGTCAACGTGGACAATCTCGGAGTGGTGTTCCTCGCGGAAGTCGTGGGAACGGCGATGCTCGTGCTCCTCGGCTGCGGCGTGGTCGCCAACGTCGCGCTCGTGAAGAGCAAGGGTCTCAACGGCGGGACCCTGATGGTCAACATCGGCTGGGGCTTCGCCGTCTTCGCCGGTGTGATCGTCTCCTACAACTCGGGTGCGCACCTCAACCCGGCCGTCACGCTCGGCCTCGCGGCCAGCGGAGCGACGGAGTTCGGCTCGGGCGTCCCGGTCAACATCGTCTCGATCCTGATGTACATCCTCGCCCAGATGATCGGTGCCATCCTCGGCGCCGTCTTCTGCTGGCTCGCCTACAAGCAGCACTTCGACCAGGAGCCCGACCCGGCCAATAAGCTCGGCGTCTTCTCCACAGGTCCTGCGATCCGCAGCTACGGCTGGAACTTCGTCACCGAGGTCATCGGCACCTTCGTCCTCGTCTTCGTCGTCATCGGCTTCGGCGGCGGACGCCAGGGCGACGGCGGCCTCGCGGCGCTCGGCGCCCTGCCCGTCGCCATCCTGGTGATCGCGATCGGCGCCTCGCTCGGCGGCCCGACCGGATACGCCATCAACCCCGCCCGTGACCTCGGCCCCCGCATCGCCCACGCGCTGCTGCCGATCAAGGGCAAGGGCTCCAGCGACTGGAGCTACGCCTGGGTGCCCGTCGCGGGCCCGATCGTCGGCGGTGTGCTGGCCGGCCTCCTGTCGACCGCGCTGCTGCCGATCCTCTAGCCGCCGATCCTCCGGGCTCCGGCCCGGGTCGCACTCCACTTCACCCCGTTACGAAGGAGTAATCATTCATGGCTGACTACGTCATCGCTATCGACCAGGGGACCACGTCGTCCCGCGCGATCATCTTCGACAAGAAGGGCTCGATCGTCTCGACCGGGCAGAAGGAGCACGAGCAGATCTTCCCGCGCGCGGGCTGGGTCGAGCACGACCCGATCGAGATCTGGAACAACGTCCGCGAGGTCATCGGCCAGGCGCTCAGCCGCGCCGACCTGACCCGTCACGACATCGCCTCCGTCGGCATCACCAACCAGCGCGAGACCGCCGTGGTCTGGGACAAGACCACCGGCAAGCCCGTCTACAACGCGATCGTCTGGCAGGACACCCGCACGCAGTCGATCGTCGACCGGCTCGCCGGCGACGAGGGCGCGGACCGCTTCAAGTCGATCGTCGGGCTCCCGCTCGCGACCTACTTCTCCGGCACCAAGATCGTCTGGATCCTCGAGAACGTCGAGGGCGCCCGCGAGAAGGCGGAGGCCGGCGACCTGATCTTCGGCACCACCGACACCTGGGTCCTCTGGAACCTGACCGGCGGCGTCGACGGCGGCGTGCACAAGACGGACGTCACGAACGCCTCGCGCACCCTGTTCCTCGACCTCGAGACGCTCGAGTGGCGCGACGACATCCTCGAGGCCTTCGGGGTGCCGAAGTCGATGCTCCCCGAGGTGTGCTCCTCCTCCGAGGTCTACGGGCAGGTCGAGTCCTCCTCGCTGCTGCGCGAGGTCCCGATCGCCGGCATCCTGGGCGACCAGCAGGCCGCGACCTTCGGCCAGGCGGCGTTCGATCCGGGCGAGGCCAAGAACACCTACGGCACCGGCAACTTCCTGATCTTCAACACCGGCACCGAGATCGTGCACTCCAAGAACGGGCTGCTGACGACCATCGGCTACAAGCTCGGCGACGGCGAGGTGCACTACGCGCTCGAGGGCTCGATCGCGGTCTCCGGCTCGCTGATCCAGTGGCTGCGCGACAACCTGGGCCTCATCGGCTCGGCCCCCGAGGTCGAGGCGCTGGCCGCGACGGTCGAGGACAACGGCGGCGCGTATTTCGTCCCCGCGTTCTCCGGCCTCTTCGCGCCGTACTGGCGGGCGGACGCGCGCGGTGCGCTCGTCGGCCTCACCCGTTACGTCAACAAGGGCCACATCGCCCGCGCCGCCCTCGAGGCGACCGCCTTCCAGACCCGCGAGGTCCTGGACGCGGTCAACGCCGACTCCGGCGTCCCGCTGCAGGAGCTCAAGGTCGACGGCGGCATGATCGCCAACAACCTGCTGATGCAGTTCCAGGCCGACATCCTCGGCGTCCCGGTCGTCCGGCCGGTCGTCGCGGAGACCACCGCCCTCGGCGCCGCCTACGCCGCGGGCCTCGCGGTCGGCTTCTGGGAGAACCTCGACGACCTGCGCCAGAACTGGCAGGAGGACTCGCGCTGGACCCCGCAGATGGACCAGGACGAGGCCGCGCGCCAGTACCGCCTCTGGAAGAAGGCCGTCACGAAGACCTTCGACTGGGTCGACGAGGACGTGCAGTAGCACCGCACCACTGAACGACGAGGGCCCGCGCACGCGACGTGCGCGGGCCCTCGTGCGTGGACCTCGTACGACCACTGCGTGGGCTGCTTGATCGACAGGCACGAGGAGCGGCCGCTTCCATGCTGGTCGAGTAGCGCGTAGCGCGTATAGAGACCCGCCCCCGGCGGAGCTCCGTCAGAGCAGCGGGCGCCGACGCCCCGTCGCGACCGCGACGATCGCGAGGGCCAGCAGCCAGGCCGGGCCCGCCAGCACGGCCGCGACCGTGGGCGGCGCGGACGCCGACAGCGCAGCGAGGGGCGCGACATCCGCGAGGGCGGTGCCGCTCGTGAAGGTCGCGGCGCCCAGCGGCACCAGGGCCGCGAAGAGCACGAAGAGCGGTGCCCGGACGATCGTGCCGACCAGCGCGCCCCAGATCGCGCCTCCGATCCCGGCCACGGGCACGAGGGCCACGACGCCGACGTCCGGGGTGACCCTCCCCGCCGAGACGACCGCGACGTCGGCGACTCCGATCGCGACCGCCGCCGTCGCGAGCACCGCACCGGCACCGGCCGCTACCAGGAACCGTGCCACGAGTACGGGGCGGAGCCCCGATGAGAGCACGTCGCGCGCGAGGATCCCCTCCTCGAAGGCGCTCGCCGTCCGCAGTGCTCCGAAGGCCGCCGCCCCGACCCCGCCGCCCTGCAGCAGTGCCGCCGTGATCGCGTGCTCGAGCGAGGCCGCTTCTCCGGGCGGGAGCGCGCCGAGATCGACCTGCGTCACGGCGAGCAGGAGGGGGAGCACGGGCAGCAGTCCGAAGACCAGTCCCCAGAGCGGTGTCCTGCTCGCGACCACGCGCCGGAACTCCGCGGTGACGGCGCGGGTGAGCGGTCCCTCCGTGGCCGCGTCCGTCACCGCGCCCGCCGCTGCTCGAGGATCCGTGCGCCGCCGATCGCCAGGAGTGCCCAGGCGGCCAGGACGACCAGCGCGAGTGGCGCCGGAAGCATCCCGTCGACCGGCGCCCCGGTCGCTCCGGCGACGGCCCCGATCGGGAGCAGCCGCCCGACGTCGCGGGCCACGCCGAGGAGCGGCATGGCGAGGGCGGCCGGCAGGACCAGCACGATCGGGATGCAGGCGTAGTAGTTCCGCACCGCGTAGCCGACGCCCACGCCCAGCACGCCGCTGAGGGCGCAGGCGAGGACGACGCCGAGCGAGGCGGACATCAGAGTGACGTCCGGCGTCAGGCGGCGGCCGGCTGTCGTCAGCACCACCGCGGTGATCGGCCACCAGCCCACGACCGCCACGACCCCGAAGACCGCGCCCGAGACCGCGCCGGCCAGCGCCTTCGCCACCAGGATCGCGTCCCGGCTGCCGAGCAGCAGTGTCCGGTCGAGCGAGTGGTAGTACGTCTCCCGGGTGTAGGCGTAGGACCCGTAGAAGCATGCGCTCAGGGCGGCGCAGGCCGCGAAGCCGAAGACGAAGCGGCTCGCCGGAGCGTCGTCGAGGCCGCTGAGCCGATCCGTGGTGCCCGGCATGTTCAGGGCGAAGACGGGGATCAGGATCGCGTAGGCGAGGAGGACCGGGAACGACGAGCCGCTGCGGGAGCGCAGGATCTCGGCCCGCGCGAGCGCGCCGACTCCGCTCATCGACCGGCCTCGCCGTCGACGAGGTCGAAGTAGCCGTCCTCGAGGCTCCGCCCTCCCGAGCGGGTGAGGTCCTCGAGCGGTCCGTGGAAGAGCATCCGCCGTCGCAGGACGACGACCTCGTCGACGGTGTGCTCGAGCTCGGCGAGCTGGTGACTGGAGACCAGGACCGTCCGCCCGCGCTCGGCCTCGGCGCGGATCAGGCGCCGCAGCCAGCGGATGCCCTCCGGGTCGAGCCCGTTCGCCGGCTCGTCGAGGACGAGGATCTCCGGGTCACCCGCCAGGGCCGTGGCCAGGCCGAGGCGCTGGCGCATCCCTGTCGAATAGCCGCGGACCGGCCGTCGCGCCGCTTCGCCGAGGCCGACCGTCTCCAGGAGCTCGTCGACCCGCGAGAGCGGCGCGCCGACCGCGCGGCAGACGATCGCGAGGTGCCGGCGGCCGGTGATCCCGTTCTCGAAGCCGAGGCCGTCGAGGTGCACGCCGACGACCCGGGCGGGCGCGCGCAGCTCCGCGAACCGGTGGCCGCCGATCCGCGCCTCACCCGAATCGGGACGCAGCAGCCCGACCAGCCCGCGGAGCGCCGTGCTCTTGCCGGCGCCGTTCGGGCCGAGGAGCCCGACGACCGTCCCCCGCCGCACGGAGAAGCTGAGGTCGTCCACGACGCGGCGGCCGCGGAAGGACTTGGTGAAGTGCAGGAAGTCGAGCGCGGTCGGAGACTGGGTACCCATACCGGGACGGTAGCCGGAGTGCGACCACGTCCACGTGATCCGTCGCGGTGGACCGGCGGGGTGGCGCCGGGAGCATGCCATCGTCCTTCCGCCCGAGCGGAGACGGGCGGAGTCGGCTCGATCTGCGGGATCAGCCCGTCAGCTCGTGAGCCCCGCGACCGCGTCCAGCTCGTCCAGCGAGCCGATGCGCCGCACGCCGAGCTCGACGGCCTCGAAGGGCAGCTCGCGCCCGTGCTCAGGCCCGCCGATGCGGTCGAGCCACACCCCGCGCAGCCCGGCGCGCGCCGCACCGATCGCGTCGGTGCCCAGCCGGTCGCCCACGTACAGCGCGTCAGCCGGTGCGACGCCGAAGCGCTCGCACGCCACGTGGAAGATCCGCGCGTCCGGCTTCGTCACGCCGACCTCGCCCGACGCGACGAGATGCTCGACCCGCTCCGTGAGTCCGATCGCGTCCGTCTTGCTCGTCTGGAAGTCCACATCGCCGTTGGTGATGACACCGATCCGGACACCCGCCGCGTCGAGCCGATCGAGCACCGGCAGGGCGTCGTCGTGCAGCGTCCACGCCGCGACGTAGTGCCCCAGGTAGGCGGCGAACCACGCGCTCGCCTGCTCCGGCGTCAGCTCGACGCCGGCGTCCGCGGCGAAGGCGATGGCGCGCGCACGCCGCTGCCCCTCGTAGTCCAGCTCGCCGGCGAGGTAGCGGTGGTAGTGCTCCTCCTCCAGCCCGTACCAGCGGCGCTGCAGCGCGCCCGCCTCGCCCGCGTACTCGTCGCCGAGGGACGCCGCGTACGCGACGATGCCCTCGCGCACCGCGCGGGCGTGCGCGAAGAGCGTGTCGTCGAGATCGAAGAGGGCGAGTCGCAGCACGGTCGGCTCAGCGGCCGCGGCGCAGCAGGCCGACGCGCTCGTACACGGTCGCGAGCGTGCGCTCGGCCGTCTCGGAGGCGCGGTCAGCCGCTCGGCCGAGCATCCGGTCGAGCTCGGCCGGGTCGGCCAGCAGCTCGGCGGTGCGCGCGCGGATCGGATCGAAGGTCGCCGCGACGACCTCGACCAGGCCCTTCTTCAGGTCGCCGTAGCCGCGGCCCGCGTACTCCTGCTCGAGCGACTCGACCGTGCGGCCGGCCAGGACGGAGTAGATCGTCAGCAGGTTCGAGACGCCCGGCTTGGACGCGCGGTCGAAGCGCACCTCCGACTCGGTGTCGGTGACGGCGCGCATGATCTTCTTCGCGGTGACCTTCGGCTCGTCGAGCACGCTGAGCAGGCCGGCGTCCGACTCCGCGGACTTCGACATCTTCGCGCCGGGGTTCTGCAGGTCGTAGATCTTCGCGGTCTCCTTGGCGATGTACGGCTCCGGCATCGCGAAGGTCCCGCCGAAGCGGGTGTTGAACCGGCCCGCGAGGTCGCGGGTCAGCTCGAGGTGCTGGCGCTGGTCCTCGCCGACCGGCACGGCGTCGGTCTGGTAGAGCAGGATGTCGGCGGCCATCAGGATCGGGTAGGTGAAGAGGCCGACCGAGGCCGCCTCCGTGCCCTGCTTCGCCGACTTGTCCTTGAACTGCGTCATCCGGCTGGCCTCGCCGAAGCCGGTGACCGTGTTGAGGATCCAGGCCAGCTCGGCGTGTGCCGGGACGTGCGACTGGATGAACAGCGTCGAGCGCTCGGGGTCGATGCCGGACGCGATGTACTGCGCGGCGGTCGCGCGGGTGCGCTCGCGCAGCTCGGCGGGCTCCTGCGGCACGGTGATCGCGTGCAGGTCGACGACGCAGAAGTACGCGTCGAAGTCGTCCTGCATCGCGACCCACTGCGTGAGGGCGCCGATGTAGTTGCCCAAGTGCAGCGAGCCCGAGGAGGGCTGCATGCCGGAGAAGATGACGGGCTTGGCGCCCGGAGTGCTGGGGGTCATGGTGAGGCCTCGTGTGCGATGGCGGCGCGGTCGGCGCCGGGGGAGGAGGGGGTCAGAGCTCGTAGTCGACGACGACGGGCGCGTGGTCGGACCAGCGGGTGTCCCAGGCGCTGGCGCGGTCGATCTCGTAGCTGCGGGCCAGCGCGGCAAGCTGCGGCGTCGCCAGCTGGTAGTCGATCCTCCAGCCGGTGTCGGTGTCGAAGGCCTGGCCGCGCTGCGACCACCAGGTGTAGGGCCCGGGCACCTCGCCGGCGAAGCGGCGGCCGAGGTCGACCCAGCCCATCCCCGCTCCGGCGTTGTAGCCCTCCTCGCCCTCGGCGCCGACGAAGCGGTCGAAGTAGGCGCGCTCCTCGGGGAGGAAGCCGGCTTTCTTGACGTTGCCCTTCCAGTTCTTGATGTCGAGGGTGCGGTGGCCGACGTTGAGGTCGCCCATCACGACGGCGAGCGGGTTGTGGGCTTGGAGCTGGGGGAGGCGCTCGATCATCGCGTCGAGGAAGCGCATCTTCTCGTCCTGCTTCGGCGTGCCCACGCCGCCCGAGTGCACATAGGTGGAGACGACGGTGACGGTGCGGCCCTCGTCGACCTCGTAGTCGGCCTCGAGCCAGCGGCCCGCGGAGTCGAAGTCGTCGGCGCCGAGCGCGACGCGGTGGATCGTGGCCCGCTTGCGCGAGGCGAGCGCGACCCCGGCGCGGCCCTTGGCGGTCGCCTCGTCGTGCAGCACGTCCCACTCGTCGCCGAGCAGGCCGGTGAGATCGTCGGTGGAGGCGCGGACCTCCTGCAGGGCGAGGATGTCGACGTCGCGGGCAGCGAGCCAGTCGCCCATGCCCTTGCGGAAGGCGGCGCGGACGCCGTTGACGTTGACGGAGGCGATGCGGAGCGGCTTTCGAGTCACCGGAGCAGTCTACGGAGGACCGCCGACAGCGCGCGGCGCACGGGGAGCGGCGGATCGGCGCACCCCGGACACGCGGAAGCCGGCGGCCCCGCCCCGCGCCGCCCCCTCGGAGGAGAGGGGCGACGCGGAGACAGGACCGCCGGCGGGACCGCTCAGGACGGTCGATCGGTGCGGGTCAGACGGCGACGGGGCGGGCCGTGGCCGGCTCCGGGACCTCGGCGACGACCGGCGCGCGCTTGATGCTCTTCGCGATGATGACGCAGACGGCGGTGACCACCATGCCGACCAGGATCGCGACCAGGTAGAGCAGCGGCTGCCCCACCAGTCCGGTCACCCAGACACCGCCGTGCGGGGCGCGGAGCGTGGAGCCGAACAGCGCGACGAGCGCGCCGGTGACGGCCGAGCCGACCATGGCGGAGGGGATCACGCGCAGCGGGTCGACCGCGGCGAACGGGATCGCTCCCTCCGAGATGAACGAGGCGCCCAGCAGGTAGGCCGCCTTGCCGTTCTGGCGCTCGGCATCGGTGAACAGGCGCTTGCGGAGCGACGTGGCGAGGGCGAGGCCCAGCGGCGGCGTCATGCCGGCCGCCATCACGATCGCCATCACCTTGAACTGCACCGAGTTCGGGTCGCCGTCGGCGGGCACGGAGGCGAGCCCCGTGGTCGCGAAGGCGTAGGCCACCTTGTTGACCGGGCCGCCCATGTCGAACGCCATCATCAGGCCCAGGATGATCCCGAGGATGATCAGGTTGCCGCCGGTGAGACCCGAGAGCCAGGCCGACAGTCCCTCGCTCAGCGCACGCAGCGGAGCGCCGAGGACGACGAACATCAGGAAGCCCGTGATGAAGGTCGCGATCAGCGGGATGATGACCACCGGCATCAGCGACTTGAAGGCCGCCGGCAGCTTGATCCGCGAGATGTAGAGCGCCGCGTAGCCGGCGATGAAGCCGGACGCGAGGCCGCCGAGGAAGCCGGCGCCGACGGTGACCGCCACGGCGCCGCCGAGGAAGCCGGGCGCGATGCCGGGGCGGTCCGCGATGCCGAAGGCGATGAAGCCCGAGAGCACCGGCACCAGGAAGGCGAAGGTCGCGCCTCCGATCAGGAACATCACTCCGGCCCAGTCGGTGATGTTCGCGATGTTGAAGCCGTTGTCGATGATCTGCTGCGGCGTGTAGCTGACGATCTGGTAGCCGCCGAAGAGGAACGACAGCGCGATCAGCAGACCGCCCGCCGCGACGAACGGGATCATGTACGAGACGCCGGTCATCAGGTTCTGGCGGATGCGGGTGCCGACGCCGACCTTCTTCGGGGCGGCGGGCGCCGCGGCCGGAGTCGAGCGGGCGGCGGACGGAGCCGTGCCGGTGCCGCGCAGGGCGAGCGCCCGGTCGAGCACCTCGTCCGGCTTCGAGAGCGCCTCGGCGACGCCGACCTGGAGGACCGGCTTGCCGGCGAAGCGGTCCTTGCCGCGGACCTCGAGGTCGGCGGCGAGGATGACGACGTCCGCGGCGGCGATGTCGCCCGCGGTCATCTCGTCCGAGCCGGCGGCGCCCTGGGTCTCGACGTGGATCGGGTAGCCGCGCTTCTTCGCGGCCTGCTCCAGCGCCTCGGCCGCCATGTAGGTGTGCGCGATGCCGGCGATGCAGCTCGTCACCGCGACGAAGCGCGGGGCGCCCGTCGAGGCGGCGGCAGGAGCGTCCTGGACCTTCGCGGCGGCGCGGTCGATGACGTCCGCGGCCTTGGCGAGCGCCTCCGAGGTGCCGACCTCGAGGGTCGGCTTGCCGGCGAAGCGGTCCTTGCCGCGGACCTCGAGGTCGGCGGCGAGGATCACGACGTCGGCGTCGGCGATCGTCTGGTCGGACATCGGGTCGGAGCCGGCCGCGCCCTGGGTCTCGACCTGGATCTCGTACCCCTTCTTCTTGGCGGCCTGCTCGAGGGCCTCGGCCGCCATGTAGGTGTGCGCGATGCCGGCGATGCAGCTGGTGACGGCGACGATCTTCACGAGACGACGACCTCTCGGGCGATGATGTCCGCGACCTCCTGGCCGCTGGAGGCGGCGCGGAGCGAACCGGTGAAGGACTCGTGGATCAGCTTGCGGGCGAGCTGGGCGAGGATCTTGAGGTGGGCCTGGTCAGCGCCGTCGGGGGCGGCGATGAGGAAGATCAGGTCTGCGGGGCCGTCCGGGGCGCCGAAGTCCACGCCGGACTTCGCGATGCCGACGGCGACGCTGGGGGAGACGACGTGGGACGAGCGGGCGTGGGGGATCCCGATGCCGCCGGGCATGCCGGTGGCCATCTGCGACTCGCGGTCGCGGACGTCGGCGAGGAAGCCGTCGAGGTCGGTGACGCGGCCGGCGTCGGCGAGCGTCTTCGCGAGCTGCGCGGTGGCGTCGTCCTTCGTGGCGGCGGTGAGGTCGACGATGACCGTCGACGCCTCGGTGAGAGCAGTCATGCGCTCAGTTCTCCAATCGGGAGGGTGGGGTCGGGGTTCTCGACGACGGAGACGTCGTCGAGGCGGAGGGAATCGGGACCCGGGGCTTCACTGCCCGGGAGGGTGACGGCGGCGGTGCCCCAGGCGACGGCCGTCCGCAGACGCTCCGCCTCCGAGGCGTCGGTCGCCGACAGGTAGCCCGCGAGGGTGCTGTCGCCGGCGCCGACGGTGCTGAGGGGCACGACGGGGGGCGCGCCCGCCCACCACGACGAGGTCGCCGTGACGAGGAGGGCGCCGTGCTCTCCGAGGCTCACGAGCGCTCGCGCGTCCGAGAGGCGGAGGAGTGTGCGGGCTCCGTCGACGACGTCGCCGACGGTCGCGAGGGAGCGGCCGAGGAGCTCCTCGAGCTCCTCGAGGTTGGGCTTCACCAGCGTCGCAGTGCCGGCCGCGATGATCGCGGTCAGCGGTGCTCCGGAGGTGTCGACGGCGAGGGGGACGCCGAAGTGGGTGGCGAGGCGGCCGAGCGCCGGGTAGAAGTCGTCGCCGAGCCCGGGCGGGACGCTGCCGCAGGCGACGAGCCAGCGCGGGGCGGAGACGACGTGGTCGCAGATCAGATCGGAGAGCGCCTTCGCCTCCTCCGGGGTGACGGCCGGGCCGGGCTCGTTGATCTTGGTGGTCCGGCCGGTCGCGTCGTCGACGACGGTGATGTTGGTGCGGATCGGCTCCGCGATCGCGGCGCTGGCCGAGGCGACTCCGGCCGCCTCGAGCATGGTGCGCAGGTCGAGGCCGGTGGAGGCGTCGGCCGGGTAGATCGCCGTGGCCTCGACGCCGTTGCGGGCGAGGGCCCTGGCGACGTTGACGCCCTTGCCGGCCGGGTCGCGCCGCACACCGTGGGCGCGGTTGACCTCGCCGACGGCGAAGCCGCTCGTCGAGAGGGTGACGTCGATGCTGGGGTTGGCAGTGACGGTGACGATCATGCGCGGACGACCTCCGGGCCGGCGGACTCGATGTCGTCGGCGAGCTCGTCGTCGACATCGGTATCGGTGATGACGGTGTCGATCGCGGACAGCGGGGCGACGTGCCCGAAGTCCTGGCGGCCGAACTTGGAGTGGTCGGCGAGGACGACGACCCGGCGCGCGGCGGCGATGAGCGCGGTCTTGACGACGGCCTCGTCGAGGTCGGGGGTGGTGAGACCCCGCTCCCGGCTGATGCCGTTCGTGCCGATGAAGGCGACGTCCACCGAGACGGTGGGGATGACCTGGGCGACCCAGGGCCCGACGGCGGCCTGCGTGACTCCGCGCAGATGCCCGCCGAGCAGGTGGAGGTCGATGTTGGGCCGGCCGACGAGCGCCACCGCGACAGGGAGGGAATGGGTGACGACCGTCAGCCGGCGGTCCAGGGGGAGCAGCTCCGCGAGGCGGACCGTGGTGGTCCCGGCGTCGATGGCGATCGAGCCGCCGTCGGGGACCTCGGCGAGTGCCGCGGTCGCGATGCGGTCCTTCTCGGCCGCGAGGTGGCCCTCGCGGGCAGCGACCTCGGGCTCGATGCCCAGGCGCTCGACCGGGATGGCCCCGCCGTGGGCCCTGCGCAGCAGGCCGCGCTTCTCGAGGCTGGTGAGATCGCGGCGGATCGTCTCGGGCGTGACCGCGAGGGACTGCGCGAGGTCGCGGACCTCGACCCGCCCGTCGGTGCGGGCGCGATCCAGGATCGCCTGGTGCCGCTCCGGTGCGTACATGTGGACTCCGTCGTCTCGCGAGATGCTACGCCTCGTCCGCGGTGTCGGTGCCGACCTCGGATCTGCGTTTACATCTTTTTAGCCCCGTTCGTGTCCGATGTCAACAGAAACGGACATGTTCGACAGTCGTCGTTCCGCCTCGCGCCCGTCGGGGCGCGGGCAGGCTCGACTCGGGAGCGCCGCCGCGTCAGGCGGCGGACTCCTCCAGCTCGTCCTCGAGGCGGGAGAGCTGCTTCTCCAGACGCCGGCGCTTGAGCAGCGAGGCGTCCGGCAGGGCGGCGCGCAGGCGCTCGCGCTCCGCCTCGGCGAGCGTGCGGCGGGCGCGGCGCAGCTGCTCCTCGCGCTCCTTCTCCAGCTCGTCCGGCGTGAGCTTCCGCGCCGAGATGCCCGCGTCGCTCATGCCCACCGAGATCCAGGAGGCGACGATCAGGATCACCTGGCAGACCAGGTTGAACCAGATCAGCAGTCCGATCAGGACGGCGAAGGAGGCCAGCAGCGGGTTGCGCGAGGCGCCGCCGAGCAGCTGCGTCCCGAGCACCTTCAGCGCCCCGAGGGCGATGCCGCCCATCAGCGCGCCGACCCAGAGGTTCTTCCACGGGATCGGGATGCCGCTGAGGATCCGGAACGAGCCGGCGAGCGTCGCGGTGTCGAGCGCGAGCATGATCAGCAGGCCGACCACGGTTCCGGTGACGCGAGCGAGGGTGGAATCGCTGCCGATCCCGAGGACGTCGAACGCGACGTCGACGAACGAGGTCGAGAAGACCGAGAGCGCCGCCGAGACGACCAGAACGGCGCCGAAGACGAGGGCCAGCCCCGCGTCCTTGAGCTTGAGCAGCACGAACAGGACGGTCGGTCCCGGCAGGGAGAACAGGATCCGGACGGCCTGGCGGAGGCTGCCGAGGAAGTTGAGCGCCGTCCAGAGCAGTCCCGCCGCGGCGATCGCTCCGGTCCAGCCGAGGATCGAGGAGTCGAGCAGCGTGTCGATCGAGACCAGCGAGTTCTTCTCGCCGATCAGCCCCGGCACCGAGCTGGTGAGCAGCTGCAGCAGCGAGTCGCGCAGCGCCGCGTTGTCCCGCAGCACGAACCCGAAGACCGCGAAGAACACGAACAGCGCCGCGAAGATCGCGAACAGCGCCTGGAACGCGAGCCCCGACGCGAACAGCGGCCCGCCGCTCTCGGAGTAGTGCAGCATCACCCGCACCGGCCGCGTCCGCATGATCCGCTCGAACAGCGCCGGGATGCCGCGCGGAGCCTCGGTCGCCGCCTCCGTCATGCCCTCCAGCGTAGAGGCGCCGGGCGGCCGTCGTGCCCACCCCTTCCCGCCTCGACGGCCCCGGGGACGACGAACGGCCCGCCGGATCCGAGGATCCGACGGGCCGAACAGGGGAAGAAGGGTCAGGCGCGGCCGCGGATGACGGCCTGCTTCACCTCGGCGATCGCCTGGGTGATCTGGATGCCGCGCGGGCAGGCCTCGGTGCAGTTGAAGGTCGTGCGGCAGCGCCAGACGCCCTCCTTGTCATTGAGGATGTCCAGGCGGGCTCCGCCGGCGTCGTCGCGCGAGTCGAAGATGAAGCGGTGCGCGTTCACGATCGCGGCGGGGCCGAAGTACTGCCCGTCGGTCCAGAACACGGGGCAGGACGACGTGCACGCGGCGCAGAGGATGCACTTCGTGGTGTCGTCGAAGCGGGCGCGGTCGGCGACCGACTGCACGCGCTCCTTGCCCTTGGTGGGCGGCGTGTTCGCGATCAGGAACGGCTGCACTTCGCGGTAGGAGGCGAAGAACGGCTCCATGTCCACGACGAGGTCCTTCTCGAGGGGCAGGCCCTTGATCGCCTCGATGTAGATCGGCTGCGAGATGTCGAGATCCTTGATCAGCGTCTTGCAGGCCAGACGGTTGCGGCCGTTGATCCGCATCGCGTCGGAGCCGCAGATGCCGTGCGCGCAGGAGCGGCGGAAGGTCAGCGAGCCGTCCTGGTCCCACTTGATCCGGTGCAGCGCGTCGAGGACCCGGTCGGTCGAGAACATCTCGACGTCGAAGTCCTGCCAGCGCGGCTCGGTGTCCTGCTCGGGGTCGAAGCGGCGGATGATGAACGTGACGGTGAACGCCTCCGGGGCCGCGGGGGCGGCGGGGGGCTGCTCGAGAGTGGCGGTCGACACGGCTAGTACTTCCTCTCCATCGGCTGGTACCGGGTGATCACGACGGGCTTCCAATCGAGGCGGATGTGATCGCCCGCGTCGGAGGAGTGGGCGTCTCCGGAGAGGTACGCCATCGTGTGCTGCATGTAGTTCTCGTCGTCGCGCTTGGGGAAGTCGTCGCGCATGTGGCCGCCGCGGCTCTCCTTGCGGTTCCGGGCGGAGTAGACGACGACCTCGGCGAGGTCGAGGAGGAAGCCGAGCTCGACGGCCTCCAGGAGATCGGTGTTGAAGCGCTTGCCCTTGTCCTGCACCGAGATGTTGCGGAACCGGTCGCGCAGGCGCTGGATGGTGCCGGTGACCTGCTCGAGCGACTCGTCGGTGCGGAACACCTGGGCGTTCTTGTCCATCTCGTCCTGCAGCTCCTTGCGGATCGAGGCGATCCGCTCGGTGCCGGTCGCGCCGCGGAGCGAGGCGAGCATGTCGCGGATCGCGCCGGCGGGGTTCTCGGGCAGGGGGGTGAAGTCGACGGTCTGCGAGTAGTCGGCGGCGTTGTTGCCGCTGCGCTTCCCGAACACGTTGATGTCAAGGAGCGAGTTGGTGCCGAGGCGGTTCGAGCCGTGCACCGAGACGCAGGCGCATTCGCCGGCGGCGTAGAGGCCGGGGACCACGGTGCTGTTGTCCGAGAGGACCTCGGCCTTGACGTTGGTCGGGATGCCGCCCATCGCGTAGTGCGCGGTCGGCATGACCGGCACCGGCTCGACGACCGGGTCGACGCCGAGATAGGTGCGGGCGAACTCGGTGATGTCGGGGAGCTTCGTCTCGAGCACCTCGGCGCCGAGGTGGGTGCAGTCCAGCAGCACGTAGTCCTTGTGCGGGCCGGCGCCGCGGCCCTCCGCCACCTCCTGGACCATGCAGCGGGCGACGATGTCGCGCGGCGCGAGGTCCTTGATGGTGGGCGCGTAGCGCTCCATGAAGCGCTCGCCCGAGGCGTTGCGGAGGATCGCTCCCTCTCCTCGCGCTCCCTCGGTGAGGAGGATGCCGAGACCGGCGAGGCCGGTCGGGTGGAACTGGAAGAACTCCATGTCCTCGAGGGGGAGGCCCTTGCGCCAGATGATGCCGACGCCGTCGCCCGTGAGGGTGTGCGCGTTCGACGTCGTCTTGTAGATCTTGCCGAAGCCGCCGGTCGCGAAGATGATCGCCTTGGCCTGGAAGACGTGCAGCTCGCCGGTGGCGAGCTCGTAAGCCACCACTCCGGAGGGCTTGTTCACGCCGTCGACCTCGGTCATCACCAGGTCGAGCACGTAGAACTCGTTGTAGAAGTTGATGCCGAGGCGGACGCAGTTCTGGAACAGCGTCTGCAGGATCATGTGGCCGGTGCGGTCGGCCGCGTAGCAGGCCCGGCGCACGGGCGCCTTGCCGTGGTCACGCGTGTGACCGCCGAAGCGGCGCTGGTCGATCTTGCCGTCCTCGGTGCGGTTGAACGGGAGGCCCATGTTCTCGAGGTCGATGACCGCGTCGATGGCCTCCTTCGCGAGGATCTCCGCCGCGTCCTGGTCGACGAGGTAGTCGCCGCCCTTGACCGTGTCGAAGGTGTGCCACTCCCAGCTGTCCTCCTCGACGTTCGCGAGGGCGGCTGCCATGCCGCCCTGTGCTGCACCGGTGTGCGAGCGCGTCGGGTAGAGCTTCGAGATCACGGCGGTCCTCGCCTTGGGCCCGGCCTCGATCGCGGCGCGCATGCCCGCTCCGCCGGCTCCCACGATCACCACGTCGAACTGGTGGTAGTGGACGCCGTCGTCTCCGACGGTCTTGGTGAAGGCGCTCTGTTCTGCGCCGCCGCTGTGGACGTGGCCTGGTGTGCTCACTGGGTGACTGCTCCGTTGAACGGGGTGGAAGGGCGGGAGTGGGGAGGGGCGCTCCCGGGGGCACGACGGTGCCGCGCGGCGGGACCGCGCGGCACCGTCGTGCCTAGGCGGCGCAGAAGGAGGGCAGCAGACTCGGGTCCGCGTCGGTGGGGCACGGGTTGAAGCCGAAGACCACGTAGGTGCCGAGGGCGATCAGCGCGACGACCGAGACGAGGATGCCGCCTTTGAACACGCGGGCCAGCAGCGGCGAGGTCGCGTAGTCGTTGACGAGCGTCCGCATGCCGTTGCCGCCGTGGATGAGCGCGAGCCAGAGCATCGCGACGTCCCACCACTGCCAGAACGGGTTGGCGAGCTTGCCGCCGACGAAGCCGAAGTCGATGGCCTTGATGCCCTCGCCGAGCAGCAGGTTGAAGATCAGGTGCCCGAAGATCAGGACGATCAGCACGACGCCGGAGGCGCGCATGTAGATCCAGCCCCACTTCTCCCAGTTGGTGCCGGAGGAGCGGGTCGGGACGAGCGGAGTCCGCGGTGCGGCGACGGTGCTCAATGGGCACCTCCCTCGCTGAAGACGTTGATCAGGTGGCGGGGCGCGAAGCCGAGCATCAGCACGACCCACAGGCCGATGACGACCCAGAAGAGCACGCGCTGGTTGCGGGTGGCCCAGCTCCAGAAGTCGACCAGGATGATGCGCAGGCCGTTCAGGGCGTGGAACGCGATCGCGCCCACCAGACCCGTCTCGCCGAGGCCCATGATCGGGTTCTTGTACGTGCCGATGACCGCGTTGTACGCCTCGGGGCTCACCGCGATGAGCGCCGAGTCGAGGACGTGCACGAGGAGGAAGAAGAAGATGGCGACACCGGTGATCCGGTGCAGCACCCACGACCACATGCCTTCGCGACCGCGGTAGAGGGTTCCGGCCGGACGGCGGATCTTCCCCTGCTTCCGGGGTGCGAGGGTTTGAGCAGTTGAAACTGACACGAACAACCCTCCCTGGTTGACTGCTCCGTCGGCCTGACCTGACCCGCGACTCGTGGACGCGGGCGGGGCGGAGGAGCGGCGAGAACACTCGCTCGACGATTCTAGGCACCGGGCGGGATCGCCGCGGCTTAGGCGAGCCTTAGCTGCCGCGGGCCATCGAGACGGGTGCGCCGACCGTCGCGTAGTGGGCGAGGAGCTCGTCGGTGAGCGCGCTCCAGGTGCGGTGCAGCACGCGGCGCCGGCCCGCCTCGCCCAGCCGGGAGCGCAGTCCCGGATCGTCCAGCAGCCGCTCGACCTGGCGGCGCAGGTCGGAGTCGCTCTCCGGCGCGTAGAGCAGTCCGTCGACGCCGTGCTCGATCAGATCCGTCGGTCCGCCGGCATGCGGGGCGACGACGGCGGTGCCGGACGCCTGCGCCTCCTGCACGGTCTGCCCGAAGGTCTCCTCGGTGCCGGTGTGCACGAAGACGTCGAGCGCGGCGAAGACCGCGGGCAGGCGCTCGCCGTCGAGTCGCCCGAGCATCCGCGCCCGGGAGCCGAGCGCCGCTGCGACCCGGGAGGAGGAGGGGCCGTAGCCGCCGACGACCAGGTCCACCCCGGGCAGAGAGGAGAGGGCGCCGAGGCGCTCGACCCGCTTCTCGGGCGAGACGCGGCCGATGTAGCCGACGAGCGCGTCGCCGTTGCCGAGCGGCGCCCGCACCTCGGCGGCGTAGGGGGAGGAGCGCATCCGCGGGTGGAAGCGGTCGCTCTGCACGCCGCGCCCCCAGAGCGCGGTGCGCTCGATCCCGGCTGCGGCGAGGTCGTCGAGCGCGCTGGACGAGGGGGCGAGCGTGAGGTCGGCGCCCGCGTGGATCTGGCGGATCACCCGCCAGGCGAGGGCGCGAGCCCCGCGGATGCCGTAGCGGGCGGCGAAGCGGGCGACGTCGGTCTGGTAGATCGCGACGCTCGGCACCCCGAGCCGGCTCGCCGAGGCGATGGCCCGCGCCCCCAGAAGGAAGGGCGAGGCGACGTGCACGACGTCGGGCTCGAAGGCGGCCAGCTCTCGGGTGAGGGCCAGCGTCGGGATCCCGACGGGGAAGTCGCGGTAGGCGATCGCCGGATGCTCCACGACGCGGTGGCCGGCGTAGTGCCCGGGCGCACCCGCGGCGGGGCAGACGACGATGGCCTCGATCCCCCGCGCCGCGAACTCGTCGAGGACCCGGAGGACGCTCGTGGTGACACCGTTCAACGACGGGAGGAAGCTCTCCGTGACGACCGCGACTCTCACCCTCCGGACGCTACGGGCGCCGTGTGAACGCGGGAGCCCACCCGGGTGAACGGACGGACACGTGCGGGCTCCCTTGTATCCTGCGGACATGACATCACCTGAGACCGATGGCCGCGCCCCGCTCGACCGCTTCTACAGCGTGATCCCGGCAGGCGGGATCGGCTCGCGGCTGTGGCCGCTCTCGCGGGCGGACGCCCCGAAGTTCCTGCACGACCTGACCGGCTCGGGCCAGACCCTGCTCCGCGACACCTGGGACCGGCTCGCGCCGATCTCGGGCGCCGACCGCATCATGGTCGTCACCGGTCGCGCGCACCGCGCCGCCGTCGAGCGCCAGCTGGAGAGCCTCGAGGACCTCAACGTCGTCCTCGAGAGCGAGCCGCGCGACTCCTCCGCCGCGATCGGCCTCGCCGCCGCGATCCTCGAGCGCCGCGAGCCCGGCGTGATCATCGGCTCGTTCGCCGCCGACCACGTGATCAGCGGTCAGCACCTCTTCCACGACGCCGTCGCCGAGGCGGTCGTCGCCGCCGACGCCGGCTACATCGCGACCATCGGCATCACGCCGACCGAGCCCGCGGTCGGCTTCGGCTACATCCGCACCGGCGCCCACCTCGGCATCGAGGGCGCCGCGCACACGCTCGCCGTCGACTCCTTCGTCGAGAAGCCCGACGCCGACACCGCTCGCACCTACGTGCAGAGCGGTCAGTACCTCTGGAACGCCGGCATGTTCATCGCCCGCGCCGACCGCCTGCTCGAGGAGCTCGGCCGCTCGAAGCCGAAGCTGCTCGCGGGTCTGCTCGAGCTCGCGGAGGCGTGGGACACTCCGGAGCGCGGCGCGGTCGTCGACCGCATCTGGCCGGGCCTCGAGAAGATCGCGATCGACTACTCGGTCGCCGAGCCGGCCGCCGCGGAGGGCAAGCTCGCCGTCGTCCCCGGCCACTTCTCCTGGGACGACGTCGGCGACTTCGCCTCGATCGCGAAGCTGCACGCGAGCGGCCTGCGCTCCGACCTGGCGATCCTCGGCGAGGACGCCCGCGTCCTAGCCGACTCCGCCACCGGCATCGTCGTCAGCGGCGGCAATCGCACCATCGCGTTGATCGGCGTGAAGGACATCGTCGTCGTCGACACCCCCGACGCCCTCCTCGTCACCACCACGGAGAACGCCCAGAAGGTCAAGGGCGTCGTCGACGCCCTCCGCCTCTCGGGCCGCACCGACGTCCTCTAGCCGATCGTCGAGAGATCCGTCCTCCTGGGACAGGAGGATCTCGAGACGCCCTCTGCGAGGGCCCCTCGATCAGCATGCCGAAAGGCCCTGCGGACCCCGTCATGCCGATCGAGTAGCCGCGCAGCGGCCCATCGAGACCGCCGTCCCCAGCGGGGGAGCTCTGCAGACTGAGGTTCTGGAGCGGGTGGATCTCGATACGCGCGCTCCGCGCGCTGCTCGGTCAGCATGTGGTGGGTGCGCGCCCGAGGGAGTCGTGCCCTCACCTGCTGGTCGCGGAGCCGTCCGGGGGCGCCGCCCCCCCCCGGACGCCCTCGCCCGAAGGGTCGAGGGCCGCGAGCCGGAATCGCGAGCCAGCGATTCCGGTCAGCCCGACGCGACACGCTCTGCGGAACGCACCACTCCTGGTGGCCGACCGCGGGGGAGGAGCCGCTCGCGGCTCCTCCCCAAGATCAACACTGTGTAACGCTTCCTGACCTCGACCCTCTGGGCGGCTGAGGGTTCCGACACCTTGGGTAACGTGAGGTCATCGATGCCCTGCAGTGCCGATCGTGCGCGCGGGGCCGAATCTTGGAGGACGAATCTTGACTATCACCACGCGTAAGGCCGCGTTCGGCGGTCTCGCCGCTCTGGGCGTCACCGCGCTTCTCGCCGGTTGCGCCTCCGCCCCCGAGGAGGGCGGCTCTTCCGCCGCCGCCGGTGGCGACTTCCTGCCCTGCATGGTGTCCGACGCGGGCGGGTTCGACGACAAGTCGTTCAACGAGCTGGGCTACAACGGTCTCGTGAAGGCGTCCGAGGACCTCGGCGTCACCCCGAAGACCGTGACCTCGGAGTCCGAGACGGACTACGCCCCCAACCTGACGAGCCTCGTCGACCAGGGCTGCAACCTGATCATCACCGTCGGCTTCGCCCTCGCCGAGGCCACCTCGGCCGCGGCGGAGGAGAACACCGACATCGACTTCGCCATCATCGACGACGCGTCGATCGACCTGCCGAACGTCAAGCCGATCACCTTCGACACCTCGCAGTCGGCGTTCCTCGCGGGCTACGCGGCCGCGTCGTACTCGAAGACCGGTGTCGTGGGCACCTACGGCGGCCAGCAGTTCCCGACCGTCACCATCTTCATGGACGGCTTCGCGGACGGTGTGGCGTACCACAACGAGCAGAAGGGCACCGACGTCAAGGTCGTCGGCTGGGACGTCGCGGCGCAGACCGGCTCGTTCACCGGAGGCTTCGCGGCCGGTGTCGAGGCCAAGTCGGCCGCGCAGTCGCTGATCGACCAGAACGCCGACGTCATCCTCCCGGTCGGCGGCCCGATCTTCCAGTCGGCCATCGAGGCCATCCGCGACTCCGGCAAGGACATCGCGATGGTGGGCGTCGACGCCGACCTGTACGAGACCTACCCCGACGGCGGCGACCTGTACCTGACCTCGATCCTCAAGGGCATCGAGGCCGGAACGACCGACGTCACCGCCACTGCGGGCGCCGACGCGTTCGACGCGACCCCGTACGTGGGCACGCTCGAGAACGACGGTGTCGGCATCGCGCCGTTCCACGACTTCGAGTCGAAGGTCTCGGCCGACCTGCAGGGCGAGCTGGACACCATCACGGAGGGCATCATCGACGGCTCGATCACCGTCGAGTCGCCGTCCGCTCCCGCCGCGTCCTGATCTCCGGATCGATCGCAGCGCACTGACGAAGAGGCCGGTGGGCCCGAGTTCTGCTCGGGCCCACCGGCCTCTCGTCCGCTGTCCCGCCGGTCCTCGCGCGCTGGCACGCCGCACCGAAAGTTAGATTGGACCCATGAAGCTCGAACTGCGGGGCATCACGAAGCGCTTCGGCGCTCTCGTGGCCAACGATCACATCGACCTCACCGTCGAACCCGGTGAGATCCACTGCCTTCTCGGCGAGAACGGCGCGGGCAAGTCCACGCTGATGAACGTGCTGTACGGCCTCTACCAGGCGGAGGAGGGCGACATCCTGCTGGACGACGTGGTCCAGCGCTTCTCCGGCCCCGGCGACGCCATGAAGGCGGGCATCGGGATGGTGCACCAGCACTTCATGCTCGTCCCGGTCTTCTCGGTCGCCGAGAACGTCATGCTCGGCCACGAGGAGACGAAGTCGGGCGGCCGACTCGACCTGGCCGCCGCGCGCGCCCGCGTCCGCGACATCTCCGACCGCTTCGGCTTCGACGTCGACCCGGACGCGATCGTCGAGGACCTGCCCGTCGGCGTGCAGCAGCGGGTCGAGATCATCAAGGCGCTCTCCCGCGACGCGAAGGTCCTCGTCTTCGACGAGCCGACCGCGGTGCTGACCCCGCAGGAGACCGACGAGCTGATCGCGATCATGCGGCAGCTGCGCGCCTCCGGGACCGCGATCGTCTTCATCACCCACAAGCTCCGCGAGGTCCGCGAGGTCGGTGACCGCATCACCGTCATCCGCCTCGGCCAGGTCGTGGGCGAGGCGGCGCCGACGGCGAGCAACGCCGAGCTGGCCTCGCTGATGGTCGGCCGCGCCGTGGAGCTCACCGTGCAGAAGGAGCCGGCGCGCGCGGGCGACGAGGCCCTCGTCGTCAGCAACCTCACGGTCAGGGACGCGAACGGCCAGGCCGTCGTCGACGACGTCTCGTTCGAGGTCCGCCGCGGCGAGATCCTCGCGATCGCCGGCGTGCAGGGCAACGGCCAGACCGAGCTGACCGAGGCGATCATGGGGCTGCAGGAGCGCGTGGAGGGCACGGTGACCCTCGACGGCCGCCGGCTCGACGGCCTCTCCGTCCGCCGGGTGCTCGAGGCCGGCGTCGGCTTCGTCCCCGAGGACCGCACCGAGGACGGCCTCGTCGCCGAGTTCACGATCGCCGAGAACCTGATGCTCGACCGCAGCGACAGCGGCCCCTTCGTCAAGGGCCTCGGCCTGCAGCTGAAGGCGCTGGAGACGTTCGCCGAGGAGCGGGTGCGCGAGTTCGACGTGCGCGCCCAGGGCATCACCACGCACGTCGGCCGGCTCTCCGGCGGCAACCAGCAGAAGGTCGTCCTGGCCCGGGAGCTCAGCCGCGAGCTGCGGCTGTTCATCGCCGCCCAGCCGACCCGCGGCATCGACGTCGGCTCGATCGAGTTCGTGCACAAGCGCATCGTCGAGACCCGCGACACGGGCGTGCCCGTCATCGTCGTCTCCACCGAGCTCGACGAGGTCGCCGCGCTCGCCGATCGCATCGCGGTCATGTACAAGGGCGGCATCATCGGGATCGTCCCCGCCGACACGCCCCGGGAGGTCCTGGGGCTCATGATGGCCGGGCAGTCGCCCGCCGAGAAGGGTGCGGCCGCATGAGCGACGCGCAGTTGCCCGCCGTCGATCCGGACGCCGAGTCCGAGAGGGCGACCGGCCTGGAGCCGGGCCAGAAGCCGGGTCAGGAGGCGCGGCCCGGTCCGATCGAGAGCGGGGCGTCCCGCGTCCTCCGCGAGATCCTCTCCGGCACCGCTCTGATGTCGGTGCTCGCCGTGCTGCTCTCGCTGATCGCGGGCGGCGTGCTGATCGCCGCGACCGATCCCGAGGTGCAGTCGGCGGCGGGCTACTTCTTCGCGCGGCCGCTGGACACGCTGCAGGCGATCTGGCAGTCGGTCGCGGGCGCGTACTCCTCGCTCTTCCAGGGCTCGGTCTACAACTTCCGCCGCGAGGGCTTCGCGAACGGCATCAAGCCGCTGACCGACACCCTCGCCTTCGCGACGCCGCTGATCGCGGGCGGCCTCGGCGTCGCCCTGGCGTTCCGGGTCGGGCTCTTCAACATCGGCGGCCGCGGCCAGATGCTGATCGCCGCCGCCTGCGCCGGCTGGGTCGGCTTCTCCTTCGACCTGCCGTTCGGCGTGCACCTGATCATCACGCTCGCCGCGGGGATCCTCGGCGGTGCGCTCTGGGGCGGGCTCGTCGGCCTGCTCAAGGCGCGGACCGGCGCGCACGAGGTGATCCTCACGATCATGCTCAACTACGTGGCGTTCTACTTCGTCTCCTACCTGCTGCGGACGCCGGGCGCGCTCCAGGCGCCGGGCTCGAACAACCCCAAGTCACCCGGGATGAAGGACACGGCGGTCTTCCCCGACCTCCTCGGCTCCGGCTACTCGCTCAACCTCGGCTTCGTCTTCGCGATCCTCGCGACCGTCTTCGTCTGGTGGCTGCTCAACCGCTCGAGCATCGGCTTCAAGTTCCGCGCGGTGGGCGAGAACCCGCACGCGGCCCGGGTCGCCGGCATCGACGTCAAGAACAGCTACGTCTCCGCCATGCTGCTCTCCGGCGGTCTGCTCGGCCTCGCCGGCAGCGCCCAGGTGATGGGCACCGTCACCACCGGCTTCACCGCCGGGATCGACGCCGGCATCGGCTTCGACGCGATCACCGTCGCGCTGCTGGGCCGCTCGCGGCCGTGGGGCGTCTTCTTCGCCGGCATCCTCTTCGGCGCGTTCAAGGCCGGCGGCTACTCGATGCAGGCGGCCGAGGGCGTGCCGATCGACGTGGTCCTCGTCGTCCAGTCGCTGATCGTCCTCTTCATCGCCGCGCCGCCCCTGGTGCGCGCGATCTTCCGCCTCCCGACGCCCGGGGTCGCCCCGAAGCGCCGCACGCGCCGCACCACGGAGGTGTCCGCATGACCACCGCAGTCTCCCGTGCCCCCGGGACGGCGTCCCGGGTCGCCGTCCGCAGCTGGAAGGCCCCGATCGCGTTCGGGATCTTCGCGCTGCTGGCCGTGATCCTGTTCGTCGCCCTCGGCCGCGACGGCACCAGCTCGTTCCGCCTCGCCTCCGGCAGCGACTTCTTCGCCCTGCCGGACCTGCCGTTCCCGACCCGCGCCACCGGCGTGGTCGTGGCCGTGGTCCTGGTCGGCCTCACAGCGGTCGCCGTCGCGTTCACCCGCTCGGCCCGGCGACTGCCGCTCTGGCTCTCGGCGCTCTTCGCGCTCGTCTTCCTGGTCGGCTTCCTGGTCTGGGCGTCCGCGGGCGCGACGCTGCCGCTGCCGGGTCTGCTGCTGGGCACCGTCGGCCTCGCGACCCCGCTGATCTTCGGCTCGCTCGGCGGGGTCATCTCGGAGCGGGTCGGCGTGGTCAACGTCGCGATCGAGGGCCAGCTGCTCGCCGGCGCCTTCACCGCGGCGATGGTGGGCTCGCTCACCCGCCAGCCCGTGCTCGGCCTGCTCGCGGCGATGATCGCGAGCGTGCTGGTGTCGTTCGTGCTCGCCGCCTTCGCGATCAAGTACCTGGTCGACCAGGTGATCGTCGGCGTGGTCCTCAACGTCCTCGTCACGGGGCTGACGAGCTTCCTCTACTCGCAGGTGCTCACGAGCGACGCCGCCGTCTTCAACTCGCCGGTCAAGTTCGAGCGGCTGCCGATCCCGGGGCTCAGCCAGGTGCCGATCCTCGGCCCGGTGCTGTTCAACCAGACGGTCATCGTCTACCTCATGTACCTCGCGATCTTCGCCGTGTGGTGGGGGCTGTTCAAGACCAAGTGGGGCCTGCGGCTCCGTGCGGTCGGCGAGCACCCGCAGGCGGCCGACACGGTCGGCATCAACGTCGCCAGGACGCGCTTCTGGAACGTCTCGCTCGCCGGTGCGATCGCCGGCATGGGCGGTGCCTACTACACGCTCGACGCGGTCGGCGCGTTCGGCAAGGAGATGACGGCGGGCGCGGGCTTCATCGCTCTGGCAGCGGTCATCTTCGGCCGCTGGGACCCGATCAAGGCGACCCTCGCGTCGCTCCTGTTCGGCTTCGCGACGAACCTGCAGAACGTGCTCGGCGTCATCGGCTCGCCGGTGCCGAGCGAGTTCATGCTGATGCTGCCCTACGTGGTGACGATCTTCGCGGTCGCCGGCCTGGTCGGGCAGTCGCGCGGGCCGGCCGCTGCCGGCAAGCCCTATCTCAAATCGTGAATGCAGTCTGAAATCGTGAGGACGGATCCGATGACCGACATCGACTGGGACGCGCTGCGCACCGCCGCGCTCGAGGCCATGGGCAAGGCTTACGTGCCGTACTCGAAGTTCCCCGTGGGGGTGGCCGCGCTCGTCGACGACGGCCGGGTGATCTCGGGCTGCAACGTCGAGAACGCCTCCTACGGGCTGACCCTCTGCGCCGAGTGCGCGCTGGTCTCGTCGCTGCACATGACGGGCGGCGGCCGGCTCGTCGCCTTCACCTGCGTCGACGGCAGGGGCGGCGTGCTGATGCCCTGCGGGCGCTGCCGCCAGCTGCTGTTCGAGCACTCGGCCGACGGGATGCTCCTGCAGACGGTGTCGGGCGTGAAGACGATCGACGAGGTCATCCCCGACGCGTTCGGCCCGCGCACCCTCGAGGCCTACGCGGCCGAGTAGCCCCGACCGTGCGCTCTCGCCCCGCCGCCCCCCGCTCCCACTCCTGAACCGAGGACCCCGCATGACCCCGTCCACTCCCGTCGAGGCGTTCGACGCCGTCGACGTCATCCGCACCAAGCGCGACCGCGGCACGCTCTCGACCGCGCAGATCGACTGGCTGATCGACGCCTACACCCGGGGCTACGTCCAGGGCGAGCAGATGGCCGCGTTCGCGATGGCCGTGCTGCTCAACGGCATGGACCGCGACGAGATCCGCGATCTGACGCTGGCGATGATCGCGAGCGGCGAGCGGATGAGCTTCGACGGCCTCGGCAAGCGGACGGTCGACAAGCACTCCACCGGCGGGGTCGGCGACAAGATCACGCTGCCGCTGATGCCGCTGGTCGCCTCCTTCGGCGTCGCGGTGCCGCAGCTCTCGGGCCGCGGCCTCGGCCACACCGGCGGCACGCTCGACAAGCTCGAGGCGATCCCCGGCTGGCGCGCGGACCTCAGCAACGAGGAGATGTTCGAGCAATTGCGGACCGTCGGCGGCGTGATCTGCGCGGCGGGCTCCGGGCTCGCCCCCGCGGACAAGAAGCTCTACGCCCTGCGCGACATCACCGGCACCGTCGAGGCGATCCCGCTGATCGCCTCCTCGATCATGTCGAAGAAGATCGCGGAGGGGACCGACGCCCTGGTGCTCGACGTCAAGTTCGGCTCCGGTGCGTTCATGACCGACATCGAGCGCTCGCGCGAGCTGGCGCGGGCGATGGTCGACCTCGGCAACGACGCCGGCGTGCGCACCACGGCACTGCTGACCAACATGAACGTGCCGCTCGGCCTCGCGATCGGCAACGCGAACGAGGTCCGCGAATCGGTCGAGGTGCTCGCCGGCGGCGGACCCGCGGACGTGCGCGAGCTGACCCTCGCGCTCGCTCGCGAGATGCTCGCGCTGGCCGGGCTGCCCGACGCCGACGTCGAGGGCGCGCTCGACGGCGGCGCGGCGATGGACACCTGGCGCGCGGTGATCCGGGCGCAGGACGGCGACCCGGACGGCGCCCTCCCCGTCGCCCGCGAGACGCACGTCGTCGTGGCCGCGCGCGACGGCGTCCTGGTCGAGCAGCAGGCGCTGCCCTTCGGCATCGCGGCCTGGCGCCTGGGCGCGGGGCGCGCGCGCCAGCAGGACGCGGTGCAGCACGCGGCCGGCATCGACCTGCACGCGAAGCCCGGCGACCGGGTCCGCGCCGGGCAGCCGCTGTTCACGCTCTCCGCCGACGAGCCGTCGCGCTTCGACCGTGCGCTCGAGTCGCTCGAGGGCGCCTACCGGATCGGCGACGAGGGCGACGCCGTCCTCGACGGCGGCCCGCTGGTGGCGGAGCGCATCGCCTGACCCGTGCCGGGGCTGTTCCCACGTGCCGGAGGCCGGCCGCCCGTCGCCCGTCCACCGCGCGACCCGGACGGGGTGGTGGACGCGGCCGAGGGCGGCGCGGGCGGCACCGTAAGGTGGTCGGCGAACCGTCGTCCGACCCGAGGAGCACCGTGACCGACAGCACCGAGTTCGGCAGCAGCCACGAGGAGTACCTCCTCCCGGGCGAGGGGATCCTCATCGACGACCTGCCCAAGGTGTCGCTGCACGATCACCTCGACGGCGGTCTCCGCCCCGCGACGATCGTCGAGATCGCCGGGCAGACGGGCGTCGCCCTCCCCGCCGAGGACCCCGAGGCCCTCGAGCGGTGGTTCACGAGCACCGCCGACTCCGGCTCGCTCGAGGACTACCTCGCGACCTTCGAGACCACGATCGCGGTCATGCAGACCGCCGCGTCGCTCGAGCGCGTCGCCCGCGAGTTCGTGCTCGACCTCGCCGCCGACGGCGTCGTGCACGGCGAGATCCGCTGGGCGCCCGAGCAGCACCTCCGCTCCGGTCTCACCCTCGACGCGGCCGTCGAGGCCGTGCAGGAGGGACTCGAGCAGGGCGTCCAGGAGGCGGCCGCGCACGGCTCGCGCCTCGGCGTCGGCCAGCTGATCACCGCGATGCGGCACACCGACCGCTCGCTCGAGATCGCCGAGCTCGCCCTCCGCCACCGCGAGCGCGGCGCGATCGGCTTCGACATCGCCGGTGCGGAGGCGGGCTTCCCCGCGTCGCGGCACCGCCCCGCGTTCGAGCTCCTCGCCGCCGCGCACTTTCCGACGACCGTGCACGCGGGCGAGGCCGACGGCCTCGACAGCATCCGCTCGGCGCTCCTGGACGGCCGCGCGCTGCGCCTCGGCCACGGCGTCCGGCTCGCGGAGGACATCCGCGTCGAGCGCCAGGACGACGACGCCAGCTACGTCACCCTCGGCGAGCTCGCCGAGTGGGTGAAGGACCGGCGGATCGCGCTCGAGCTCAGCCCGTCCTCGAATCTGCAGACCGGAGCGGTCGCCGCGTGGGGCACCGAGCTCGCCGACCACCCGTTCGACCTGCTCTACCAGCTCGGCTTCCGCGTCACCGTCAACACCGACAACCGCCTGATGAGCGGCACGACGCTCAGCCGCGAGCTGGCACTGCTCTCGGACGCGTTCGGCTACGACCTCGACGACCTCGAGGCGTTCCAGATCAACGCCGCCGAGGCGAGCTTCCTGCCGCTCGACGAGCGCCGCGAGCTGATCGACACGATCAGCGCCGGCTTCGAGGCGGCCTGAGCATGCCCCTCGACCCGCTCTCCGACGCCGCGGTGGCCCTGCGCCACCCCGCCGCCAGCTGGCGCGAGGCCGTCATGGAGGCGGGACGCGCCCTCGAGCGCAGCGGCGCGGTGGACCCCGCCTACTCCCGCCGGATGGTCGAGCAGGTCGACGTGCTCGGTCCCTACATCGTGATCGCCCCCGGCCTCGCCCTCGCCCATGCCCGACCGGGCAACGACGTCCTCGCGGACGGGATCTCGGTGGTCACCCTCGCCGACCCCGTCGCCTTCGGCCACAGCACCAACGACCCGGTCTCCGTGGTCATCGGCATCGCCGCCACCCAGGCGCACGGCCACGTCGGCTTCGTCTCCGGCCTCGCCGACGTCCTCAGCAAGCCGGACGCGGTCGCGGCCCTCGCCGCCGCCCGCACCGTCCGCAGCATCAACGCCGTCCTCACCGACGACACCCCGCACCACGGAAGAAGCGCATGAAGATCGTCACCCTCTGCGGCGCCGGAATCGGCACCTCCGCCATCCTCAAGCTCGGCGCCGAGCGCGCCCTCGAGGCCCTCGACCTCGAAGCCGACGTCGTCGCCTCCGACCTCGCCTCCGTCGACGCCCTCGCCGCCGACGCGCAGGTCATCCTCACCTCCAGCGAGCTGATCGACAAGATCGGCAAGACCTTCGCCGAGGTCGTCGTCATCGACAACTACCTCGACCAGACCGAGATCACGGCGAAGATCGAGCGGGCGCTGGGTTGATCCGCCGATAGGCGGATCAACCGAGTGCCGTTTTCTGAGCCGCTCCCCGCGCGGCTCAGCGCGGTCGGCTTCTCGAGGTGGTGCGTTCCGTAGAGCGTGTCGCGTCGCGCTGTCTCGAATCGCTGGCACGCGATTCTCGATCGCGCGCTCTGCCCTGAGGGTGCTCGAGCACGTGTGGGTGGTTGTCCGGTTCAGGTCGCGAGATGCCTGTCGGGTACGCGACACGCCGGGGGAGGCGGGCGCACGTGGCATCTCGCGAGGAGGGGCGGTGGGTCAGGGCGCCAGGAGGGTGAGAGTCCGGGTGATCAGCGCGCGGGCGCGGGTGGGGGAGAGGCGGGGCGACTGCTCGGCGGCGCGGGCGACGGCGATGCCGTCGAGGACGGCGAGGAGGAGCGCGGCGTCGTCGGGGGAGAGCGACGCCGAGGGACGGGCGGCACGCAGCAGCTCCAGGACGACGTCCTCGGTGTGCGACCAGGCGGCGGTGTGCAGCGCGCGGATCTCCGGATCGGTGCCGGCCCGCGAAGCGAAGGCGGTCCAGACGACGGCGTCGGCGACGTCGGCGTCCTCGACGCAGGCGATCGCCTCGCAGAAGACGCGCAGCCGCGCCTCGGGTGACGGCTCCTGCTCGAACCGGGCCTGCAGGCGCAGTCGGAACCGCTCCTCCACTCGCGCCATCGCGCCCGTCAGCAGCGCCTGCTTGGTCGGGAAGTGGTGCTGCACCGCGCCCACCGAGACGCCCGCCTCGGCGGCGACGGTCCGGATGCTCAGCTGATCGGCGCCGCGGGTGGACAGCACCGTGACGACCGCCGAGAGGATGTCGCTCCTGCTCTCGCGCCGATCGGCCATCCGCGCTCCTTCCGATCCGCCCCTCGAGCAGGCTACGCTCTCGAGCATGACCAATACGACCGTATTGCCCGATCGATCGGAGGCCGGTCCGCGCATCGACTCCCTGGACGTCATCAGGGGCGTCGCGATCATCGGGACCCTCGGGACGAACATCTGGCTGTTCTCGCACCCGTGGGGGCTGCTCGGGCTGCTGACGGAGCCGGTGACCGCCGGGACCTCGCCGGGGGAGCGGACTGCGCAGCTCCTCCTGATGGCGCTGGCGCAGGGGAAGTTCCTCGCCCTGCTCTCGCTCACGTTCGGCATCGGCCTGGCGATCCAGCACGCGTCCGCCGTCCGCCGGGGGCGGCGCTGGCCCGGCCGCTATCTCTGGCGGGCGACCCTGCTCCTGCTCGACGGCGCGGTCAACTACGTGCTGATCGCCGAGTTCGACGTGCTGATGGGCTACGCGGTGACCGGGGCGGTGGTGGCCGGGCTGCTGCTCACCCGCCCGCGGGTGCAGTGCCGGACCGTGATCCTCCTCGGAGCGCTGCACGTCCTGCTGATCTCGGCGCTCGTGGCGCTCGTCGCGACTCAGCCGGACTCGACCGGACAGGGCCCCACCGGTCGCAGCCCCTACGCGGACGCCTCCTTCCTCGGCCTCTCGCTGTTCCGCCTGCAGAACGCGGGCCCCTTCCGGGCGGAGCCGGTGCTGATCGGGTTCCTGAGCCTGGCGATGTTCCTCCTCGGCGCCCAGCTCCTGCGCGCGGGCCTGTTCGCGCGGGAGGGGTGGTCGCTGCGGCGGCGGCTCATGATCCTCGGCGCGGTGGCCGCTCCGGCCGACCTGGCGCTCGGACTCACCGGGAGCGCGGCCGGCCTGCTGGCCGAGCGCTACCTCGTCGCTCCGCTGGTGGCGCTCGGCCTGCTCGCGCTCCTCGCCGAGCTGGGGCGGCGCCGGGGCGGCACGAGCTGGATCTCGCGACGCGCTCGCGAGGTGGGCCGCGTCGCCCTGAGCTCCTACCTGCTGCAGAACCTCCTCGCCGGCGCGCTCTTCTACGGCTGGGGACTCGGGCTCGCGGAGACCGCGGCTCCGTGGCGAGTGCCGGTCACGATCGGCGCCTTCGTCCTCGTCGCGGCGGTCGTCGTGCTCGCCGCGCACCTCTGGCTCCGCCGGTTCCCGCTCGGCCCGGTCGAGTGGCTGTGGCGGCGCGGCGAGCGCATCGGGGGCGATCACTCCCGCTGACGACGTCCGACGCCAGGCTCTGCGTCACGACCGCGTGCTCGTCTCTCTCGTGCGATTCTCCGATCCGGCTCCGATGAGGAGCCTGTTTTCCGAATCGATTGGATTGACATGCGCACTCGAATCCGCTGCACCATCGCCGGGCTCACCGCCCTCGGCCTCCTCTCGGGAGGCGCGGTCCTCGGAGCAGGGCCGGCCTCCGCCCGCGAGACCCCTTCGGCCGCCTCGTCGTCCTCCTCCGCGCCGCCGGCGTGGAGTGCGACGGCGACCCGCACCGCATCGGATCCCTTCCCCGGAGTCGCGGAGTGGAGCGCGACCGCGACGTACACGGGTGGCCAGCAGGTGGTGCGCGACGGGAGGCTCTACACCGCCGGTTGGTGGACCCGCGGCGCTGATCCCCGCGAGAACTCCGGGGCGATCGGCTCCGGCAGGGTGTGGCAGCCCGCGACCGCGGTGACGCCGACGCCGGCCTCCACGATCACTCCGGCCCCGGCGAGGACGGCGGTCCCGACCCCGGCACCCACGCCGGTTCCCGCCACGGACCCCGCCCGGGCCCCATGGACCACGACACCCGACACCGGAACGGCACCCGCCGTCCTCCGCTCGGGCTACAAGGACATCACGATCAACATGGACTGGAACACCCACCAGCTGCGCACGATGCTCGACGGGAAGATCGTCCCGCTCGCGGGGCCCGACTCCTGGGCCAGCCGGACGGGCAGCGGCGCGGTCACCCTCGCGTTCGCCTCCGGCACCGGAGACGCCCCGAGCTGGGCGGGCGTGACGGCGGACGAGTTCCGCCACTCGATCGACCAGCTCGTCGACGCGGACGTCGACTACGTGCTCGCCACCGGCGGCGCCTCGGCGACGTTCACCGCGAACGCCGCTCAGCTCGACTCGTTCATCAGCCGGTACGCCTCGAAGAACCTGATCGGCATCGACTTCGACATCGAGCAGGGGCAGACTCCCGCGCAGATCCGGGAGCTCGCGGAGGCGGCCGCTGTCGCCGAGGGGAAGTACCCCGGCCTCCGCTTCTCCTTCACCCTCCCCACCTCGGCGGGATCGGACGGCCGGAAGGCCAGCCTGAACGCGACCGGCGTGGAGACCGTCGCCGCGATCGAGGCCGCGAAGCTCCGGAACTACACGGTCAACCTGATGGCGATGGACTACGGCCGGTCCGCCTCCGACGTCGCGGTCCTCGGGCCGGACGGCGCACCCGACATGGGCGCGTCCGCCGTGCAGGCCGCGCGCAACGTCCACGAGACCTTCGGCATCCCCTACTCGAAGCTCGAGCTGACGGTGATGATCGGCGTCAACGACACCCCGGGTGAGGTCACCACGGTCGCGGACCTCGAGCACGTCGCGGAGTTCGTCAAGACCCAGGGCCTCGCCGGTCTCCACCTCTGGTCCGTCGACCGCGACACCCCCTCGGCGACAGGGACGCTGTCCCCGTCGAGCTCGGGGACGAGCAACGCCTCGGGCGCCTACTCCGCGGTCGTCAACCGAGCCGGCTGACCCTCGCCCTGACGACACGGCCCCGGTCGCGGCGATCACGGCGACCGGGGCCGTGCTCCGCGCCGAGGCCGCACCCGGCCCGCACTCGGCGGGTCGACCGCGGCGCTGCCTCCCTGTGCGCCCGGCCGCGACGGCACGAGTCCGTCCGCCCGTGCACGGCACCGCCCTTCCCTCACCACCCACCTCGCCTCACATCCCCTTTCAGGAGTCCTCCCCGCCATGCCCGAGAACCCGCCCGTCCTCTCCACCCCGGATCTCCCCGCCCGCCCGTCACGCCCGAAGCGGGTCCTCCACCGCGTGCTGACGGCGCTCGCGTCCGCGGCCGCCGTCCTCCTCGGCCTCGCCGGCTCGACGATCGCGGCGGCGTTCGCGCTGACCGTGTCGCTGCCGTTCGCGATCGCCGTCTGGATCGTCCTCTCCCTGCTCCTCGTCCTCCTGCTCGTCGCCGGGGTGCAGCGACTTCTCCCGCGCCGGCTGCGGCCGGTCCGGCGGTCGGTGCGGTGGCGCACCCCGCTGATCGTCGCCGCAGTCTCGACGGCCGTCGTCGGCGCGCTCGCCGGCGGGACCGTCCTCGCTCCGGTCGGCGGATCGTCCGTCGGCTCCACCCCCGTCGCTCCGCAGTTCTGGGACCTCTCCACCGGCTCGCACGTCGCGTACTGGAAGACCGCCGCGCCCGCCCCCGGCGGGTCCGACGTCCCGATCGTGTACCTCCACGGCGGTCCGGGCGCGTTCGTCGGCCCCACGGACTTCGACTCGCTGCCCACCCTCGCGGAGACCGGTCACGACGTGTACATGTTCGACCAGGCGGGCGCCGGCTACTCCTCCGACCTGCCCCTGCGCGAGTACACCTTCGAACGGTCCCTCGCGGACATCGACGCCGTCCGGGAGCAGACCGGTGCGGACCGGGTGATCCTCGTCGGCCACTCCGCGGGTGGCTTCCTCGCGGCCGCCTACGCTGCGCAGCACCCCGAGCACGTCGAGAAGGCGATTCTCATCGCCGCTGGCACCTTCGACCCGTCCGAGGACGGGCATCGCGCGGCCGACGCGGCGCGGGCGGTGGCCGACGCGCGCATGAGCGAGGACCCGAGCGCCGATCGGGCGACCCCTCTCTCCCTCGGCACTCAGCTGAGAATGACCGCCGGCCTGGGGCTCCTGCAGACGGTCGGCCCCGACGCGGCCGCGAACCTGCTCTCCCAGGACGACGGCAGACGGGCGACGGCGACGCTGACGGGCGGCCCCAGCGGTCTCAACATCTTCTCGAACACGCTGCTGAACGCCGACTTCGAATCCCACTGGGAGACGACGCTCGCCGAGCTCGGTGCTGTCCACGTGCCCACGCTGCTCGTCCGACCGCAGTACGACCACGTCGACTGGCGCGGCCAGCATCTGCTCGCTCGGGCGATCCCGGGTTCGCAAACGGTCTACGTCGCGGGCGCCGACCACGACCCGTGGGCCGCGGCGTTCGAGCGGACGCACGCCGCCGTGTCCGACTTCCTCCTCGACCGGGAGCAGCCGCTCTACACCGGAGACGCCGACCCGGGGCTCGGCGTGGCTCCCGACAACGGCTGACCTCGGTCAGCGCAGCAGCTCGGCGGCTCCCGTTCGCAGCGCATCGAGGCGGGCGGCCACCGCCGACCGCCGGGCGTCGGCGTCCGCCTCGTGCGACCACGCGTCGAGGTAGAGCTTCACCTTCGGCTCGGTGCCGCTCGGCCGGGCGATCAGCCGGGCACCGTCGAGGGTGAACCGCAGCGCGTCCGTCGGCGGGAGCGCCCCGTCCGCCGCGAGCAGGTCCTCCGTGCGCTCCACGGCGAGACCGCCGATCGTGGCGGGCGGGGCGCTGCGCAGCCCCGCCATGATCCGGCCGATCTCCGAGAGGTCGGTCACCCGGAGCGAGATCTGCTCGGAGCCGAAGAGGCCGAAGCGCTCGGCGAAGGCGTCGAGCTGGTCGGCGATCGTGCGGCCGTCGCCGGCGAGCGACGAGGCCAGGTCGAGGAAGGCGAGCGCCGCCGAGATCCCGTCCTTGTCGCGGACCGTCTCCGGGTTCACGAGGTAGCCGAGCGCCTCCTCGTAGCCGAAGACGAGGTCCGGGACGCGGGAGATCCACTTGAAGCCGGTCAGCGTCTCGGCGAAGTCCAGCCCGTAGTCGCGGGCGACCGCGCCCAGGGCGGGGGAGGAGACGATCGAGCAGGCCAGCGCGCCGCCCGTCCGTCCCGCGGTGCGGGCGCGCTCGGCGGCGCGCCAGCCGAGCAGCGCGCCCACCTCGTTGCCGGAGAGGCGGCGGAAGCCCTCCTCGAGAGACGCGTCCGGGATCGCGGCGGCGAATCGGTCGGCGTCGGGGTCGTTGGCGACGATCAGCTGGGCGCGACCCGAGCGGGCCGTCGCGAAGGCGAGATCGAGGGCGCCGGCCTCCTCCGGGTTCGGGAAGGCCACCGTCGGGAATGCGGGATCGGGATCGATCTGCTCGACGACCACGGCCGGCTCGTCGAAGTCGGCGGCCGAGAGGACCCGGTGCGCCGTCTCCCAGCCCACGCCGTGCATCGCCGTGTAGACGACGCGCAGCGGCTCCGACTGCCGGCCGACGGCGGCCGTCGCGGCGATGTAGGCGTCGACGACCGACTCGTCGGCGACGCGGTACTCGCCGCGGGGCAGCTCGGTGACGCGGCGCTCCTCGGCGACCGCGAGGATCCGCTCGGCGATCGCGGAGTCGACCGGCGGCACGATCTGCGAGCCGTCGTCGTCGCCGCCGAGGTAGACCTTGTAGCCGTTGTCCTGCGGCGGGTTGTGGCTCGCCGTCACCATCACGCCGGCGGCCGCGCCGAGGTGGCGGACCGCGAAGGCGAGCACCGGGGTCGGCAGCAGCCGGGGGAGCAGCACGGCGTCGGCGCCCGCACCGGCCATCAGCGCGGCCGAGTCCTCGGCGAAGACGCGCGAGTTCTTCCGTCCGTCGTAGCCGATGACGATCAGCGGGCGCTCGAGGCCCTGCGCGCGCAGGTGGTCGGCGAGCCCGACGGCGGCCTGCGAGACGAGGACGCGGTTCATCCGGTTCGATCCGGCCGCGATCGCCCCGCGGAGCCCCGCCGTGCCGAAGGCGAGCCGCTCGCGGAATCGGTCCGCCAGCTCGGCCGAGGCGGCGGGATCGCCGGCCGCGTCGGCGGTGAGCAGGTCGACGAGCTCCTGCCGGGTCTCCGGGTCGGGGTCCTGGGCGAGCCAGTCCTCGGCGCGCGCGCGGACGTCCGCGGTCACAGGGTGCCCGTGATCCCGGTGAGGAGGCGGGCGAGGTCGTCCTCCGCGTTCCGCCCCGCCTCGAGGACCTCCTCGTGGCTCAGCGGCGTCTTCTGGATGCCGGCCGCCAGGTTCGTGATGAGCGACATGCCGAGCACCTCCATGCCCGCCTCGCGCGCGGCGATCGCCTCGAGGGCGGTCGACATGCCGACGATGTGGCCGCCGATGATCCGCGCCATCTGCACCTCGGCCGGGCTCTCGTAGTGCGGGCCGCGGAACTGCACGTAGACGCCGTCGTCGAGGTCCGCGCGGGTCTCGCGGGCCAGCGCGCGCAGCCGGGCGGAGTAGAGATCGGTGAGGTCGACGAATGTCGCGCCCTCGAGCGGGGAGTCGGCGGTGAGGTTGATGTGGTCGCTGATCAGGACCGGAGTGCCGGGGGTCCAGTGCTCCTTGATGCCGCCCGCGCCGTTGGTGAGGATCATCACCGAGGCGCCGGTCGCCGCGGCGACCCGGACGCTGTGCGCGACCCGGCGCACGCCGTAGCCCTCGTAGTAGTGGGTGCGGGCGCCGATGATCAGCGCGCGCTTCCCGGTCGGCAGCAGCACCGAGCGGAGGCTCCCGCCGTGGCCGTGCACGGCCGACTTCGTGAAGCCGACGATGTCGGTCGCCGGGACCGTGGCCGTCGTCTCGCCGATCGCGTCGGCGGCCTTGCCCCAGCCGCTGCCGAGGGTGAGGGCGATGTCGTGCTTCTCGACGCCGGTCGCCTCGGCGATCTGGGCGGCGGCCTCGGCGGCGATCGCGAACGGATCGGCGTCGGCGGAGTCGAGCGGATTGGGGGTCTGGTCAGCCATTCCCCCACCCTATCCACGCGCGGTGCGAGGCCGGGCGAGGGCCGCCGACCCTCCCGGACGGCCGTCGATTGGGCGAACTCCCAGCACAGGGGGACAATGGAGGAATGCCTTACGAGTTCGAGCGCACGCAGCGGATCGCCGTCCTCGGAGGGGGACCGGGCGGCTACGAGGCCGCCCTCGCCGGAGCCCAGCTGGGCGCCGAGGTCACCCTCGTCGAGCGGGTCGGCGTCGGCGGCTCGGCCGTCATCACCGATGTCGTGCCGTCGAAGTCGCTGATCGCGACCGCCGAGGCCACCAACGCCATCGGCGAGGCCGCCGACCTGGGCGTGCAGTTCTTCACCCGCCACGAGCAGACCAACAAGCCGGTCCGGCCCGAGGTCGCGGTCAACCTCGCCACCGTGAACAAGCGCCTCCTCGGACTCGCCCGCCAGCAGTCGGAGGACATGCGCGCGAACCTCGTGCACCACGGCGTGCGCATCGTGCAGGGCGACGGACGCCTCGACGGCTCGAACGCGCTGATCGTCGCGACCGCCCCGGGCGACGAGGGCATGGACTTCGACCGGATCGAGGCCGACACCATCGTCGTGTCCGTCGGCGCCAGCCCCCGCGTCCTGCCGTCCGCCGCGCCCGACGGCGAGCGGATCATGAGCTGGACGCAGCTCTACAACCTCAAGACCGTGCCCGAGCACCTGATCGTGGTCGGCTCCGGCGTCACCGGCGCGGAGTTCGCCTCCGCCTACCGCGCCCTCGGCGCCAAGGTCACGCTGATCTCCTCCCGCGACCAGGTCCTCCCCGGCGAGGACGCCGACGCCGCCGCCGTGATCGAGAACGTCTTCAAGCGCAACGGCATGGTCGTGCTGTCGAAGTCGCGCGCCGACCGCGTCGAGCGCACCGAGACCGGCGTCCGCGCCGTCCTCTCCGACGGCCGCGTCGTCGAGGGCTCGCACTGCCTGATGGCCGTCGGCTCGATCCCCAACACGGCCGGCATCGGCCTCGAGGAGGCGGGCGTGCAGCTCACCGAGTCGGGGCACATCCGCGTCAACCGCGTCGCCCGCACCAGCGTCCCCTCGATCTACGCGGCCGGCGACTGCACCACCTTCCTGCCGCTCGCCTCCGTCGCCGCCATGCAGGGCCGCACCGGCGTCTTCCACGCCATGGGCGACGCGGTGAACCCCACCGAGGTCCGCAACGTCGCCGCCAACATCTTCACCCAGCCCGAGATCGCGACCGTCGGCTGGAGCCAGAAGGAGATCGAGGAGGGTCTCGCGCAGGGCGAGATCTACAAGCTCCCCCTCGCTGCCAACCCGCGCGCCAAGATGATGGGCATCCGCGACGGCTTCGTGAAGGTCTTCGCCCGCACCGGCTCCGGCACCGTCATCGGCGGCGTCATCGTCGCCCCCAAGGCCAGCGAGCTGATCTTCCCGCTCGCCCTCGCCGTCGAGCACCGCCTCACCGTCGACCAGGTCGCCCGCGCCTTCACCGTCTACCCCAGCCTCACCGGCTCCATCTCGGAGGCGGCGCGCGCCATGCACATCGTCGGCTGAAAGCCGACGATGTGCATGCCTTTTTCTGAGCCGCTCCCTGCGCGGCTCAGCGCGGTCGGCTTCGCGACGTGGTGCGTTCCCGAGAGCGTGTTGCGTCGCGCTGCCGAGAAACGCTGGCACGCGTTTCTCGGTCGCGGCGCTATGCCCTGCGGGCGAGCGGCTCCGGCGGGTGCCCGTCCCATGCTGATCGAGTAGCGCGCGGAGCGCGCGTATCGAGATCCGCCCGAGCAGGGGACTGGAGCCATCAGGGTGTGCGGTGGTGGCGGGGCAGATCGGTGGGTGGGTCTCGATACGCCGCTGCGCGGCTACTCGACCAGCATGGGGTGGCAGCGACGCGGGTTCCTGCTGAGGCGCATCGGCCGATCATGCTGATCGAGTAGCGCGTGGAGCGCGCGTATCGAGATCCGGCGATGCCCGAGGCGCGGTATCAGCTTTAGTGACGGGAGCGGCATTCAACTGCACTGCTGATCGAGGGAGGGTCTCGATACGCCGCTGTGCGGCTACTCGACCAGCATGAACCCGCCGAGCCCGCCCGCGAGCGGCGGCCCAGCCAGCCTGCGTGGAGCGGCCGAGCTCGCCCACGAGCAGACTCAGGCAGAGCGCGTGAGCGAGAAACGCGTGTCAGCGTTTCGAGGCAGCGCGACGCGACCCGCTCTATGGAACGCACCACGCAAACGGGCCGACTGCGCTGAGCCGCGCAGGGAGCGGCTCAGACATGAGCACAGTAGCCGCGCGGGGAGCGGCTCAGGATATGGACAGCAGCACGTGGCCCGAGGAGACCGTGGTGCCGGCTTCCGCGTTCAGGGAGCGGACGACGCCGTCCTTGTGGGCGGTGAGGGGCTGCTCCATCTTCATGGCCTCGAGGACGACGACGAGGTCGCCGGTGACGACGGTGTCGCCCTCGGCGACGGCGACCTTGACGATCGTCGCCTGCATCGGCGCGGTGACGGAGTCGCCGGTGACGGTGCTGACGGAGGCGGAGCCGCGGCGCTTGGGGGCGGCGGCGGCGGGACCGCGGGAGGGACCGGAGCCGACGAGGTCGCCCGGCAGGGTGACCTCGACGCGGCGGCCGTCGACCTCGACCACGACGCTCTGGCGCGCGGCCGGGCCGTCGATCGCGCCGGGCTCGCCGCTCCAGGCCTCGATGGTGTTGTCGAACTCGGTCTCGATCCAGCGGGTGTAGATGGAGAACGGCTCGTCGCCGGCGGGCGCGAACGCCGGGTCGTCGACGATGGCGCGGTGGAACGGCAGCACGGTGGGCAGGCCGGTGACCTCGAACTCGGCGAGGGCGCGGCGCGAGCGCTCGAGCGCCTCGGCGCGAGTGGCACCGGTGACGATCAGCTTCGCCAGCAGGGAGTCGAACGAGCCCGAGATCACGTCGCCGGCGACGACGCCGGAGTCGACGCGGACGCCCGGTCCGCCGGGCGCCTTGAAGACGTGCACGGGGCCGGGGGCGGGCAGGAAGCCGCGGCCGGCGTCCTCGCCGTTGATGCGGAACTCGAAGGAGTGGCCGCGAGGCTGCGGGTCCTCGTAGTCGAGCAGGCCGCCCTCGGCGAGACGGAACTGCTCGCGGACGAGGTCGATGCCGGTGACCTCCTCGGAGACGGGGTGCTCGACCTGCAGGCGGGTGTTCACCTCGAGGAAGGAGACGGTGCCGTCCTTGCCGATCAGGAACTCGCAGGTGCCGGCGCCGACGTAGCCGACCTCGCGGAGGATCGCCTTCGACGCCCGGTAGAGCTCGGTGTTCTGCTCGTCGGTGAGGAAGGGCGCGGGCGCCTCCTCGACCAGCTTCTGGTGGCGGCGCTGGAGCGAGCAGTCGCGGGTGGAGACGACGACGACGTTCCCGCTCGAGTCGGCGAGGCACTGGGTCTCGACGTGGCGCGGCTGGTCGAGGTACTTCTCGACGAAGCACTCGCCGCGGCCGAAGGCGGCGATCGCCTCGCGGGTGGCGGAGGCGAACATCTCCTCGACCTCGTCGCGCTCGCGGGCGACCTTGAGGCCGCGGCCGCCTCCGCCGAAGGCCGCCTTGATGGCGACGGGGAGTCCGTGCTGGTCGACGAACTCGAGCACCTCGGCGGCGCCCGAGACGGGGTTGAGGGTGCCGGGGGCGAGCGGAGCGCCGACCTTCTCGGCGACGTGGCGGGCCGAGACCTTGTCGCCGAGGCGCTCGATGGCCTCGGGCGACGGGCCGATCCAGATCAGCCCGGCGTCGATGACGGCGCGGGCGAAGTCGGCGTTCTCGGCGAGGAAGCCGTAGCCGGGGTGCACGGCGTCCGCGCCGGAGCGGCGGGCGACCGAGAGCAGCTTCTCGATGACGAGGTACGTCTCGGCGCTGGTCGTCCCGCCGAGGGAGTAGGCCTCGTCGGCGAGGCGGCTGTGCACGGCGTCGCGGTCCTGGTCGGCATAGACGGCGACGGAGGCGATGCCGCTGTCGCGGGCGGCCCGGACGACGCGGACGGCGATCTCGCCTCGGTTGGCGATGAGCACCTTCGTGATACCTGGCATGGTCCCCAACCCTAGAGGGCGGCCCGCGGATGCCCGGCGCGGCTCACCACAAAGAAGAGCGAGCGCTTCGTCGGTTCCGCACAAGCCGGCGTCACCGCGCCGCCAGCACCGCGGGGCGCGAGGACGGCGTCAGCGGTTCCAGAGCGACGGCCAGGCGACCCCGAGCTCGCGCACCAGCGAGCGCAGCGCCGGCACGGACATCCCGATCACCGTCGACGGATCGCCCTCGATCGCCGTGATGAAGCCGGCGCCCCGCCCGTCGATCGTGAACGCGCCCGCCACCTCGAGCGGCTCGCCGGTGGCCACATAGGCGTCGATCTCGTCGTCGTCGATGTCGGCGGCGAAGGAGACGGCGGCGGAGGTAACCACCCCGGTCTCGGTGACGATCCGCCCGCCGCGGTGGTCGATCAGCCAGTGGCCGGAGTGCAGGCGCCCGGTGCGGCCGCGCTGCGCCCGCCAGCGCGCGCGGGCCCGCTCGGGCTCGTGCGGCTTGCCGTGCACGACGCCGTCGAGCACGAAGGCGGAGTCGCCGCCGAGGACGAGGCCGTCGACGTCCGGCCCGAGGACGGCCGTCGCCTTCGCGCGGGCGAGCAGCGCCACGGTCGCGTCGGCGTCCAGCGCCGCTCCGCGCTCCTGCTCGGCCCGGGCGACGGCGGCGGGCTCGTCGACCGACGAGGGGACGACGACGGGCTCGATCCCGGTGGCCCGCAGCAGCGCGAGGCGGGCGGGGGAGGTGGAGGCGAGGTAGAGGCGCACGAGGGCTCCCTGCGATCGGGCCCACGCTGTGGGATGCTCGACGGATGGCACAGACCCCGCCCCGCGCATCCGACCCGGCCGCGGAGTCCGGCGGAGCACTCGGGACCGAGATCGAGCTCGACATTAGCAACGTGGCCCACGGCGGCGTCTTCGTCGCCCGGCACGAGGGCCGCGTCGTCTTCGTCCCGGACGTCCTCCCCGGCGAGCGGGTCCGCGTGCGGATCAGCGAGGTCCGCCACGACAGCTTCTGGCGGGGCGAGGCGCTCGAGGTCCTCCAGGCCTCGCCGCACCGCGTCGAGCACGTCTGGGCGCAGGCCGGCATCGACCGGCGGCCCGAGGAGCGCGTCGGCGGCGCCGAGTTCGGTCACGCCGCGCTCGCCTACCAGCGCGAGCTCAAGCGCGACGTGCTCGTCGACTCCTTCTCCCGCTTCGCCCGCCGCGAGGTCGACGTCGTCGTCGCGCCGGTCGCGGGCGACGACCAGTCCGGCGGCCTCGGCTGGCGCACGCGCAACCGCCTGCACGTGGACGACTCCGGCCGCGTCGGGCCGTACGCCGCGCGCAGTCACCACGTCGTCGACGTGGAGGGACTGCCGCTCGCGACCGCCGCCTCCTCGGCCGCGGCCCCGCTCGACCAGCGGCTGGCCCCGGGTTCCGTCGTCGACCTCGTCGACGCCGCCGGCTCGGACGGCGCGGCCGTGCTCGTGCACGACCCCTCCGACAAGCGGGCCAGGAGGGACCGCACGGTCGTCTCCGAGTTCGTCGCCGACCGCACCTTCCGCGTCGACCGCTCCGGCTTCTGGCAGGTGCACCGCGGAGCCGCCGCGACGCTGTTCGACGCGGTCCAGACCGCCGTCGACCCGTCGCTCGCCGACGTCCGCGCCGCGAACCACGACCTCTACGGCGGAGTGGGGCTGCTCGCCGCCGCGCTGGCCGACCGCCTCGGCGCCGGCGTCCGCGTCACCAGCGTCGAGAGCGACTCCCGCGCGACCGAGCACGCCCTGGAGAACCTCGCCGACCAGGTCGGTGCCCGCGCGGTCACCGCCCGGGTCGACCGCTACCTCCGCGACGCGCTCGCCCAGGCCGACGCCCGCGAGCGCGGACGCTGGCGGGCCGCGACGGTCGTCCTCGACCCGCCCCGGGCAGGAGCCGGCCGCGCGGTCACCGACGCCCTGATCGAGCTGGCACCTGCGCAGCTGGTCTACGTCGCCTGCGATCCGGTCGCGCTCGCCCGCGACGTCGGCGCCCTCACTGCGGGCGGCTACGAGCTCGAGCGGCTCGACGGCTTCGACCTCTTCCCGCACACCTCGCACGTGGAGGCCGTCGCCCGGCTCGTGCGCCGAGACACCTGAGCGCGGCGTCGCCAGCATGAGCCCGAGGGAGACCACCGATGACCGCTGAGTCCGCTGCCGCGCCGAAAGTGCGGGTCGCCATCGTCGACGACCACGAGTCCGTCCGGCTCGGCGTCGCCGCCGCGATCGAGGCCGCAGGGATGCAGGTGGTCGCCGCGGCCGAGACGGTGCGCGCGCTCGAGCAGGTCCTCGACGGCACCGAGATCGAGGTGCTCGTGCTCGACCTCTCCCTCAACGACGGGTCGAGCATCACCGCGAACGTCAAGTGGGGCCAGGTGCACGGCTCCGCCGTCCTGGTCCACAGCATCGCCGACCGCGTCGTGGCCGTGCGCGAGGCGCTCGCCGCCGGAGCGGCCGGCGTCATCCCCAAGTCCTCGCCGATGTCGACCGTGATCGCCGCCATCCGCACCGTCGCCCGCGGCGAGGTGCTAAACAATCTGGAGTGGGCCTCGGCGATCGACGCCGACGACGACTTCGCCCGGGCGGTGCTCGGCCGGCGCGAGCGCGACGTCCTGCACCTCTACGCCTCCGGTCTGCCGCTCAAGCTGGTCGCTGACCGCCTGCAGATCTCGGTCTCGACGGCCAAGGAGTACCTCGACCGGATCCGCGACAAGTACGTCGAGATCGGGCGGCCGGCGCCGACGAAGGTCGACCTGCTGCGGCGCGCCGTCGAGGACGGCATCCTCCCGGGCATCGATCCGGACGACGGCGATGCCGGCCGCTGAGATCGTCCCGGCCCGCGCCCCCGCGAACCGCGAGCGCATCGACCGGATCATCAGCACGGTCGTCTCCTTCTTCGGCTTCGGCTTCGCACTGCAGACCGTCCCGCCGATCCTCGGCCAGCTGCCGGTCCTGCGGCCCGAGGTCGCGTGGCCCGTGCTGGCCGTCGTCTTCGGAGCACTCGGGGCCTCGGTGGTCACGGCGGTGCTCCGCCGCGGCACGCAGGTCAGCGGGGCCGTCGTGGCCGCGTCGCTCCTGCTCGCGCTGCTCACCTGGCCGCTGACGATCCGCACCGGCGCCGCCCCCGAGGAGACGCCGTGGATCTGGTACCTGCTGACCATCGGCACGGCCTTCTGCACGATCGTCGCGCCGCTGCGGCTCGCCATCGCCTACGCCGCTGTCACCACCCTCCTGTTCGGCGTCCTCCGCGTGCTGCCCTCGGGCGGCGGCGCCTCGCCGACCCGCGCGGCCCTCGACGCCGTCTACGTGGGCATCGTCGGCTTCGTGATGCTGGTGCTGATCACCGTGCTCCGGCAGTCGGCGGACCGGGTGGACCGCGCGCAGCGCACGGCGATGGAGCAGTACGAGGGGGCGATGCGCCAGCACGCCGGCGAGGTCGAGCGCGTCGAGGTGGACGCCCTCGTGCACGACAACGTCCTGGCGACCCTGCTGGCCGCGGCGACGGCCGAGTCCGGCGCCGAGCGCGCGCTGGTGTCCTCGATGGCGCGGAAGACGCTCTCGGTGCTTCTCCCGGACGAGGAGTCCGACCTCGACGCGGGCGAGGTGCCGCTGGAGCTGCTCGAGCGCCAGCTGTCGCACGCGGCCTCGACGTTCGTCGCGGACTTCGAGGTGGTCGTCGACGAGGCGGCGGATCCGCGGACCACCACGATGCCGCGGCCGGTCGCCGAAGCGGTCCTCGGCGCGGTCTGGCAGGCCCTGACCAACAGCGTCCAGCACGCCGGGCCGAGCGACGCCGTCCGCCGGTCCGTCCACGGTCGCCTCTCCGCCTGCTCCGTCGAGGTGGTCGTCGAGGACGACGGCCGCGGCTTCCTCCTCGCCGACGTCCCGCGCGAGCGGCTCGGCATCCGGCTCTCGATCCTCGACCGCGTGCATCAGGTCCAGGGCTCGGCGCAGGTCCACACGGTCCCGGGCGAGGGCACCCGGGTCGTCGTCGTCTGGCCGGCCCCGCGGGGCGCCTCGTGATCACCTACCCGCGACCGCTCCTCTACGCCCTGGGCGGCGGATTCTCGCTCTACCACGTCGTCCTCGCCTTCTTCTCCTACCGCCTCGCGCCCGCGACGCCCGCCGATCTGCTCGCCGTCGGCCTCTACGTCGTCGCCACCGTGATCGCGCTCCTGCCGGGCTCGGCCGCGCGGATGAACGCGGTGACCGCCTGGGCGATGGCGGGAGTGGCGGTGGCACTGCCGCTGCTCGTCTCGCCGTCGCTGGACCCCGGCGCCTCCAACGGCTACTCCACCTGGTACATCGCGGCCGTCGGCACGCTGATGACGATCGTCTGCGCGTGCCGGCGTCCGCTGGCGGCGTGGACAGGGATGGCGTTCCTGATCGTGCACACCAGCGTCTGGGCGGGCCCGGTCGCCCTCGCCACCCTCGGCGTCGTCGGCGGCATCGCCTGGGTCGGCATCGCGCAGCTCCTGATCATCGAGCTCGGCCGCGCCGGCTCCGAGGCGCGCGTGCTCGAGGCCGCCGAGCGGGCCGCCGCGTCCTGGCGGGCGGCGGAGGAGGCGCATCTCTCGGAGCGCGAGGTCCGGCTCGAGCAGACCCGTGCCATCGCCTCCGAGATGCTGCTGCGGATCGCCACGAGCCCGGTCGGCCTCAGCGACGAGGAGCGCCGCGAGTGCGCCCTGCTGGAGGCGTCGGTCCGCGACGAGATCCGGGGCAGGCGGCTGCTCGACGACGACGTCCGCCGGATCGTGCTCGAGGCGCGCCGCCGCGGCGTGACCGTGTCGGTGCTGGACGACGGCGGCCTCGACCGGACCACGGAGGCGGAGAGCCGCCGGGTCCTGGGCGAGCTCGCCCACGCGCTCAGCGGCATCGGCGAGGGAGTCGACCGGGTCGTCGTCCGCACCGCCTCGCCCGACTCGCCGTCCGCGGTGACGGTCGTGGGGCTGCGGACCGCCGGCGACGGCAGCGCGGGCGCCCTCGGCTCGGACGACGCGGGCGACGAGGTGGACGCCTGGGTCGAGATCCGCCGCGACGAGCAGCGCGTCCTCGAGGACTGAGCGTCCCCGGCCGAGTGGTGTGCGGGCGACCGCGAGCCGGACCGGTCGGACACGTCCGATCGTCCGGTGACACCGGACCTGGCACACACAGCAGATCGACCGGTTAAAAGAGTGCGGCGGGCTGTCCACTCCTCCGAAGAGGGGGCCCAGCCCGCCGTCAAACCCCGAGTGAGGGTGACAACCCGAATGTCACCCTCACTCGCCCCCAAAACACCCGCCTGCTTACCCTGGTCGGCGAGTGATTGGCGATGCCCCCTCCGAGGAGTGAACACCTAACACGGATAATCATGCCCAGGACCGGGAGTGGCAGGTAGTCGGCACTTTAGGGGACTAATCGGGGGACAAAATCCGCGTTCCGGTGGATCGTTCCCGGTGCGGCCCGCCCGGAGGGGTGGAAGCGCTCTCAGCCGGAGAACGAGCGCCAGGCCCCGGGCGCCGGCTGCAGGGGCGCACGCACGGCCGCGACGCGGTCGCTCCAGCCGCCGCTGGGCATCACCGGCACCTCGGCGACGGGATGCGACTGCGCGGCGAGGGCGGTCACGACCGCGGTCACCGCGGCGATCTCGCGCGCGTCGAGTCCCGGGGTGCCGATGACGACGGCGGGCGAGGTGACGACGGAGGGGGCGGAGTCGGCTGCGCTCATCCCGCGACGGTACCGCATGCCGTTCACGGTCCCGCGCCCGAGCCGGTGACTATGCTGACGCCGGACGCCGCCGGAGCGACGCCCGTCCCGTCCCGAACAGGAGTGTTCCCGCATGCCGTCGTGGTCCCTCAAGCGCGGCCGCGCCTCCGTCCACCGCGTCGCCGCGGTGGTGCGCTCCTCGCCCGCGGCCTTCGCGACGACACTGGTCATCCTGCTCGCGAGCGCGGTCGCCGGCACCCTCGCCGGCCCGGCGAGCGGGGAGACCGGCTCGTGGTGGGCGGCGAGCGCCGGCACGATCCTCGGCGGCCGCCCCTGGGCCGCGGTCACCGGTCTGCTGATCGCGTCGGGACCGCCCGCGCTCCTGCTCGTCCTGCTCCTGCTGCTGCCGCTGCTGATCGCCGCCGAGCACCGGCTGGGCGCGCGCCGGCTGGTCGTCGCCTTCCTGCTCACCGGGGCGATCGGCACGGCCCTGGGCGCCGCCCTGCAGAGCATCGGCGCGTCGGTGGGCGAGTGGTGGGCGGGTGACACGGTGGGCGACCTCACCTTCGACCCGCTGATCGGCGGCGTCGGCGCACTCCTGGCCGCGACGGCCTTCATGGGCGGTCTCTGGCGCCGCCGGCTCCGGGTCACCGTGTTCGCGGTGGTGCTGATGTTCGTCCTCTACGCGGGCGACTCCGCGGACGTCTACCGCCTCCTCGCGGGCGCGGCGGGCCTCGCGATCGGCGCGGTGATGGCGCACGGGGTGAGCGGCCTGCGCCCGCGGCGTCCTGCGCCGAGCTCGCACCGGGAGTCGCGCGCCCTGCTCGCCTCGGTGGTCGCGGTGACCGCCCTCGGTCCGCTCGTCGCCGTGCTCTCGGACTCGGGCTACGGGCCGTTCTCCTTCCTCGGGCGGCTGCTGCAGAGCGCCTTCACCGGAGGCGGGGATCTCGACGATCCCTGCGGTGCGACGGTGCGGCACTGCGCGCACCACGTGCGGCTCAACCTGATCTCGCCCGGACCGATCCTGCTCACCTTCGTCCCGATGATCCTGCTCCTCGTCGCGGCCTCCGGGCTGCGCTCCGGGCGCCGCCTCGGCCTGCTGCTCGCGATCGGCGTGAACGCCGCCATCGCGATCCTCGACGTGGTGCTGCTGCAGCGCGCGGCACGGCACCCGGACTTCCAGTACTACGCCGAGTACCTGCTCTGGGTCGCCACCACGGTGATCGTGCCGGTCGGGGTGATCGTCCTCCTGGCGGTCAGCAGCCGGCACTTCACGATCCGGGCGCCGCGGGCGTCGGCGCGCCGCTGGTCGCTGGTGGTGGCGATCGGCTTCGTCGTCTCGCTCGGCGGCTACCTCGCGCTCTCCGCCTCGACGCGGACCAGCTTCGAGCCGGTGCTCGGGATCGGCCGGCTCCTGCTCGACGGGCTGCTGCGCTTCGTGCCGTCGAGCTTCCTCGGCGGTCACGGCCTGCTGGCGGTGCCGCGCGAGCCGCTCGCCAGGATCGGCTTCGAGTGGGTCGGGCCGGTCTTCTGGCTCCTGGTCGTCGTCGCGGTGATCTCGCTCCTGCGGGCGACCGACGTGCAGGGCGTGCGCGGCGACGAGGCCGTGTACCGCCGCCTGCTGGTGCGCCACGGCGCCGGCAGCCTCGGCCACCAGGGCACCTGGCAGGGCAACGAGCACTGGATCGCCCCCGACGGCGAGGGCGGCGTCGCCTACCGAGTCGTCGGCGGCGTCGCCATCACGCTCTCCGACCCGGCCTGCGCGCCCGAGCGGCGCGAGGAGGTCGTGGCGGGGTTCGTCGCGTTCTGCGACGAGCGCAGCTGGACGCCGGTGTTCTACAGCGTCCACGACGAGCTGCTGCCGGTCTTCGACGGCCTCGGCTGGTCGCGGATCTCGGTGGGCGAGGAGACGATCATCGAGCTCGGCGGCTTCGAGCTGACCGGGAAGCGCTGGCAGAAGGTGCGCTATCCGCTCACCCGTGCGATCAAGCTCGGCATCGAGCCGGTCTGGACGACCTGGCCGGAGCTGTCGCTCGGCATGGCCAGCCAGATCGTCGACCTGTCCGAGAAGTGGGTGTCCGAGAAGGCGCTGCCCGAGATGGGGTTCACGCTGGGCGGCATCGACGAGGCGCGCGACCCCGACGTCGCGCTGCTGCTGGCCGTCGGTCCGGACGGCGTGCTGCAGGGGGTGACCAGCTGGCTGCCCGTGCACCGCGACGGCCGGATCATCGGCTGGACGCTCGACTTCATGCGCCGCTCCGACGAGGCGATGCCCGGGATCATGGAGTTCCTGATCGCCTCCGCCGCTCTGCGCGCGCAGGAGCAGGGCGCGGAGTTCGTCTCGCTGTCAGGCGCACCGCTCGCGACGGCGCCGGTGCCGGAGGGGGAGCAGCCGCCCGAGCCGACCGCGCTCTCGGGCCTGCTCGAGTTCCTGGCGCGGACGCTGGAGCCGGCCTACGGCTTCACCTCGCTGTTCCGCTTCAAGGCCAAGTTCCACCCGCGCTACGAGGGGCTCTGGATGGCGTACCCGGACGCGCTGCAGCTGCCGCGGATCGGCGCGGCGATCGGTCGCGCCTACCTGCCGGACGTGTCCCCGCGCGAGGCGCTCGCCTTCGCGCGGGCACTGGGCGCCCGGCCGGAGGAGAAGGCGCCGCCCGCCGGGAAGCCGGCGGTGCAGGAGAAGCCGGCGCCGAGCGAGCCGACGGCGCCGGCGCACGAGAAGGCGCCGACGGCTCGCTGAGCGCGGCTCAGAGCGGGATGTTGCCGTGCTTCTTGGCCGGCAGGTTCGCGCGCTTGGTCCGCAGCGCGCGCAGGGCCTTGATCACCGACACGCGGGTCGCCGACGGCTCGATGACCCCGTCCAGCTCGCCGCGCTCGGCGGCCAGGAACGGGCTCGCCACGTTGTAGGTGTACTCGTTCGCCAGCCGGGTGCGGACGGCGGCGACGTCCTCGCCCGCCTCCTCGGCCTTGCGGATCTCGTTGCGGTAGAGGATGTTGACCGCGCCCTGGCCGCCCATCACCGCGATCTCGGCCGTCGGCCAGGCGAGGTTGATGTCGGCGCCGAGCTGCTTGGAGCCCATCACGATGTAGGCGCCGCCGTAGGCCTTGCGCAGGATGACGGTGACCAGCGGCACGGTCGCCTCCGCGTAGGCGTAGAGCAGCTTCGCGCCGCGGCGGATGACGCCCGTCCACTCCTGGTCGGTGCCGGGCAGGTAGCCGGGGACGTCGACCAGGGTGAGGATCGGCAGCGAGAACGCGTCGCAGAAGCGGACGAAGCGCGAGGCCTTCTCGCCGGCCTCGATGTTCAGGGTGCCCGCCATCGCGCTGGGCTGGTTGGCGATGATGCCGACCGAGCGGCCCTCGACCCGGCCGAAGCCGATGACGATGTTGGGCGCGAACAGCGGCTGCACCTCGAGGAAGTCGCCCTCGTCGACGATGTGCTCGATCACGGCGCGCATGTCGTACGGCTGGTTCGGGCTGTCGGGGATGACGGTGTCGAGGAAGCGGTCGGAGTCCGTGGTCTCCAGGTCGACCTCGTTGTCGAACACCGGTGCCGGGGAGAGGTTGTTGTCCGGCAGGAAGGAGAGCAGGGTGCGGGCGTAGTCGAGCGCGTCGTTCTCGTCGCTGGCGAGGTAGTGCGAGACGCCGGAGATCTTGTTGTGGGTGAGCGCGCCGCCGAGCTCCTCCATGCCGACGTCCTCGCCGGTGACGGTCTTGATCACGTCGGGGCCGGTGACGAACATCTGGCTGGTCTTGTCGACCATGATCACGAAGTCGGTGAGGGCGGGGGAGTAGACCGCGCCGCCGGCCGCCGGGCCGCAGATGATCGAGATCTGCGGGATGACGCCGCTGGCCGCGGTGTTGCGGCGGAAGATCTCGCCGTACTTGCCCAGGGCGACGACGCCCTCCTGGATCCGCGCTCCGCCGGAGTCGAGGATGCCGATGATCGGGACGCCGGTCTTCAGCGCCAGGTCCATCACCTTGATGATCTTCTCGCCGGCGACCTCGCCGAGCGAGCCGCCGAAGATCGTGAAGTCCTGCGAGTAGACGGCGACCTGGCGGCCGTGGATGGTGCCGGTGCCGGTCACGACGGCGTCGCCGTAGGGGCGCTTCTTCTCCATGCCGAAGGCGTGGGTGCGGTGGCGCACGAACTCGTCGAGCTCGACGAACGAGCCGGGGTCGAGCAGCGTGTCGATCCGCTCGCGGGCGGTCATCTTGCCCTTGGCGTGCTGCTTCTCGATCGCGGCCTCGCCGCTGGCGGTGACCGCCTCGTGGTAGCGGGCCTTCAGGTCCGCGATCTTCCCCGCGGTCGTGAAGAGATCGGGCGCGGGACGTTCGATGTTCGCGGTCACCCGCCCACCCTATCGGCGCGGATGGACCCCTCCGTTGTCGCACCCGTACAGGGAGCGGGCGCTGCGGTGGGAGGGTCCGCACAAGCCGCGGCGCTCGCGTGCCGCCCCGGGTCTTCTCGCGGGGCCCGCCGGTAGCGTGGCCCCCATGCAGCTCCCGCTCTCCCTCTCCGTGTCGCCGCAGGTCCTCTGGCTCGAGAGCGCCGGCTCGACGAACGACGAGCTCCGCGAGCGGGCGACGGCCGAGCCCGCGGCTTGGCCGCACCTCTCCGTCGTGGCGACCGACGACCAGCGCGCGGGCCGGGGACGCCTCGGGCGCGTCTGGCAGGCGCCGGCCGGCCGGACGCTCGCCGCCTCGACGCTCGTGGCCGCGGCGGCTCTGCCCGCCGGCGCGGTGGGCTGGCTGCCCCTGCTCGCCGGTGCGGCCCTGGCCCGGTCGCTCGCCCCGCTGGTGGACGGCTCCGTCGAGGTCAAGTGGCCCAACGACGTGCTGATCGAGGGGTGCAAGACGGCGGGGATCCTCGCCGAGCGCCTCCCGGACGGCCGCGTGATCGTGGGCACCGGGATCAACCTCCTGCTCGCAGAGGAGGAGCTGCCCGTGCCGACCGCGACCTCCCTCGCCCTCGCCGGCGCGTCGACGACGGGCGCCGACGCCGTGCTCGCCGGCTTCCTCACCGAGTTCTCGGCGCTGCTCGCGCCGCTCCTCGCTCTCGGCGACGCCGAGTCCTCCGGGACCGCCGCCGTGGTGCGGGCGCACTGCGGCACGCTGGGCCGCACGGTCCGGGTCGAGCTGCCGGACGGCTCCGTGGCGGAGGGCACCGCGGTCGCGCTCGACGCCGGCGGCTCGCTCGTGCTCGAGCAGGACGGCGCCCGGCGCTCGTTCTCGGCGGGCGACGTCACCCACCTCCGCCAGTGAGAGCAGGGGCCCGGGACCGGCTCGCGGACGGGGACCGGGAGCTCGCCCGGCTCACGCCGCGCGCTCGACGCGCCGTCGCCCCGGTCGCCGGGTTCCTGCTGCTCACCTGGGCGGGCTTCTACTTCGCGGCCCAGTTCGAGCTGGAGCTGCAGCGCTGGATCATCGCCCTCGGCACCGCGGTGCTCGTGCTCCTGCTCTGCGTCCCCGGCGTCGCGGGCTGGGCGAGCATCCGCTACCGGATCACGCAGCGCGGGCTGCACGCCCGCCGCGGCGTCCTATCGGTGCGCCACGCCGACCTCGACTTCGACCGGCGGATGGCCGTCAGCGTCTCGCGGAGCCTCGGCCAGCGCATCGCCCGCTGCGGCGACGTGCGGATCACCCTGGACGGCGCCGAGTCGTTCGTGCTGCGCGACGTCGAGGACCCGGAGCTCGTCGCCGAGCTTCTGCAGGACGCGATCGCGTCGGCTCCGCTGCCGGAGTGGCCCGCGCCCGATCCGCTCTGAGCACGTCGTCACGGCTCTGAGCGCCCCCGCCGCGCCACCCGAGCGCCCCGCCGCGCCACCCGAGCCCCGCCGCGTCGGCGCCCCTCGCTACCATGGAGCCGCCCCGCGCCCGCGGGCGGAACCAGGAGGAGCGCCATGCGCGTCGGTGTGATCGGAGGCGGCCAGCTCGCCCGGATGATGATCCCCGCGGCGGTCGAGCTCGGTCTCGAGATCGCCGTGCTCGCCGAGACCGAGGGCGCCCCGGCGGGCCTCGCCGCGACGCGCGTCGGCGACTACCGCGACGAGGAGACGGTGCTCGGGTTCGCCCGCACCGTCGACGTCGTCACCTTCGACCACGAGCACGTGCCCCAGGCGATCCTGCGCCGGCTCGTCGCCGAGGGCGTGGCGGTGCACCCGGGTCCGGACGCGCTCCTCTACGCGCAGGACAAGCTGATGATGCGGCAGCGCCTCACCGAGCTCGGCGTCCCCGTCCCCGACTGGGCCGCGGTCTCCTCCTCCGCCGAGCTGGCCGCGTTCCTCGACGAGCACGGCGGCCGCGGCGTGGTCAAGACCGCGCGCGGCGGCTACGACGGCAAGGGGGTCCGCGTCGTCAGCGGCGCGCACGAGGCCGACGACTGGTTCGCGGCGCTCGCCGAGGACGGCCGCGGCGGCGCGCTGCTCGTCGAGGAGCTGGTCGGCTTCCGCCGCGAGCTGGCGCAGCTCGTGGCGCGGCGGCCCTCCGGCGAGAGCATCCTGTGGCCGGTGGTCGAGTCGATCCAGCGCGACGGGGTCTGCGCCGAGGTGCTCGCACCGGCGCCCGCGTCGGCGGGCCGCCTGGCCGCCGCCGCCGCCGACATCGCCGAGACCATCGCCGAGAGCCTGGGCGTGACCGGCGTGCTGGCCGTCGAGCTGTTCGAGACGACGGACGACCGGCTGCTCGTCAACGAGCTGGCGATGCGCCCGCACAACAGCGGCCACTGGACGATGGACGGCTCCACCACCTCGCAGTTCGAGCAGCACCTGCGCGCGGTGCTCGACCTGCCGCTCGGCGCCACCGGCTGCCGCGATCCGTGGACCGTGATGGTGAACGTGCTGGGCGGCCCCGTGGGGGAGTCGCTGACCGACCGCTACCCGCTCGTGCTCGCCGCGCACCCCGCGGTGAAGGTGCACAACTACGGCAAGGAGCCGCGGCCGGGGCGCAAGGTCGGGCACGTGAACGCGACCGGCGACGACCTCGAGCTCGTGGTCTACGAGGCGCGTGCCGCGGCGGCCGTTCTCACGGACTGAGACGTACCATGGTGGCCGTGACCCGCCCCACGCCCTCCGCCACCCCCGCCGGTACCGCCCCGTGAGCGCCGACGCGCTCGTCAACGGACCGTCCCCGCTCGTCGGTGTCGTCATGGGCTCGGACTCCGACTGGACGGTCATGCAGGCCGCGTCGACGACCCTCTCGGAGTTCGGAGTGGCCCACGAGGTGCGCGTCGTCTCGGCGCACCGCACCCCGCAGGCGATGATCGACTACGGTCGCGGGGCCCGCGCGCGCGGTCTGCGCGTCGTGATCGCCGGTGCCGGCGGCGCGGCCCATCTGCCCGGGATGCTGGCCGCGGTCACCTCCCTCCCCGTCGTCGGCGTGCCGGTGCCGCTCGCGCGCCTCGACGGCCTCGACTCCCTGCTCTCGATCGTGCAGATGCCGGCCGGCGTCCCCGTCGCGACCGTCTCGATCGGCGGCGCCCGCAACGCGGGGCTGCTCGCGGTGAAGATGCTCGCGATCGGCGACGACGCGCTGTCCGAGCGCCTCGACGCGTTCGCGGCCGATCTCGAGGCGCAGGTCGCCGCCAAGAACGAGGCCCTGGTGGCCGGCCTGTGACGACGATGACCCTGCCGCTGCGGCACCCCGATGTCCGCTCGAGCACGGTGATGACCCGCCGCGCCTGGTGGCTCCTCATCGGAAACCTGCTCGTGCCCGGCTCCGCGCAGGTGCTCGCGGGCAACCGCCGTCTCGGCCGCCTCGGTCTCGGCTTCACCCTCGGGCTGTGGACGGCGCTGCTCGTCGGCGTGATCCTGTACTTCGTCTTCCCGACCGGGCTGTACACGCTCGCGACCTTCGACCTCTCGATGCTCGCCCTGCAGGCGGCACTGGTGGTCTACGGCGTGGTCTGGCTCGTGCTCACCCTGGACACGCTCCGGCTGATCCGCCTGGTGCGGGCGCGGCCGAGGATGCGGGCGGTGCTCGCCTTCGCGACCATCGCCCTGATGGCGGTCTCGGTCGGCTCCACCGCCTACGGCACGTACCTCATCGGGATCACCCGCGGCACGCTGTCGTCGATCTTCGGCGGCGGGGCGATGGAGCAGCCGATCGACGGCCGCTACAACATCATGCTGCTGGGCGGCGACGCGGGCGAGGACCGCGACGGCCTGCGCCCCGACAGCATCTCGGTCGTGAGCATCGACGCCTCCACCGGCGCGGCCACCACCATCGGCGTCTCGCGGGAGTTCGTGAACATCCCGTTCCCCGAGGACAGCCCGATGCACGAGCTGTACCCGGACGGGTACACGACCGACAACTGCGCCGTCGACGTCTGCAAGCTCAACTCGATCTACACCGAGGTCGAGCTGAAGCACCCGGAGCTCTACCCGGACGCGGTCGCCGAGGGCAGCGAGCCCGGCATCGAGGCGACCCGCGACGCGGTGGAGGGGATGCTCGGCCTGCCCATCCAGTACTACGCGCTGATCGACATGGAGGGCTTCGCCCAGCTGATCGACTCGCTCGGCGGCATCGACGTCGACTACCAGGGCACCGAGCCGCTGCCGCTCGGCGGGCTCCCCGGCGCGGACGGCACGATGCAGGGCGTCAACCAGTGGATCGATCCCGGGCCCTGGCACTTCAACGGCGAGCAGGCGCTCGCCTATGCCCGCTCTCGCTACACGACGAGCGACTACGACCGGATGGCGCGCCAGCGCCAGGTGCAGACCGCGCTGCTCGAGCAGTTCGAGCCGGCGAACGTCCTCTCGAAGTTCCAGGACGTGGCGGCGGCCGGCTCGCAGGTGATCAAGACCGACGTCCCGCAAGGCATGCTCGGCTACTTCGTGCAGCTGGGGCTGAAGACGAAGGCCCAGCCGGTCGGCGTCGTCGAGCTCGTCCCGCCCGCGGTCGACGTGGACCGCGACCCGGACTACGACGTCGTCCGCTCCCTCGTGCAGCAGGGCCTGTTCCCCGACGCCGCGGCGCAGTAGCGGGCAGTCCCTGCTGATCGAGTGGCCCGCGGAGCGGCCGTATCGAGATCCACCGGCATCAGGAGACGGGTCTGCCGACCCCCCCCGCGGCTCAGAGGTCGGCGTGCAGCGCCCAGACGCGCTCGGCGGAGTCGCGCCAGCTGAAGGCGCGGGAGCGGTCGCGGCCGGCGACGGAGAGGCGCTCGCGGAGCCCGGTGTCGGAGAGGACGCTGCTCATCGCGAGCGCGAGCCGCTCCGGGTAGTGCTTCGCGTCGCCGCGCTCGACGGCGACGCCCGCGTCGGCCGCGACCTCGAGCAGCGCCGGGTCGTCCGAGTGCACGACCGGCACGCCGAAGTGCATGGCCTCGAGCACCGGGAGGCCGAAGCCCTCGGCGATGCTCGGGTAGACGAACAGCGTCGCTCGGCTGAGCACGAGCGCGAGGTCGGAGTCGCTGAGGACGCCGAGCGCGCGGACCCGCTCCTCGCCGAGGCCCTGCTCGTCCGCAACGGAGGCGATGTCGAGCTCGCCCCAGCCGGTCGGCCCGACGATCAGGAGCGGGATCTCCGGGGCGGACGCCTCGCCGAAGGCGGCGATCAGCGAGACCAGGCCCTTGCGGGGCTCCAGCGTGCCGACGCTGAGGACGTACTCGGCGGGCAGCCCCAGGGCCTCCGCCCGCTCGTCCGCGTCGTCGGGCAGGACGAGTCCCGAGCCGACGGCCCCGCCGATCACGCGGATCCGGTCGCCGAAGTCGAGCACCTGCGAGAGCTGCTGCGCGACCGCGTGCGTCGGGACGACGACCGCATCGGCGAACTTCTGCGCGCGCTTCGCCATCGCCCGGTGCCACTTGGCGCCGTGCGGGGTGAGGGTCTCGGGGTGCGTCCACGGCACCGTGTCGTGGATCGTGACGGCGATCTGCTCGCCCTCGCGGCCCTCGTGGTTGCGCAGCGGAGCGAACAGGCTGGGGGCGTGCATCATGCCGCCGCCGGAGGGGATGCCGATGCCGTACTGCCAGGCGCGGGAGAGCTCGCGGCGGCCCAGGTGCAGGCGGTGCAGGCGCGCGAGGCCGGGCAGCCGCTGCCGCAGCTCCTCCTCCTTCTCGGGCGGGTGCGCCGAGAGGACGGCCTCGACCTCGCAGTCGCGCGGGGCGGTGCGGATCAGCTCGCGGGTGAGCTCCTCGGTGTAGCGGCCGATGCCGCCCGGGACGCGGGCGAGCATCTGGTCGACGACCACCCGGAGCGTGGTCGTCACGGCGTGACCGCCTCGAGCGGAGCGGCGGCCAGCGCGTCCTCCCAGGAGCGCATCGGCGCGAGGCCGGCCGCGGCCCAGGCGTCGTGGGCGAGCACGGAGTAGGCGGGCCGCGGCGCCGGGCGGACGAAGCTGCCGCTGTCGGTCGGCCGGATGCGCTCGGGATCGAGGCCGGCTTTCTCGAACACCGCGCGGGCGAAGCCGAACCAGGTCGTCTCGCCGGCGTTCGTGCCGTGGTAAACCCCGGCCGGAGCTGCGGCGTCCACGAGCTCGACCAGGCGGGCGGCGAGATCGCCGGTCCAGGTCGGCTGGCCGCGCTGGTCGTCGACGACGGTGAGGGTGAGGTGCGACCCGGCGAGGCGGACCATCGTCTTGGCGAAGTTGCCGCCGTGCGCGCCGTAGAGCCAGGCGGTGCGGACGACGTAGCCCCGTCCGGGGTTCGCGGCCAGGACGAGCTCCTCACCCTCCGCCTTGGTCCGGCCGTAGGCCGAGATCGGCCGGCGGGGGTGCGACTCGGCGTAGGGGCTCGTCGCCGAGCCGTCGAAGACGTAGTCGGTGGAGACCTGGACGATCGCGGCGCCGATCTCGGCGGTGGCGATCGCGAGGTTCTGCGCGCCGAGAGCGTTGACGCGGCGCGCCTCCTCCTCGTCGCTCTCCGCGTCGTCGACGCGGGTGTAGGCGGCGCAGTTGAGCACCGCGTCGTGGCCGGCGACGGCCGCGCGGACGGCGTCGAGATCGGTCACGTCGAGGTCGCCGCGGCCGAGCGCCGTGACGGCTCGATCGCCGAGGGAGGAGCGGAGGTCGGTGCCGAGCATGCCGGAGGCGCCCGTGAGGAGGAAGGTCACCCGCTCATCATGCCGGAGGCCCCCGGCGCGCGGCCCCCGGCGCACCGGCGGCGACGGCGGGCCGCCGCACGCTCAGTACACTCGTGACCGTGCAGATCAGAGAGCTCGAGATCCCCGACGCCTACGAGGTCACGCCGCGGCAGTTCCCCGACGACCGGGGGGTGTTCTACGAGTTCTACCGCTTCGACCGCCTCGCGGAGACGGTCGGGCACCCGCTGTCGCTGCAGCAGGGCAACACCTCGGTCTCCAAGCGCGGCACCGTCCGCGGCATCCACTTCGCGCAGATCCCGCCGTCGCAGGCGAAGTACGTCTCCTGCTTCTCCGGTGCGGTGCTCGACTACATCATCGACGTCCGGGTCGGCTCGCCGACCTTCGGCCGGTGGGACTCGGTGCTGCTCGACGGCGTCGACCGCCGCTCGGTCTACATCGGCGAGGGCCTCGCCCACGCCTTCGTCGCGCTGACGGAGGGGGCGGTCGTCTCCTACCTCGTCTCCTCGACCTACGACCCCATCCGCGAGAAGGGCATCGACCCGCTCGACGAGCAGATCGGCCTCCGCTTCCCGGCCGAGGCGGGCGAGCCGCTGCTGTCGCCGAAGGACACGGACGCGCCGACCCTCGCCGAGGCCGAGGCGCAGGGGATCCTGCCCACCTGGGCCGAGGCGAAGGCGCTCTACGCCCAGCTGGACGGAGCGCACTCGTGAAGGGCATCATCCTGGCCGGCGGCTCCGGCTCGCGGCTCTGGCCGATCACCAAGGGCATCTCGAAGCAGCTGATGCCGATCTACGACAAGCCGATGGTCTACTACCCGCTGTCGACGCTGATGATGGCCGGGATCGACGAGGTCCTGATCATCACGACCCCCGAGTACAACGACCAGTTCCGCGCGCTGCTCGGCGACGGCTCGAGCCTGGGGATGACCCTCTCCTACGCGGTGCAGGAGTCGCCCGACGGGCTGGCGCAGGCGTTCCTGATCGGCGAGGAGTTCATCGGCGACGACTCCGTCGCGCTGGTGCTCGGCGACAACATCTTCCACGGCACGGCGCTGGGCACGGCCCTCGCGTCGAACACCGCCATCGAGGGTGCGGTGATCTTCGCCTACCAGGTGGCGGATCCGCGCGCCTACGGCGTCGTCGAGTTCGACGACGCGTTCCACGCGCTCTCGATCGAGGAGAAGCCGGCGAAGCCCAAGAGCAACTACGCGGTGCCGGGGCTCTACTTCTACGACAACTCCGTCGTCGGCATCGCGAAGACGATCGAGCCCTCCGCCCGCGGTGAGCTCGAGATCTCGACCGTGAACGAGCGCTACCTCGAGGCGGGGACGCTGAACGTGCAGGTGCTGGACCGCGGCACCGCCTGGCTCGACACCGGGACGTTCGACTCGATGATCGAGGCGACCGAGTTCGTCCGCGTGATCGAGCAGCGCCAGGGCTTCAAGATCGGCTGCATCGAGGAGATCGCCTGGCGCAACGGCTGGATCGACGACGCGGCGCTGGCGGAGCTCGCCGCCCCGCTCGTCAAGAGCGGCTACGGCGCCTACCTGCAGCGCCTGCTCGAGCTCGGTCGCTGACGCGGCGGGTCTCGAGACGCCGCTCCGCGGCTACTCGACCAGCATGTTCTCCTTGCTGATCGAGTAGCCCGCGCAGCGGGCGTCTCGAGACCCCGGCGTCAGCGGCTGGGCCGCAGGCGCATCAGCGCGACGCGCACGCCCAGGCCGAGGCGGACCGCCAGGCGGACGGGCGCCTGGTACCAGGCGTCGTACTTCTGCGCGAGGTAGAGGTAGGCGCTGCGGTGGTGCACCGCGAGCATCCGCGCCGAGGCCAGCCGCGTCGAGTGCCCGCCCAGGTGCGACACCACGGCGTCGGCGAGGTAGACGTTCGACCAGCCGCGCTGCCCGAGCGAGTCGCCGAGCTGCACGTCCTCGAAGTACATGAAGTAGCGCTCGTCGAAGCCGCCGATCTGCTCGAACGCCGTGCGCCGCACCATCACGCAGGCGCCGGAGAGCCAGCCGGCCGTCATGCTGCCGTGCTGCATCGTCTCGACGGCGCGGGAGCGGCGGTAGCGGCGGGACCAGGGATTGCCGGGCCAGACGTGCGCGAGCAGCGCGTGGCCGACGCCCGTCCCTAGCGAGGGCAGCGCGCGGGCGGAGGGGTAGATCGTGCCGTCCGAGTCGAGGATGCGCGGGCCGATCGAGCCGATGCCGGAGTCGGCGGTGGCCGCGGCGTAGAGCGCGTCGATCGAGCCGGGCAGGAACACCGTGTCCGGGTTCGTCACCAGGATCCACTCGATCTCGGGGCCGAGCCGGTCGACGGCGTAGTTGATCGCCCTGCCGTAGCCGAGGTTCTCGCCGGTCTCGTGGAAGAGCACCTCGGGCCGGCGCTCGACGACGCGGCGGACGGAGTCGTCGGTGGTCGCGTTGTCGACGACGACGACGCTCACGTCGTGCTCGGTCGCCTCGGGGATCGACTCGAGGCAGGCGCGGAGGACCTCACCCGAGAAGTGGGTGACGACGACGACCGCGATGGGCAACGTCGAACGGGCGATGAGAGCCTCCGGGGGAGCGGCGTCGACGGGCGGGGGCACCGTCGGAAGAACTCGACGAGGCTAGCACGGGCCCCAAGCGGGGCTCCGGCGCTCAGCGCGCGGCGGACTCCACCTCGTCGACGACCTCGCCCAGCTCCGGGGCGATCGCCGCGGACGGCGCGCGGAACACGACGAACTTGTAGAGGCAGAAGTTCCAGACCAGGCCGACCATCACGGCGACGGCCTTCGCGGCGTTGATGGCGAGGAACGCCTTCTCGCCCGCACTGGGGAGGAAGAGGAGGGAGGTGCCGAAGCGGGTGTCGAAGAAGACCTCGAAGCCGTAGATGATCAGCGACTGCAGCACCAGCGAGCTGAAGCCGGTCACCAGGAAGAACTGCGCGAAGGTGCGCACCGTCGGCCGGTCGGGGTGCCGGAACACGAAGAAGTGGTTCAGGAAGTACGAGATCGAGATGCCGACGGTCACCGAGGCGACGTTCGCGACCAGGGTGGGCAGGCCGACGAGCAGGGCGAGCGCGTTGAGGATGAGGAAGTCGAGCGCCGTGTTCAGCGACCCCGCGACGAGGAACCGCACCTTCTGCGACTCCAGCCAGCGCGACGACCGCCACGGCGACGACGCCGGCGGGGCCGTCCTCGACGGGGACGACGTCGACCGGGCCGTCTTCGACGCGGACGAGCTCGACGGACGCGACACGGTGCTCCTCGGGGTCCTCGCGGCCCGGGCGGGAGCGATGAGGGCGACGGTACGCGACCGATCTGAACTCCAGCCCCTCATCGGGGGAACTGAATCTGAGAACGACGACGCGATGTCCCGGTTCCTCTCACACAGGACGGCATGGTGCACGCTGATACTGTTCCACCGCCTCCGCCCCGGCGGACCGTCCACGTCCCCGCCCGAATCGGAACCAGATGCTCTCGCTCACCATCGTCACCCCCACGTACAACGAAGCGGACAACATCGGCGAGCTGCTGCGCCGGGTCGCCGCCGCCGTGGCCCGCGAGTCCGACGTCGTCGTCCGCTCGGTCGTCGTGGACGACTCGTCCCCGGACGGGACGGCGGAGAAGGCGCGCGCTCTGGCGGCCGAGCTGGAGACCCCGGCGTTCTCCGTGCAGGTGCTCGAGCGCGCGACGAAGGAGGGTCTGGGCGCGGCCTACCTCTGGGCGTTCGAGCGGATCCTCGAGGCCGAGGACGCCCCGGACTGCATCCTGCAGATGGACGCCGACCTCTCGCACGACCCGAAGTACCTCGCCGACTTCCTCCGCGAGGTGCGCGCGGGCGCCGACCTCGTCGTCGCGTCCCGCTACATCCCCGGCGGCGGCACCCCGGACTGGACACTGGACCGCAAGATCCTCAGCCGTGGCGGCAACGTCTACGCCCGCGCGATCCTCGGCTCGCGCCTCACCGACTGGACCGGTGGATTCAACCTCTTCAGCCGCGAGCTGCTCGAGCGCATCCACTTCGAGACGGTGGACGCCACCGGCTACGGGTTCCAGATCGCGCTGAAGCACCGCGCCCTGACCGCCGCGCGGCAGGTGCGCGAGATCCCCATCGTCTTCCTCGACCGCACCGAGGGGACCTCGAAGATCCCGGGCAACACCCTCCTGCGCAGCCTGCTGCTCGTCCTGCGCATCCGCCTCGGACGCGACGGGTCGCGATGACGGCTGCCGCCACCGTCCCCTCCCGCCGCTGGGCCGTCGTCCTCGAGGCGTCGGGACTGCTGCTCGTCCTCGCGGCGACGCTGCTCGTGCTCGGCCGGCTCTCCTCGACGCCGTGGTGGGAGTACCTGCTCTCGGACGGCGACTCGCTCGCGCTGCCGCTCCTGGTGCGCTCGGTCGCCGAGGGTGAGCCGTTCCAGTGGGTGATGACGAGTCAGCTCCTGCTGTTCCCGGAGCTCCCGCTCTACCTGGTGAGTCTCGCGCTGGCCGGCGGGTCGGTCGTCGGCGCGCTCGTGGTGAACGCGTTCGTCAACGCCGCCGCGCTCTACGGCTGCGTCCGCTGGCTCGCCGCCCGCGTGCTGGCCGGGCGCACCCGGCCGTGGCGGGTGAGCGCCGCCGCGCTGGCGACGGGCGTCGTCGTCGTGCTCGCGGCCACCGAGGGCCGGGGCCTGATCAACTCGGGCGCCTTCGCGAGCGGGATCCTGCTGACCACCTACTACTCCGGCGTCGCGCTGGCCGCCGTGCTCGCGCTCGCCCTGATGGCGGAGGCCAGCGGCGGCTTCGATCCTGCGCGGCCCCCGTCGCGGGTCCGCACGACGGGAGCGCTGATCGGGGCCGTCCTGGTGTCGGCGGCGACGACGCTCTCCAATCCGCTGTTCGCGCTCCAGTTCACCGCGCCGGCCGTCGTCTCGCTGCTGGCGGTGGTCGTGCTGCGGCGGATGTCCTGGCGGCGGGCGCTGCTGATCTCGGCCGTGCTGGTCGCCGGAGCGGGGATCGGCTACGCGGCGCGGGACGCGGTGGCGCGGTTCGTCGCCGTCGACGCCGCGACCTATCTGCACCTCGAGCGCGCGGGCGCCGCGGTGGACGGGTTCGTCCTGCAGCTGCGCGACGTCGGATCGGCTCCCACCGGCAAGCTCGAGATCCTGATCGTCGGCGTGCTCCTGCTGGCCGCGCTGCTCACTCTGGTCCTCGCGGTCGCGACCCAGGTGCGGCCGGAGACGCCGTGGGCGGTCGCCGACTCGAGCGTGGTCCTGGCGACCTTCGTGCTCGTCGCCTCCGCCTCGCTGGTCCTCGGGCAGATCCTCACCGGCAGCCTGGTCAGCCGCTACCTGCTGCCGCTCGCGGTCTTCCCCGCACTGATGCTGCTGCCCGCCTCGCAGGACTGGATCCCGCGCAGGATCGCCGCACGCGTCCGCCTGCTCCGGCCGCGGACGTTCTCGACCCCCGTGCGCGCGGTGCTCGCCGGGGCCGTGGCCCTCGTGGTCCTCTCCTCGGCCGTCGTCGCCGGCCCGGCGGTCGGCGCGGCCGCGGCGCGGGCCGGCAGCACGCCGGAGCGCGCCTGCCTCGAGCAGTGGATCGACGGGCGGGACGTCTCGGGCGTCGGCTCGTTCTGGAGCACCCGGCCGCTCGAGCTGTACGGGGACGCCTCCGTCGACGTGCAGCAGGTGAACTTCGACTTCACCGCGCAGCTCTGGATGAACAACGCCGCCTCCTACCGCGACCGCGACTTCAGCTACGTGCTCGCCGACCGGGAGCCGGACTGGGCGGAGCTCGCCCTCGGCCACCTCGGCGAGCCCGCGGGGATCACCGCGTGCCCGACCTTCGACGTCTACGACTACGCGGGCACCCCCGGCGAGACCGAGCTGAACCGCATCGTCGGCGCGAGCATCGAGAAGGCGAGCGCCGAGCGTGGCTTCTGAGAACCGCGAGGCGGAGCGCCCCCGCCTGCGCCGGATCGGCCGTGAGCTCGCCTGGGCGGTGGCGGCCTCGCTCGTCAGCGTGCTCGCGGCGATGGTCGCCCTCGGCGCGACGCCCGGCTCGCTCGCCGAGCGCTGGCGGGCGGGCGGCGACGACCAGATCCTGCACTACCTGCTGTTCCGGAGTGCGACCCAGGTCTTCCCGTTCGCCGAGAACGGCGCGCTCGGCTTCCCCTCCGGCTACAACTCCTTCTACACCGCGCAGTTCGACGTCGCGTCGGCGCTGACCGCGTCGGCCCTCGCGCTGGTGATCCACGACGGCTTCGCGCTGCTCAACGTGTTCTACCTGCTCACCTTCGCCTTCGTCGCGCTCACCGGCTACGCCTTCTTCCGCTGCCTGCGGGTGCCGGCCTGGTCGGCCGCCCTCGTCGCCGTCGTCTTCAGCCTCGCGCCGTACCACTTCCAGCGGATCGGGGCCGGGCACGCCTTCCTCGCGAACTACTGGGCGATCCCGCTGCTGGGCATCCTGATCCTGGTCGTCGCGGGCGAGCGCACCGATCCGTTCCTGGCCTGGCGGCGGCGCGGGGCGACCCGCCGGGCCCGCCTGCTGCGCGGCGCCGTCCCCGTCATCGTCCTGCCGCTGCTGGTCGCGACGACCGGCGGCTACTACTACGTCTTCAGTGTGCTGGTGCTCGGCGGCGTCTGGCTGCTCGGCGCCCTGGCCGGGCTCGCGAGTCGCGTCCCCCTGCGCGCGGTCCTCGCGCGCGTCCTCCCGCTCGGGGTGCTCGGCGTGCTCGTGGCGGGGGAGCTGGTCCTGCTCGGCGGCGACTGGGGGGAGCGCTACGCGCCCTACTTCGAGAGCCGCGGGGTGGGGGAGTCGGAGGACTTCGCCGGCAAGATCCTCTCGCTCTTCCTGCCGTGGCAGGGCACCGAGGTGCCGAAGATCGGCGCGCTGACGAACATCTACCAGGTGACCACGGCGGTGGCGGTGAACACCGAGCCGCCCGGGCTGCCGCTGATCGCGATCGCGGGGCTCTGCCTCCTGCTGGTCAGCCTGCCGATGCTCGGGCTGGTCGGGGGGCGCGCGCTCCGGGTCACCGCCTTCGGCCGCTTCGCCTCGGACGAGCACGTGCGGCTGCTCGCGGTGGCGGCGCTGTGGACGCTGCTGTTCTACGTGGTCACCGGGTTCGGGATGGCGGTCGCGCTGATCGCGGGCTCGACCATCCGGGCCTGGTCGCGGCTGTCCATCGTGCTGGCGCTGCTCGCGCTCGGCGTCGTGGCGATCGGGCTCGCGCGGATCGGCCGGCGCTGGATCCGGATCGCGGCGGTCGCCCTGATCGTGGTCGTCGGCGTGCTCGACCAGCTCGCGGGCGTGGCGCGGATGGTCCCGATCGCGCCGACCGAGGACGCCGAGATGACCTCGTTCGTCGCGCAGGCCGACGCCGCGCTGCCGGACGGCTGCGGCGTGGTGCAGCTGCCGATCAAGAGCTTCCCCGACAGCGGGTCGGTCGGGCGGATGGCCGACTACGACGAGGCGCTGCCGTACCTCTACACCGAGGGGGAGAACCTGGAGTGGAGCTACGGCGCGGTGCGCGGCACGACCGGCTTCGACGTCTTCGGCGGGGTCTCCACCCCCGAGGAGTTCGCCGCCGCCGTCGAGGCCAGCGGCGCGTGCGCCGTGTACGTCGACACGGCGGCCTACGTCGGCCGCGAGGGCGCCTGGTACGGCGACGTGCTGGCGGCGAGCGGCTCGCTCACGCCGGTCGCGCAGTCCTCGTCGGGGCGCTGGCTGGTCTTCGCGGTCGCGGGCTGACGGGGCGGGTCTCGAGACGCCGCTGCGCGGCTGCTCGACCAGCAGGAGAGGGGCGGGCATGCGCCTGCGTGCTGATCGAGCAGCCCGCGGAGCGGGCGTATCGAGATGATCCGCCGTCGTCAGGACTAGTACAGGCCCCAGGGCTGCGACGTGACGGCGAAGGGCTCGTCGTAGAAGTAGACGGTGTAGCCGCCGCGGACGATCCGCTCGTGCGGGGGCAGCAGGGTCGAGGTCCGCAGCTCCTGGTCGTTGTAGTCGCCGGTCGTGACGACGATCACCGGCGGGCCGTCGGCCTGCGCCAGGGCGTCGTAGCCCGGGTAGCGGCGGGTGACGAGGGCGGCGACGGTGACCTCCTCGTTCGTCGAGGCGGTCATCGCGTAGCTGAGCCAGTAGTCGCCCCAGACGTGCTCGGCGCCGCGGCGCTCGAGCAGCTCGACCACCGCGCGGTAGCCGCCGTCGAAGCGGTTCGAGGTGTCGCTCCGGAATCCCTCCGACCGGTCCCAGACCCCGGAGACGGTCAGCGCCGCCGCGACGAGCACCGCGACCAGGGCGACCGGTCGCCAGCGCGCGAGCAGCCAGGCGCCCGCGAGAGCGAACGCGGGCATCAGGAAGACGCTGTAGCGCACCGAGTCGTAGTCGAGGTCGAGTCCGGCGCCGAGGATCAGCACGGCGCAGAGCAGCATCGTGCCGGTGCCGACCAGCACCGGTGCGAGCCGCCGGCGGACGGCCCCGAGGACGACGAGTCCGGCGAGCAGGACGACCGCGGTCCAGCCGACGATCGAGTCGGCCGGCTCACCCGGGGCGACCGCGAACGCGACGGGGAGCATGTCGTGGAAGAGCGCGGTGACGCTGTCGATCGTCGGCTCCCAGTCGCTGGTGCCGGCGCCGAGCGGCGCGGTCGCACTCGAGCTGCGCAGCGCCTCCAGGAGCCACGGCGAGCCGGCGACGACCGCCGTGCCGATGCCCAGCAGCCAGTGCAGCGGCCGGCGGATGTCGCGGACCACCAGCGCGAGGACGGCCGGAGCGGCGAGCGCGACGCTCATCGGCGAGGTCCAGAGCGCGAGGCCGCTGAGCGCGCCCGCGGCGATCCAGGAGAGGAGCGGTCGCCGCAGCGACGCGGTGGCGACGGCGACGACGCCGAACGCGACCACGATGCTCGGCCCGTAGAAGCCCGGGTCCCTCGTCGACACCTGGAGCAGGACGACGCCGGGGAACCAGAACAGCAGCCCGGCCGTCGCACCCGCCACCGGACCGGCGAGCCGCCGGGCGATCACCCGCAGCAGGACGGCCGCGGCCAGGAACCACAGCGAGGACACGATCGCGAGCACCTCGATGTGCGCGCCGAAGACGAGCATCACGATCCCCGCCGTGGTCTGCAGCAGGGTGCCGCCGTAGGACTGGCCCCAGAAGAAGGCCGGGAGCTCCCCGTCCGCGACGTGCTTGGCCATCAGGTAGACCACCGCGTGGTCCGCGTCGAAGGTGTGCGCGGGGCTGAGGATGAAGAGGACGCGCAGGGCGAGTCCGACGGCCGCCAGGATCCAGAAGGCGAGGCCCGCCGAGTGGGCGCCGATCCACCGCAGCGTCCGGGTGCCGCGACCGGGAGACGGCGTGTCCTCGGTCGTCATCGTCAGCTCCCTGGGCGCCCGGGCCGACGGATCGCAGCCGCAGAGAATCTAGTGCATCCGGGTGAGCGGCACCCTCGCCGGGCGCCGGCCTCAGGGCCCCCGGACCGGCCCCGTGCTAACCTCTCCGATTGCCCGGCAGACGGGCGACATCCCCCTCCCCCTCATCGAAAGGCAGCCGTGCCCGCATCGCGTCGCTTCCTCCTGGCCGGCGGGGCGGGCTTCCTCGGCTCGAACCTCGCCGCCGAGATCCTCCGCCGGGGCGACGAGGTCGTCGTGATCGACGACCTGATCACCGGCTCCACCCGCAACATCGGCTCGCTGCTGGCCCACCCGTGCTTCAGCTTCGTCCAGGACGACGCCGCGAACGCGCTCGCCGTGCCCGGGTCGTTCGACGTGGTGCTGCACTTCGCGTCGCCGGCCTCGCCGCCGCGGTACCTGGCGCACCCGATCGAGACGCTGCACGCCGGCTCGACCGTGACCGAGGCGCTGCTCGAGGTGGCCAAGCGCGACGGCGCCCGCTTCGTCGTCTCCTCCACCTCGGAGGTCTACGGCGACCCGCACGTGCACCCGCAGCACGAGGAGTACTGGGGGAACGTCAACCCGAACGGGCCGCGCAGCGTCTACGACGAGGCCAAGCGCTACGCCGAGGCGATCACGTTCGCCTACCGCCGCTACTTCGACGTCGACACCGGCGTGGTGCGGATCTTCAACACCTACGGCCCGAACATGGACATCGACGACGGCCGCGCCGTCCCCGCGTTCGTGAAGGCCGCTCTGGCCGGCACGTCGATCCCGATGCACGGCGACGGCACCCAGACCCGCTCGCTGCTCTTCGTCGACGACCTCGTCGACGGGATCCTGCGGATGGCCGACTCGAAGGACGCGGGCCCGATCAACCTCGGCAGCGTCGACGAGCTCGAGCTGGGCGAGATCGCCCGCCGCATCGTCGCGCTCGTCGGCAGCGACTCGGAGATCCACTACGAGCCGCGCCCGATCGACGACCCGGAGCGCCGCAAGCCCGACATCACCAAGGCGCGCGAGATCCTCGGCTGGCAGCCGACGGTGCCCCTCGAGGACGGACTGGCGCGGACCATCGCCTGGTTCCAGGCCACCGTCGTCGCCGCGCCGTAGCCCGAGAGCCCGCCGCACCCCGCACCCCACCGCGCGCCGCAGCCCGCCGGGCGCCGTACGAGAGAGAATCCCGACGTGAAGCTTTCCATCCTCATGCCCGTCTACAACGAGCAGGCGACCCTCCAGAAGGCGGTCGACCGCGTCCTCGCGATCGAGTTCCAGGACGGCGTCGAGATCGAGTTCGTCGTCGTGAACGACGGCAGCCGCGACCGCACGAAGCAGATCCTCGACGCCCTGGAGGACCCGCGCATCCGCGTCTTCCACCAGAGCGTCAACCAGGGCAAGGGCGCCGCGATCAGCCGGGCCGTCCAGGAGGCCACCGGCGACTACGTCATCATCTGCGACGCCGACGAGGAGTACCGGCCCAGCGAGATCCCGACGCTGCTGCAGCCCGTCCTCGACGGCGAGGCGCAGCTGGTCTACGGCAGCCGCACCTTCGGCAGCCACACCTCGTTCTCCTACTGGTACGTCATCGGCAACAAGGGCGTGAACCTGATCACGAACGTCCTCTTCAACGCCTACGTCTCCGACGTCGAGACCTGCTTCAAGCTGATGCCGCTGAGCCTGTACCGCTCGCTCGAGATCAAGGAGAAGGGCTTCGGCATGGAGGCGGAGGTCACCGCGAAGCTCCTCGCCCGCGGCTACCGCCCCTACGAGGTCGGCATCAGCTACAAGGCCCGCACCCGCGAGGAGGGCAAGAAGATCACCGTCAAGGACGGCTTCGAGGCTCTCTGGATCCTCCTCAAGATCCGCGTCCGCGAGGGCTCCCGCACCCGCCCGCCGCAGCCCGCGGGGATCTGACCCCATGGCAGGCAAGGGCCCCGTCGCTCTCGCGAGGGCGCTCTACAGCGGCCTGATCTCGTACGTGCTGAAGTTCGGCGTCGTCGGGATCCTCGGCCTCGTCGTCGACGTCACCGTCTTCAACCTGCTGCGCGTCGGCGGGATCGGCGGGGAGCACGTCCTCTCCGGGCCGATCGGGGCCAAGGTCGTGGCGGTGGCCGCGGCGACCGTCGTCACCTGGTTCGGCAACCGCTACTGGACCTTCCGCGAGCACCGCCGGGCGAACTACCTGCTCGAGCTCGCCGAGTTCAGCGTGGTCGCGGTCGCCGGCATGCTGGTCAATCTGCTGCCGCTCTACATCTCGCACTACGTGCTCGGCTTCGACAACCTCGTCGCCGACAACATCTCGGCCAACGTGATCGGCCTCCTGCTCGCCACCGCGTTCCGCTTCGTGCTCTACCGCTTCTGGGTCTTCGGCCACCACCGCTCCGGCGGTGTCGTCGAGAAGCGCGAGGCCGAGATGGCGGCGGCGGCGCTGTTCGAGGACGACGCCGCGGCGGCGAGCGACACCGCGGCGATCAAGCTCCGCTGACGTGCCCGCCTACAATGGCGGGGTGCCTGAAGAGACGACTGCCCTCACGCCCGCCGGCGACGGTCCGGACACCGCGACCGCGGACGCCGCGACCGCGGCCGCCACGACTCCGGACGCCGCGACTCCGGACGCCCGGACCGCCGAGACGCGGACCCCGGAGACCGTCGAGGAGCTCCGCGCCCGCCTCGACGAGCTGCTGAACGACCCGCTCGACGAGTGGGCCGCGAACATGCACTTCGGCGGTGGCGCCCACTACGTCGCCGACTTCGAGAGCACGCTCTCCTGGCGGGTCACCCGCCCGCTGCGCGCGGCGCGCACCTTCCAGATCCGCGTGGGCCAGCTCGGTCTCCCGGGAGCGGTGCAGCACTCGATCCGCTACGCCCAGCGCCGTTTCGGCGGTCGCAGCCGGTGAACGCCGCCGACCTCGCGGGCCGTGACGCCCGCCGCGCCTTCGTGGTGCAGCGACTCGAGCAGATCGCGCCGTTCGTGCTCGAGGACCCCGAGCAGGCGGCCGACCTCGCTCTGCGCGGGCCCGGCCCCTTCCTCGACGAGATCGCGCGCACCGTCCAGCGGCGCGACTCCGACGACCTGACCTGGCTGTCGCTCACCGCCTTCCTCGGCGTCTACCCGGTGCCGCACCTGTTCAGCTGGTTCAAGCGCTCGCTGCAGCTCGCGAAGCCGCACGAGGCGATGCGGGTGTTCCTCGTCGCCGGCACACGCGCCTCCACGGGGTACCACGACCTCTCGACCACGCTCTCCGTCGTCACCGGCGCCGTCGTCGTCGACGTCGACTTCTGCGCGCGCAACTCGCACGCCACCGGCATCCAGCGCGTCGTCCGCCAGACGATGAAGCGCTGGCACCGCGACTACGACCCGATCCTCACCGCCTGGGAGCACGGGTCGATGGCCCTGCGCCGCCTCGGCGAGGGCGAGCTCGAGCGCGTGATCGACTTCGAGAAGAGCAGCACCCGGGAGTGGGATCCGGGCCGCCCCGAGCAGGTCGACTTCATCGTGCCGTTCCGCTCCACGCTCGTCCTGCCCGAGGTGCCGGTGATGGGGATCTGCGCGCCCCTCGCCGCGCTCGCCGAGTTCTCCGGCAACACGGTCAGCCTGATCGGCTACGACGCCATCCCCGTCGTCAGCGCGGACACCGTGCCGCCGCAGGAGAGCCTGCGCTTCGTCAACTACCTCACGGTCGTCAAGCACTCCAGCCGCGTCGCGGGCATCAGCGAGGCCGCGACGCAGGAGTTCGAGGGCTTCAACGCCGCGCTCCCCGCGCAGGGCCTCGAGGGCCCCGAGCTCTCGACGGTGTCCCTCCCGGTCGAGGCGCCCCCGCTGGACGGCGAGCACATCGAGGAGGAGGACGACCTCCCGCTCGTGCTCTCGGTCGGCAGCCACGAGCCGCGGAAGAACCACCTCGCGATCCTCTTCGCCGCCGAGGTGCTCTGGCGCGAGGGCAGGAGGTTCCGTCTGCGCTTCATCGGCGGCGGCAACCCGTGGGCGACGCAGGTCTTCGACGTGCGGATCCGCGAGGCCCAGCGCCGCGGTCGCACCGTGGAGGTCGTCCGCGGGGCCGGCGACGACGTGCTGCTCTCGTCCTACCGCAACGCGCGGTTCTTCGTCTTCCCCTCGACCCACGAGGGCTACGGGCTCCCGGTCGCCGAGGCGCTCGCCCTGGGGATCCCCGCCATCACCTCCGACCGCGGCTCGCTGGCCGAGATCGCGGCCGACGGCGGCTGCATCACCGTCGACCCGTACGACGACGACCAGCTCACCGCCGCTATGCGCGAGCTGCTCGACTCCGACGAGCGGGTCGCCGAGCTCACCGCCGAGGCGCACGCGCGCCCGAAGCGGACCTGGAACGACTACTCCGCCGAGCTGTGGACGGCCCTCGTGCCGTCCGCCTCGAGCGAGCAGGAGGAGAACGATGCGTGAGTCCACCGCCCTGGAGCGCCTGACGCTGCTGCTCGAGACGCTCGAGCCCACCACCGCGCCCGCGCGCGAGGTGCCGGCGCTCGTCCAGCAGGTCGCCGACGCGGTCGGCGAGCCGAGCTTCGCGCAGACCTGGCTGCTGCTCGCCGTGGTGAGCGCCGAGCTGCCGGTCCGCGAGCAGGTCGTCGAGTCGCGCCGCAGCGCCCGTCTCGACGGCGTCGCCGCGCTGCTGACCGGTCTGGTCAAGCCGACGCCTGCCTCCCGAGTGCTGGACGCCGTCCGCGCGCCGAGCACCGTCGTCATCGCCCGGCACGCCGTGCTGGTCGACGTGCACCACACCGCGCGCACGGGACTCGCGACCGGCATCCAGCGGGTCGTCCGCAACACGATCGTCGAGTGGAACAGCCGGCACGACATCGGCCTGATCGTCTGGGACGACGCGATGACGGGCTTCCGCGAGGTCGGCAACGAGCTCCGGACCAACGCCCTCTACGGCTCCGCGCCGGACGCCAAGCTCGACGCCCACGCACCCGTGGTCGTCCCGTGGGAGTCGCTCTACGTCCTCCCCGAGCTCGCGATCGAGGACGAGCGCAGCGGCCGTCTCGCCGCCTTCACGGAGTTCAGCGGCAACGCGACCACGATGATCGGCCACGACTGCGTGCCGCTGACCACCGCCGAGACCGCGCACGGCGGCATCAGCGGCCAGTTCCCGCGGACTCTCGTCGCCGTCTCGCACATGGACCGGGTCACCACCGTCTCCCGCGCCTCCGAGACCGAGTACCGCGGCTGGCGCGGCATGCTCGAGGGCGAGAAGGGGCCGGAGATCGACGCGATCCCGCTGCCCGCCTCGGCCGGCGGCGACGACGACTTCGACGAGGCCGCGACCCGCCTGACCCTCGGGGCCGTGGGTGACGAGCCGCTGGTGGTCTGCATCGGCAGCCACGAGCCGCGCAAGAACCACCTCGCCGTGCTGCACGCGGCCGAGCTGGCCTGGCGCTCAGGCGTCGAGTTCACGCTGGCCTTCATCGGCGGCAACGCCTGGAGCAGCGAGGAGTTCCAGGGGCGGATGCACGCCCTGCAGGACGAGGGCCGCCACGTCGACTCCTTCTCGGCGATCACCGACGAGCTGCTCTGGAGCGCCTACCGCAGCGCGACCTGCACGGTCTTCCCCTCGCTGAACGAGGGCTTCGGACTGCCCGTCGCCGAGTCGCTCGCCGTCGGCACGCCGGTGATCACCTCGGGCTTCGGCAGCATGAGGGACATCGCGGAGCAGGGCGGCGCGCTGCTCGTCGATCCGCGCGACGACCACTCGATCCGCGACGCGCTCGTCTCGCTCCTCACGGACGACGAGGTGCACGCCCGGCTCAGCGCCGAGGCGCGCGCCCGGGTCAACCGCACCTGGACCGAGTACGCCGACGAGGTCTGGACGTATGTCACGGCCGTCGCACCGGCGGGCGTCTCCACCCTCTGAACGCGGGCTCGCGGGCGCTGGGCCGTCCGCGGGCTCAGCGGTCCTCGAGCTCCCGGGCGGCGCGCATCAGCGCCTCCGCGGCGTCGCTCCACGGGGCGATCGGGCCGGGCTCGATCCGCCGGGGCCGCGCGAGAGCGGTCTCGATCGCCCCTCGGAGGGCGTCCTCGTCGCCGACCGGGACGAAGGTCGCTGCCGCCTCGTGACCGCGCAGTGCGTCGTGGATCCCCGGGATGTCGGAGACGAGGACGGGCGTCCCGGTGGCGACCGCCTCGAGGGCGGGCAGACCGAAGCCCTCGTGCAGCGAGACCAGCGCGAGGGCGTCCGCGCCGGTCATCAGCGCCGGCATCTCCTCGTCCTCGACGAACACCGGGGAGAGCCGCACGTCGGCTCCCGCTGCGCGGGCCTGCGCGACCGCCTCGCGGACGTCGTCGTCGTCCCAGGCCGTCGCGCCGACGATCAGCAGCGTGCAGCCGGCCGGGCGCTCGGCGGCCGCGAACGCGCGGATCAGCGCCGCGACGTTCTTCCGCGGCTCGACGGCGCCCACGTAGAGCAGGTAGCGCTCGGCGCCGACGCGCGCGGTGACCGCGGCCACCTCGTCGGCCGGCCGCGGGCGGAAGTCGGCCGAGTCCACCGTCGTCGGCAGGATGCGGAGCCGCTCGGCCGCGACACCGAGGTGCCGCTCGATCTCACCGGCGGCCGAGGGGGTCCCGGTGGCGACCAGGTCGGAGCGGGCGAGCCAGCCCGGCATCCGGGCGGACAGCAGCGCGCGACGGGCCGCGGGGACGAGGTCGGGGCGGACGGCGAAGCACGCGTCGTGGACGAAGGTGATCGCCCTCGAGCGGGAGCTGAGGGCCCAGTTGCGGTAGTTGGGGAAGAAGTACACCCCGCGGCCGAGCAGCGGGTCGATCGGCAGCCGCGTCCGGGTCAGCAGGCCGACCAGGCGCCGGGGGAGCGGGATCCCGCGCACCCGGAAGCCGAGTCCGTGCCGGGCGATCACCGCGGTCTCGGACGCGGGGGCGAAGAGCACCACCTCGACCTCGCGGCGGAACCGCTCCTCGCCGAGGGCGCGGAGCGTCTCGAGCAGCACGTGCCCGACCCCGGTGAGCCGCCCGGCCGCGAGCGGGCTCGCGTCGACGAGCAGCCGCACCCGGCGCGCGGTCACGCCCGGGTGACGCCGTCGACGGTGGCCGAGGCGGCGACGCTCACGAGGCCGACGCGCTTGTCGCTGCGCTCGACGGTGAAGCGGGCGCCGACCGGCACGCGGACGAACTCGCCGTTGCCGAGCGTCGATGCGGAGGCGTGCACCGCGTAGGTGCCGCCGCCGAAGCGGATGTCCGGGAGGGAGAACGTGATCGTGGTCTCCCCCGTCAGCGGCGGGTGCTCGAAGCCGAGGCGCATGGTGTTGGTGCCGAAGACCACCTGGCCGAGCGGGGTGTCGACGCCCATGCCCACGAACCAGTTCTCGACCGGGGCGCCGCTGAGCGGCCGCAGCGTGACCGACACCGTCAGGTCGTCGCCGGGGCGGAGGGTGCGGTTGCCCTCCTCGAGCGTCCCGCCCTCGAGCTCGACGCTGACGATCTCGGCGGCGGGCAGCGGCTCGGGCTCCTCGCCGGCCTCCTCGGCCTCGACGATCGCCTCGGCCGTCTCGCGCTCGACGCGCTCCTGGCGGGAGTTCTCGAAGCCGTTGCGCAGCACCTCGAGGCCGCGCGCGGTCTCGCCGTCGTAGATGACGTTGCCGTGCTGGAGGACGACGGTGCGGTCGCAGAGCTCGCCGACCTGCTCGAGCGAGTGGGTGACCAGCACGATGGTCTTGCCCGCGCGCTGGAAGGCGCGGATGCGGTCCATGCACTTGCGCTGGAACGGCTCGTCGCCGACCGCGAGGACCTCGTCGACGAGGAGGAGGTCCGGGTCGGTGTGGATGGCGATCGCGAAGGCGAGCCGCACGTACATGCCGGAGGAGTAGAACTTCACCTGGGTGTCGATGAAGTCGACGATCTCGGAGAACTCGACGATGGAGTCGAACTTGTCCTCGAGCTCCTTGCGGGAGAGGCCGAGGATCGCGCCGTTGAGGAACACGTTCTCGCGCCCGGTGAGGTCGGGGTGGAAGCCCGCGCCGAGCTCGAGCAGCGCCGCGAGCCGGCCGCGGCGCTCGACGGTGCCGGTGGTGGGCTGGATGATGCCGCCGATGAGCTTGAGCAGCGTGCTCTTGCCCGAGCCGTTCGCGCCGATCAGGCCGACCGTCGAGCCGAGCGGGATCTCGAGGTCGATGTCGCGCAGCGCCCAGAAGTCGTCACGGTGCTGCTTGCCGCGCCCGAAGTTGACGATGCGCTCCTTGACGCTCTTGTCCTTGCGGATGACGAAGCGCTTGGAGGCGTTCTGGACGCGGATGATCGTCGGCATCTCGACCGACTCGGGAAGGGCGACCTCGGACTCGAGCGTCATGGGATCAGATCTCCTGTGCGAAGTTGCCCTCGAGGCGGCGGAAGACGCGGTGGGCGAGCCACACGAGCACGACCCCGACGAGGAAGACGATGAAGAGGTGGAGGGCCATGTCGGCCGGCCACGGCTGACCGGCGACGGTGTTGAAGCTGCCGTCGGCCTGCTCGACCTGGGTCTCGCGCGAGCCCGGACCCCAGATCGCCCGCTGGAAGGCGAGCATCGCGTTGGTCATCGGGTTGAGCAGGTAGATCTGCTCGAGCCAGCCCGGAACGGTCTGCACGACGAAGGACCACGCGTAGGTGATCGGCGAGAGCCAGAAGAAGATCAGGAGGCCGACCTCGACGAGGAACTGGACGTCGCGGAGGTAGACGTTGAGCGCCGAGAGCGCGAGGGCGAGCGCCAGGCCGTAGACCAGGGTGACCGCGAGCGCCGGGATGATGAAGAGCAGCTGCCAGCTGACGTTGAGCGCCCCGAGCGCGACGGCCCCGACGATCAGCACCAGGAACTGCACGGCGAAGTTGAACAGCGCGGCGCCGATGGTGGCGACCGGGAAGATCTCGCGCGGCAGGTAGACCTTCTTGATCAGTCCCGCGTTGGCGAGGATCGAGGTCGTGCCGGTCGCGACGATCTCGCTGAAGAGGTTCCACAGCGTCAGGCCGCAGAAGACGAAGATCGCGAAGACCGGGATGCCGCGGGCCGCGCCGAGGAACTGGCCGATCGCCACGTAGTAGATCATCAGCATCACGAGCGGGCGGATGAGGGTCCAGACGAAGCCGAGGCTCGAGTCCTTGTAGCGCGCCTTCAGCTCGCGGTTGACGAGCAGGCGGAGCAGCTCGCGGTGCCGGAAGATGTCGATCAGCGACGAGACGAAGCCGCCGGAGCGCTGACCCGGCTGGGTCCCGCTCTGGTGGAACGGCTCCTGTGCGATCGCGTCGACGCGGTCGGCCGCGCGCGTGATCGTCGTTTTCCTGCTGCTCATCGGACTCCCAGCCCTAGCACTGCCGGGGCGGCAGCCAGATCATTGTACGTAACCCCTGCGCCGCCGTACCTCGACGGGCGCGGGACGGGTCGAGGTGCTCAGCCCGCGGCGCGGGCGAGCTCGAGGTCGTGCTCGACCATGCGGGCGACGATCTCCTCGAAGGCGACCGTCGGCGCCCAGCCGAGCTCGGTCCGGGCCTTCGACGCGTCGCCGCGCATCTCGGGGGCGTCGACGGGGCGGGCGAAGCGCGGATCGATGCGGATCCGGTCCTCCCACTCGTCGATGCCGGCGGCCGCGAAGGCGGCGGCGACGAACTCGCGGACCGAGTGCGCGACGCCGGTCGCGACGACGTAGTCGCCGCTCGCCTCGGCGCGCGAGGCGCGGACGAGCGCGTCGACGTAGTCGGGCGCCCAGCCCCAGTCGCGGCGGGCGTCGAGGTTGCCGAGCGAGAGCTCCGTGGCGGTGCCGGCGGCGATCGCGGCGGCTCCGGCCGTGATCTTCCGGGTGACGAAGCCCTCGGGTCGGCGGGGCGACTCGTGGTTGTAGAGGATCGCGGACGACGCGTGCAGCCCGCGGCCGCGGTAGACGCCGACGAGGAGGTGCGCGAACGCCTTCGCTGCGCCGTAGGGGGAGACGGGGCGGATCGGCGTCGACTCCGTCTGCGGGTTGTCGGTCGCCGCTCCGAAGATCTCCGAGGAGGAGGCCTGCACGAAGCGCACCTCGCGGCCCGCCGAGTCCTGCAGGGCCAGCGAGGCCTCGAGCAGCGCGGCGACGGCCGTGCCGGTCACCTCGGCGGTCAGCACCGGCTCCTGCCAGGACTGCGCCACCGAGGAGATCCCCGCGAGGTGGAAGACCACGTCGGGTCGCGCCTCGGCGACCACCCGGCCGAGGCCGGCGGCGTCGCGGAGGTCGCCCTGGAACGGGCGGACGGCGGCGGGCAGGGACGCGTCCTCGTCGCGGACGAGCGCGGAGACCTCCCAGCCGTCGGCGAGCAGACGCTCGACGAGGTAGCCCCCGTCCTGTCCGCTCGCCCCGGTGACGAACGCTGCGGGCACGGCGGCTACTTGATCAGCGCGGACTGCTCGGCGAGGTCGTTCTCGACCATCATCGAGACCAGCTCCGGGAAGGAGACCTTGGGCTGCCAGCCGAGCACGTCGCGCGCCTTCGCCGGGTCGCCGATGAGCAGGTCGACCTCGGCCGGGCGCATGAACGCGGGGTTCTGCGTGACGTAGGGGGTCCAGTCCTCGATGCCGACGTGGTTGAAGGCGATGTCGAGGTACTCGCGGATTTCGTGGGTCTCGCCGGTGGCGACCACGTAGTCGTCGCCCTCGGGCTGCTGCAGCATCCGCCACATCGCGTCGACGTAGTCGCCGGCGAAGCCCCAGTCGCGCTTGGCGTCCAGGTTGCCGAGCTCCAGCGTCTCCTGGAGGCCGAGCTTGATGCGGGCCACCGCGAGGCTGATCTTGCGGGTGACGAACTCCGGGCCGCGGCGGGGCGACTCGTGGTTGAAGAGGATGCCCGACGAGGCGTGCATGCCGTAGGACTCGCGGTAGTTGATGGTCATGTAGTGACCGAAGACCTTGGCGACGCCGTAGGGCGAGCGCGGCCAGAGGAGCGTCTCCTCGCTCTGGGGGACCTGCTGGACCTTGCCGAACATCTCGGACGAGGACGCCTGGTAGAACTTCACGCGCGACATGTCGTCGCCGGCGTAGAGGCGGACGGCCTCGAGGATGTTGAGCACGCCCTTGCCGGTCACGTCGGTCGTGAGCGACGCGTTCTCCCACGAGTAGGCGACGAACGAGATCGCGCCGAGGTTGTAGACCTCGTCGGGCTGCGAGGCGGCGAGCACGCGCACGAGGCTCGACACGTCGGTCAGGTCACCGGTGAGCAGCGTCACCTCGGGGACGGTGCGGCGGACGAGCTCGTACTTGGGGTTGTTCTGCCCTCGGACGAGCCCGAAGACCTCGTAGCCCTTCTCGAGCAGCAGCTCGGCGAGGTAGAGGCCGTCCTGGCCGGTGATTCCGGTGATCAAAGCGCGGGGCACGTGGTGGTCCGTTTCGTCGGGGTCGGTGACAGCGGGCTACATACTACCCACCGGCCTCCGCCGGGCCGGGGAGCGACGCCGCCGAGGGTCCGCGGGACGGCACCCGGGCGCGGGTATCCTGACCCGGCCCGCACCTCGACAGTGCCTCGACCCGATCGGACGCCATGCCGGAACGCCTCGCCGTCACGCTCGCCGTGCTCACCGTCGACCCCGGGGGGATGGGCGGCGGCGAGACCTACGCCCGCGCGCTGACCCGGCTGCTCGTCCCGAGGCCGGGGGAGGAGGGGCTGCGCGTGCAGGCGCTCGTCCCGGAGAACGCCCGCGGCTTCAGCGAGGGCGTGCCCGAGATCGTCGCCGAGGGCGTCGTCAGCGGGGCCGGCCACCGCCGCCGCGCGACCGGCATGCTGCAGGCGCTCGCCCGCACCGTCCGGCTCCGTCGGCTGCTCGGGCCGGACGAGATCCTCTACTTCCCCTTCACCGTCCCGCTGCCCTGGCCCTCGCGCCGGCAGGGGCACGTGCAGATGGTCTTCGACCTGCAGCACCGCGATCTGCCGCAGCTCTTCCCGCGCGTCGAGCGCGTCTTCCGGCGGATCGCCTACGAGGCCACCGCCCGCCGCGCCGACGCGATCATCACCATCAGCGCCTTCACCAAGGGGCGGATCGTCGAGCTGCTCGGGATCCCGGAGGAGCGGATCCACGTGTCGCACCTCGGTGTCGACACCGAGCGGTTCCGCCCGCACCTGGGCGAGCGCGAGGACTTCGTCTTCTACCCGGCGCGCGCCTGGCCGCACAAGAACCACCCCCGGCTGTTCGAGGCGATGCGGCTGCTCCGCGCCGACGGCCACGACCTGCGCCTGGTGCTCACCGGCGGCGACCTGGACAGGCTCGGCCCGCTGCCCGACTTCGTCGAGTGGCGCGGGCACGTGGGCGCCGAGGAGCTGGCGGAGATCTACCGGCGCGCCGCGGTCCTCGCCTTCCCGAGCCTCTACGAGGGGTTCGGCTTCCCGCCGATCGAGGCGATGGCCTCGGGCTGCCCGGTGGCGGCCGCCGACTCCGGATCGCTGCCCGAGATCTGCGGCGACGCCGCCGTGCTCGTCGATCCGCTCGAGCCGCGCTCGATCGCGGACGGGATCCTCGAGGCGATCGAGCGCTCCGCCGAGCTGGGCGCGAAGGGCGTCGAGCGAGCGGCCCGGTTCAGCTGGGAGCGCTGCCGCGAGGAGCACCTGGCGGTGCTGCGGGCTGTCGGGGCAGCCCGCCGGGCCGGTCGCCGGGGTGCAGGAGCCGCCGCCAGCTGAGACCCTGCGCGGCCCGCATCGCGCAGATCACCAGCAGCAGCCAGCCGGCGTCGACCAGGAGCGCGCTCTCGGCGAGTGAGGTGACGACGAGGACGCTCAGCACCATCACGGGCCAGACGTGCACGACGGCCTTGCGCTCGGAGGCGATGATCCACGAGCGCCAGAGGGCGAGGCCGACGAGCACGAGGAAGAGCGCGACCCCGACGACGCCCACCTGCAGCGCGAGGTCGAAGAGCGCGTTGAGGCTCGAGGAGTGCGGCCGGCCGGAGAGGAAGTCGATCGCGTTGAACGGGTAGAGGTCGGTCCGCCAGTAGCCGACCCAGCCCCAGCCGATGATCGGGGCGAGATCGGTGAAGCGCCAGACCTGCTGCCAGAGGGTGATCCGGAACTCGAACTCGCTGCCGGCGTTGAGCAGGTCGACGATCCGGAAGCGGAAGAGCCAGGCGGTGAGCGCGGAGGCGGTGACCACCGCGAGCGTCGTGTACTGCCGGCGCCGGCGCTGGTCGCCGGTGCCCCGGCGCACCCAGCGGAGGATGAGCGCCACGACCGCCGCGACGACGAGGACGCCGGCGCTGACCGCCGAGCGGGTGAGCACCAGCGTGACCACCGCGAGGGCCAGGGAGGCGAGCGCCGGGCCGCGCGCGACCGACCGGGTCATCAGCTCGACCGAGAAGGTGACGATCGCCAGGAGGCAGACCAGCCCGAGCTGGTTGCGGGTCCCGACGAGGCCCTGGATCGGGCCACCGGCGGCGAGCAGGCCCTCGACGCCGAGGAAGCGCAGCGGCCGGTCGATCAGGACTCCGGAGAGCACCTCGACCGCCAGCGAGCCGATCAGCACGACGCGCATCACGTCGCCGACCGCGCGGATCACCTGGATGATGTCGCGGGTGAGCCCGATCGCGATCGCGAGGAAGGCGAGGGCGAGCTGGTAGAGCACGCTCGAGGCGGTCGCCCACTGATAGCCGCTCCAGAGCGTGCTGAGGGCGATCCAGCCGAGGAAGACCAGGATGCTGGTCGGCAGCAGCCCCTCCCAGTCGAGCAGCTCGCGCCGCAGCACGAGCATGACGGCGGCGAGGGCGGTGAGCGTGGCGATCGCGGCGATGTAGCCGGGCCAGCCGATCATCCCCCGCACCGCGGGGGCGCAGAGCACGACGACGAGGGACGTCTGCGCGAGGGCCGCCGCGAACTGCGGGGACGCCAGCGCGTCCGCCAGGGCGGCGGGCAGAGCGGACAGCCGTCCGCCCGTCATCGGGCCGTGCGCTGGCCGGCGAGGGGGATGGGCTCGGCGGCGAGCGCGTCCTCCTCCTCGTTGGCGGGCTGCTTGGTCAGGACCGCCAGGGCCACCAGGAGGAGCCAGCCGCTCTCGATCAGGAGCCGGCTCTCGAACAGCGCCTGCGCGAGCAGGGCGACGATCAGCAGGAGCGGGGCGAGCGAGACGGCCGAGTAGGGCAGCGCGGCCGTCGCGCTGCGGCGGGGGCGGTCGACGGCGCGGAACCAGGCGCGCCAGAGGGTGGAGACGACGAGGGCGCTGAAGAGCACCAGCCCGACGATCCCGAGCTGGAACCAGACGTCGAGCCAGGCGTCGTGCGCCTGCAGGTACAGGACGCCCTTGCGCTCGGCGAGGGTGTCGAACGGCGCGGCCCAGGGCGCCCAGTAGCTGACCCAGCCCCAGCCGAGGACGGGCCGCTCGGCGGCCAGGGCCGAGACCGAGCGCCAGATGTCGAGGCGGCCCGTCGCGTCCTCGCTCTTGCCGAGCAGTCCCAGCAGGGTGCCCCAGCCGGCGAGCGCGCCGCCGGCGAGGACGACGGCGGTCGCTGCGGCCGTGACGTAGACGGGCCGCCGCTCCGACTCGCCGCGGCGCCGCGCCCAGAGCGCGAAGGCCGCCGCGGCCGCCACGGCGACGACGCAGAGCAGCACGGTGGCGGAGCGGGTGAGCAGGAGCGCCGCCGCGAACAGGACGATCCAGACGACGCCCCAGCGAGGACGGAGGCTGCGGGCGGCGAGCTCGATCAGCGCGACGATCAGGCCGAGCAGGGCGAGGAAGCCGAGCAGGTTGCGGTTGCCGACGAGGCCCTGGATCGGCTCGCCGGTGAAGAGGGCGGCCTGCGACCAGTAGAAGGCGTCCGGGATGCGGCCGGCCGGCAGATCGATGACGAACGGCAGCACGGGCGCGCGGACCACGACGGCGACGACGAGCTCGAACAGGAGCGAGGCGCCGACGGTGATCCGCAGCGCGCGGCCGAGAGCGCTCACGAACTGCGCCGTGCTGAGCGTCAGGGCCAGCGCGACCGCGCCGAGGGACGTGGCGAGCTGCGCGACGACGCCGATGGCGCTCGCTCCGGGGTAGGCCGACCAGAGCAGCGAGAGCACGGCGAGGGCGAGGAACCCGAGGAGCGCCTTCGGGGTGCGGCTCCAGCGCAGGCGCGGCCGGACGCGGACCAGCACGACGACGACCCCGACGAGCAGCGCCGCGACGACGACGCCCCAGCCCCACCAGCCGGCGAGATTCCGCAGCGCCTGACCGCCGAGCATCACGGTGAGCACGGCCACCGCGAGCGCTCGGGGAGCGGCGGGCGCGGCGCGTCGGATCATGGCGAACAGTCTAGGGAGCGGGGGGCCGGCGAGCGGGCGGGCCGCCGCTCAGACGAACGCCGCGCTGCCCGTGATCGCGCGGCCCACGATCAGCGTGTTCATCTCCCGGGTGCCCTCGTAGGAGTAGAGCGCCTCGGCGTCGGCGAAGAACCGCGCCACCCCGTAGTCGAGGACGATGCCGTTGCCGCCCATCACCTCGCGGCACCAGGCGACCGTCTCGCGCATCCGCGCCGTCGTGTACGCCTTCGCGAGCGCGGAGTGCTCGTCGCGCTGCTCGCCGGCGTCGAGCATCTCGGACACCCGCGTGGCCAGGGCGATGCTCGCGGTGATGTTGCCGATGCTCTTGACCAGCAGGTCCTGCACCAGCTGGTGGCCGACCAGCGGCTTGCCGAACTGCACCCGCTCGCGGGCGTAGCGCAGGGCGGCGTCGTAGGCGCCGATCGCGACGCCGATCGCCTGCCAGGCGACCTCGGCGCGGGTCAGCCGCAGGACCTTCGCGGTGTCGCGGAACGAGTTCGCGCCCTGCAGGCGCAGCGACTCCGGCACGCGGACCCCCTCGAGCACGATGTCGGCGTTCTGCACGGTGCGCAGGCTCTGCTTGCGGGCGATGGCCGTGGCGCGGTAGCCCGGCGTGGAGGTGGGGACGAGGAAGCCCTTCACCTGGCCGTCGGCGACGTCCTTCGCCCAGATGACGGTGACGTCGCTGAAGGTCGCGTTGCCGATCCAGCGCTTCTCGCCGTCGAGGATCCAGGTGCCGCCCTCGCGGCGGGCCGTGGTGCGCAGGCCCTGCGCGGAGTCGGAGCCGGAGTGCGGCTCGGTCAGCCCGAAGGCGCCGATCACGTCGCCCGAGGCGAGCTTGGGCAGCCACTCGGCGCGCTGCTCCTCGGAGCCGGCGACGCCGACCGTCCCCATCACGAGGCCGTTCTGCACGCCGACGTAGGTGGCGATGCTCGCGTCGACCCGGCCGAACTCGAGCGCGACCCAGCCGCGGAACACCGACGAGTTCTCGATCGCCCGGGTCTCGGGCCAGGAGAGGCCGATCACTCCGGTGGCGTGGATCCCGGGGATCAGCTGGCGCGGGAACTCCGCGCGCTCCCAGTACTCGTCGGCGATCGGCCGGACCTGCTCCTCGAGGAACGCGCGCACGCCGACCAGGAGCTCCTTCTCGGCGGGGGTGAGCCGCGCCTCGAAGCCGTAGAAGTCGGCGTCGAGCAGTTCGAAGGTCGTGCTGTCCATGGTTCATCGCTCCATCGCTCGGGCGCGCAGCGACTCGGCCCGCAGGAGCGGCGGCGGTGCGGCTCCTCCCAGCGTACGAAGGGGGTGCCCGGGCGGCACGGACGCTGGCGATCGGCGCCAAGCGGCGGCCGCTCCTCCGGGGCCGCTCTTGTAGATCCTGCTAGCGTCGGGCCCGGCCCGCCCCGGCAGGATCCGGACGGTGCCGCCTCGCACACCGCCCCCGGAACGGAAGGCCCTCGCCGTGTTCATCCCGATCGGCAACACCCCCCGCGACTACGCCTGGGGCTCGCTCACCGGCATCTCGGACGCCCTCGGCACCGCGGCGTCCGGCCGTCCCGAGGCGGAGCTCTGGCTGGGGGCGCACCCGGGCTCGCCGGCCCGCATCCTCGACCCCGCCTCGGTCGGCGCGTCGACCCTCGCCGAGTGGATCGCCCGCGAGCCCGAGACGGCGCTCGCCGGAGTGGCGGGGTCGGTCGACCCCGTGTCCGGCGCCCCGCGGCTGCCGTTCCTGCTGAAGATCCTCGCGGCCGGTGCGCCGCTCTCGCTGCAGGCGCACCCGTCGTCGGAGACGGCGCAGCGCCGCTTCGTCGAGGAGGACGAGGCCGGCGTCCCGCGCGACGCGGCCGAGCGCAACTACAAGGACCCGTTCCACAAGCCGGAGCTGATCTACGCGCTGACGGAGAGCTTCGACGCGCTCTGCGGCTTCCGCGAGCTCGTCGGCACGCGGGCCCTCCTGGCCGAGCTGGCCGGCCGTGCGACGGGGGAGCAGGCGGCGGCGATCGAGCGGTTCTCCGCGGAGCTCGACGGCGAGCCGGCGGTCGTCCTGCGCCGGGCGGTCTCGTGGCTGCTCGCCGACGGCGACCGCGACGAGGTCGCGGCGCTGATCGCAGCGGTGGTGGCGGCGTCCGAGGGTGACGACCGGCTCGAGACCGCGACGGTGCGCTCGCTCGCCGAGGCCTACCCGGGCGACCCGGGCGTCGTGCTCTCGCTGCTGCTCAACCGCGTGCGTCTCGCCCGCGGCGAGGTGCTGTACCTGCCCGCCGGCAACATCCACGCCTACCTCGCGGGCACCGGGGTCGAGCTGATGGCCGCCTCCGACAACGTCCTGCGCGGCGGGCTGACCCCCAAGCACATCGACGTGCCCGAGCTGGTCGACGTGCTCGAGTTCTCGCCGCTGCCGGTGCCCTACCTGCAGGCCGAGGAGCCGGCGCCGGGCCTGCGCGTCTACCGGCCGGACGTGCCGGACTTCCTCCTCGCCGTCGTCGAGCCGGCCACGGACGAGCCGGTGCGCGTCGAGCTCGACGGGCCGGCGATCGCGATCGCCACCGCCGGGTCGTTCACCGTGCAGGGCGCGGAGGGCTCCGTCACCGTCGAGCGCGGCGGCAGCGTCTACATCACACCGGCCGAGCGCGCCCTCTCGGTCGCCGGCAGCGGCACCCTCTTCGTCGCCACGGTCTGACCGGCGGCGGTCAGGAGGCGGCGGCGGCCGCCGGCGCGAAGGTGCGGCGGTAGGCGGCCGGCGTCGTCTGCAGCACGCGGGTGAAGTGGTGGCGGAGGACGGCGGCGGTGCCGAAGCCGACGCGGACGGCGATCGCCTCGAGCGTCAGGTCGGACTCCTCCAGCAGATGCTGTGCGCGGAGGAGGCGCTGGCGGTTCAGCCACGCGAGCGGCGTCGTGCCCAGGTCGGCGCGGAAGCGGCGGGCGAACGTGCGGGGCGACATCAGCGCGCGCCGCGCCAGGACGTCGATGTTCAGCTCCTCGTCGAGGTGGCGCAGCATCCACTCGGTGACCTCGGCGAGCGAGTCCGCGCGCGCCTCCGGCATCGGCGTCGGGATGAACTGCGCCTGGCCGCCGTGGCGCTGCGGCGGCACCACCATGCGGCGTGCGACGACGTTCGCGGCCGCGGCGCCGAGCTCCTCCCGGACGACGTGCAGGCAGGCGTCGATCCCCGCCGCGGTGCCGGCGCCGGTGACGATCCGGCCCTCCTGCACGAACAGGACGTCCGGGTCGACGTCGACGGCCGGGTAGCGCCGGGCGAGCTCGTCGGCGTGCATCCAGTGCGTCGTGGCCCGCCGCCCCTCGAGCAGACCGGCCTCGGCGAGCACGAAGGCGCCGCTGCACACGCTCAGGATCCACGCTCCCCGCTCGTGGGCGCGCCGCAGGAGGGCGAGCACCCGCTCGTCGACCTGGCCGAGCGGATGCGCGGGCACGGCGATCAGGTCGGCGTCCTCGGCCGCGTCGAGTCCCTCGGAGATCACCAGGTCGAAGCCGAGGGAGGTGCGCACCGGCCCCGGATCCGCGGTCGCGATCCGGAAGTCGAAGACCGGTCCGCCGTGGTCGCGACGATCGATCCCGAAGACCTCGCAGACCACGCCGAACTCGAACGGGGCGACACCGGGCAGGGCGAGGACGGCGACGGAGCGGAGCATGGCGGCAGGATATCCCCGCACCGCGAGATCCCGCCACCTGTGCGCCTCCGCCCCGCCGCTAGGGTTGCGTCGGTGCGCGCGCGGCGCCCCGTCATCGAGGAGGATCCACATGGCATGGCTGGTCACCGGCGGCGCCGGGTACATCGGAGCGCACGTGGTGCGCGCGTTCGCCGAGCAGGGCATCGACCCCGTCGTCCTCGACGATCTGTCGTCCGGCCACGAGGGGTTCGTCCCCGAGGGTGTGCCGTTCCACCGCGGCTCGATCCTCGACGAGGCGCTGCTGGACGAGGTCTTCGCGCAGCACGACATCGAGGGCGTCGTCCACGTCGCCGGCTTCAAGTACGCGGGGGTCTCGGTGCAGCGCCCGCTGCACACCTACGAGCAGAACGTCACCGGCACGATGCGCGTGCTCGCCGCGATGGAGCGCGCCGGCGTCCGCTCGATCGTCTTCTCCTCCAGCGCCGCGGTCTACGGTGCGGTCGACGTCGAGCTCGTCACGGAGAGCACCCCGAAGAGCCCGGAGTCGCCCTACGGCGAGTCGAAGCTGATCGGCGAGTGGCTGCTCGCCGACGCCGGCCGGGCGCACGGGGTGCGCCACGCCTCCCTCCGCTACTTCAACGTCGTCGGCTCCGGCTACCCCGACGTCTACGACACCAGCCCGCACAACCTCTTCCCCCTCGTCTTCGAGGCGCTCCTGGCCGGCCGCACGCCGCGGATCAACGGCGACGACTACCCGACCCCGGACGGCACCTGCGTCCGCGACTACATCCACGTCGCCGATCTCGCCCTCGCCCACGTCGCGGCCGCCCGCCGGCTCTCCGCCGGCGAGCCGATCGACCCCGTCTACAACCTGGGCAGCGGCTCCGGCGCCTCGGTCGGCGAGATCATGACGGCGATCGCCGACAGCACCGGCATCGCCTTCACCCCCGAGGTGGCTCCGCGCCGCCCGGGCGACCCGCCCCGCATCGTCGCGTCGGGGGAGACCGCCGCCCGCGACCTCGGCTGGGAGATGCGCCACACGGTCGCCGAGATGGTCGAGAGCGCCTGGCGCGCCCGCAGCGCCGCGACGTCCTGACGCCCGCCGGGAGCTTCGACACGGTCGCGACACGCCGGTGTGTCGTGAACCCTCCACGGCGGGTTGAGGGTTTATGGTCCGCGACTTGACCTCAGCGAATGACACCGATGTAATTACTGAGGCAGCCGCTCCGGGAGGAGCCGGTCGCCGATCATGTTCGCGGGCGGGGTAGGAGACGGTATGGCGATTCCCGACAGCGTCTCCGGACGTGACATCGGCGGCGGCAGCGGCTCCGAGATGCGGGCGGTCCCCGAGGACTGGTTCGTCGATCCGGTCCGGCTCGGCGTGCCCGGTGTCCGCCAGGGCATCGACTCCGACAGCCAGGCGCCCGGCGGCGTGCTGTCGTGGCAGGTCGACTCGCTCTGCGCCCAGACCGACCCCGAGGCGTTCTTCCCCGAGAAGGGCGGATCGACGCGCGACGCGAAGAAGATCTGCACCTCCTGCGAGGTCCGGGCCCAGTGCCTCGAGTACGCCCTGGAGAACGACGAGCGCTTCGGCATCTGGGGCGGTCTCTCCGAGCGCGAGCGTCGCAAGCTGCGCCGTCGGGCGTGACGACCGCCGCTCGCCGGGTGCGGCGAGCCGCCGCGGGGCGCCGCGCGCCCATCGCTTAGGGTGGTCCGCGATGTATCCACGAGTCACCGCCGTCCTGGTCGCGCACAACGGCGCGGCCTACCTGGAGCGAACCCTCGCGGCGCTGCGGGCCCAGACCCGTCAGCCCGATGCGACCGTGTTCGTCGACGGCGGCTCGAAGGACGCGACCGGCGAGCTCCTCTCCGGCTGGGGTCCGACGCAGTTCGTGCAGGTCGCCGAGAACCTCCCGTTCGGCCAGGCCGTCGCCCGCGCCGTGCGCGTGATGCAGGCGCCGACGGGCGAGGACGAGTGGCTGTGGCTGCTCGCCGCCGACTCGGCTCCGGAGCCGGGCGCGCTCGCCGCGCTCCTCGGCGCGGTCGAGGTCGCTCCCTCCGTGGCGGTCGCCGGGCCGAAGGTGATGGACTGGACCCGCTCCGGCTACATCCGCAGCTACGGCGAGTCGATCACCAACTACGGCACCACCGTCCACCTCGTCGAGGACGAGCTCGACCAGGGCCAGCACGACGCCACGCCCGACGTGCTCGCCGTCGCGGCCGGCGGCATGCTCGTCCGGCACGCGCTCTGGGAGGAGCTCGGCGGCTTCGACCCCGGGCTGCCCGTCGTCGACGACGCCCTCGACTTCTCGATCCGCACCCGCCTCGCCGGGCACCGGGTGAGCCGCGTCCCGGACGCCCGGGTGACCACTGCCCGCATCGGCCTGCAGCGCCCCGACGGCCGCCGGATCGACAGCGGGGAGCGCCGGCGCGCGCGTCAGCACCGCACCGCGCAGCTGCACCGCCGCCTGGCCTACGCCCCGGTCGCCCTGCTCGTCGTGCACTGGCTGTCGCTCGTGCCGCTGGCCGTCGGCCGCGCCGCCGTCCGGCTCCTGCGCAAGCAGCCGGGGCTGGTGGGCGGCGAGCTGCTGGCCGCGTTCGTGGTCGCGTTCGGCGGCACGAAGGTCCTCCACGCCAGGAAGGTCCTGCGCTCGTCGAAGAACGTGGGCTGGAAGGCGATCGCCCCGCTGCGCATCCCGCTCGACGTCGTCCGACAGCTCCGCTCGGTCCGGCACGACGCCGTCCGGGTCCAGGCCAGCCGCGAGCGGCACCCGCTGCACTTCTTCCAGGGCGGTGGAGTCTGGATCGTGCTGGTCGCGGCCCTCGCCGGCCTGATCGTCTACACGCGCCTCCTCGCGGCCACGGCGATGGGCGGCGGCGGTCTGCTCACCCTCTCGCCCACGGTCGGCGAGCTGTGGCGCAACGCCGCCTACGGCTGGCGCGATCTCGGCTCCGGCTTCATCGGCGCGGCGGACCCGTTCGCCGCGGTGCTCGCCGTGCTCGGCTCGCTCACCTTCTGGGCGCCGAGCTTCTCGATCGTCCTGCTCTACCTGACCGCGCTGCCGCTGGCGACGATGGGCGCCTGGATGATGATCGCCCGCCTCACCGCGCGGCCGATCGCGCGCGGCGCCGGCGCCTTCGTCTACCTGCTGGCCCCCGCCTTCTTCGCCGCGCAGTCCGAGGGCCGCCCGGCCGCGATCCTCGTGCACGTCCTGCTGCCCTGGCTCTTCTTCGCCGGGTTCGGCGCCTACCGCTCCTGGTCCTCCTCGGCGACCGCGTCGATCCTCGCGGCGGCGATCATCGCCTGCGGCCCCGTGCTGGCCGTGCCCCTCGCGCTGATCTGGATCGTCGTGCTGGCCACCTCGGGTCGCCGCATCGGCCGCTTCGCCGGTCTGTCGATCCCGGCGCTCGCGCTGCTCTTCCCGATCATCGTCGCGCACGCCCAGCGCGGCGACTTGTTCGCGATCCTCGCCGATCCCGGGGTGCCGCTGCCCTCCGCCCGTGCGGACTTCTTCTCGCTCGTGGCGGGCTTCCCGTCCGGCTTCACGACGGATTGGCTCGGGTTCCTCAGCGGTCTCGGCATCCCCGCCTCGGCGGCGGGCCTCGCCACCGCGGTGCTCGTCCTGCCGCTGGTCGTCTCGGCGCTCGCGGCGCTGCTGCTGCCGAACAACCTCCCGGCACTCGGGGGAGTCGGCGTCGCGGCGGCCGGTCTGCTCACCGCCGCGCTCGCCCAGGGCCTGCAGGTCACCACGGCCGGCTCGGAGACCGTCGCGGTCTGGAGCGGGACCGGTCTGAGCCTCTACTGGCTCGGCCTCGTCGTCGGCTTCTCGCTCTCAGTCGCCGCCCTGCCCTCCTACCGGACCGTGCCCGCGCTGGTCGTCACGGCCGCCGCGGTCGTCCTCGTCGCCCCGCTGGCCGTCCTCTTCCCGACGGACGCGAGCTCCGTCACCACCGCGGGCTCCGACCGCTCGCTGCCCGCCTACGTCGCCGCGGAGGCGCTCAACGAGCCGCGCGTGGGGACGATCGTCCTGGTGCCGCAGTCCGACGGCGGGATCCTCGCGCGCCTCGAGCGCGGCGCCGGAGCGACCCTCGATCAGCAGTCGACGCTCGCGGCCACCGGCACCGAGCAGACGGACGCGATCGACGAGCTCGCCGGCAACCTCGTCTCCCGCACCGGCTACGACGTCCCCGCGGCGCTGCAGGAGCTCGGCGTGCGCTTCGTCGTGCTCGCTCCGCCGGCCGGCGACGACGCGGGCGACGCCGCCTCGGCCGTCAGCGCCCGCGCCGCGGTGTCGCTCGACGGCAACGCCGCCTTCTCCGCGGTCGGCGACACCCAGTACGGCCTGCTCTGGACCGCGGTGGACGCCGAGGGCACCCGGATCGACGCCGCGCCTCGGGGCGTGGTCGGACCGTTCGGCGTCGCCTACACGATCGCCCTGCTCATCGTCTTCCTGGTCGCGCTCCTGCTGGCCGTCCCGACCGGCCTCTCGCTCGAGCGGTCCCGCTCGGGTGCCGCCGTCGCGGGGATCGACGACGAGCCCGGCGAGGCCACCGGCCAGTTCGACGACGGGACCGACGATGCCTGACCCCGTGGAGCCCGGATCCGCGACGCCTGATCCCGCCGACCAGGAGACGCGCATGACGCAGCCCCCGCCCCGCCCCTCGCGCGCCGATCGGCGTGCCGAGCGCGCCACTGCGGCAGCTGCTCCGGCCCGGCAGCCGGCGACGCGCGACCGCACCGTCTCGGCCGCCCGCCGGCGCCGCAGCGCACTCCGCGGTGCGGCCGGTGCCGCGGGACTAGCTCTGGCCGCCGCCGCCGTCGTGCTGCCCCAGCTCCTGCCGTCGCCGCTCGCGAGCCGCGCCGCCGACGGCGTCGTCGTCACCCCGGTGGCGGCCGACAGCGCGCTGGTCTGCGCCGGCAGCCTGATCGACGCGAGCGACCCCGAGGAGCTCCGCGCCCTCGCCGACTCCGGCACCTCGCTCTGGCCCCGGGACGCGACGGGCGACCAGTCGGTCCTCGACGAGGCCGACGTGGCGGCCCCGGGGACCGGGATCACCCGCCTCGACGTCCCCGCGGAGTCCGACCCGACACCGGGCGGCGTGACGACGCAGTCGATCGCGACCGAGCAGCTGTCCGGGCTCTCCGCGCTCGGCTGCGCGGAGCCGTCGGCCGACAGCTGGCTCGTCGCCGGGTCGACCGACGTCGGCCGCACCTCGGTGCTCGTCCTCGCCAACCCGAGCGAGGTGGCCGCCACCGTCGACCTCTCGCTCTACGGCGAGAACGGCGTCGTCCCGGCGACCGGCGCCACCGGCATCGTCGTCCCCGCGGGCACCGTCCGCGCCCTCCCGCTCGCCGGGCTCGCCCCCGACGTCGTCCAGCCCGTCGTCCGGATGACCGCGCGCGGCGGCGAGATCGCGGCGAGCCTGCAGAGCAGCGCCATCTCCGGGCTCACCCCGCAGGGCGTCGAGACCACCGGACCCGCGGCCGCCCCGTCGACGCTCACCGTGATCTCCGGCTTCACCGTCGCGTCGCCTCCGGCGGACACCGCCGGCGACGACGGCACCGGCGGCGAGGGCACCCCTGTCCTGCGGATCCTCGCGCCCGGCGAGGCGGACAGCACCGTCTCGATCGAGGTCGCCAACGAGGACCCGAGCGGCATCGGCACCTCGACCCAGGTCGTCGTCCCCGCCGGCCGCGTCGGCGAGGTCCCGCTCTCCGGCCTCGCGGTCGGCTCCTACCGGGTCACGCTCACCTCGGACCAGCCCGTCGTCGCAGCGGGCCGCACGACGTCGACCGGCCCCGCCGGGACCGACTTCGCCTGGTTCGTCTCGGGGACCGCCACCGAGGTGCCGTTCGGGGTCGGCAACACCGGCGAGGCCGGGGCCGTCCTGCACCTGGCCAACGGCAGCGACACCTCGGCGTCGGTGCAGCTCGAGTCGGAGGCGGGCAGCCGCACCCTCGACATCGGTCCGTTCGCGTCGGTGTCGGCCGAGCTGGGCGTCGACGCCGTGGTCGTCACGAGCGACCAGCCCGTGCAGGCGTCCGTCTCGATCGCGAACGAGGGTCGGATCGCGGGCTACGCGATCGTGCCGCCCGGGCCGCTGTCCTCGCCGGTCACCGTCTACTCGCACTGAGCGGCTCGCCCACGGCCCGCCGTGCGGGGCGGGTCAGTGGTGCCGGAACCGGTCCGGGGAGATGTCCCACGGGTCGCGGCCGAGCAGCTCGGCGACGGCGCGGAAGACGTAGCTCTCGATCATCATCCGCTGGTGCCACTCGTCGCGGCGGTGCAGCTTCGCCAGCCGCTCGATGGGGACGCGGTAGAGCGTGATGCGCCGGGCCGCGTGGTCCACGCGCCAGCGGGCGATCCCCGTGCCCTGCAGCCGCGCCGGATCGACGTCCGGCGTGGAGGCGAGGTCGACGCGGATGCCGGCCAGCTCGTCCGGCCAGGCGCCGCGGAGGTAGTCGAAGGCCGAGCCGATCGTGGTCTCGAAGAAGTCCGCCCGGGTCTGCAGCGGCGGCAGGTGCGGACCGGTGACCGCTCCGCGGATGCCGCGGCCGTGCCGGTCGCGCGACCCGCCGCGCACCGAGCTCGACTGACGAGCGGTGGAACGGCGTGCGCGGGGCATTGGACCAGCTTATTGCCCCGGAGCCTGTTGCTACTGTGGCGCGATGGACCGACGGCAGTGCTCGCGCACCGGGTGCAGCCTCCCCGCGGTCGTGACGCTGACCTACGACTACCGCGACTCGCTCGTCGCCGTCGGGCCGCTCAGTCCGCAGCCCGATCCGCACGGCTACGACCTGTGCGCCGAGCACGACCGGCGGCTGCTGGTGCCCCGGGGCTGGGAGACGGTCCGCTACCTCGAGCCGCCGCTGTCCTGAGCGGGCCGAGCGGGCTGAGCCCGCCGCGCCTCCTCGCGCACGGGGAAGCCCCGCGGCGCGTCCGCGAGCACCGGCGCGAGCCGGGTGATGTGCCGGTCGACGAGCTGCAGCGCGCGCTCCTCGCGCCGCCGGCGGAGTGCCGCGACGGCGAGCAGGAACTCCTCGGCGGGGGCGGCCGGCAGCGGCGAGACGAACGGCGCGGCCTCCTGCGCGAGCGCGGCGGCGAGCTGCGACCGCGAGGGCTCGGTCATCCCGGAGCGCTGGCGGAGGAACTGCGCGAGGCGCCGCGCGAGGGCGTCCGGCAGGCGCGCCGCGTCCGCGGTCGCGGCCCAGCCCGCGAGCGGTGCGGGGACCTCGACGACCAGCGGAGGAGCGGCGGGCACGCGCTCGAGCCGGCTGTGGGTGCCGGCGAGCACGTCGCCGAGGCGGCGGGAGCGGCTCGACAGCAGACCGACCACCGCGGCGAGCCCGCCCGCCGTCATCACGATCTCGAGCACCCCGGTCAGCCCGCGGACGAGCGCGTGCCGGAAGCCGATCGACCCGCCGTCGTCGCGGACCACGCGGGCGCCGACGGCGAGCTTGCCGAGCGAGCGCCCGCGCGTGGCGGTCTCGACGGCGACGGGGACGAGCACGATCGAGACGACGAGGGCGGCGATCGCGACGGCGGCCCAGGCGGCGGGGTCGAGCCCGCCGTCGCCCGAGAGGACGGCGACGAGGTAGAAGAGGCCGAAGGCGAGCAGGACCTCGGCGGCGAGGTCGATGATCGCGCCGGCGGCCCGCAGGACGAAGGAGGTGACGGGGATCTCGAGGGCGATCGCCTCGCCGGTCACGAGGCCGGCGCTGTCGAAGGCGGCGTCGTCGCGGTCGTCGGACATGCAGCAGCTCCCTCGATCGTCGGCCCCGGCTATCATCTCAGCAGATGGACATCGACGCTCTCTCGGCCGCGCGCAGCGCCCAGTGGACCCGCCTCGACGAGCTCGCCCGGAAGCGCCGGCTGACCGGCGGCGAGGCCGACGAGCTCGTCGAGCGCTACCAGGCCGCCTCCGCCGACCTCGCCGCGATCTCCTCCACCGCGGGCTCGACCGCCGTCGGCACCCGCCTCGCCGTCTCGCTCTCGCGGGCGCGGGGCAGGCTCACCGGCACGCGGGAGGAGCCGCTCGCGGCCGTCGCCCGCTTCGCGGTCGTCTCGCTCCCCGCCGCCCTGTACCGGATCCGCTGGCTGACCCTGGCCGTCGCACTCGCCACCGTGCTGGTCGCCGGCCTCTACGCGGTGTGGATCCTCGGCGATCCGCGCCTGCTGGCCGCGCTGGGCGACGACGAGCAGCTGCGCCGCTTCGCCCAGGAGGACTTCGTCGACTACTACTCGGAGAACCCGGCGGCGTCCTTCGCCGGCCAGGTCTGGACGAACAACGCCTGGATCGCGGCGCAGTGCGTCGCCTTCGGCATCGTCGGCGTCTACGTGCCGTACATCCTGCTGCAGAACGCGCAGAACCTCGGCACCTCGGTCGCGGTGATGTTCCACGTCGGCGAGGGCGACACGTTCTTCCTCTACATCCTCCCGCACGGCCTGCTCGAGCTGACCGCGGTGTTCGTCGCGGCGGCGGCCGGTCTGCGGATCTTCTGGGCGTGGATCGCGCCGGGTCCGCGCACCCGCGGGCAGGCGCTCGCGGAGGACGCGCGGAGTCTGTTCACCGTCGCGATCGGGCTGGTCTTCGTCCTGCTCGTCTCGGGCGTGATCGAGGGCTTCGTGACGCCGGCGCCGTGGCCGTGGTGGCTGAAGATCGGCATCGGCGCGCTCGCGCTCGGCGGCTTCCTCGCCTACGTCCTGGTGCTCGGCCGCCGGGCCGTTCAGGCGGGCGAGACGGGCGACCTCGGCCTCTTCGACGCGGGCTCGCGCAGCATCAGCGAGGCCTGAGCGCGAGGGATCCGGGTCGATGCGCCGACGTCAGAGCCGGCCGGCCGCCTTCAGCGCGAGGTAGCGGTCGGCCAGGGCGGGCGGCAGCTTCTCGGGCGAGGCGAGCACCACGTCGCCGCCGAGCCGTCGCACGGCGGCCGCGAGCCGGTCCGCGTCGGCGAGCGAGCGCTCCGCGGCGGCGGCCGCGTAGACCGCGCCGCGGTCGCGGCGATCGGCGGCCATCCGCGCCAGCTCCGGGTCGAGCGCGCAGGCGACGACCACGGTGTGCCGCCGGGTGAGCTGGGGCAGGACGGCGAGCAGGCCCTCCGCCGCTCCCACGGAGTCGAGCGCGGTGAGCAGCACGACGAGCGAGCGCTGCGACACCAGCGTGCGGACCTGGCCCGGCACGGCCGACCAGTCGGTCTCGATCAGCTGCGGCTGCACGGGGGCGAGCGCGTCGACGACGCGGCTCAGCACCTCGGTGCCGGTCGCGCCGTGCACGCGCGCGCGCCGGGCGCGGTCGAAGGCCAGGACGTCCACGCGGTCACCGGCGGAGGCGGCCAGCGCGGACAGCAGCAGGGACGCCTCGATCGCCGTGTCCAGGCGCGGCTCGTCGTCGATCCGGGCGGCGGAAGTGCGGCCGGTGTCGAGCACGACCACCACTCGCCGGTCGCGCTCGGGGCGCCAGGTGCGGACGACGGGCTCGCGGCGCCGGGCGGTGGCGCGCCAGTCCAGCGAGCGGACGTCGTCGCCGCGCACGTACTCGCGCAGGCTGTCGAACTCGGTGCCCTGGCCGCGGATCATCACGCTGGTCCGCCCCTCCAGCTCGCGGAGCCGGGCGAGTCGGGAGGGCAGGTGCCGACGGGAGCGGAACGGCGGCAGCACCCGCACGACCGCGGGCGCGGCGATCGTCGCCTGCCTGCCGGCCAGCCCGAGGATCCCGTTCGAGCGGATCGTCGCGTGCAGCGCCCGGCGCTCGCCGCGGCGGCGCGGCTCGAGCACGGTGCGGACCGCTCGCCGCTCACCGGGGGGCAGCCGCAGCAGGGAGCGGGTCGAGAGAGCACCGGCGGACGGCTCCCAGGCGTCGCGGACGACGCCGGTGATCCGGCGCCGCCCCGTGTTCGTGATCAGGAGAGTCGCCTCGGCGCGCTCACCGAGGCGCACCCGGTCGGGCGTCCGCCGCTCGAGCACGACGGCACGGGCGGAGCCGGCCACGGCCAGATCGATGCCGACCAGGACGAGCCAGACCAGCAGCCAGAGCCCGAGCACGGCGAAGGCGACCCCGGCCCGGCGCCCCAGCAGGACGACCGGCACGAGGCCGACGAGGAGGACGAGGACGGAGCGCCCGGTGAGATGCACGGCTCAGACCGGGACGCGGACCTGCTGCAGGATGCCGCCGAGGACGGCCTCCGTGCGCACGCCCTCGAGCTCCGCCTCGGGCTGGAGCTGCATCCGGTGCCGCAGCACGGGCAGCACCATCGCCTGCACATGGTCGGGAGTGATCGAGCCGTAGCCGTTCAGCCAGGCCCAGGCGCGGCTCGCGGCGAGCAGCGCCGTCGATCCGCGCGGGCTGACGCCGAGCTTCACGCTCGGGCTCTCGCGGGTCGCGCGGGCGACGTCGACGATGTAGCCGAGCACGTCCGGGCCCGCCCCGACCCGGCGGACGGAGGCCTGCGCCGCACGCAGCCGACCGGCGTCGAGCACGGGATGCACGCCGGCGGCGGCGAGGTCGCGCGGGTCGAAGCCCGCCGCGTGGCGCGCGAGCACCTCCACCTCGACGTCGCGCGGCGGCACGTCGAGCACCAGCTTGAGCAGGAAGCGGTCGAGCTGCGCCTCGGGGAGCAGATAGGTGCCCTCGTACTCGACCGGGTTCTGCGTCGCCGCGACCAGGAACGGGTCGGGGAGGCGCAGCGTCCGGCCGTCGACGCTCACCTGGCGCTCCTCCATCGCCTCGAGCAGCGCGGCCTGCGTCTTCGGCGGGGTGCGGTTGATCTCGTCCGCGAGCAGCAGGTTGGTGAAGACCGGTCCCTCGCGGAAGGCGAAGCCCGAGGTGGAGGCGTCGTAGACGAGGGAGCCGGTGATGTCGCCGGGCATCAGGTCGGGGGTGAACTGCACGCGCCGGGTGTCGAGGCCGAGCGAGACCGAGAGGGCGCGCACGAGCAGGGTCTTGGCGACGCCGGGGACGCCCTCGAGCAGGACGTGACCGCCGGCCAGCAGGGCGATCAGCAGCCCGGAGACGGCGCCGTCCTGCCCGACGACGGCGCGGCCGACCTCGGTGCGCACGCGGTCGAGCTCGCGGCGGAGCTCGTCGTCCGCGATCGGAGGGAGGGAGGAGTCGCTCATCGGAGGGGGCCTTCCGGTCGTTCGTGGTCGGGTCGTTCGGCGTCGGGTCGTTCGGTGTCAGGACGTTCGGCGTCGGATCGGGCGGGGTCGAGGCGGGGCGCGCGGGCGGCCCGGAGCGCGCGCTCGAAGCGCAGGAGCTCGTCCGAGGCGGCGACGAGGGCCGCGTCGTCGGCCGGCTCGTCGTCGACGAGGAGCCGGCGCAGGGCGCGCGGGTCGCGCTCGAGGAGCGCGGCGGCGCCCGCGACGACCTCGTCCACTCCGCTCGACGGAGCGAGGCCGAGCACGGCGGCGGCGCGGTGCAGCGTGCCGATGCGCAGCGCGTCGAGCGCGCGCACGCGGGTGGCGCCGTGGGCGTAGAGGCGGGCGCGGCCGCGCGCCGTCTCGCTCGCGTGCACGACGACGGGCAGCGGCTCGACGGCGAGCGGCCCGAAGCGGCGGCCGCGCCAGACGGCGGAGGCGACGAAGACGCCCACGAGCAGCAGCAGCGCCGGCGTGACCCAGCCCGGGGCGAGATCGGCCGGGTCGACGGTCGCGGTCGCCGCGTCGGCCGCGCCGGCGCGGTACCAGACGAGGCGGTCCTCGGTGCCGAGGAGGCCGAGGGCGAGGGCGGCGCGCCCCTCCTCGGCGATCGCGCCGTTGCGCAGGAGGTCCGCGTCGCCGACGGCGACCACGTCCGGACCTGCGGCGGGGGAGTCGGCGACGAGCGCGAAGGCGTCGTCGCCGGACGGGAAGCAGCCCACCGCGCCGCCCTCGAGGACGCGGAAGGTGCTGCCGCCCGCGGGGATCCCGCCGGCGCGCTCCGCGGCGGGCAGCGCGCAGGAGGCGGCGAGCACGCCGTCGTCCTGCGGAGCGCCGGCGAAGGCGACCCCGGGCAGGAGCGCCTCGAGCGCCGCGCCGGTCGGCTCGACGAGGACGACGGTGTCGGCCTGGTCCGCGAGCCGGGCGTACTGCTCCTCGTCCAGGGCGGACCCCGGGTCGTCGATCAGGAGGGTGCTGCCCGGGCCGAGCGCGCGGAGGGCCTCGTCGAGCCCGTCGGCGCGCACGACGTCGATCCCCTCGCCGCGCAGGACCTGGGCGAGGGCGCGGCCGCCGTCCGGCGCCGCACTGTCTACGTCGAGGTCGTCCGCGGGCACGGGCGAGCCGGTCGCCACGGTGAGCAGCACCGTGCCGACGGCGACGATCAGCGCGAGGAGCGCCCAGACCCGGCCCCGGCGCAGCAGGGCGCCGAGGGTGGGGGACGAGACGGTGTCGACGCGCCCGCCGGAGCCGGTCGGCGCGGTCATCGGAGCACCTCGAGCGGGACCGCCGCGGCCGAGAGCGCGCGGTCGAGCTCGGCGACGCGCTCGTACTCGGCGGGTCCGCTGGGCAGGCCCAGGTAGCGGACCCGGTCGAAGTCGTCGGCCGAGCGCCGCAGCGCGTCGGCCGAGGCGGGGAAGGCGGAGGCCGCCCGGCGGGAGAAGCCGTGCGCGGTCGTCCCGGGCGAGACGGTCAGGATCGTGCGCTCGTCGAGGGCGCGCACCAGGGCTCGGAACCGCTCCACCAGCGCCTCGTCCCAGGCGCCGCGCGCGGCCGCCGCCTCGGCGAGGGCGCGGAGATCCGCGGCCGAGCGGCCGTCGTCGTCGGCCAGGACCGCTCCGGCCCCGCGACTGCGCTGCCGCAGTCGCGGGCGTCCCGCGAGGACGAGGGCCACCACGACGAGCGCCCCGAGGACGAGCACGCCGATCACCGCCGCGAGCGGCACGCCGACCCCGTCGCCCGGCAGGGTGAGCGAGGTGAACCAGTCGCGCACCGCCTGCACCAGGCGGTCGAACCAGCTCGGCTCGGCGGCGCGGTAGCGCGGATCGGCGAGCTCCTCGAGGAGCAGGCGCCGGGCCTCCTCGGCGTCGGGGTCGAGCGGAGCCGCAGCGAGGGCGAGTCGGATCACGGCGCGGTCCGCTGCGGCGCGGGGAAGGGATCGGGGGAGTCGCGCCCGGCGGCGCGCTCCTCGACGTGGCGCAGCAGCACGAGGTCGAACCCCTCGCGGCGGATCCGCCGGTCGAGGTAGACCAGCCCGGTGACGGCCGACTGCAGCACCGTGCCCACGGCGCCCACGACGAGGCCGACGGCGACCGAGAGGAGGGCGACCACGACCGAGGCGACGATCTGGGCGTTCGGATCGGTCGGCGCGACCAGGGCCCCGCCGATCGGGATCAGCAGGCTGAACGGCGTCGAGACGACCTGGCCGGCCGCCTGGATGATGACCACCATCAGCGCGAGCGCGCCGAACGTCCGCCAGAACCCGCCGGTGACGAGGCGCCACGAGCGCGCCACGGCCCGGCGCAGCGGCAGCCGCTCGAGCACCACCAGGCTCGGCACCAGCGCGAGCTTCGTCGCGAGCCACACGCCGACGGCGGTCGCGGCGAGACCGGCGAGCACGAGCACGATGATCCCGCCGATCACCGCGCTCGTCCCCGCGTCCTGCGCGCCGAGGAGGAAGAGCGGGACCGAGAGCCCCGCTGCGGCGACGACCAGCACCAGCACGCCGACGCCCTGGAGCACCGTCCAGCCCACCAGCGCCCAGAAGCGCCCGCGGAGCCGGCCGAGCAGCGCACGGAGCGTCGGCCGCTCGCCGAGGACGGCGCGCGACACCTCCAGCACGACGACGCCCTGCACGAGCGCGCCGGTGGCGAGGGTCACGGCGAGCGGGATCAGCGCGGCGAGCACGACGATCGCGAGCGATCCCGCGCCGACGGCGTCGCGGTCGGCGACCTCGGCCTGGGCGACCCGGCCGACGGCGAGCAGGGCGATCACGCCGTAGAGCACCAGCGCGACCAGCGACCCGACTCCCTGCACGAGCAGCGCGACGCCGAGCGTGGTGCGCGGGCTCCGGCGGAGCACGGCGAACGGCGCGCCGAGCAGGGTGCCGAAGCCGAGCGGCCGCAGCGGGACGAGCCCCGGCTTGGGCGGGGGAGTCCAGCCCTGCGGAGCCGGCGGTACGGCGGGCCCCGCGAGCGGCTGCCAGGAGGCGGGTGCGACCGGAGCCTCGGGAGGGACGGGAGGGACCGGGGAGACGGGCGCGATCGGCGCGGCGGGCGGCCGCACGTCGGCGCCCTCCGGAGCCCCGGCGGGCGGTGGCCACTGAGCTGCGTCGGTCATCCCTCCCATGCTGTCACAGCCCCGCCCGGGCACGACCATCCCGGCGCGGCGCTGCTCCCACCCGCGTCGGTTAGCCTGAGCCCCATGAGCGCGCGAATCCTGGTGGTCGACGACGATGCGGCCCTGGCCGAGATGATCGGCATCGTCCTGCGCGCGGAGGACTGGGACGTCTCCTTCTGCGCCGACGGCACGGGGGCCCTCGAGGCCTTCCGCCGAGCCCGGCCGGACCTGGTCCTGCTCGACCTGATGCTGCCCGGCATCGACGGCATCGAGGTCTGCCGCCGGATCCGCGCCGAGTCCGGCGTCCCGATCATCATGCTGACCGCCAAGTCCGACACCTCCGACGTCGTGCAGGGCCTCGAGTCCGGCGCGGACGACTACATGGTCAAGCCGTTCGACCCGAAGGAGCTCGTCGCGCGGATCAAGACGCGCCTGCGCCCCTCCCAGGTCGCCGCCAACGCCGTGCTGCAGGTCGGCGATCTCAGCCTCGACGTCGCCGGGCACGAGGTCCGCCGCGGCGAGACCCGCATCGGCCTGACGCCGCTCGAGTTCGACCTCCTCCTGGCGCTCGCCTCGAAGCCGCAGCAGGTCTTCACGCGCGAGATGCTGCTCGAGCAGGTCTGGGGCTACCACTACAAGGCCGACACCCGGCTCGTGAACGTCCATGTGCAGCGACTGCGCGCGAAGGTCGAGAAGGACCCGGACGACCCGCGGATCGTGATGACCGTGCGCGGCGTCGGGTACCGCGCCGGCTCCGTGCTCTCGAGCTGACGTGAGCCTCGCCCGCCGCTTCCGGATGCCGTCGGTCCGGCGCTGGCCGCGGAGGGTGCTCCGCGCCTGGCGGAGCTCGCTGCAGTTCCGCGCCGTCGCGATCACCGTGCTGCTCAGCGGCATCGCGATCGGCTCGACGGGCGCGTACCTCTCCTACAGCATCAGCGACAACCTCTTCCAGTCGCGGCTGAACCAGGTCACCGGGGACACCTCCCGGGCGACCCGCGCCGCGCAGGGCTACCTCGACGCGGCGACCGTCTCGACGCGCCAGGACATGGAGGAGGTGATGAACTCGGTGCGCACCGCGGTGCGCGACGCCTCCTCCTCCGCGCTCATCGCCGTGGTGCGCGCCCCCGACCAGGAGCCGTCCTCGCTCGCCCCGCAGGACAGCTACAACCGCGAGCTGCAGAACGGCGTGATCAGCGACGACCTCCGCGAGCGCGTGCAGGCCGGCGCGGACGGGCAGTACTGGCAGTCGGTGACCCTCGGCGCCTCCGGGCAGCAGCTCCCCGGCATCGTCGTCGGCTCGACGATCGAGCTGCCCAGCTCCGCCGGGCGCTACGAGCTCTACATCGGCTACTCCCTCGCCGACGCGGAGCGGACCCTGCAGTTCGTGCAGCAGGTGCTCAACATCGCCGGCATCCTGCTGATCCTCCTGATCGGCGCGGTCAGCTGGGTGGTGGTGCGGATCGTGGTCGCCCCCGTGCGGGTGGCGGCCGAGACCAGCCAGCGCCTCGCCGCCGGCGACTTCGACGTGCGCATCCCGGAGAGGGGACAGGACGTGATCGCGACCCTCGCCCGCTCGTTCAACGGCATGGCCGACAGCCTCCAGGAGCAGATCAGCGAGCTCGCGACGCTCAGCCGGGTGCAGCAGCGCTTCGTCTCGGACGTCTCGCACGAGCTGCGCACCCCGCTGACCACGATGAAGCTCGCCGGCGACGTGCTCTACGACCAGCGCGAGGGCTTCCCTCCGGTCGCCGAGCGGACCGTCGAGCTGCTGCACGGCCAGATCGGCCGCTTCGAGAGCCTCCTCGCCGATCTGCTCGAGATCTCCCGCCACGACGCCGGCTCGGCCGAGCTCGAGCTCGAGCCGGTCAACCTGGTGCGGCTCGCGAGCGAGGAGATGGACGGCATGCGCGGGATCGCCGAGGCGAACGGCTCGCAGCTCACGCTCTCCGCCCCCGGCGGCTACTTCGACGCCGAGATGGACGCCCGCCGGATCCGCCGCATCGTGCGGAACCTGCTCGGCAACGCGATCGAGCACGGCGACGGCCGCGAGATCGTGGTGACCGTCGACAGCAACGCGACGGCGGTGGCGCTCGCCGTCCGCGACTACGGTCACGGGATGAGCTCCGAGGAGGTGGTCCGCGTGTTCGACCGGTTCTGGCGCGCCGACCCGTCGCGCCGCCGCACCCTCGGCGGCACCGGGCTCGGCCTCTCGATCGCGCAGGAGGACACGGCGCTGCACCACGGCTGGCTGCAGGTCTGGTCGATGCCCGGTCGCGGCGCCTGCTTCCGGCTCACCGTCCCGCGCCGCCGCGGTGAGCGGATCGACGCCTCGCCGCTCCCGCTGCCGCCCGTCGACGCCGGCGAGCAGGAGTTCACCGGCCCGATCGTCCTGCCGCCGCTGCCGCCGCTGCCGGTCGACGGCGTCCCCGAGCACGGGGTCGTCCAGTGAGGCGCGTGCGGTCCGCCGTGGCGGCGGTCCTGCTGCTGGCCGCCCTGGTCGGCTGCGCGGGCATCCCGCGCGGCGGCGACGTCGGCGTGGGTCAGCCCGACACCGCGCCGCAGGACCTGCAGTACGACTTCCTCCCCTCCGGCCCCGCCGAGGGCGCCGACCAGTTCGAGATCCTCACCGGCTTCATCGACGCCGCGTCGAGCCCGCAGAACAACTACAAGATCGCCCGCGAGTTCCTCTCCACCGGAGCCGACTGGACGCCGAGCGAGCACGTCACCGTCGACGAGGGCCAGCGCTCCTCGACCCAGCCGGGCGCCTCGACGCTCTCGCTCACGATCACGCCGGTGGCGGAGGTGGACGCGACCGGCGTCTACTCCGAGGTCGCCGCCGCCGCCGCACTCGAGCTCGACTACGGCTTCGTCCAGGAGAACGGCGAGTGGCGGATCAGCGCGCCGCCCAGCGGCGTCGTCATCGACCGGACCACCTTCCAGCAGGTGTTCTCCACCTACGCCCTCTACTTCTTCGACCCCAGCTACAGCTACCTGGTGCCGGACCTTCGCTGGTTCGCCTCGCGCGCGGACAGCTCGACCAGCACCACGATCGTCACCGAGCTGCTGCGCGGGCCGACCCCGTGGCTCCGCGACTCGTCCGCCGTCGTCTCGGCCTTCCCGACCGGGACGGCGCTCGCCGCGGAGACGGTGCCGGTCGAGGCGCAGCGCGCCGTGGTCGATCTCAACTCGGCGGCGCTCGAGGCCGACGAGCGGCAGTGGCGCCGGATGGCGCTCCAGCTCGGCCGGAGCCTCGCCAACGTCTCCAACGTCACCGGAGTCTCGCTCTCGGTGCAGCAGAACCCGATCGAGATCCCGACCGAGGTCACGGGACTGCCGACCTCGCCGCGGGTGGACACCCGGCCGCTGGTGCTCACGGACGGCGCGTTCGGCTTCCTCGGCTCCTCCGGGCTCGCCGAGACCACGGTCTCCGACCGGATCGCCGCGCTCGGGCCCCGCGCCGCGGTGCTGGGGGAGCAGCGGGGCGCCGACTCCAGCGCATCCGCGGCCGTCCTCACGGGGGCCGGGGTCTCGCTGCTGACCCCCGGGGTCGACGACGTGCTGCTCGACGCCCGGAGCGGCCTCGCCGCCCCCGGGATGGACCCCTTCGGCTACGTCTGGTCGGTGCCCACCGCCGCGCCGAACCAGCTCGTCGCCTACTCGTCCGACGGCTCCCGGTCGCTGCAGGTCGCCACCGCGTGGCCCGAGATCGAGTCGATCGCCTCGTTCGCGCTCTCGCGGGACGGCACGCGGATGCTCGCCCTCGCGCAGGACGGGCAGCAGGCGACGGTGCTCGTCGCCGGAGTCACCCGCTCGGCCAACGGCGATCCGATCGCGATCGGCGAGCCGGTCGTGCTCCGGTCGACGCTCGGCACGGCGGTCGCCGCCGCGTGGACCGACGAGCTCGACGTGGTCTCGGTCGTGCGCGGCTCCACGGGCGAGGACGCCGTGACGACGAACCAGCTCGGCGGGGCGGACACCCCGCTCGGCACGACGACCGGCACCGTGCAGATCGCGGCCGGCAACGCCTCGACCCAGATCCGGATCCTCGCGGAGGGCGGCGAGCTGCGCCAGCAGCGCGGCTCGGCCTGGCAGACGGTCGCGACGGGCATCGGTCTTCTCGCGACGCAGACCGGCATGGGGTCCTGACACCGGGCACACTCGCCCGATGCTCCGCGATCACCTCCTCGACGCCCTCGCCGTGCTGCTGCCGGTGGACTGCCCCGCCTGCGGGCTGCCGGTGACGCGGGTGCCGTGCGCGGACTGCGCCTCGGCGCTCGCGGGGGAGGCGCGACCGCACCTGCGCCGGCTGGGCCCGGACGACGACCCGCTCGAGGTGCTCGTCGGCGCGGAGTACTCCGGCACGGTGCGCCGCCTCGTCCTCGCGCTCAAGGCGGAGGGACGGGTCGCCGCGGCGCGACCGCTGGGCGCGCTGCTGCGGCCCGTCGTCCTGGGGGCGCTCGACGGCGCTCCGGCGCTGCTGGTCGCACCGCCCCGATCGCGCCTGCGGCACCTGCGGCGCGGCTTCGACCCCGTCGACCTGCTGGTGCGCTCGGCCGGCGGGCGCCTCGCCCGGCCGCTCGCGCGGACGCGGCTCGCCCTCGACCAGGTCGGCCTCGCCCGGGCCGAGCGGCGCGCGAACCTCGACGGCGCGTTCCGCGCCAGGCGTCCGCTCCGCGGTGAGCGGATCCTGCTGGTCGACGACGTGGTCACCTCGGGCGCCACGCTGCTCGAGCTGCGCCGTGCCGTCCGCGCGGGCGGAGGAGCGGTCGCCGGCGCCGTCGCTCTCGCGGGCACTCCCCGGCGGCGGAGCGCGACTTCCTGATGAACTCCCGATGACGATCCGGCGACAGCGGGTCTACGCTCGGGGGACGGCGTGAACGGTCCGCCCGGAGAAAGGCGGCACGCCGTACTCGACTGGGAGGTTGTCATGGACATCGACATCACAGGCCGCAACATGGGCATCACCGATCGCTTCCGCGCCTACGCGACGGAGAAGTCGGAGAAGATCGCCCACCTCGCCGACCGGGCGCTCGCGCTCGAGATCAAGGCGAGCCGTCACAGCGAGGGCAAGGGCGCCGCCGCCGGCGACCGGGTCGAGCTCACGCTGATCGGCAAGGGGCCCGTCGTGCGGGCCGAGGCGAGCGGAGCCGACAAGTACGCCGCCTTCGACGTGGCCCTCGGGCGCCTGCTCGAACGGGTGCGGCGGGCCAAGGACCGCAAGAAGGTGCATCGGGGCCAGCATCGGCCGACCTCGCTGCGCGACGCGGCGGCCGACGACTTCAGCGTCGTCGCGATCCAGCCGGCCGACGCCGAGGTGCTGGAGCGCCTGAGCACGGGCGTGATCCCCGTGCAGGAGGAGCCGGCGCCGGTCGACGCCGCCGTCGACGAGGACGACGTGGAGGAGCCGTACTGCCCCGTCGTCATCCGCACGAAGGTCTTCCCCTCCGTCTCGATGAGCGTCGACGACGCCGTCGACTACATGGAGCTGGTCGGCCACGACTTCTACCTCTTCATCGACGCCGACACCGACCGCCCGAGCGTCGTCTACCGCCGCAAGGGCTGGGACTACGGCGTGATCGGCCTGGGCGACGAGGCGGACGCGCAGCCGGAGGCCGCGGCGGTCTGACCGTGCCATCCGCGTGACGGAGAGCCCCCGGCGGAGGATCGCCGGGGGTTCTTCACGCCCTGTCGGACCGCGCACAGCCCGCCCCGGCTAGTGTGGAGCAGTCCGCGCTGTGCCGTCGGGCACCTGTCTTCTACGTTTTGGAGTACCCCGTGGCCTCAGTTCTCGAAAAGGTCCTTCGCGTCGGGGAGGGCCGGGTCCTCCGCCGCCTCGAGAACTACGCGAAAGCCGTCAACGCCCTCGAAGAGGACTTCACGCACCTCAGCGACGAGGAGCTGAAGAACGAGACCGTCGAGCTGCGCGAGCGCTACTCGAACGGCGAGTCGCTCGACGACCTGCTGCCGGAGGCGTTCGCCGCCGTCCGCGAGGCGTCGCGCCGCACGCTCGGCCTCCGCCACTTCGACGTCCAGCTGATGGGCGGGGCAGCGCTGCACCTCGGCAACATCGCCGAGATGAAGACCGGCGAGGGCAAGACCCTCGTCGCGACCCTGCCGGCGTACCTCAACGCGATCGCGAGCCGCGGCGTGCACATCGTCACGGTCAACGACTTCCTCGCGAACTACCAGTCCGAGCTGATGGGCCGCGTGTTCCGCGCCCTGGGCATGACGACCGGCGTGATCCTCTCCGGCCAGACCCCCGAGCAGCGCCGCGAGCAGTACGCGGCCGACATCACCTACGGCACGAACAACGAGTTCGGCTTCGACTACCTCCGCGACAACATGGCCTGGCAGGCGCAGGACATGGTCCAGCGCGGCCACTTCTTCGCCGTGGTCGACGAGGTCGACTCGATCCTCATCGACGAGGCGCGCACCCCGCTGATCATCTCCGGCCCCGCCTCGGGCGAGGCCAACCGCTGGTTCGCCGAGTTCGCGGGCCTCGCCAAGCGCCTCGTCGAGGGCGAGGACTACGAGGTCGACGAGAAGAAGCGCACCGTCGGCGTGCTCGAGCCCGGCATCGAGAAGGTCGAGGACTACCTCGGCATCGACAACCTCTACGAGTCCGCGAACACCCCGCTGATCTCGTTCCTCAACAACTCGATCAAGGCCCGCGCCCTGTTCAAGAAGGACAAGGACTACGTCGTCCTCAACGGCGAGGTGATGATCGTCGACGAGCACACCGGCCGCATCCTCGCCGGCCGCCGCTACAACGAGGGCATCCACCAGGCGATCGAGGCGAAGGAGGGCGTGCAGGTCAAGGCCGAGAACCAGACCCTCGCCACCGTCACGCTGCAGAACTACTTCCGCCTCTACGGCAAGCTCTCCGGGATGACCGGAACGGCCGAGACCGAGGCCGCCGAGTTCATGTCGACCTACAAGCTCGGCGTGGTCTCCATCCCGACCAATCGCAGGATGCAGCGCATCGACAACGCCGACCTCGTCTACAAGAACGAGCAGGTCAAGTTCGAGCAGGTCGTCGAGGACATCGTCGAGCGCCACGCGGCGGGTCAGCCCGTGCTGGTCGGCACGACCAGCGTCGAGAAGAGCGAGTACCTCTCCCGCCTGCTCGCCAAGAAGGGCGTGCGGCACGAGGTGCTCAACGCCAAGAACCACGCCCGCGAGGCCGCGATCGTCGCGCAGGCCGGACGCCTCGGCGCCGTCACCGTCGCGACCAACATGGCCGGTCGCGGCACCGACATCATGCTCGGCGGCAACGCCGAGTTCCTCGCGGTCACCGAGATGTCGACCAAGGGCCTCAGCCCGGTCGACACCCCCGACGAGTACGAGGCGGCCTGGGACGACGTGTTCGCCGGCGTGAAGGCGAAGGTCGCGGAGGAGGCCGAGAAGGTGCAGTCCGCCGGCGGCCTCTACGTGCTCGGCACCGAGCGCCACGAGTCGCGCCGCATCGACAACCAGCTCCGCGGCCGCTCCGGCCGCCAGGGCGACCCGGGGGAGAGCCGCTTCTACCTCTCTCTCACCGACGACCTGATGCGCCTGTTCAACTCCGGTGCCGCGGAGGCCCTGATGGGCCGCGGCAACGTCCCGGACGACATGGCGATCGAGTCCAAGGTCGTCTCGCGCGCCATCCGCAGCGCGCAGTCGCAGGTCGAGGCGCGCAACGCCGAGATCCGCAAGAACGTGCTCAAGTACGACGACGTCCTCAACCGCCAGCGCGAGGCGATCTACTCCGACCGCCGTCACATCCTCGAGGGCGACGACCTGCACGAGCGGACCCAGAAGTTCCTCGTCGACGTGATCGACGAGATCCTCGAGGTGCACACCGGCGAGGGCAACGGCGACGACTGGGACTTCGACGCGCTCTGGACCGAGCTGAAGACGCTCTACCCGGTCAGCCTCTCGATCGACGAGGTGGTGCAGGAGGCCGGCAGCCGCGGCCGGATCAACAAGGAGTTCATGCGCCGCGAGATCCTCTCGGACGCGAAGCTCGCCTACCAGGGCCGTGAGGAGCAGCTCGGTGCGCCCGCCATGCGCGAGCTCGAGCGCCGGGTCGTGCTCTCGGTGATCGACCGCCGCTGGCGCGACCACCTCTACGAGATGGACTACCTCAAGGACGGCATCGGCCTGCGTGCGATGGCCCAGCGCGACCCTCTGGTCGAGTACCAGCGCGAGGGCTTCACGCTGTTCCAGCAGATGATGGGCCAGATCCGCGAGGAGACCGTCGGCTTCCTCTTCAACCTCGAGGTCGAGGTCACCCATAAGCAGGGCGAGGTCGCCGGTGTCGCCGCGAAGGGCCTCGCCGAGCCGGTCGCCCCGGTCGAGAAGCTCAGCTACTCCGCGCCGAGCGACTCGGGCGGTGTCGAGGTCCGCGACCAGCGCGGCCGCGTGCAGCAGGCGGCGACGGCCAAGGCCAGCGCCGCGGCCGCCCGCGAGGCGCGCCCGGACGACGCCGAGGACGCCTCGACCACCGGCGCCTTCGGCCAGCAGACCGGCGGCTCGGACGAGACGCCGAACAACCGCCAGGAGCGTCGCGCGCAGACCAAGCGCCGCTGATCCAGCGCCGACTGCACACGACGAAGGCCCCGGCTCCGGCCCTGACCCTGCTCGAGCGGGGTGCAGGATGCGGGGCGCGGGGCCTTCGCCGTCGACGGGGCCGGTCAGGCGCGGGAGCGCACCAGCGCCGAGACGAAGCCGCCGGCGAAGGTGTCGCCGAGTCCGATCGTGGTGGGGCGGTCGGTCTCGAGGACGAGGCCGGGGGTGCAGACCGCCGGCAGCCGCGCCGCCACCGCGGCGCAGACCGCGACGCCTCCGGGTTGCGGGGGCAGCTGCGCGACGCGGTCGTAGTCGGCGGCGGTGATGCCGTCGCCGAGCAGGTAGCGGGTGCTCGCCATCGTGACCCCGCCGACGAGCGCCGCGCGGAACCGCTCGGCCTCCGCTCCGACGGCCGTCGACCAGTGCCGGGTGTGCACCACGAGCACGGGGCCGGGGAGCAGCGCGGCCGCCGTCGCCAGCGCCTCGGCCACCGCCTCCGGATCGAGCAGGTCGAGCCGGTCCCCGAGCAGGGCCTGCAGCTCGTCCTCGTTCATGCTGACGACGTCGACGCAGCCGAGCAGGGCCGAGCGGGCCCGGTCCTGCAGCGCGGGCAGGTGGAATCCCGCGTCCTCGTAGACGACGTCGGCCGATGGCGGGAGCGCCGCGAGGTGCCGCTTCAGCGTCTCCAGCCGATCCGCCAGCACCGCCTCGTCCTGGATGCTGTTGAAGCCGGAGATCAGGAAGACGCCCGCTTCTGCCAGCACGCCGCCGAGTCCCTCCGCCAGCAGCAGCTCGCGGTTGGGCGGGTCGTTCGCGAAGATCACCCGGTTCGGGTGCGGCGCCACCAGCACGCGGTCGCCGAGGCGGACTCGGGCGCCGCGCGGGAACTGCACGATCAGGTGCGGGTCGGTGGTGTCCGCGGTCGCGCTCGAGACGTACTCGGTCCCGGGAGGCAGGAGCCGGCGGACGTGGTCGTCGATGCTCACCAGATGCTGGGTGGCGGTGAGGCCGTGCACGGCGAGCGCGTAGCCGGCGCGCACCCCTGTCCCGCCGAGGGTGATGCGGCGCGGGAAGCGCTGCGCGAACTCCTCGACGATGCGGGAGGAGGAGGCGAATCTCTCCCCTCCCGCACCGTCGACGAGGAACGCGAGGAGCGCCACGAGGAGCTCGCGCTCGGTGGTGACCGGCGCCGTCCTCGTCAGCTCGGCCGCGCGGATCCCGTGCTCCTCCGCGAGCGCCTGGACGACCGCGTCGTCCCAGTCGATCTCGTAGTCGACGGTCCCGCCCAGGCCGAGCACGATCCTCTCGCTCACGTCGCGCGCCGGGCCTAGTAGAGCTCGGCCTTGCCGGCGGAGCCGAACAGGTCGATCTTCTCGGCGGCCGTCTGCTTCATCGCGGCGATGGAGGGCGGCTGGATGGTGTTGGGCTCGCGGACCGAGGGGTCGGCGAGCACCTCCCGCATCTTGTTGTGGTACGAGGCCTTGATGTCGCTCGAGATGTTGATCTTGTTCACGCCGCGCTTCACCGATTCCGCGATCTCGGCGTCGGGATTGTTCGACCCGCCGTGCAGGACCAGCGGCACCGCGACGCGCTTCTTGATCTCGGCGAGCAGGTCGAGCTTCAGCGCCGGCTTCATCGACGCCGGGTACAGGCCGTGGCTGGTGCCGATCGCGATCGCCAGGCTGTCGACCCCGGTCGAGGCGACGAAGTCGACGGCCTCCTCGGGCTCGGTGTAGATGATGTTCGCGGCTCCGTCCTCCGCCTCGTTGTCCGTCTTGCCGATGGTGCCCAGCTCGCCCTCGACCGAGACGCCGACGGCGTGCGCGGCGTCGACGACGCGCTTGGTGATCGCGACGTTCTCGTCGTAGGGGAGCATCGAGCCGTCGATCATGACGGAGGTGAAGCCCGACTTGATCGCGAGCAGCACCTGCTCGTAGGTGCCGCCGTGGTCGAGGTGGATGGTCACGGGGACGCTGGAGCGGTGGGCGCGGGCGATGATCGCGTGCAGGATGTCCACTCCGGTGTGGCTCAGCTCGTCGGGGTGGATCGCGATGAGCAGCGGGGAGTCCTTCTCCTCGCTGATCTCGAAGAGGCCGTTCATCATGGCGTAGTCGCTGACGTTGAACGCGGGGACGGCGAAGCCGTTCGCATTGGCGACGTCCAGCAGATCTTTTCCGGAAACAAGCATTCTCTGACTGTCCTTCTCGTGGTGGTGGTGGTGTTCCGGACGCGCGGACGCGCGCCTCAGCTCTTGACGGCCCCGGCGGTCATGCCGCCGATGAAGTACCGCTGGAAGAAGAGGAAGAGGAGGAGGACGGGAACGCATCCGAGGATGCTCATCGCCATCATCTCGTTCCACTCGTAGGAGTTCTGACCCATCAGCAGCTGGATGCCGATCGGCACCGTGCGCATGTCGTCGGTGCGGGTCAGGGTGAGCGCGAAGAGGTACTCGTTCCACGCGATCATGAAGGTGTAGACCCCCACCGAGACGATCCCGGGGATCGCGATCGGAACCAGGATCCGCCAGAGCACCGTCATCGGGCCGGCCCCGTCCATCCGCGCCGCCTCATCGAGATCGCGGGGGAGGGTGTTGAAGTAGCCGGTCAGCATGATGATCGCGTAGGGCAGCGTGAAGACCAGATAGGTGAGGATCAGCCCCTGGTAGGTGTTGTAGAGCCGCAGCGTCACCATCAGCCCGAAGAACGGGATCAGCAGGGTGATCGGCGGCACCGCCTGCACGCTGACGATGATGATGTTGATCGGCCGCTTGAAGCGGAACTCGTAGCGGCTGAACGCGTAGGACGCGAGGATCGCGACGACCAGCGTCAGCGCGACGACCGCGAGGGCGACGACGTAGCTGTTGATGAAGAAGCGGACCTTGGTCGGATCATTCAGGATTCCGGCGTAGGCCGAGAACGAGAACGTGTCGGTGATCAGCCTGGGCGGGTACTCGAAGATCTCGGTGTTCGACTTGAACGAGCTGGCGGCCATCCAGACGATCGGCAGGCCCGCGAAGGCGGCGCCGATCAGGAGGAGGACCCAGACCCCTGCCTTCGCGGCGAGGAGCCGCGGCGTGCGGACGGCCGGGCGGGTGGCGGTGGCGGTCACGTCAGTCCCTGGCTTTCTGGTTCCGCACGTAGAAGAACGCGAGGACCATGGTGAGGAGGAGGATCAGGACGGCGCTCGCCGAGGCCACCGAGAACTCGTAGCGGCTGAACGCGAGCTTGTAGGTGTAGGTGCTGAGCATCTCGGTCGCGTCGATCGGGCCGCCGCCGGTCGTCATCCAGATCAGCGCGAACTGCTGCGAGGTCCAGATGATGTCCAGGACCGACATGCTGATGATGATCGGCTTGAGCTGCGGGATCGTGACGTTCCAGAAGCGCTGCCAGGCGCTCGCTCCGTCGACCTTCGCCGCCTCGTAGAGGTCGTGCGGGATGCCCTGCAGACCCGCCAGCAGCGTGATCATGTAGAACGAGTAGCCGGCCCAGATGTTGATGAAGGTGACCGAGAGCAGTGCGGTCGCGGGGGAGGCGAGCCACTCGACGCCCTTGTCGGTGAGCCCGAGCGAGATCAGCGCGTAGTTGATGACGCCGTTGGGGTTGAGAAGCAGCCGCCAGAGCACCGCGATGATCGCGACGGTGAACAGCCACGGCAGGACGTAGATCACGCGGAAGAGCGACTTGGCGACGGTCGGCACGAGCGGCGAGTTCAGCAGCATCGCGAAGCCCAGGCCGAGCACCAGGTGCGCGGCGACGCTGACGCCGACGAAGACGACCGTGTTGCCGGTCGCCGTGCGGAACTTCGGATCGCCGAGGACCTCGAGGTAGTTCGCGAAGCCGACGAAGGCGGGCTTCGGGTTCGTGATGACGTTGTCGAAGAACGAGTACCCGATCACCAGCAGCACCGGCACGAGCATCAGGACGAGCATCACGATCGCCGTGGGAGAGAGGTAGAGGTAGGGCGCGAGGTCGCGGCGCTTCCGGCGCGGCGCACCGGCAGGGGCGGGGCTGCCGGCGGCGGGACGCTGCGGCGTGCTCAGCAGTGCGACCACGACGGTCCTCCTTGGATCGGGGGTGGGGTGAGGGGCGATCGCGCCGCGGGAGAGGACTCCCGCGGCGCGATCGGGGACGGACGCGTCACGGCTCAGAACTCGCCGAGCCAGGCTTCCTGGGACTTCTCCAGCGCCTCGTCGACGCTCTGGTCGCCGTTGAGGGCGGCCTGCAGCTGCTCGTCGAAGTCGCGCATCAGCTGCTCCGCGACGGGCAGGCCGACGAACTCGTTCGCCGGGTAGCCGGCGGAGTAGATGTCGAAGGCCTCCTGGTACAGCGGATCGCTGTCCGAGAAGTCCGGCGTGGAGGCGGTGTTGCCGGGGAAGGCGTTCGCCAGCGTGGACAGCTCCGAGTTGGTGTCGGCGCTCATCAGGAACGACACGAGCTTCGCGGCCTCGGCCGGGTGCTCGCTGCTGGCCGAGACCCCGATGCCCCAGGAGGCGAAGGGGATGCCGCGCTCGCCGCTGAAGCCGTCCTCGGCCGGGATGGCCGAGATGCTGAACGTCAGGTCGGGGTTGGACTCCCGGATGGTGGCGATGTGCGAGAGGGAGTCGATCATCATGCCGACGCGCCCGTTCGTGAACTCCTCGACCTTGTCCTGCTCCTTCATCGTCGCGGCACCGGGGGCGATCACGCCGTCGGCGTCGAGCTGCGCGATGTAGTCGACGGCGCTGGTGACGGCGTCGTTGGTGAGGTCCGGCTTCCCGTCGTCGAGCATGCTGCCGCCGGACGCCCAGACCCACGACATGACGTCGTTCTGGATCCCGTTGGGGGCGTCGCTCGAGAGCGGGAGCACCCAGCCGCTGGTGTTGTCGCCGAGCGCCGTGATCGCCTTGGCGGCGCTCTCGAACTCGCTGCGCGTCGAGGGAGGAGCGCTGACGCCCGCCTCGGAGAGCAGCGCGTCATTGGTGAAGAGCGGGTAGACGAAGTTGACGACGGGGACCATGGCGGTCTCGCCGTCGACGACGACGGTCGAGGAGAGCTGGCTCTCGTCGAAGCCGGCGTCGGAGAGCAGCGGGCCGAGGTCGGCCAGCGCGCCCTGCTTGGCGAAGTCGCTGATCCAGGCGCCGTCGAGCCCGACGACGTCGGACATCGTGCCGGCCGCGGCGCCGGCGAAGAGCTGCTCCTTGGTCGAGGCGTACGGACCGCTGAGGAGGTCGACCGTGATGCCGGGGTTCGCGGCCTCGAAGTCGTCCATCAGGCCCCGGAGGGCGCCGTCCGAGAGCTCGGGCTCCCACCACTGCGCGAATTCGAGGGTGACGTCTCCGCCTGCCGCGGAATCGCCGCCACCCTGGCTGCAGCCGGTCAGCATCGTCGCGGCGAACGCCGCGCTGACGGTGAAGACGACGGCTCTCTTGATGCGAGCACCTTTGCTCATGTCACTCCCTGCAACTCTGCAGTTATCTGCTGTTGTGTGCGCATTCTTGCGCTTGTGTTCTGCGAATGTACCTGGCGGTGCGTGGACTTGCAAGAACCGGCACGATATTGCCGAGTTGTGCGACAAATGCGCCCCAGTTCGCACGATCTGCGGCGATCCGGGCGCGACAAGTTGCAGCATCTGGCACGGCGGTGTTAGACAACCCCCATGCCCGACACCGACGACGCCTCCTCCGCGAACGACGCTCCGCTCCGTCTGCCGGCCGGCCGGAAGGCCGACCTGGCCGCCTACGTCGCCGAGGCGGGGGAGGTCACGGTCACCACGCTGGCCCGCCGCTTCTCGGTCTCCGCCGACACCGTGCGCCGCGATCTCGACCAGCTCGACGCGGACGGCTACCTCGTCCGCACGCACGGCGGCGCGGTGAGCCTCGCGGTGATGCCCGCCACCGAGAAGCGCCTCGACGTGCGCCTGGGGATCCAGCGCGGCGCGAAGGAGAAGATCGGCGCGCTCGCCGCCGGCCTCGTCGACAACGGGGCGGTGGTGATGCTGAACGCCGGCACGACCTCGCTCGCCGTCGTCCGGCACCTCAACGACCACCGTGAGCTGACGATCGCGACGAACAACCTGCGCGTCCCCGCCGAGATCGGCTCGAAGACCTGCCGCGACCTCTTCGTCTTCGGCGGCGCCGTCCGCCTCGGCGGCCAGTCGACGGTCGGCCCGGTGGGCTTCGCGGTCGCGGAGCAGGGCGCCGCGGTCGATCTGCACTGCGACATCGGCCTGATCTCGGTCGGCGCCGTCTCGGCCGAGAACGGCTACTCGACCAGCAACCTGGCGGAGGGCGTGATGATGAGCGAGATGATCGCGCGGTGCGAGCGGGTGGCGATCCTGGCCGACCAGACCAAGTTCGGCCGGACCCTCTTCGCGCAGGTGGCGGAGCTCGGACGGGCCGACTACCTCGTCACGGACGCCCCGCCGCCGCCGGAGCTCGAGGAGGCGCTGCGGGAGAAGGGCGTGCGCGTGGTGCTGCCGCCGGTGGCCGCCGCCCGCGAGCGCTGACCCCGAGCGCTGACCCGCGCGCTGACCCTTGCGCTGAGGCGCCCTACAGCACGTTGATCGCCGTCGCCCGCCAGCGGGCGTCGGTGCCCTCCAGCCGGATGGCGACCGCGCGGGTGCGCACCCGGTTGTGCACGAGGACGACGGCTTCGACGATCCCGTCCCGCGGCTCCGTGACGACGACCCGGCCGACGGTGAACGGGATGCGCTGCGCCGAGCGGCCCTTGACGCTCCGGGCGCGCGCGGCCATCACCACCCGCTTCTGCAGGTGCCGGTACACGTCGTCGCTCAGCCAGCGGGCGAGCTGGTCGATCTCACGCGAGCCGCCCAGGACCTCGACCACCAGCAGCGTCAGGCAGGCCAGGATCGGCTCGGGATCGGGCAGCTCCGCCCGCGTCGCCGGCTGGGGGGCGAAGAAGGCGGCGGCGGGCGTCGCGGGGATGATCGCGTCCGCCTCGAGCGGCAGGGTGCGGTAATCGAACGCATCGGTGGGGTGCATCATGCGGCGTGCTCCAAAGGCAGGACGAGCGACTCACGGTTCGGGTCACCTCTCGGCTCGGAAGGTGCGGGTCGTGCCGGGAGGGCACGACAGATGCCCTCATCGAAGCAGCCGAGCGATGCTCACGTCGGATCGAGCGCCGGTCTGTGGATAACCGGGCGCGGGGCACCGCAGGTGCGGTGCGCGCGACGACGGCGCCTAGGCTTGTCGGGTGTCGACCCTCAGTGATCTCGTCCTCTCCCACGGCCGCTCCACGGACGCGGACGTCGAATGGCTGCACCTCCTGGTCGGCGATCTGCAGCTCCTCGCCGACCTCGCCTTCGCCGACATCGTGCTGTGGGTGCCGACGGCGGAGGGCGGCTTCGTCGCGGTCGCGCACGCCCGGCCCTCGAGCGCGGCGACGCTCTTCTACCGCGACTTCGTCGGGCAGAAGATCAAGGCGGAGTGGCGCGCCCAGGTCGCCGAGGCCTTCGAGAGCGCCCGCATCGTCGACACCTCCGCGCCGGACTGGTTCGAGGAGACCCCGACCCGGGTGCGCGCCGTGCCCGTCATCCGGCGCCTCGGCGGCTCCGACAGCGCGACCACGGACCAGCCGATCGCGGTCGTCACCCGGCACACCAACCTCAGCGAGACGCGGACCCCCAGCCGCCAGGAGCTGACCTTCAACGACTGCGCGAACGACCTCTTCTCGATGATCGCCTCGGGCGACTTCCCCGATCTCGGCGCGCCGACCGGCCCCCGGCGCGGCGCCCCGCGTGCCTCCGACGGCCTGATCCGCCTCGACGTCGACGGCATCACCACCTTCGCGAGCCCCAACGCGCTCTCGGCGTTCAACCGCATCGGCTTCGCGGACGAGCTCGAGGGCGAGTCCCTCGCCGAGGTCACCACCGGCCTGGTCGCCGGCAAGGTCGTCATCGACGAGTCGCTGCCGCTGGTCGTCACCGGCAGGGCGCCCTGGCGCACCGACATCGAGGCGCGCGGCGTCACCGTCTCGCTGCGCGCGATCCCGATCCGCGACCGCGGCGAGCGCGTCGGCGCCGTCGTGCTCTGCCGCGACGTGACCGAGCTGCGGCACCAGGAGCGGGAGCTGATCACCAAGGACGCGACGATCCGCGAGATCCACCACCGGGTGAAGAACAACCTGCAGACGGTCGCCTCGCTGCTGCGCATCCAGGCCCGGCGGACCCACTCGGACCTCGCGCGGGAGGCGCTGACGCAGGCCATGCGCCGCGTCGCCGCGATCGCGGTCGTGCACGACACGCTCTCCGAGGGGCTCGCGCAGAACGTCGACTTCGACGCGGTGTTCGACCGCGTGCTGCTGCTCATCGCCGAGGTCGCCTCGACGCACAACACCACGGTGCACCCCACCTTCACCGGCAGCTTCGGCGACCTGCCGAGCGAGTACGCGACTCCGCTCGCCCTCGCGCTGACCGAGCTGGTCACCAACGCGGTCGAGCACGGGCTGGCCGGCCGCGAGGGCGACGTCGAGATCGTCGCGACCCGCGGCGACGACGAGCTGACCGTCAAGGTGCGCGACACCGGCGTCGGACTGCCGGAGGGCAAGGTCGGCTCGGGCCTGGGCACGCAGATCGTGCGCACCCTGATCCAGGGCGAGCTCGGCGGGACGATCGACTGGCACACGGTGGTCGGCCGCGGCACCGAGGTCACCATCGAGGTGCCGCTGCGCTGGCTCAAGGGCCCGCGGGTCTGATCGCGGTCGTCGCCCCCCCCGAGACGACGCGACCCCCGCTGCCGAGGGCGAGCGGGGGTCGGGGTGGGGCTGCTGCCGGACGGTGCCGGCGCGGGCGCTACGAGGCGCGGCGGGCGCGGGCGGCGCGGCGCTTGAGGGCGCGGCGCTCGTCCTCGCTGAGGCCGCCCCAGACGCCCGAGTCCTGGCCGGTCTCGAGGGCGTACTGGAGGCAGACCTCCGTGACGGTGCAGCGACCGCAGACCGTCTTCGCCTTCTCGATCTGGTCGACGGCGGGTCCGGTGTTGCCGACCGGGAAGAAAAGCTCGGGGTCAGCGGTGAGGCAAGCGGCCTTGTCGCGCCAGTCCATGCAGGTGCTCCTTGTGTGACAGCGTGCGTGGAGGAACCACGCAGTGTTCGGGTGGGATGATCGAGTCACACCGACGGTTCTGATCATCGGCATGCGCCGGGCACCTGCACCGGCGCACGCCACGAGACCTCACGCAGCTGCGCGAGGCGGTTCAGGGCGGGACCGGACGGTGCTCGGTTCTTCCCGATGGGAGATCGCTCCGATCGCAGTCGCGCCTCGCGGCGCAGCAGGATCGGAGAGTTCACATCGGCGGTAACCCACGACCCTGTGAGCGGTGAAACGAACTGCACTAGCCTGTCACGGAGGCAGGCTCGAATCAAGAGTGCTGGATGGGATGCAGCTGTGATCATGGACGGGAACCGGCCTCCGACCAGGCCGGGAAGCGGCTCGCGGCCCCTCGGCCTGCTCCTGCTCGTCGCTGTTCTGGCGCTGGAGACCGCCGCCGTGGCGTGCGTCACCGGGTGGCTCGTCCTCGAGCTGCTGACGACGCGCGCCGGTTCGGTCGGCGGCGGGATCGCCATCGTCGTGCTCTCCTTCATCGCGCTCGCCTGGGTCGCCGCGACCACCGTCGGCACCGCCCGGCGCCGCAGCTGGATCCGCGCCTCCGCCCTCACGATCCAGCTGGTGCTGATGGCCGTCGCCCTCGGCGCCTTCCAGGGGCAGTACGCCGTCCCGGACATCGGCTGGGCTCTGCTCGCACCGGCCCTGCTCGCCGTGGTGCTGCTCTTCCTGCCGAGCACGGTCGCCGCGACCCGTCGGGACCCCGGGCTGGGCTGAGTCCACCCTCGGCCCGACCGGCCCGGCCGGGACCCGGGTCGGCTAGCGTCGGAGGATGGACTCCACCCGACTCGGCCTCAGCGGCCTCCAGGTCTCCTCGATCATCCTCGGCTGCATGAGCTTCGGCGCCCCCGACCGCGGTGCGCACGGCTGGAGCATGGGGGAGGAGGAGTCGCGGCCCTTCCTCCGCCGCGCTCTCGAGCTCGGCATCACCACCTTCGACACCGCCGACGTCTACTCCGACGGCACGAGCGAGGAGTTCGTCGGCCGGGCCCTCGCCGACTTCGCCGTGCGCGAGGAGGTCGTCATCGCGACCAAGGTGCACGGCACGATGCGTCCGAGCGCCAACGGCGGCGGACTCTCGCGCCGGCACATCCTCAGCGCCATCGACGACAGCCTCCGCCGCCTCGGCACCGACTACGTCGACCTCTACCAGATCCACCGCTGGGACCCGCTGGTGCCGATCGAGGAGACGATGGAGACCCTGCACGACGTCGTCCGCTCGGGCAAGGCGCGCTACATCGGCGCATCGAGCATGTGGGCGTGGCAGTTCGCGAAGGCGCAGTACACCGCGGACCTCGGCGGCTGGACCCGCTTCGTCTCGATGCAGGACCAGTACAACCTCATCCAGCGCGAGGACGAGCGCGAGTTGCACCCGTTCTGCCTCGACCAGGGCGTCGGCGTCATCCCGTGGTCGCCGCTGGCCCGCGGTCGTCTGACCCGCGACTGGGACGCGACCACGTCGCGCACCGAGACCGACCTCTACGGCAAGACGCTCTACCACCAGCAGGAGGAGGCCGACCGCCGCACAGCGGGCACGGTCGAGCGCATCGCGGCGGAGCGCGGCGTCCCGCGCGCGCAGGTCGCCCTCGCCTGGGTGCGCCAGCAGGAGGCGGTGACCGCGCCCATCGTCGGCGCGACGAAGATGCAGCACCTCGAGGACGCGGTCGCCTCCGCCGACCTCGAGCTGACGGGCGAGGAGCTCGACGCGCTCGGCGCCGACTACGCCCCGCGCTTCAACGAGGGCTTCTAGCGGCGGCGGGACTCGATGCGCCCGCTGCGCGGGCTGCTCGACCAGCATGGACCGCCGGAACGGCGGGCGGCCGCCCTCCGTGGACCGCTGGAACGGCAGGCGGCTGCCCGGCATGCTGGTCGAGCAGCCGCCGAAGGCGGCGTATCGAGCCCCGGCGCCTCAGGCCAGCTTGAGCTTCTTCCGCAGCGCCTGCACGTGTCCGGTGGCGCGCACGTTGTACTGCGCGAACTCGAGGTCGCCCTCGGGCCCGACGACGAAGGTCGAGCGCAGGACGCCGACGACCGTCTTGCCGTAGCTGTTCTTCTCGCCCCACACGCCGTAGGCGCGGTGGACGGTCATGTCCGGGTCGCTCAGCAGCGGGTAGGCGAGGCCGTGCTCGTCCGCCCAGCGGCGCAGCGCCTCCGGGGTGTCGCGCGAGACGCCGAGCACCTCGTAGCCGGCCGCCTGGAGCGCCGCCGTGCTGTCGCGGAAGTCGCACGCCTCGGTCGTGCAGCCGGGGGTGTCGGCCTGCGGGTAGAAGAAGAGGATGACGCGGCGGCCGCGGAGATCGGCGAGGTCGACCGGTCGGCCGTCCTGGTCGGGCAGCGTGAATTCCGGTGCGGCGTCGCCCGCGGCGAGGCGCTCGTCGGCGGGGATCGGGGGGAGGGCGGTGTCGGTCATCGTCTGCTTCCGTCGGTGGTGGCGAAGGTGGTCAGGAGGCGCTGGAGCGAGTCGAGTCGCTCCGGCCCGCTCGCGCCGAGCAGCCCGCCCTCGACCGCCTCGATGATCGCGCAGTCGGGGGAGTCGGGCAGGTGCGTGCAGCCGCGCGGGCAGTCCTCGGCGAGCACGGCGAGCGTCGTGAAGGCGCCGAGGATGTTGTCGGTGTTCACGTGGCCGAGGCCGAAGGAGCGCACGCCCGGGGTGTCGATGACCCAGCCGTGCCGGTCGCCGCGCTCGACCCGCAGCGAGACGGTGGAGGAGGAGGTGTGCCGGCCGCGCCCGGTCACCGTGTTGACCCGGCCGATCGCCCGGTGCGCGTCGGGGACGAGCTTGTTCACGAGCGTCGACTTGCCGACTCCGGAGTGGCCGACGACGACGGTCTCGTGACCGAGCAGCGCCTCGGCGATCTCGTCGACGGGCGGCTCGTCCTGGCTGGAGAGGAACACCCGGAGGTCGAGTCCCTCGAAGTTGCGGAGGAAGGGCGCGGGATCGGCGAGGTCGGTCTTGGTGATGCAGAGCATCGGGGTGATGCCGGCGTCGAAGGCGGCGACCAGGTAGCGGTCGACGAGGCGGGTGCGCGGCTCCGGGTCGGCGGCGGCCACCACGCAGACCATCTGGTCGGCGTTGGCGACGATCACGCGCTCGATCGCGTCGGTGTCGTCGGCGCTGCGGCGCAGCAGCGTGGAGCGCTCGCGGATCCGGACGATGCGGGCGAGGGTGCCCTCGTCGCCGCTGGAGTCGCCGACCACGTCGACGCGGTCGCCGGGGACGATCGCCTGCTTGCGCAGCTCCCGGGCGCGCGCCGCCGTGAACTCGTGCTCCTCGGGCGTGCCGTCGCCGATCATCACCGTGTAGCGGCCGCGGTCGACGCCGAGGACCATCGCGATCTCGGCGTCCTCGTAGGCCGGCCTGTTCTTCGTGCGCGGCTTGGTCCCCTTCGGGTTCGGCCGCACCCGCGCGTCCGACTCGTCGTAGCCGTCGAAGTCGTCGAGCACACCGTCGGCGTCGAGGCCGCTGTCCGTCCACCACGACACGGGTCAGACCCCGCCCGCGAGTGCGGTCCAGAGCTCGGGGAACTGCGGGAGGGTCTTGGAGGTCGTCGCGATGTCCTCGATCGCGACGCCCGGCACGACGAGGCCGATCAGCGCGCCGGCGTGCGCCATGCGGTGGTCGGAGTAGGTGCGCCAGCGGCCCCCGTGCAGCGGGGCGGGCTCGATGCGCAGGCCGTCCTCGAGCTCGGTGACGGCGCCGCCGAGGCCGTTGATCTCGGCCGCGAGGGCGGCGAGGCGGTCGGTCTCGTGGTGGCGGATGTGGCCGATGCCGGTGAGGGTGCTCGGACCGCTCGCGAGGGCCGCGAGGGCCGCGAGGGCGGGGGCGAGCTCGCCGCCCTCCGAGAGGTCGAGGTCGACGCCGAGGATCTCGTCGCCGCCGCGGACGACGAGGTCGTCGCCGTCGCGCTCGACGCTCGCGCCGAACATCGGCAGGATGCGCTCGAGGTGCGCGCCGACCTGGGTGGTCTCGGCCGGCCAGTGCCGGAACCGCACGGTGCCGCCGGTGACGAGCGCGGCGGCGAGGAACGGCGCGGCGTTGGAGAGGTCCGGCTCGATCAGGACGTCGGCGCCGGCGATCGTCTGCGGCGCGATCGTCCAGGCGCCGGGGGTCGACGCGTCCACGCTCACGCCGCGGGCCTCGAGTGCCGCGATCGTCATGTCGATGTGCGGCTGGCTCGGCAGCGCGCCGCCCTCGTGCGTCAGGCGCAGGCCCTCGTCGAAGCGCGCGCCGGCGAGGAGCAGGGCCGAGACGAACTGGCTCGAGCGGGTGGCGTCGACCACGGCGTCGCCGCCGCGGATCGAGCCGGAGCCGTGCACGGTGAAGGGGAGCGAGCCGCGGCCGTCATCGGCCACGTCGACCCCGAGCGAGCGGAGGGAGGCGATGGTGGCGCCCATCGGGCGCTTGTAGGCGTAGGCGTCGCCGTCGAAGGTGGTCGGCCCGAGCGCGAGCCCCGCGAGCGGCGGCAGGAAGCGCATCACGGTGCCGGCCAGACCGCAGTCGATCGTCGTGGAGCCGAAGAGCTCCTCCGCCGGCTCGACGACGAGATCGGCGCCGAAGGAGCCGGTGGCGCCCTCCTCGCGGATCGTCGTGCCGAGGGCGCGCAGGCCCTCGATCATCAGCGCGCTGTCGCGGGAGTGCAGCGGTGCGCGCAGCACGGACCGGGCGTCGGCGAGCGCGGCGAGGACGAGCTCGCGGTTCGTCAGCGACTTGGAGCCGGGCAGCTCGACGACGGCGTCGAGGGCGCCGGCGGCGGCAGGCGCCGACCAGTCCTCCTCGCCGGGGAGCGCGCGGGCGTCGCCGTACGGATCGAACTCGGGAGCGGAATAACGCGAGAAGACCATCGGTTGTCAGAGTAGTCGGCGAACGGACCGACGGCAGGATCAGGCGGGAGGCGAGGCATGACGGCAGCGACGATCGACCTCGCGCGACCCCGGCTGGCGCGACCGGCTGCTGTGCGGCGGCGCGGCTTAGAATCGCGTGTGATGACTCGCGACGACAGCACACGCCCCAGCACCGCCGACGAGGCGCCCGCGACCGAGGAGGCCGAGACGATCGAGGAGACCGTCGAGGAGTCCCTCGACGACGTCGCTCCCGACGCCCCGGTGGATCTCCGCGCGCTGTTCGAGCAGCAGGCGCTGCCCTTCATCGACCAGCTGTACGCCGCCGGTCTGCGGATGACCAAGAACCCCTCCGACGCCCAGGACCTCGTCCAGGAGACGTTCGCGAAGGCGTTCGGCGCGTTCAAGCAGTTCGAGCAGGGCACGAACCTCAAGGCGTGGCTCTACCGCATCCTCACGAACACGTTCATCAACTCGTACCGCAAGAAGCAGCGCGAGCCCTACCAGAGCGCGATCGACGAGCTCGAGGACTGGCAGCTGGGCGGGGCCGAGTCGACCACCGCGACCTCGAGCCGCTCGGCCGAGGCCGAGGCCATCGACCACCTCCCCGACACCGCCGTCAAGGAGGCCCTGCAGGCGATCCCGGAGGACTTCCGGCTCGCCGTCTACTTCGCCGACGTCGAAGGCTTCTCCTACCAGGAGATCGCCGACATCATGAAGACCCCCGTCGGGACCGTGATGAGCCGGCTGCACCGCGGCCGGCGCATGCTGCGCGAACGACTCACCGACTACGCACGCGAGCGCGGGATCCGCGCCGCTTTCACCACCGGGAGCACGAAATGACCGACTGCGGCTGCACGAAGGCGAAGGCCGAGCTCGAGGAGTACCTCCACAACGAGCTGTGCAAGGAGGACGCCGCCGACATCCGTGAGCACATGGCGAACTGCCCCGACTGCTCCGGTGAGGCGAAGGTCGGCGTCGTGCTGACCGTCGCGGTCCAGCGCGCCTGCAAGGAGACGGCGCCGGAGGACCTCCGCGCGCAGGTGCTCGGCATGCTGCGCGACGCGCAGGCGAGCCACACGGCGGCTCCGGCGCGCGTCTAGCGCTCCGTCCCACCCGGTCGACGACCTCCGGCTCGCCCGAACGCGCTCGGCTCTCAGGAGCCGCCCGTTCCGGCGAGCCGGAGGTCTTTCCGCGCGCCGGAGCCGCCCGGTGAGGGGCGGCTCCGGGCGTCGTCAGCGCTGCAGCGCCCTGCTCAGCAGGTCGGCCTGCTCGGCGGCGTGGCGCTTGGCCGAGCCGGCGGCGGGGGAGGCGGCGGCCGGCCGCGAGACGACGCGCACGGGGCGGTCGAGCTGCGGAGCGACGTTCAGCGCGATGAACGGCCAGGCGCCCTGGTTCTCGGGCTCGTCCTGCACCCAGACGAACTCCGCGTCCGGGTAGCGCGCGGCGATCGCGCGCAGCTCCTCGATCGGGGCCGGGTAGTACTGCTCGACGCGCACCAGCGCGACACCGTCGTCCGGCTTCTTCTCCAGCTCGGACCGGAGGTCGTAGTGCACCTTGCCGGCGTGCAGCAGCACGCGGGTCACGGCTGCCGCGTCCTGGATCCGCGCGTCGTCGATCACCGGCTCGAAGCGGCCCGAGGTGAAGTCCTCGACCGGGCTCGAGGCCCCGCGCAGGCGCAGCATCGCCTTCGGCGTGAAGACCACCAGCGGGCGGCGGGGCCGCGAGTACGCCTGGCGGCGCAGCAGGTGGAAGTACGACGCCGGGGTCGACGGGCGCGCGACGGTCATGTTCCGCTCGGCGCACATCTGCAGGTAGCGCTCGATGCGAGCGGAGGAGTGGTCCGGGCCCTGGCCCTCGTAGCCGTGCGGGAGCAGGAGCACGAGCGACGAGCGCTGGCCCCACTTCTGCTCGGCGGAGGAGATGAACTCGTCGATGACGATCTGGGCACCGTTCGCGAAGTCGCCGAACTGCGCCTCCCAGAGCACGAGCGAGTCGGGCCGCTCGACCGAGTAGCCGTACTCGAACGCCATCGCGGCGTACTCCGAGAGCAGCGAGTCGTAGATCCACAGGCGGGCCTGCGAGTCCGACAGGTTCATCAGCGGCAGCCACTCCTGGCCGTTGTCGCGGTCGTGCAGCACCGCGTGGCGCTGCACGAACGTGCCGCGGCGGGTGTCCTGGCCGACGAGGCGCACCGGGGTGTCCTCGAGCAGCAGCGAGCCCAGTGCGAGCAGCTCGCCGAACGCCCAGTCGATCGAGCCGGTGCGGCTCATCTCCTGGCGCTTGGTGAGGAGCTGCTGCAGCTTCGGGTGCACGGTGAAGCCCTCGGGCGGCGAGTTGAACGCGTCGCCGATGCGGGTGACGACCTCGACCTTGACCCCGGTCACCTCGGGCTCGCCGGGGTAGTCCTCGCCCTGCTGCGCGTCGGGCAGCTCGAGATCGGCCACGGAGTCGCCGTCGGCGCTGATCACCGGGATCGCGCCGGTCTGCGCGGCGTGCGTCTCGGCGAAGGCGCGCTCGAGGCGGTCCTGGAAGTCCTGGTGCGCCCGGTCGTACTCCTCCTCGGTGATGTCGCCGCGGCCGACGAGCGCCTCGGTGTAGAGCTTGCGCACTGAGCGCTTGGCCTCGATCAGGCTGTACATCAGCGGCTGGGTCATCGAGGGGTCGTCGCCCTCGTTGTGCCCGCGGCGGCGGTAGCAGATCAGGTCGATGACCACGTCGCGGTTGAAGCGCTGGCGGTACTCGAACGCGAGCTGGCCGACGTGCACGACGGCCTCGGGGTCGTCGCCGTTCACGTGGAAGATCGGCGCCTGGATCGTCTTCGCCATGTCGGTCGAGTAGATCGAGGTGCGGGCCTCGTGCGGCGGGGTGGTGAAGCCGACCTGGTTGTTGATGTTGATGTGGATCGTGCCGCCGGTGCGGTACGCCCGCAGCTGCGACATCTGCAGCCCCTCGACGACCACGCCCTGACCCGCCATCGCGGCGTCGCCGTGGACGAGGATCGGCAGGGTGGTGAAGGTGCCGATCGGCTTGCGGTCCTGCTTGGCGCGGACGATGCCCTCGAGCACGCCGTTGACGGCCTCGAGGTGCGAGGGGTTCGCCGCGAGGTAGACGGGGATCTCCTCGCCGCCCGCGCCGCGGAAGGTGCCCTCGGTGCCGAGGTGGTACTTCACGTCGCCGGAGCCCTGGACCGTCTTCGGGTCCTGGGTGCCCTCGAACTCGCGGAAGATCTGGCCGTAGGTCTTGCCGGCGATGTTGGTCAGCACGTTGAGGCGGCCGCGGTGGGCCATGCCGATGGCGACCTCGTCGAGGTCCGCGTCCGCCGCGCCCTGCAGGACGGCGTCCAGCAGCGCGATCAGCGACTCGCCGCCCTCGAGCGAGAAGCGCTTCTGGCCGACGTACTTGGTCTGCAGGAAGGTCTCGAAGGCCTCGGCCTCGTTGAGGCGGCCGAGGATGCGCAGCTGCTCGTCGTGGCCCGGCTTCTCGTAGCCGCGCTCGAGCTTCTGCTGCATCCAGGCGCGCTGCTCCGGGTCCTGGATGTGCATGTACTCGACTCCGACGGTGCGGCAGTAGGAGTCGCGCAGGATGCCGAGGATGTCGCGCAGCTTGAGCTGGCGGGAGCCGCCGAAGCCGTCGGTGACGAACTCGCGGTCGAGGTCCCAGAAGGTGAGGCCGTGGCTCTCGATGGCGAGGTCGGGGTGCGAGCGCTGGACGTACTCCAGCGGGTCGACGTCGGCCATCAGGTGGCCGCGGACGCGGAAGGAGTTGATCAGCTCCTGCACGCGCGAGGTCTTGGAGACGCGCTCGGCGAGGTCGACGGCGATGTCGGTCGACCAGTGGATCGGGTCGTAGGGGATGCGCAGCGCGGAGAAGATGTCCTCGTAGAAGCCGCGCTTGCCGAGCAGCAGCTCGTGCACGATCTTGAGGAACTCGCCCGAGCCGGCGCCCTGGATGACGCGGTGGTCATAGGTGGACGTCAGCGTGATGGTCTTGCCGATGCCGAGCTCGACGAGGGTCTTCTCCGACGAGCCCTGGAACTCCGCCGGGTACTCGAGGGCGCCGGCGCCGATGATGCAGCCCTGGCCCTTCATCAGGCGCGGCACGGAGTGCACGGTGCCGATGCCGCCGGGGTTGGTCAGCGAGAGGGTCGTCCCGGCGAAGTCGCCGGCCGCGAGCTTGTTGCCGCGGGCGCGCTTGACGAGGTCCTCGTAGGCGGCGAGGTAGGCGGTGAAGCTCAGCGTGTCGGCGCGCTTGATGCTCGGGACGAGCAGGGCGCGGGTGCCGTCGGGCTTGGGCATGTCGATCGCGATGCCGAGGTTGACGTGCGCCGGGGCGACGACCGAGGGCTTGCCGCCCGGCTCGTCGTAGTAGACGTTCTGGCTCGGGAAGTCCTTGAGCGCGCGGATCAGCGCCCAGCCGATCAGGTGGGTGAAGGAGACCTTGCCGCCGCGCGTGCGGCGCAGGTGGTTGTTGATGACGATGCGGTTGTCGATCATCAGCTTCGCCGGGATGGTGCGCACGCTCGTGGCCGTCGGGATCGACAGGCTCGCGTCCATGTTCGTGGCGAGGCTCTTCGCCATGCCGCGCAGGGGCGAGACGACGTCCTCCTCGACGGCGGCGACGTCCTCGGCCGGCGTGCCGACGGGCGCGTCGGCCGGGATGGGCTGCGGCTTCGGCTGCTTGGAGGTCGTCTTCGACGTGGAGGTCGCCGACGTGGCGGGGTGGCTCACCGCACCGCCGGCACTGGTCGAGACGCGCTCGGCGACGGACTCCTTCGCGGGGGCGGCGGGGGCTGCGGCAGCGGGGGTCTCCGCGGCGGCGGCGGGCGCGGCACCGCCGAGCTGCTTGCCGTAGCGCTCGAGGATCGGCCACCAGGACTCGTCCACCGAGGCCCTGTCGGCGCTGTACTGCTCGTACAGCTCCTCCACCAGCCACTCGTTGGCTCCGAAGTCCTCCGAGCCCTGATCTGTTCCCGCTCCGGTCAACTGGCTCGACACAGCCGATCGCCCACTCTCTCCGTTGATTCGTTCTCGATCATCCGGACGGCACCGTCGCATCCGACACGCATCTGGGCGTCGTCGCCCGGTCCCGTCCCGGTCGTCAAGCCTAGCCCGGATCCTCCGGCGAACGTCCCCAGCCGGGCCGGAGTAGCGTCGTCTCCATGCGCTTCTACGGTGGAACCCCCTCCGGCGACCTCACCTACTCGGACGTCTTCCTCGTACCCGGCCGGTCCTCCGTGACCAGTCGGCTCGACGTGTCGCTCGCCCCCGGTGACGGCACCGGAGCCAGCATCCCGATCGTCTCCTCGAACATGAACTCGGTCACGGGGCCCCGGCTCGCGGCGACCCTCGCCCGGCGCGGCGGCCTCGGCGTGCTCCCGCAGGACATGCCGCTGCAGCAGCTCGACGCGGCGATCCGCTGGGTGAAGGACCAGCCGGTCGCCTTCTCCGGTGCGCTCACCGCCTCGCCGTCGACGACGGTGGAGGAGGCGCTCGCGATCCTGCCCGCCGTCGCGGGCCACGGCTTCGTGGTGCAGGAGGAGGACGGTAAGATCCTCGGCTGCGTGCCGGCCTCGCGGCTCGCCGCGGCTCTGGAGGACGCCACGCTGGGGGACCTCGTGCACGGCGCGTCCGCCTCGATCGACGCCGACGACGTGCCCTCCGCGCGCGCGGCGTTCGACCTGATGGTCGAGGCCGACCTCGACTTCGCCCCGGTGCTGCACCACGGCGCGCTGGTCGGCACGCTGTCCCGCACCGGCGCGCTGCGCTCCACCATCTACGATCCCGCCCTGGACGCGGACGGCCGCCTCCGGGTCGCCGCGGCGGTCGGCATCAACGGCGACGTCGCGGGCAAGGCGCGCGCCCTCGTCGCCGCCGGCGTCGACGTGCTCGTGCTCGACACGGCGCACGGCCACCAGGAGGGGATGCTCCGGGCGCTGCGGACCGTCTCCGCGCTGAAGCTCGGCGTGCCGATCGCCGCGGGCAACATCGTCACGGCCGACGCGGTGCACGACCTCGTCGACGCGGGCGCGGACATCCTCAAGGTCGGCGTCGGCCCCGGCGCGATGTGCACCACCCGGATGATGACCGCGGTCGGGCGCCCCCAGTTCTCGGCGGTGCTCGAGACGGCGGAGCGGGCCCGCGAGCTCGGCGCGCACGTCTGGGCCGACGGCGGCGTGCGCTACCCGCGCGACGTGGCGCTCGCGCTCGCGGCCGGTGCCGCCTCCGTGATGATCGGCTCCTGGTTCGCCGGCACCATCGAGGCGCCGGGGGAGCTGCGCAGCGACGCGTCCGGCCGGGTCTACAAGGAGAGCTGGGGGATGGCCTCGGCCAAGGCGGTGCAGGAGCGCTTCGACCGCCTCGACGCCTACGAGCTCGCCCGCAAGCGGCTCTTCGCCGAGGGCATCTCGTCGTCGAAGATCTACCTCGACCCGCTGCGCCCCTCGCTCGAGGACCTGCTCGACATGATCACCTCGGGTGTGCGCTCCTCCTTCACCTACGCGGGGGCCCGCAGCGTCGCCGAGTTCCACGAGCGCGCGCTGGTCGGCCTGCAGTCGGCGGCGGGCTACGAGGAGGGCAAGGCGCTGCCGGTCAGCTGGTGACCGTCAGCCGGTGACCGGAGCGGGCGTGCTAGAACCGAGCCCATGACGATCGTCGACAACGCCGTGTACGTCGGCGGCCACCGCATCCGCAACCCGGACTCGCTCGAGGACACCTTCGAGCTGATGCGCGACGAGCACGGCATGGCGTGGATCGGGCTCTACCGCCCGAGCCGCGAGGAGGTCGAGGCGGTCGCCCAGGAGTTCGGCCTGCACCCGCTCGCCGTCGAGGACGCGCTGAGCGGGCACCAGCGGGCCAAGCTCGAGCGCTACGACGACGGGCTCTTCGTGGTGCTGCGGCCCGCACGCTACGTGGACTCGGCCGAGACGGTCGTCTTCGGCGAGCTGCACGTGTTCGTCGGGCCGGACTTCGTGGTCACCATCCGGCACGCCGATTCGCCGGACCTGGCGGCGGTGCGCAAGCGACTGGAGGAGGACCCTCGGCTGCTCGCCCGCGGGCCGGAGGCGGTGCTCTACGCGATCCTCGACCAGGTCGTCGACGAGTACGCGCCCGTCGTGCACGGCGTGCAGGGCGACGTCGACGAGATCGAGGACCAGCTCTTCGGCGACGACTCCGACGACGGCCTCTCGGAGCGCATCTACCGGCTCTCCCGCGAGGTCATCCACTTCCAGCGCTCGGTCCAGCCGCTGACGGCGCTGCTGCACGAGCTCGCCGAGGCGCCGGACGCGGCACCGGGCGCCGACGCCACGGTCGACCACGTCGAGCTGCACCGCTCGCTCCGCGATGTGCTCGACCACACCATCCGGGTGACGGAGGCGGTCGACGCGCTGCGGGCGATCCTCGACAAGGCGCTCACGGTGCACTCGACCCTGGTCTCGCGCCGGCAGACCGAGACCGGGCTGGCCCAGAACGACGTGGTCCGCAAGATCTCCTCCTGGGCCGCGATCCTCTTCGCGCCGACGCTCGTGGCCGGGATCTACGGCATGAACTTCGACGACATGCCGGAGCTGCACTGGCGGCTCGGCTATCCGTGGGCGATCGGGCTGATGCTGGTCTTCGGCTTCGTCCTCTACGCCGTGTTCAAGCGCAAGAAGTGGCTCTGAGAGCAGTTCTGCCGGAGCCCGGCTGCCGGTAGACTCGACGCCACAATGGACGACCCCCCTTCTGCGCATCCGCCCTCGCACCGGCTCGTTCGGCACTCCTCGATGCTCCCGCTCCTGCTTCCGGTGAGCGGGGGTGGTCTCCGTGGGCACTGAGTGGCTCCTGCTCGGCGTCGGCCTGCTGCTGACGCTCGGCACCGGCGTGTTCGTCGCCAGCGAGTTCGCCCTGGTCAACCTCGACCGCGCCGATCTCGAGGCCCGACGCGACCGCGGCGAGACCCGCCTCGGCATGACGATCGCCGCGCTCCGCGTCACCTCGACGCACCTCTCCAGCGCGCAGCTCGGCATCACGCTGACGACGCTGCTCACCGGCTACACGATGGAGCCGGCGCTCTCGTCGCTGCTGCGGGTCCCGTTCGGCGGACTCGGGATCCCGGACGAGGTGCTGACGCCGATCATGACGGTGCTCGCGATCGTCATCGCGACGCTGCTGTCGATGATCCTCGGCGAGCTGGTGCCGAAGAACTTCGCTCTGGCGCTGCCGCGCGCGACGGCGAAGCTGGTCGTGCCGATCCAGACCGCGTTCACCACCGTCTTCCGCCCGGCCGTCGCGCTGCTCAACGGCAGCGCCAACGCGCTGCTCCGCCTGGCCGGTATCGAGCCGAAGGAGGAGCTCTCGGGCGCCCGCAGCGCCGAGGAGCTCTCGAGCCTCGTCCGCCACTCCGCGAGTGCCGGGCTGCTCGAGGAGGACACGGCCGACCTGCTCGGGCGCACCCTGCGCTTCTCCGCCCTCTCCGCGGGCGACGTGATGACGCCGCGGCTGCGGCTCTCCACGCTCGAGCGCTCCAGCACGGCGCAGGACGTCCTCGATCTCGCCCGGACCACGGGGCTCTCGCGCTTCCCGATCACGGACGACGACATCGACGACATCGTCGGCGTCGTGCACGTCAAGCAGGCGGTCGCCGTGCCGCGCGGCAAGCGCTCCGAGGTGCCCGTCACCGCGCTGCGCTCGGAGCCGCTCCGGGTGCCCGAGACGATGAAGCTCGACGTGCTGCTCACCGAGCTGCGCGGCCGCGGCTTCCAGCTCGCCGTCGTGGTCGACGAGTACGGCGGCACCGCGGGTGTCGCGACGCTCGAGGACCTCGTCGAGGAGCTCGTCGGCGAGGTTGCGGACGAGCACGACCGCTCCCGCCCGGACGTCGTCAAGCTGCCCGGATCCACCACCTTCCCGGGCATGCTCCGCCCCGACGAGGTCCGCGATCGCGCCGGCGTCGTCATCCCCGAGGAGGGGCCCTACGAGACGGTCGCCGGCTTCGTGATGAGCGAGCTCGGCCGACTGCCCGCCGTCGGCGACGAGGTGCCCGTCGAGGGCGGCTCGCTGCGCGTCGAGCGGCTCGACGGCCGCCGCATCGACCGGCTCCGCTTCACCCCCGACCCCGACGCGGCGGGCGAGGGCATCCCCGATCCGCTCGCCGACGTCGGCCGGCCGCACCGAGGACGCCAGGAGGCCGACCATGAGTGACTGGGCAGGCATCGCCTGGCTCGTGGTGCTGCTCGCCGCGAACGCCTTCTTCGTCGGAGCGGAGTTCGCGGTGATCTCCGCGCGCCGCTCCCAGATCGAGCCCCTCGCCGAGGGCGGTCGCCGCAGTGCGATCACCGCGCTCGCCGCGATGGAGCACGCCACGCTGATGCTGGCGACGACCCAGCTGGGCATCACCGTCTGCTCGCTGCTGATCCTCAACGTCAGCGAGCCGGCGATCCACCACCTGCTCGAGGTGCCGCTGCACGCGGTCGGCATCCCGGACGAGTTCTCCGGCACGGTCGCGTTCGTGATCACGCTGGTGATCGTGTCGTTCCTGCACGTCGTGCTGGGCGAGATGGTGCCGAAGAACATCTCGTTCTCGATGCCCGACCGCGCCGTCCTGCTGCTCGCGCCGCCGCTCGTGGCGATCGCGCGCGTCATCAGCCCGATCATCGTCGCGCTCAACGCGATCTCGAACGCGGTGCTCCGGCTCTTCCGGGTCGAGCCGAAGGACGAGGCGAACAGCACCTTCACACTCGAGGAGGTGCAGACGATCGTCGACCAGTCGACCCGCGAGGGCACGCTGCGCAGCAACGGCACCCTCCTCGCCGCGTTCGAGTTCACCGAGAAGAAGGTGCACGACGTGGCGCTGCCGCTCGACGGCATCGTCAGCCTCCCCGCCGGGGCGTCGCCCGCCGACGTCGAGCGGGCCGTCGCCAAGCACGGCTTCTCGCGCTACGTCGTGCTCGGCGAGGACGGGCAGCCCGAGGGGTACATCCACCTCAAGGACGTGCTCGACCTCGACGGCGACACCGAGGGGCCGAAGTTCCGCCTGCCGATCCCGGCGAAGCGCATCCGCCAGCTCGCCTCGATCTTCGAGGCGACCGACCTCGAGGACGCCCTCGCGATCATGCGCCGCACCGGCGCCCACCTGGCCCGCGCCTTCGACGAGCAGGGCCGGGCGACCGGCGTCCTCTTCCTCGAGGACATCATCGAGGAGCTCGTCGGCGAAGTCGACGACGCCACCCGCCGCTGAGGCGCGGGCCGGGGAGGCGGCGCTCGCGGCGTTGTCGTCGGTCGCGATACCGCCGGTATCGCTCCCTCCTCCGCCTTGCGATCACCACCTCCCCGGCCCGCGCCTCCACTTCTGACGAGGGGGGGGCAGCGGCTTCGCCGGCTGCGGAGGGGCAGCGGCTTCGCCGACTGAGGGGGGCAGCGGCTTCGCCGACTGAGGTGGGCAGCGGCTTCGCCGACTGAGGGGGGCAGCGGCTTCGCCGACTGGGCTTCACGGCGGCAGCTTCGCCGGCTGCGGGGCCAGCAGCGGCGGCCCTTCATGCTGGTCGAGTAGTTCCGCAGGGGCGTATCGAGACCCACGGTCTCCAGCTGGGCGGGTCTGCAGACTCGGGTGCTGACGGTGGTGGATCTCGATACGCCCTCTGCAGGGGCTACTCGATCACCATGCAGCGGATGCAGCGGATGCAGCGGATGCAGCGGATGCAGCGGATGCAGCGGATGCAGCGGATGCAGCGGATGCAGGGGCCCACATGCTGGTCGAGTAGCCCGCAGGGCGTATCGAGACCCGCCGTCATCAGGCGCAGGGCTGCCGACGTTCGGCTGGGGGCGGATCTCGATACGCCCTCTGCGAGGGCTGCTCGATCAGCAGAGGTGGCGGGGTCAGAGCGGCAGAGTGCTGTCGGGGGTGCGATCTAGGCTGGCCGGATGACGGATGGGCAGAGGGAGTTCGGACTCGCGGAGGCGGCGCTGGCCGTGCGGGTGCCGCGCGGCGACGACGACAAGTACAGCCGCGGGGTGCTCGGGATCGCGACAGGATCCGAGCGCTACCCGGGGGCGGCGGTGCTCGGCGTCGAGGCGGCGGTGCGCACCGGGCTCGGCATGGTGCGCTACGTCGGGCCGGAGCGGCCCTCCGCGCTCGTGCTCGCGCGACGGCCGGAGGTCGTCACCTCGGCGGGGCGGGTCCAGGCCTGGCTCCTCGGCTCCGGCACGAGCGCGGACGACCGCTCGGAGGACGAGCGGGACGCCCTGCTCGAGCAGCTGCACTCGGGAGTGCCCGTCGTGCTCGACGCGGGCGCGCTCGATCTGATCGACGAGGCCCGCGGGCCGGTCGTCGTGACTCCGCACTACCGCGAGCTCGCCGGCCTGCTCTCCCGCGCCGGAGTCGACGTCGATGCGGCCGCGATCGCGGCCGACGCGAGTGGCTGGACGCGGCGCGCGGCCGAGCGCTTCGGGGTCTGCGTGCTGCTCAAGGGCAGCACGACCCACGTGGTCTCCGGGAGCGTCGCCCACGAGGTCAGCGGCTCGACGCCCTGGCTCGCGACGGCGGGCAGCGGAGACGTGCTCGGGGGAGTCCTCGGCGCGCTGCTGGCCGGCCGGGCCGCGGACGCCGAGACCCGGGGAGCGACGCTGGAGGACGAGGACCTCGCGGCGGTCGCCGCCGCTGCCGCCGTCCTGCACGCGCAGGCGGGCGCCGCGGCCTCCGGAGGCGGGCCGATCGCGGCCCTCGACATCGCCGAGCAGCTGCCGGGCGTCGTCGCGCGACTGCTGAACTGACCCGCCTTCGACCTGACCCGCCTGCCGCACTGAACCGATCGCGCCTCCGCGCCGTTGTCCCAGGAGAGGCGTCCTCCCCGCGATCCGGGCATCGGAGCCGCACAGTCGCCTCATCGGAACCCCATAGCTCCCGGCCCTAGCGTCGGTGGCGACAGCCGCGTCCGCCCCCCACACAGGAGAACAGACATGACCGCGAAGACCACGACTCCCGTCCGCTACGCCCTCACCCTCCTCGCCGGAGCCGGCACCCTCGCCGCCCTCGCCGCCTGCTCGAGCACCGCCACCGCCGGGACCGAGGACGCCGGATCGAGCGCCGCCGCGACCAGCGCGCCCGCCGCGACCTCGAGCGCCGCCGCCTCCGAGTCGACCGGGGCCGCCGCGACCGGCGCCTACGCCGACGGCACCTACGAGGCCGACGGCTCCTACACCTCGCCCGGCGGCAACGAGTCCGTCGGCGTCGAGCTGACCCTCGAGTCGGGCGTCGTCACCGCCGTCACCGTGACCCCCGAGTCCGAGAACCCCACCGGCCAGGAGTACCAGAGCCGCTTCGCCAGCGGGATCTCGGGCGAGGTCGTCGGCAAGAGCCTCGACGAGCTCGACGTGACCAAGGTCTCCGGCTCCTCGCTCACCTCCGGCGGCTTCAACGACGCCGTCGAGACGATCAAGGCCGATGCCGCGGCCTGACTCGACGCACCCTGAGGCGGCGGCCCCCGGCACTGTGCCGACCGCCGCGCGGCGCGTCCTCGAGAGCGCCTGGACCTTCGACGCGATCGGCACCACCTGGCAGATCGACACGGACGCACCGCTCGACGCGGCCGTGCGCGAGCGCGTCGCGGCCCGCATCGAGGCGTACGACCGCACATGGTCGCGGTTCCGCGGCGACTCCGCCGCGTCCCGGTTGCGCGGCACCCCCGGCGAGCACGTCTTCCCGGAGGAGTCGGTCGAGCTGTTCGCCCTCTACGACGCGCTCTTCGCGCTGACCGGGGGCGGCGTCACGCCGTTCGTCGGCGACGCGCTGGAGCAGCTCGGCTACGACCCGGCCTACTCCCTGGTGCCGCGCGGCCCAGTGGCGCCCGCACCGTCCTGGGCCGAGGCCCGCGGCGGCGGGGGAGCGACGCTCCGCACCGTGGCAGGGGTCGTCCTCGACGTCGGCGCTGCCGGCAAGGGGCAGCTGGTCGACCTCGTCCTCGACGAGCTCGCGAGCGCAGGCGTCGAGCGCGCTGTCGTGGATGCGAGCGGAGACCTGCGGGCCCGCGGTGCCGGCGCCTACCGCGTCGCGCTCGAGCACCCCTTCGACGCGAGCCGCGCGATCGGCGTCGCCGAGCCGGGCGAGCGCGCGCTGTGCGCCTCGGCCGGCAACCGCCGGGTCTGGGGCGACGGACTGCACCACGTCCTCGACGGCCGGACCGGGCGTCCGGTCGACACGGTCGTCGCCACCTGGGTCGTCGCCGACAGCACCCTCGTCGCCGACGGACTCGCGACCGCGCTCTTCGTCTGCCCGCCCGAGGTGCTCGCCGAGCGCTTCGACTTCGAGTTCGTCCGTGTGCTCAGCACCGGCCGGCTCCATTACTCGCCCCGCTTCCCCGGAGAGGTCTTCTGATGATCGGCACCCTCGATCGCGCCCTCGGTCGCATCACCATGTACCGGCTGGTCTGGCTGACGCTCGCCGCGCTCCTCGTCGTCGCGCTCGGCTACTCCGCCGCCGGGCTGATCTTCTTCACCCCGATCGAGATCGCGGCGACGGCCGTCGTGGCGATCGCCTCGACCACGGGGGCGACCTGGCTGATCGCGCGCCTGGTCCGCTCGCCCGCGCATCTCGAGTCCTCGCTGGTCACCGGTCTGCTGATCGCGTTCCTGCTCTTCCCGACCGCGGAGCCGCGCGCGCTGCTCGTCGTCGCGCTGATCGGCGTGATCGCCGCCGCCTCCAAGTACCTGCTGGTCTGGCGCGGGCGCCACCTCTTCAACCCGGCCGCCGTCGCCGTCCTCATCGTCGGCATCGCGCAGGGCCTGCTGCAGGACACCCCGTTCGCCGGCTCGCTGACCGCCGCGGCCTGGGCCCTGCCCACCGGCGCGCTCTGGCCCTGGGTGCTGCTGGGGGCGCTCGTCGTCGTCGCGCGGGTGCGCCGCTGGGCGATCGTCGTCGTCTTCATCGCGGTCGCCGGCGCGGTCTCCGTGCTGAACTCGGTCATGAACGGCCAGGAGCCGGCCGCCGCGCTGTCGCTCGTCCTCACCGCGTACCCGTTCGTCTTCGCCGGCGCCTTCATGCTGACCGAGCCGCTCACCCTCGCGCCGCGCCGCTCGCAGCAGCTGATCGTCGCGGTCGTCGCGGCCCTGCTCACGACGGTCCCGTTCTCGCTCGGCCCGCTGCACGCGAGTCCCGAGCTCGGCCTGGTCGCCGGCAATGCGATCGCGTTCTTCTTCGGCCAGCGCCGCCGGCTCTCGCTCGAGCTGCGTTCCTCGAGCGTCATCGCGCCGGGCATCACGGAGTACCGCTTCGCCCCGCGGACCCCGGTGCGCTTCGAGGCCGGCCAGTGGCTCGAGCTCGACGTGCCGCACCGCTCCGACGGCCGGGGGAGTCGGCGCACCTTCTCGATCGCCTCCGCGCCCGCCGACGGCGAGATCGCCGTGGCCATGCGGCTGCCCGAGAAGGCGAGCAGCTTCAAGCGCGCGCTCGCCGGGCTCGAGCCCGGCGCGGTCGTCCGCGCGACCAGCGTCGGCGGCGACTTCGTGCTGCCGGCCGATCCGGCGACGCCGCTGCTCCTGGTCGCGGGCGGGATCGGCATCACGCCGTTCGCGAGCCAGCTGACGGCGATCGCCGCCGGACCGCAGCGGGACGTCGTCGTCGTCTACGCGGCGCCGCGGCTCGAGGACGTGGCCTACCGCGAGCTGCTGCGCGCCTCCGGAGCCCGCGTCGTGCTGGTCTCGCCCGAGGCGCCGACCCGGCTGCCCGAGGGCTGGACCTACGTGGCCGGCCGGATCACCGCCGAGCGCCTCGCCGACGCCGTCCCGGACGCGCCGCGTCGCGTCGGCTTCGTCTCCGGCTCGCCCGCGTTCGTGGATTCCGTCCGCGGCGCCCTGCGCTCGGCCGGTGCGAAGAAGGTCCGCACCGACGCCTTCACCGGCTACTGATGCCGCCCGGGGGCGTTCAGGGGCGCGATCGAGAGGCCCTCTACACTGACGCGGTGCCGACCCCCGCCGCCTCCGAGACCGCCGCCCCCCGGGCCTCCTCGCGCCCGATCGCCTGGCTGCGCGAGAACCGCGACTCCGCCGCCGTGCTCTGGGGCGGCTTCGCCCTCGTGCACGTGCTGCTCTCCCTGCTCGCCCTGTTCGCCCCGGGTCTGCCGATGGGCGACGTCAGCATCGTCTACAAGGGCTGGATGCGGACCGCCGTCGAGGGCGGCGGGCTCGTCGGCTTCGACACGGGCTGGGTCTATCCGATCCTCGCCCTCGTGCCGATCAGCGCCGCCTGGCTCTTCGGCGAGGCGGGCTACGACCTGACCTGGCTCGCCGGTGTGATCGCGGTCGACGCTGCAGCCTTCGCGCTGCTCCTGCACCGGGGGATCCCGGCCCGGCTCGCCGCGGCGCGCTGGTGGCTGCTCTTCCTGGTGCTCCTCGGTCCGATCGCCGTCGGCCGGATCGACGCGTTCACCGTTCCGCTCGCCATCGCCGGGCTGCTCTGGGCCTCGAGCCGCCCGGTGATCGCCGCGCTCGCGCTCACCGTCGCGACCTGGATCAAGGTCTGGCCCGCGGCCCTGCTGGGCGCCGCCGTCCTGGTGCTGCGCGGTCGCCCGCGGCTGGTGGCCGTCGGCGCCGGTCTCTCGGTCGCGATCATCGCCGGCGTGTACGCGCTCGGCGGCGGCGAGTACGTCTTCAGCTTCGTCACCGACCAGACCACCCGCGGCCTGCAGATCGAGGCGCCCGTCAGCACGATCTGGATGTGGCTCTCGATCGGCGGCTGGGCCGGCAGCTACGTCTGGTACGCGGCCGACATCAACACCTTCGAGATGCACGGCCCGTTCACCGACGTCGCCGCGGAGCTGATGAATCCGGCGCTCGCGCTCGCCGTCGTCGGCACCGTGCTGCTCGGCCTCCGGGCGCTGCGGGCCAAGGCGTCCCCGGTGCGGCTGCTGCCGCTGCTGAGCCTCGGACTCGTGCTGGTGCTGATCGACATCAACAAGGTGCTCTCGCCGCAGTACATCGTCTGGCTCGCGCCGCCGGTGATCGTCGGGCTCGTCGTCGCCGGTCGCGACTTCGCGACGCCGGCCAAGCTGACGCTGGCGATCGCCGTCTTCACGCAGATCGTCTACCCCTACCTCTACCTCTTCCTGCTCTACTCCAATGCGGGGATGGTGCTGGCGCTCACGGTGCGCAACGTCCTGCTGCTCGTGCTGCTCGGCTGGGTGCTCCGCGAGCTGTGGCGCACGGGCAGCCGCACGCCTGCCGCCGGCCTCGCCCGCGCCTAGGCTGGTCGGCGGGCCCGGTGGTCGGACCCGCTGGGAGGTCCCTCGTGCTCGTCGCATTCTCCGTCGCTCCGTCCGGTGGTGAGGGCCCCGACGCCTCCGTCCATGACGCCGTCGCCGCCGCCGTCCGCATCGTCCGCGACTCCGGCCTGCCGAACCGCACGACCTCGATGTTCACCGAGATCGAGGGCGAGTGGGACGAGGTCTTCGACGTGATCAAGCGCGCCACCGAGGCGGTCGGCGCCTACGGCTCGCGGGTCTCGCTGGTGCTGAAGGCCGACATCCGGCCCGGCTACTCGGGCGAGATCGACGCCAAGATCGAGCGTCTGGGTCGCGCGCTGGAGGAGTGAGCCCCGCGGGAGCGCTCTCCGAGTCGAATCGTTTCGAGCCGCCTCTATTCCTCGCTATCGTGGTCCGGTGACCCTCTCCCCGGCCCGGACCCGCCTCGCCCTGCTCGCCCTCGCGATGGGAGGCTTCGGCATCGGCTCGACCGAGTTCGTCGCGATGGGGCTGCTGCCCCAGCTCGCCGCGGACCTGCTCCCGGACGTCTACGCGGTCAGCTCCGAGCAGGCCAACTCGCAGGCCGGGCTGCTCATCTCGGCGTACGCGCTCGGTGTCGTCGTCGGCGCCCCGACCATCGCCGCGGCGGCGGCGCGCTGGCCGCGCAAGCGCCTGCTGCTGATCCTGCTCGCGGCGTTCACGATCGGCACCGTCGCCTCGGCCCTGCTGCCGACCTTCCCGCTCGTGCTCGCGGCGCGCTTCGTGGCGGCCCTGCCGCACGGCGCCTACTTCGGCATCGCGTCGCTCGTCGCCGCCGATCTGATGGGGCCGGGCAAGCGCGGCAAGGGCGTCGCCTTCGTGCTCTCCGGGCTCACCATCGCGAACGTCGTGGGAGTGCCGGCCATCACCTGGGTGGGGCAGAACGCGGGCTGGCGCAGCGCCTACCTCGTCGTCGCCGCGATCTTCGCGGCCACCGTCGTCGCGGTGTGGCTGCTCGTTCCGCTCCAGCAGGGGAACCCGGCGGCGACCATGCGCAACGAGCTGAAGGCCTTCGGCCGGCTGCAGGTGTGGATGACCCTCGCGATCGGCGCGATCGGCTTCGGCGGCCTCTTCGCGATGTACAGCTACATCACCCCGCTGTCGACGGAGGTGACCGGCGTTCCGCTGGGCGCGGTGCCGTGGATCCTCGTCGTCGTGGGCCTCGGGATGACGGTCGGCAACCTCGTCGGCGGCTGGGCGGCGGACAAGAACGTGCGGCTCGCCCTCATCGTGCTGTTCTGCGGAGTGCTCGTCTCGCTGACCGGACTGGCACTGACGGCGACCTCGATCGTCGGCCTCCTCGTGTTCGCGTTCCTCGCGGCCGGATGCTCGGCCGGCGCGTCGCCCGCGATCCAGACCCGGCTGATGGACGTCGCCCGCGACAGCCAGACGATCGCCGCGGCGCTGAACCACTCCGCCCTGAACATCGGCAACTCCGTCGGCGCGGCGCTGGGCGGCGTGACGATCGCCGCCGGCCTCGGCTACGTGTCGCCGATCTGGGTCGGCGTCGTCCTCACCGTCGCGGGCATCCTGCTCGCCTTCGCCAGCCTCGCCATCGACCGCGCCCGCGGCACCGTCGACCCCCTGCGCGACCCGTCCCGTCCCGCGACGGGCGGCGTCCCCGTCAACGCCCTCTAGGGCGGCGCGGCCGCGCCTGCCGGCACCGGAGGGGGGGTCTGCAGGCCGCCCCGCTGACGCCGGTGGGTCTCGATACGCCCCTGCAGGGCCACTCGACCAGCATGATTGCGGCGCTGCTCGAAAGGTCTTGCCTGCAGACGAGCCGACCACGGAGCGGCGCCGTCGGAAATCCGCGTGCGAGCGGATTCTCCGCAGCCGCCGTATGACGCTCTGCGGGACGCGCCCACTTCGCGAAGCCGACCGCGGCGCGGCGGGCGGGGACCGCCGCGCAATCGAACTCAATCCGTTTCGATCAGAATCCCGTCGTGGATCGCGCGCTTGCGCAGGGCGACCTTGGTGCCGACGTCGATGCCGACGACGCGGTACTTCTCGCGGATCCGCTTGAGGTAGGACTTGGCGGTCTCCTCGGAGATGCCGAGCTCGAAGGCGACGGACTTGACGGGCTCGCCGCCGCCGTAGAGCGCCATCACGCGGCGCTCCTGCGCGCTGAGCTTGGGTGCTCCGTCGGAGTCGCCGGTGGAGAGCGCCATGTCGAGCTCGTGCGAGATGTAGGAGTGGCCGTCCTTGGCCGCGCGGATCGCCTCGACGATCATGTCGGCGTCCTCGGTCTTGACGAGGTAGCCGAGCGCGCCCGAGGCGAGCGCCTCGCGGACCACGGCCGGCTCGGAGTAGGTGCTCATCAGCACCGTCTTCACACCGGTGGTCTTCAGGGTCGACAGCTTGACCGAGATCGGGATGTTGTCCTTGAGGTCGAGGTCGAGCAGGACGACGTCGACGGGGAACTCGGGGTGGGTGAGCAGCTCCGGCCAGGAGGCGACCGCGGCGACCAGCTGGATGTCCGAGGCGGCGCCGCGGATCCACTCCGTGAGGGCACCGAGGAGCATCTTGTGATCGTCGACCACGGCGAGCGTGATCTTCGGTTCGGCGGTGGAGGTCATCGGTGTCCTTCGGCTCGGCGGGAGGGCGGGGCGGTCGTCACTGCTCAGCGGTCGGCCGGATTCTCGACGTGGCAGTCGATCTCGATCCGGAGCGCGTCGTCGTGGGAGGTGTCGCGGAACGATCCGACCTGTGCGATAGCCTCCCACGTCGCGGGATCGACTCCGCGCACGGGCACGCCCTCGGACTGCAGCGTGAGCGGCACCAGCAGTGTGCGCGGCGGTGCGCCGTCGCCGGGCTCGCGCGGTGCGCCGGCGTCCACGTGCAGGACGACGGTCAGTCCGGAGGCGCCGTCGAGGATCAGCCAGATCGCGGAGAGCAGGCCGTCGCGCTGCCGGTGGCTGAGGAGCCCCGCCGTCCCGTCGGGGTCGTGCAGCTCGACCAGCGGCGCGAGCAGCTCGGACTCCTGGATCGCGTGGTGCAGCCAGGTCTCGCGGCGTCCCTCGATCAGGTGCAGCCGGAGGCTGGTGGCGAGCGCGGCCGCGTGAGCGGCGCGCTGGGGATCGAGGGGGAGGACCGTCGTGCCGTCGCCGACCTCGGCGAGGAGGCGCTCCGCGGCGAGGTCGAGGCGGGCGAGCTCCTCCGAGGCGAGCATGCCGACCGCGTAGCGCGGGCCGAGGGTGGTGCTCTGCACGAGGGCGCGGTCGATCTCGAGCTGGACCATCCGCCGGAAGCCGCGCATCATCACCACCGCGACGACGGCGGGTGCCAGGGTGACGGCCATCGCGCTGACGCGCGCCGAGAACGAGGTCTCGTCGCCGGAGCCCATGGCGCTGTAGGCGACGAGCTCGGCGACCGCGATGACGAGGGCGACGGCGAGGATCTCGATGCTGCGGCGGTGCACGATCATTGCGGCGTGCGCGACGGCGGCGGCCACCGCGGCGGTGGGGACGGCGGAGGACGGGCCGTGCCCGGCGACGGCGATCAGATCGAGCACCACGGCCCCGGCGATGCCGACGAGCAGGGCGAGGTAGGCGGCCCGCGGCAGCCGCTGACCGCTGACGTGGATGGCGACGACGGTCGCGGTGAAGGAGGCCACGAGGAGCAGCCAGGCGAGGACGACCAGCCCGGGCCGGTCGTACTCCTCGACGGTGACGAGGAAGACCAGGAGCTCGTAGACCATCAGCGCCGCCGCGATCCCGTTCAGGCCGCTGCCGAGGTAGCTGGTGCCCAGCGTCTCCTGCTGCCCCTTCCTCGCCCCCGCTGCCCGCGGCGAGCGACTGCGAGGCGCCGAACCGACACCGGTCCCGCCGAGGAGCGGTGACGCGTTCTCGGTGCCGGCGCTCACTTCGGCACCTCCAGCACCACGGTCGTGCCCGAGCCGGGCGAGCTGAACAGCCGGGTGCGGCCGCCGACGTCCGCGAGCCGGGCGACGACCGACTCCTTGAAGCCGAGCTTGGTCGCGGGCACGGTGGCGATGTCGAAGCCCGCGCCGGCGTCCGTGACCATCGCGCGGACGGTCTGCTCGTCCTCGGTGATCGTCACGTCGGCCGAGTCGACCCCGGAGTGCCGGCGCACGTTCTCGAGGCACTCGGCGAGGGCGAGCAGGAAGGAGTCGAGTGCGGCGCCCTCGAGGACGACCTCGCCCGAGCCGTGCAGGACGACCTCGAGTCCCATCCGCCCGAACCGGTCGCGGACGTCCTCGAGGGAGTTCGCGGCCGGCGACGCGGTGACGCTGGTGAGCTGGTACGAGCCGGACGCGCTCGGCGTCGGCGTCCCGCCGAGGCGCAGCTGGCGCAGCAGCTGGGCGTCCTGCGCGGCCTGGCGGCGCAGCGCGTCCTCGGAGACGCCGCGGCCGGAGTGGGCGAGCAGGGTGAGCGTCGCGAGCACCGTGTCGTGCAGGAGCCGCGCTCCCTGGCGGCGCTGCGCCTCCGTCTCGCTGGCCTGCCGCTCGACGCGGTGCGCGTTGCCGATGCTGTCGATGCGCCGGACGACCCGCGGGACCGCCGTGCTGATCCAGAGGGCGAAGCCGCAGAGCGTGCCCCAGGGGAGCAGGGTCTGCACGAGGGCGTTCGAGAGCATCGCGTCCGCCGCGACGATCGTGGAGACGAGGACGCTCGGCACGAGGACGGGCAGGAGCAGCAGCAGTCGGCGGACGGAGGTGGTCACCACCACGGCGACGGTGCTGGTGACGGCGTTGGCGGTGCCGACGAGCACGTAGCCCTCGAAGCCGGCGCCGGTGCCGACCGCCACGGCGAGGCCGACGCTCAGCAGCAGGCCGCCGGCGGCGAGGAGGAGCACCCAGAGCATCCGCCCGCTGCGGCCGAGCTGCAGGTGGACGACGGCGAGCCCCAGGATCAGCGCCACGGCGAACGGCACGGCGTCGGCCTGCAGGGCCGCGGGGCCGAGGACCAGCGCGAGCGCCGTCGCGTCGATGAGGAGGCCGATGCCGCACGCGGACTGGCGCAGGAGGCGGTCGCGCTCTCGAGCGCTGCGGACCAACGGCACGGGCACGCTCCTTCCGGTGGGCGGCGCGGGGCGGACCCCCTCCTCACGATAGTCACTGCCCGGGGAGCCGCCGGGAAGAGGGAGCGGATCGGCTAGACCGCGAGCAGCCTCGCCAGGTGCCCGCCGACCGCGTCGTCCTCGATCAGGAAGCCGTCGTGGCCGAACGTCGACGTGATCACCGCGACCTCGTCGCCGTCGATGTTGCCGCGAGCGTGGGCCGCGATGATCCGCTGCCCCTCGACGGGGAAGAGGCGGTCGCTGTCGATGCCCAGCACGAGCGTCGGGCTGGTGATCCGCTCGAGCGCCTCGGCCTCGCCGCCGCGACCGCGCCCGACGTCGTGCGAGTTCATCGCCTCGACGAGGGTGATGTAGCTGTTCGCGTCGAAGCGGCGGGTGAACTTGTTGCCGTGGAAGTCGAGGTACGACTCGACCGCGAACCGGCCGCCGCCGCCGAGCGGGCTGAGTCCGGACTGCCAGCTCCGCTCGAAGCGGTCGTTGAGCTCGGACGGGCTGCGGTAGTTCAGCAGCGCCATCCGGCGGGCGAGCGCGAGGCCGTGGTACGGGCCCTTGCCGTCGCCGGCGTCGTAGTAGGCGCCGCCCGCGAAGGCGGCGTCGTTGCGGATCGCCTCGAGCTGGACGAAGTTGAGCGCGATCTGGTCCGAGGTGGCGCGCGGGGGAGCGGCGAGGACCGCGAGCCGGGCGACCCGCTCCGGGTGGTCGATGCCCCATTCCAGGGCCTGCATGCCGCCCATCGAGCCGCCGATGACGGTGTGCCAGCGGTCGATGCCGAGCCGGTCGGCGAAGAGGGTCTGCACGCCGACCTGGTCGCGGATCGTCGTGTACGGGAAGCGCGAGCCCCACTCGTGCCCGTCGGGGGCGAGGGAGGCGGGGCCGGTCGAGCCCTGGCAGCCGCCCAGCATGTTGGGGGCGACGACGAAGTAGCGGTCGGTGTCGATCACGAGGCCCGGGCCGACGAGTCCGGACCACCAGCCGTCGGTCGCGTGCCCCGGGTCGCCGCGGCCGATCAGGTGCGAGTCGCCGGTGAGGGCGTGCAGGACGAGGATCGCGTTGTCGCGCGCGGGGGAGAGCTCGCCCCAGCTCTCGTAGGCGACGCGGACGTGCGGGAGGCGACCGCCGGCCTCGAAGGCGAACGGGCCGATCTCGACGAAGCGGCGTCCGCCGGGGTGGTCGCCCTCGCGCCAGGCCCCGGTGGCGGGCGGCTTGCCGATCACCGAGCGGAGCTGGCGCTCGGTGACGAACGCCGAAGGGACGGTGTCCTCGAGTGTCTGCTGCCAGTCCATAGCGGTGTCCATCGTGGCAGAGTGCGGTGCGGGCCCGGCCTTTGTTACGCGGGGGTGACGCTCCGCTGCCGATCGAGTAGGCGTCGGCGGCAGCCGTGCGCCCCCTCGTGCTGATCGAGTAGGACGCGGAGCGGCCGTATCGAGATCCACCGTCCGGCAGAGGGTGGGTCTCTATACGCCGCTGCGCGGCTACTCGACCAGCATGAAGCGGCTACTCGACCAGCACGTGTCGGCCGTCAGGCGTTCGCGCGGGAGGCCTCGACCACGCTGCGGGCGGCCTGGAGCGCCTGCGCGAGGTCGGCGCGGAGGTCGTCGATGTTCTCGAGGCCGACCGAGAGGCGGACGAGCCCGGGGGTGACGCCGGCCGTGAGCTGCTGCTCCGGGGTGAGCTGCGAGTGCGTGGTCGACGCCGGGTGGATCACGAGCGAGCGGACGTCGCCGATGTTCGCCAGGTGCGAGAACAGCACGAGCGAGTCGACGAACGCGCGGCCGGCGTCCACCCCGCCCTTGAGCTCGAAGGAGAGGACCGCGCCGACGCCCTTCGGGGCGTAGTGGTTCGCCGCCGCGTACCAGGGCGAGGTGGGCAGCCCCGAGTAGTTGACCGTCGCGATGTCGGAGTGGTTCTCCAGGTACTCCGCGATCTCCTGCGCGTTCTGCACGTGGCGCTCGATCCGCAGCGACAGGGTCTCGATGCCCTGGATGAGCTGCCACGCGCTCGCCGGGGCGATCGACGCACCGAGATCGCGCAGCAGCTGGACGCGGGCCTTGATGATGTACGCCAGCGAGTCGCCCACCGCGGCGGTGTAGACCGCGCCGTGGTACGAGTGGTCGGGCGTGGTCAGTCCCGGGAACTTCGCGGCGTTCGCGGTCCAGGAGAAGGTGCCGCCGTCGACGATCGCGCCGCCGATGACCGTGCCGTGACCGCCGAGGAACTTGGTCGCCGAGTGCACGATGATGTCGGCGCCGTGCTCGAACGGGCGGATCAGGTACGGGGTCGCGATCGTGTTGTCCACGATCAGAGGGACGCCGGCCTCGTGCGCGACGTCGGCGACGGCGCGGATGTCGAGGATGTTGATCTTCGGGTTGCCGATGGTCTCGGCGAAGAAGAGCTTCGTGTTCGGGCGGACCGCGCGGCGCCACTCCTCCTGGTCGTCCTGGTTCTCGACGAAGGTCGTCTCGATGCCGAGCTTGGCCAGCGTGTACTTGAAGAGGTTGTAGGTGCCGCCGTAGATCGACGAGGACGAGACGAGGTGGTCGCCGGCCTGCGCGATGTTGAGGACCGCCGCGGTCTCGGCCGCCTGGCCGGAGGCGAGCAGGAGCGCCCCGGAGCCGCCCTCGAGCGCGGTGAGGCGCTCCTCGACGACGGCCTGCGTCGGGTTCTGGATGCGGGTGTAGATGTTGCCGAACTCGGCGAGCGAGAAGAGGTTCTTCGCGTGCTCGGCGTTGTCGAAGACGTAGGAGGTGGTCTGGTAGATCGGGGTCGCGCGCGCCTTGGTGACGGGATCGGGCGCGGCTCCGGAGTGGATCTGCTTGGTCTCGAACTGCCACTTCTCGGAGTCGGTCATGGTGCATCCCATCGCATCGTCGGTTCGGAACGGAGGCCGTTCCCCGTCGCGACGAGCCTAGGTGCGGGCCCTCGGCGCAGCCAGGGCGCTCGACACACGGGGTAACCGCGCCGGATCAGCGGCCGGTGCGGATCCCGGAGGTCGGATGCGGGTCGCGCTTGGACCCGGTCGGGTCGGCGCGGTCGGGCCGCTCGGGCCGCTCGTCGGCGACCGGCGCGAACAGCCACGTCGCCCTCGGCTCGACGATCTTGTGGAAGACGGTGCGCGTCCAGCCGAGGGAGAGCACGATCGCGACCACGATGCAGAAGACGATCATCAGCACGAGCGCGAGCGTGCTCTCGGTCGCCGTCAGCAGCCCGGACTCGCGCAGCGGATAGAGGACGAAGCTGTGCAGCAGGTAGACGTACATCGTCGACTGCCCCCACGCCGTCATCGCCGTGCGGCGGCGCGGGATCAGGCTGAACAGCGCGAGCGAGAGCACGACCGCGGTCGCCATCAGCGCCAGCCGGACGAGCCCGGCCCACCAGGCGGTCTCGCCGAGTGCGTCGTACGGCCGGTCGTAGAAGAACCAGTAGCGCAGGTCCGCCGCGCGGAAGGCGTCGATGTTCACGGTCATCACGACGACCGTCGCCGCGAAGAGCGCGACCGCGATCACCCGGGAGAGCAGGATCTGCCGCGGCGTCAGATCGAGCCAGCGGTCCACGAGCAGCCGCGAGCCGGCCTTCCAGCTGCGCAGCCGCCAGCCGAAGACGAAGAACGGCAGGATCCCGATCGCGCGGGCCAGCGAGAACGTCGAGTCGATGTTGTCGTAGTAGCTGACGCCGACCGCGAGGACCACGCTGATCAGCAGCGGCCAGCGCAGCAGTGCGAGGTAGGGGAGGACCAGCCGGAAGATCCCGAGCGCGAGCAGGAACCACAGGGTCCAGCTCGGCTTGGTCGGGTTGAACTCCTGCTTGCCCTCGACCGCGAACTGCACCAGCGTCCAGATCGTCTCCATGATCAGGTACGGCAGCAGGATGTCGGTGAGCACCCGCCGCATCGCGCGGGCGTTCGGCGCTCCGCCCTTGGAGAAGTAGCCGGAGATGATCGCGAAGGCCGGCATGTGGAAGGCGTAGATCGTCAAATAGACGATCAGCGACGTGTCGGAGTTGGCGGTGAGCCGCTGGATCCCGTGCCCGATCACGACGAGGGCGACGCAGACGAAGCGGGCGTTGTCCCAGAGGGGCACGCGGCGCTTGGGAGGAGTGGGCGACCCGGCGGTGGCGGGAGCCGGGTCGGCGGGCTGCATGCGGCCAGGCTAGCGTTGGCTCCGACGACGGAGTCGATGGTGTCCGAGGCTTGACGGAAAGAGGACGAGCGTGGTTCGACGCGTCGTGGTGACAGGAGCGAGTTCGGGGATCGGTGCGGCGACGGTCCGCCTGTTCCGCGAGCACGGCTGGGACGTGGTGGCGGTCGCCCGCCGCCGGGAGAAGCTCGAGGCGCTCGCCGCGGAGACCGGGGCGAGCGTGTTCGTCGCCGATCTCACCGACGCGGCCCAGGTCGACGCGCTGCGCGACCACCTCGCCGCGACCGGCGCGGTGCACGCCCTCGTCAACAACGCCGGCGGTGCGCTCGGCCTCGACTCGGTCGAGGCGTCCGACCCCGCCGACTGGACCCGGATGTTCGAGATCAACGTGCTCTCGGTCAAGCTCGTCACGAGCGCCCTGCTGCCGCTGCTGCGCGCGGGCATCGCCGACGGGGGCTCCGAGGGCTCGGCCGACGTCGTCACCGTCACCTCGATCGCCGGCCACGTCGCCTACGAGGGCGGCGGCGGCTACAACGCCGCCAAGTTCGCCGCGCGCGCGCTCGTCGCGGTCCTCCGCCTCGAGCTCGCCGGCGAGCCGATCCGCGTGATCGAGATCGCTCCCGGCATGGTGCACACCGAGGAGTTCTCCCTCGTCCGCTTCGGCGGCGACAAGGAGCGCGCCGACAAGGTCTACGCCGAGGTCCCCGGCCCGCTGGTGGCGGAGGACGTCGCCGCGGCGATCGTCTCCTCCGTCGAGCTGCCGCCGCACGTCAACCTCGATCTGGTGACGATCAAGCCGGTGGCGCAGGCCGCTCCGCACAAGGTGATCAAGGGCGCGCTCACCCCGAAGGCGTGACAGGCACCGTTCGCGAGGCCCCGTGATGTGACGCGGGGCCTCGCGACGCTCTAGCCTGTCCCTCATGGTTTCCGACGCCGACGACTCCGCCGCCCTCCTCGCCGCCACGGAGAAGGAGGTCCTCGGCTGGCTCGAGTTCGGTGACGCCGCTCGCCATCTCGCCGACGACGTCGTCGCCTCCGGCTACCGCCCGGAGCTGGTCGTGGCCATCGCGCGCGGCGGTCTGCTGCTCGCGGGCGCGGTCGCGTACGCGCTGGGCATCAAGAGCTGCGGCGCGCTGAACGTCGAGTTCTACACCGGCGTCGAGGCGCGACTGGCCGCCCCCGTCGTGCTGCCGCCGCTGCTGGACGAGGCGTCGGTGCGCGGCAAGCGCATCCTCCTGGTCGACGACGTCTCCGACTCCGGCCACACCCTCGCCCTCTCGGTCGACCTGATCCGCGCGATGGGCGCGGAGGTGCAGACCGTCACGCTCTACACGAAGCCGCGCACGGTGCTCGAGCCGGACTTCTTCTGGCGGCGCACGCCGCGCTGGATCGTCTTCCCCTGGTCGGCTCTGCCCCCGGTGGCGGGAGCCCTCGCGGAGGACGACGAGTGAGCGTCCACCTGATCGGCGGCGGTGGCGGTGTCGAGCACGACCAGCAGCTCTACGGCGCGTTCCTGACCGAGGCGCACGACCGCGCCGTCGACGCCGGCCGCATCGAGGGCCCGCGGATCGCCATCGTCGTCGTGCACGACGGGCTCGGGCCCGAGGTCTACGCCGGCTGGGCCGCGACGCTCGCGACCGCCGGCAAGCTCCTCCCCGTGGCCGTGATGAAGCCCGAGGGCGGCCGGATCGACCCGGCGGTCTTCGACGACGTCGACGGGATCTTCGTCGGCGGGGGTCTGACTCCCGCCTACCGTGACGCCCTCGAGGCGTCGTTCCCGCGCCTGCGCGACCTCGTCTCCTCCGGAGTGCCCTACGCCGGCTACTCGGCGGGCGCCGCGGTGGCCGCCGACCGCGCGATCGTCGGCGGCTCGCGGATCGGCGGAGTCGCCGTCGCGCCGGAGCACGCGGCCGAGGAGCTCGACGAGGTGACGGTGCTCGAGGGCATCGGCCTGGTCGACGTCTCGATCGATGTGCACGCCGCTCAGTGGGGCACGCTCGGCCGGCTGGTCGCGGCCGTCGAGGCGGGGCTGGTCGACGGCGGAGTCGCGATCGACGAGTCGACCGTCCTCACCGTCGGCACGGGCGCGCTGCGCGTCCGCGGCGCCGGCTCGGTGTGGCGCGCGAGCGCGGGCGAGGCCGGAGTGTCGGTCGCCACGCTCGCCGCGAGCTGAGCGTGGACCTGCAGGAGCTGGCCGGTGCCGGCCTGATCGACGGCGGCTGGGCCGAGGCGCTCGCCCCGGTCGCCGGCGACATCGCGGCGATGGGCGACTTCCTCCGCGCGGAGACCGCGGCCGGGCGCCCCTACCTCCCGGCCGGCGCGCAGGTGCTCCGCGCGTTCGCTGCGCCGCTGGAGGAGGTGCGCGTGCTCATCGTCGGGCAGGACCCGTACCCGACGCCCGGGCATCCGATCGGGCTGTCCTTCGCCGTCGACCGGCACGTCCGGCCGCTGCCGCGGAGCCTGCAGAACATCTACCGCGAGCTCCGGGACGACCTCGGCGTCGCGCCGCCCGAGCACGGCGACCTCAGCGGCTGGACGCGCAGCGGCGTGCTGCTGCTCAACCGCGTCCTCACCGTCGCGCCGGGCGCTCCCGCCTCGCACCGCGGCAAGGGCTGGGAGCGGGTGACGGAGCACGCGATCCGCACCCTCGTCGCCCGCGAGCAGCCGCTCGTCGCGATCCTCTGGGGACGCGACGCGGCGAACCTCCGGCCGCTGCTCGGCGATTCCGGGATCGTCGAGAGCGCCCACCCCAGCCCGCTGTCCGCGTCGCGCGGTTTCTTCGGCTCGCGGCCGTTCAGCCGCGCGAACGAGCTGCTGGCCGAGCGCGGCGCCGAGCCGGTCGACTGGGCGCTCCTGGACTGACCCGCGCGCGGTCAGCCGCGCGTGCGGCGCTCCTCCGCCCCGGCTACGCTGGCCCGGATCCCGGCCGTCGCCCGGGAGCGCAGACGCCGACCACCACCGCTGAGAAGGAGCGAGATGCTCGAGGAAGAGTACGAGCAGCGCCGGACCCTCCCGCCGCACCTGCGGCGACGGCCCGCCCCCGAGCCGGAGTTCTCCTTCGAGATCCGCGAGGCGCGGGACGCCGATCTGCCGGACATCCAGGAGATCTACAACCACTACGTCCGCAACACCGTGGTGACCTTCGACGAGGACGACTCGACGCTGAAGGAGTGGCGCTCGAAGTTCGCGCGGAACCAGAAGCTCGGGCTGCCGTTCATCGTGGCCGTCTCGCCGTCGGGTCAGATCCTGGGCTACGCGATGGTGTCGCCGTGGTCGTCCAAGCGCGCCTACCGCTTCACCGTCGAGAACTCGATCTACCTCCGCGCGGCCTCGACCGGCAAGGGCCTCGGCAAGGCGCTGATGACCGAGCTGCTCGACCGCGCGAAGGCGGTCGGCATCCGCCAGGTCATGGCCGTCATCGCCGACAAGGGAGCGGAGGCGTCGCTCACGATGCACGCGAAGTACGGCTTCGTCGAGGTCGGCCGGATGGGCCGCGTGGGCTTCAAGTTCGAGCGCTGGCTGAGCACCGTGCTGATGCAGAAGACGCTGAAGTAGCGCCCGGCCGCCTCTCTGCGAATGCGCCGGACTGCCGAGGACGGCGCGGAGTCCTTCCCTACACTTGTCGGCATGGAATGGCTCGTCCCGCTCATCGTCGTCGTCGTGCTCGTGGTGATCCTCGGGATCTACCTCTGGGCGACCTACAACTCCCTCGTCACGCTGAACGTCCGCGTGGACGAGGCCTGGAGCGACATCACCGTCCAGCTGAAGCGGCGGGCGGATCTGATCCCGAACGTCATCGACTCGGTGAAGGGCTACGCCTCGCACGAGCGGCAGGTCTTCGACTCGGTGACCCGCGCCCGCGCCGAGACGCTCTCCGCGCAGGGGCCCGCCGAGGCGTCCGCTGCCGAGGACCACATGCAGAAGGCGCTGAAGTCGATCTTCGCCGTCGCCGAGGCGTATCCGCAGCTGCAGGCCAGCCAGAACTTCCTGCAGCTGCAGGGCGAGCTGGTCGACTCGGAGGACAAGATCCAGTCGGCCCGGCGCTTCTACAACGGCGGCGTCCGCGAGATGAACACCAAGGTCACCGTCTTCCCCAACACGCTCTTCTCCCGCCGCCTCGGCTTCTCCGAGCGCGAGTTCTTCGAGGTCGGCGACCTCGCCGCCATCTCGGAGCCGCCCCGCGTCCAGTTCTGACGCGACCGACCGCCGGTCGAGCAGCCCCGGAGGGGCGCCCCCTCATGCTGGTCGAGTAGCCGTGCAGAGGCGTATCGAGAGCTGCCGTCAGCGCGCCGCCGGGGCTCCGGCCGCGAGCGGGCCGCCGTCGAGCGTCGTGAGGTAGTCGTCGAACACCGGTGCCGGGTCCGTGCCGGTCGCGACGGCGTCCACCAGCGCCCGCCGCACCAGCGCCAGCACGACCGTCGCGAGCACGGCCGCGCGCGGCTCGTCCGCCGCCGGGAGGCCCATCCGCTGCGCGATGCTCGGCGTGAGCGCGGCCTCGCCGTCGTGCAGCGACTGCGCCCAGACCGCGCGCATGCCCGGCGTCTCGGTGAGCAGCGGCATCAGCCGCAGCGTGCGCTCCAGCTGCGGACCGGAGGCGGCCGCGGCGAACGCGGCACCCAGCGCGGTGTTCAGCGACTCCGACTCCGGCCGCGCCACGAGCTCGCGCCCCATGGCCGCGATCGCCGCGTAGAGCACGGGCCGCACGCAGTCCTCCTTGCCGCCGAGGTAGCGGTGGAAGGTGCGCAGCGAGATGCCGGCGGCGTGCGCCAGGTCGATCGAGCTGACGCCCTTCGTGGTCCCGCGCTCCAGCAGCAGGGCGACGCACTTCTCCGAGAGCGCCAGCGCGATCGGACCCTGCCGCTCCTGGGGGACGCTCATGCGAGGACCTCGCGGTGCCCTGCGGTGAGCGCGACGAGGAGCTCGGGCGCGAGGGTGCCCCGCCCGACGACGTCGACCGACTCGAGCCCCTGCCAGTGCGCGGCAGCGACGAGCAGCGCGGCGAGGCGCTCGGCGGTGTCCGGCGGCGCCCCGGGCTCGCGCCAGGCCGCCTGCACGCGCAGCACGCCGTTCTGGCGATCGCTCTTGAGGTCGACCCGCGCCGCCAGGACGTCGTCGAGCAGCACGGGCAGCACGTAGTAGCCGTGCACGCGCTGCGCCGCCGGCGTGTAGATCTCGATCCGGTAGTGGAAGTCGAAGAAGAGCTCGGCGCGCGGGCGGTGCCAGACCACGGGATCGAAGGGGGAGAGCAGCGCGTCGGCGCGGAGCTCCCGCGGCCGCCGCGCCGCGGTGTGCCGCCAGAGCGGCAGCGGGCGACCCGAGCGCTCCCAGCCGCGGACCTCGACGGGCACCAGCTCGCCGGCGTCGACCAGGTCGTGCACGGCCGCGAGCGTCGGCGCCTTCAGCAGCCGGTGATAGTCGGCGAGATCGCCGAGGGTGCCGACGCCGAGGGCGAGCGCGGAGCGGCGCACCAGCTCGCGGACCGCGTCCTCCGCGGAGACCTCGGCCGCCAGCACCTCGCGGGGCAGCACCTGCTCGGCGAGTGCGTAGGAGCGCTCGAAGCGCGTGCGCCCGGCGGAGACGACCTCGCCCCAGCGGAAGAGCACCTCGAGCCCGCGCTTCATGTCGGACCAGCCCCACCACGGACCGGTGCGGGTGTTGGCCTCGTGCTCGATCTCCGAGGCGCGCAGCGGGCCGTCCGCGAGAACCGCGCGCAGCCAGTCCAGCGTGGAGCGGTTCTCGGCCGCCCAGCCCTCGTGCTCGGGCAGGCGCACGCGGCGGTAGTGCTCCATCCGCCAGCGGTAGAGCGGCAGGTCCGCGCGGCGGATCAGAGCCGCCTCGTGCGCCCAGTACTCCAGGTAGTGCCCCTTCGGCGAGAACGCGACGGCGTCGAGGAGGCCGCGGTCGTAGGGGCCGAGGCGGGCGAGGACGGGGAGGTAGTGGCTGCGCTCGAAGACGTTGACCGAGTCGAGCTGCAGCGGCCGGATCCGGTCGATCACGCCGAGGATCTGCCGCGTGCCGACGCTCGGCGGCGGCGCGGCGCCGAAGCCCTGGGCGGCCAGGGCGATGCGGCGCGCGAGCGCGGGGCTGAGCTGCTCGGTCATGGTGCCCCCACGCTAGCGAAGGCCGCCGACATCGGCCGATCCTGTCCCGCCGCCGAGTGTTCCCGTCCGGTTCATCGCAGCGGCCCCGGGACGTCGGGAGCAGCCCCTACGTTTCCCGAGGCGCCCGCAGGGGCCCACCCACCCGACTCCTGGAGGACTCTTGACGACCCAGCGCTTCCCCCGCGCCGGCGTGCTCGCCGCCGCGACCGCCGCTCTCGCGCTCACCCTGACCGCCTGCTCCGGCGACGCCGGCGCCTCGTCGGGGGACGCGTCCGTCGACGCCTCGACCGCGACCTCCGCCGCCGACCTCGGCGGGCTCGACGCCCTGATCGAGGCCGCGAAGGCCGAAGGCGAGCTCAACGTGATCGCGCTGCCCGACAACTGGGCCAACTACGGCGAGCTCATCTCGGGCTTCGAGGACGAGTACGGCATCACCGTCAACTCGGCCGACCCCGACGTCTCCTCCGCCGAGGAGATCAGCACCGCGCAGAACCTGGCCGGCCAGGACACCGCTCCGGACGTCTTCGACCTCGGTGCCGCCGTGGCCCTCGCCAACACCGACCTCTTCGCGCCGTACAAGGTCGAGACCTGGGACGACATCCCCGAGGGCAACCGCGAGGAGACCGGCCTCTGGGTGAACGACTACACCGGCCTGATGTCGATCGGCTACGACGCCGACGCCGTGCCCGCGCCCGAGGCGCTCGACGACCTGCTCGGCGCCGACTACCGCGGCTCCGTCGCGATCAACGGCGACCCGACCCAGGCCGGAGCCGCGGCCGCCGCCGTGCAGCTCGCCGCCCTGCAGTCGGGCGGCTCGGCCGACGACGTCCAGCCGGGCGTCGACTTCTTCGAGAAGCTGAACGACGCGGGCAACTTCCTGCCGCTGGACCCGACCGACGCGACCATCGCCTCGGGCGAGACCCCGGTCGTCTTCGACTGGAGCTACAACAACCTCGCCGCCGCGACGGCGAACGAGGGCACCCGCGAGTGGACGACGACGGTGCTGCCCGGCACCGCGGTCGGCAGCTACTACAACCAGGCGATCAACGCCGACGCGCCGCACCCGGCCGCCGCGCGCCTCTGGCAGGAGTACCTCTACTCCGACGCCGCGCAGAACCTCTACCTCGCGGCCGGCGCCTACCCCGTGCGCCTGGCGGCCATGATCGACGCGGGCACGGTCGACCAGCAGGCCCTCGACGCGGTCGGCGCCGCCCCCGAGGACCTCGTCCAGTTCACCTCCGAGCAGACCGAGGCCGCCTCGGCCCTGCTGGCCGAGAAGTGGGCCGCGGCGATCCAGTGACGACCGCCGCCGTCCGCGCCGTCCCCGGGGCCCGCGCGCCCCGGGGGCGGCGCGGTCTCCCCGCGTCGCTGGGCGTCGCTCCGTTCGCGGTGTACGTCCTGCTCTTCCTCGCCGTGCCGACCGTCCTCGCGGTCGGCACGGGCTTCGTGGACGGCGACGGCCGGCCGACGCTCGCGAACGTCGCGGCGCTGGGCGATCCCGTCGTCCTGTCGGCCTTCGGCGCCTCGCTCGGGCTGTCGGCGCTCACCGCCGTCGTCGGCGCGATCCTCGGCGGGATCGTCTGCCTGGCCCTGCTCGGCGCCGATCCGCGCGGTCCGCTGCGCACGATCGTCGACGCCGCCGCGAGCGTGCTCGCCCAGTTCGGCGGCGTGATGCTGGCGTTCGCGTTCATCGCGACGATCGGCGTGCAGGGCCTCGTCACGACCCTCCTGGCCGGCGCGGGTGTCGACCTCTACGCCGACGGGGTCTGGCTCTACCAGCTGCCCGGCCTGATCCTGCCCTACCTCTACTTCCAGGTCCCGCTGATGGTGCTCACCTTCCTGCCCGCCCTCGAGGGCCTGCGCCCCGAGTGGGCCGAGGCGAACGCCGTGCTCGGCGGGGGAGGGGTGAGCTACTGGTGGCGGGTCGCGGTCCCCGTCCTCGCGCCCTCCTTCCTCGGCTCGGTGCTGCTGCTGTTCGCCAACGCGTTCTCCTCGTTCGCCACGGCCGCGGCGCTGATCAGCCAGGGCGCGCAGATCGTGCCGCTGCAGATCCGCGCCGCCCTCGTCAGCGAGACGGTCCTCGGCCGGGAGAACCTGGCCGGCGCGCTCGCGCTCGGGATGCTCCTGGTGATGATCGTGCTGATGTCCGGCTACGCGCTGCTGCAGCGCCGAGCCCGGCGGTGGCAGCGATGACCCGCGCCCTCTCGCGCATCGTCCTGGTCGTCACCGGCCTCGCCTTCGCGGTGCCGCTGATCGCGATGGCGGAGTTCACCCTCCGCGGCGCCGGCGGCTACGACCTCTCGCACTGGACCGCGATCCTCGACCCGGAGAACGAGCGCGGCTACCGCGCGCTCTTCCAGGGCATCGGCAACTCGCTGATCCTCGCGGTCGTCACCGCCCTGATCGTGCTCGTGCTGCTCGTGCCGACGATGCTCCTCGTCGAGATCCGCCTGCCGCGCCTGCGCCGGGCGCTCGAGCTGGTCTGCCTGCTGCCGCTGACCGTCCCCGCGATCGTCCTGGTCGTCGGGCTGGCCCCGGTCTACTCGGTGATCACCCGCCTCGTCGGCTCGGCGCCCTGGACGCTCGCGCTCGCCTACGGCGTGCTCGTGCTGCCCTACGCCTACCGCGCGATCGCTGCCGACCTCGCGGGCCTGGATGCCATCACGCTCTCGGAGGCCGCCCGCTCGCTGGGCGCCGGCCCCGTCGGCGTGCTCACCCGGGTGCTGCTGCCGAATCTGCGCCGCGGCCTCGTCGCCGCGGCGCTGATCACGGTCGCGGTGGTCCTCGGCGAGTACACCATCGCCTCGCTGCTCAGCCGGACCACCCTGCAGACCGGTCTCGTGCAGGTGTCGAAGCAGGACGCCTACGTCGCCGTGATCTTCTCGCTCCTCTCCCTCCTGTTCGCCTTCGCCCTGCTGCTCGGGATCGGCCGCCTCGCGCGGATCGGACTCGTCGCCACCGGGCGCCGCGCTTCGAAAGGCACGCCGTGACCGCTCCTCTCTCGCCGGGCGCTCGCGTCCGCTTCCTCGACGTCGCGCGGCACTACGGCGCCGCCCGCGCCCTCGACGGCGTCAGCTTCGACGTGGCGCCGGGGGAGTTCATCGCCCTGCTCGGCCCCTCCGGCTGCGGCAAGACCACTGCTCTCCGCGCCCTCAGCGGGCTCGAGCGGATCGACTCCGGCCGCATCCTGGTCGACGAGCGCGACGTCGCCGATCTGCCGGTCGCCCGCCGCGACATGGGCATGGTCTTCCAGTCGTACTCGCTCTTCCCGCACCTGCGCGCCCGCGAGAACGTCGAGTTCGGCCTGCGCACCCGCGGTGTCGCGGCGAAGGAGCGGCGGACGGCCGCGCAGGACGCGCTCGACCTGGTCGGCCTCGGCGCTCTGGGCGACCGCTACGCGCATCAGCTCTCCGGCGGGCAGCAGCAGCGGGTGGCGCTCGCCCGGGCGCTCGTGACCCGTCCGCGGGTCCTGCTCCTGGACGAGCCGCTCTCCGCGCTGGACGCGAAGGTCCGCGTGCAGCTGCGCGACGAGATCAAGCGGCTCCAGTCCGAGATCGGCATCACCACGTTCTTCGTCACCCACGACCAGGAGGAGGCGCTCGCCGTCGCCGACCGGGTCGCCGTGATGAGCGCCGGGCGCATCGAGCAGCTCGGGGCACCGGAGGACCTCTACGCGCGGCCCTCGACGCCGTTCGTCGCGCACTTCGTCGGCCTCTCGAACGTCGTGCCGGGAGTCGTGTCCGCGGGCGGCGTCTCCGTGCTCGGGGCACGCCTGCCACTGGTGGATCCGGCGACGGGGGACGGCGCGGTGTCGGCGTTCCTCCGGCCGGAGGACATCGAGATCGTGCCGGGCGGTGCCCCCGGCGCCCTGGCCGCGGTCGTCGTCGCGACCAGCTTCCTCGGCCCGGTGCGCCGCTCGACGGTCCGGACCGAGCAGGGCGACGAGCTCGTCGTGCAGCACGCCGCCGGGATCCGGCTCGCACCGGGGGAGCGCGTCGGTCTCGCACTGGCGCTGCGGCCGGTGGCGGTCCGCGCCGCCGCGTGAGTCGTCGCGGATTCCGCCCGCGGAATGCGGCGGGGATTAGTCTGGGCGGATGAGACTCGGCCGGTCCCGCCGCACGTCCGGCGCCCGCGACGCCGCCCGCATCACCGCGGCTCCCGAGCGTCCGCCGCAACCCCGCCCGCTCGACCCGGACGCGGCCTTCGTCAGCACCGGGATGCGCATCGCCGGGGCGTGGGCCTGGCGGATCCTCGTGGTCGCCGGCGCTCTCGCCGTGATCGGCCTGCTCGTGATCGAGCTGCGGCTGATCGTCATCCCCCTGCTGCTCGCGATCGTCATCGCGGCGCTGCTCGTGCCGTTCTCGACGTTCCTGCAGCGCCACCACTGGCCCAAGTGGCTCGCGATCGTGGTGGCCGAGCTCGGCATCGTCCTGGTGATCGGCGGGCTGCTCTTCCTCGTCGTCACCCAGGTCTACTCCGGCTTCGACGATCTCAGCCGCCAGACGGTGGAGTCCTACGACGACCTCAAGACCTGGCTGCTCGAGGGCCCGCTGCACCTGACCGAGACCGACATCAACCAGTACGCGCAGCAGGCGCTCGCGGCGGTGCAGCAGGACTCGGGGATGCTGGTCAGCGGCGTCCTCAGCGTCGGCTCGACGGTCGGGCACGTGCTCACCGGTGTGCTGCTGACGCTGTTCTCGACGCTCTTCATCCTGATCGACGGCCCGAACATCTGGCGCTGGGTGGTGCGGCTGTTCCCGCACCGCGCGCGCGGCGCCGTCGACGGCGCCGGCCGGGCGGGCTGGGTCACGCTGACCAACTTCGTGAAGGTGCAGATCCTGGTCGCCTTCGTCGACGCGGTGGGCATCGGTCTCGGCTCGTTCTTCCTCGGCGTCCCGCTCGCGATCCCGATCGGCGTGCTGGTCTTCCTCGGCTCCTTCGTGCCGGTCATCGGAGCCGTCGTCACCGGAGCGCTCGCCGTCTTCATCGCCCTGGTCTACAACGGCCCGGTCATCGCGCTGATCCTGCTCATCGTCGTCCTCGGCGTGCAGCAGCTGGAGGGGCACATCCTCCAGCCGCTGATCATGGGCTCCGCCGTCAAGGTGCACCCGCTCGCCGTCGTCCTCGCGGTCGCCGGCGGTTCGATCGTCGCGGGCATCGCGGGCGCCTTCTTCGCGGTCCCCGTGGTCGCGACCCTCAACGTCATGGTCAACTACGTCGCGAGCGGAGCCTGGCGCTCGCCGACCCGAACCCCCGAGAGAGTTGCCGAAGAGCATGCAGACTAGCCGCGTCGTCGGACCGACCCTGAGCGAGTTCGAGGCGGCCCGAACCGTCCTCGCCCCCGTGATCGCCAACACCCCGATGGAGACGAGCAGCTTCCTCGCCGAGGTGCTCGGCTCGCCCGTCTTCCTCAAGTGCGAGAATCTGCAGCGCACCGGCTCCTACAAGATCCGCGGCGCTGTGTTCCGGCTCTCGCACCTCTCGGCGGAGGAGCGCGAGCGCGGCGTCGTCGCCGCCTCGGCCGGCAACCACGCGCAGGGCGTCGCCTTCGCCGCGCGCGAGCTCGGCATCAAGGCGACCATCTTCATGCCCATCGGCGTCGCCCTGCCCAAGCTCGCGGCGACCCGCGACTACGGCGCGGAGGTGGTGCTGAGCGGGCACATCTTCAACGAGGCCCTCGCCGCGGCGGCCGAGTTCGCCGAGCGCACCGGCGCGGTCTTCGTGCCGCCCTACGACCATCCGGACGTCATCACGGGCCAGGGCACGATCGGCCTCGAGATCCTCGAGCAGGCGCCGGGAGTCGAGACCCTCGTGGTCCCGATCGGCGGCGGAGGGCTCATCGCCGGCGTCGCCTCCGCGGCGAAGCAGAAGGCGGCCCAGGAGGGGCGCACGCTGCGGGTCATCGGCGTCCAGGCGGCGAACGCGGCGCCGTACCCGCTCTCGCTCGCGGCGGGGGAGCCGATCGCGATCACGATCTCGCCCACCATCGCCGACGGCATCGCGGTCGCGAAGCCCGGGCAGCTCAACTTCGAGATCATCCGGGAGGTCGTCGACGAGGTCGTCACCGTCGAGGACGACGACACCGCGCGGGCGCTGCTCGTGCTGCTCGAGCGCGCGAAGCTCGTCGTCGAGCCGGCCGGCGCGGTCGGCATCGCCGCGATCCTCACCGGCAAGATCCGGAACGCGGGCCGCACCGCGGTCATCCTCTCCGGCGGCAACATCGACCCGCTGATGATGGAGCGCGTGATCAGCCGGGGGCTCGCCGCCTCCGAGCGCTACCTCAAGATGAGCATCGGGCTGCCCGACCGGCCGGGTCAGCTCGCGCGGATCGCGGACCTGATCTCGGAGGCGAACGCCAACGTCGTCGAGGTGCTGCACACCCGGCACGGCCGAGGCCTGCAGATCAGCGAGGTCGAGCTCGAGATCAGCGTCGAGACCCGCGGCCCCGAGCACGCCGACCGCGTCCTCCAGGTCCTCCGCGACGCGGGCTACTCCCCGCGCCTCTCGAACGGCTAGCCCGCCTGTCAACGCGAGATGCCACTTGTGACGGCCCGACACGGCGTGTCGGGCGCACAAGTGGCATCTCGCGGAGTGCGTGAGCGCTGAGGGTCAGTGGCCGTTCCAGGTCTCGACGTTCGTGACCTTGACCGTGATGTTCCGGCCGTTGGGGGCCTCGAACGTGGTGGAGTCGCCGACCTTCAGGCCCATGATGGCGCCGCCGAGCGGGCTCTGCGGGCTGTAGACGTCGAGGTCGCTCTCGCCCGCCATCTCGCGGTTACCGAGGAGGAAGCGCGACTCGTCGCCGGCGATCTCGGCGGTGATGATCGTGCCCGCCTCGACGACGCCGTGGCTCTCGGGCGGCGTGCCGATCTCGGCCTCGCGCAGCAGCGCGGTCAGCTGGCGGATGCGCGCCTCGATCTTGCCCTGCTCGTCCTTCGCGGCGTGGTAGCCGCCGTTCTCCTTGAGGTCGCCCTCCTCGCGCGCGACCTCGATGCGCTTGGCGATCTCGAGGCGCCCGTTGGTGGACAGCTCGGTGTGCTCCGCCTGGAGGCGGTCGTACGACTCCTGGGTCATCCAGGTGACCTGAGGCTGGTCGGCCATGGTGGGCTCCTCACATGACGGCCGCGCGCGACCGACGGTGCTGTCGGACGCCTGCGCCCGGCGACCGGATCGACCGAGGGCGTGCGGCGGGGGAAAAGACAAGGCCCCGACGAGTCCGTCAGGGCACCCCGACACCCTACGGGAGCCAGCAGGAGGAGATCAAACCTGTCGTGGCGAGCTCCGTGGTCCGCACCGTCTCGGTGTAGGAGCGGAAGCGCTCGGTCGACGCGGGGTACTCGACGACGAGCCAGCCGACGACGGCGGACTGCTCGTTGAGCGCCTGGACAGCACAGGCGGCGTCGCGGCCGGTCGGGACGGTCAGATCGAACGACACCTCGACGGTGCGGTCGTCGACCACCTGGTGCGCGGTGTCCTGCACGTCGACGCCGTCGCGGGCGCCGTCGAGGCCGGCCCAGATCACCCAGGCGGCGAAGACGGCGACGAAGGCGACGGCGACGAGGGCGAAGAGCCGGCGGTCGCCGCGGCGGCTGCGGGGCGTCCTCCCGTAGCGGGAGGCGAGCGGGCCGGCGGCGCGGACGGCGTCCGGATCGAGGGCGGGGTCGCTCGCGCGCTCGTCGCTCTCGGACGTTCGGGCGGCCACGGAACTCCCTGGGTGAAGCGACTATTCTGGCGGGTGACGTGCGCCGGAGAGAACCCGGCGACATCCCCCATTAAACCCCGAGGAATCGAGAGATCGTGTCCCAGGCCGTCCAGGTCTCCGCAGATTCAGAGGCGCACGCCGACGCTGCGCCGCGCGAGGTCCCGCGCCTGCTCGCCGTGCACGCCCACCCGGACGACGAGTCCAGCAAGGGCGCCGCGACCCTCGCCTCCTACGCCGACCGCGGCGCCGAGGTCATGGTCGTCTCCTGCACGGGCGGCGAGGCCGGCTCGATCCTGAACGAGGCGCTCTCGGCCCGGGCTCACGCCGAGCGCGACATGGGCGGCCTCCGCCGCTACGAGATGGCCGCCGCTCAGCGGGCGCTCGGCGTCGAGCACGCCTGGCTCGGCTTCGTCGACTCCGGGATGCCCGAGGACGGCGCCGTCGCCGCGGACTCCTTCGCCGGCCTGCCGCTGCCGACCGCGGCCGCGCCGCTGGTGCGGCTCGTCCGCCGCTTCCGCCCGCACGTGATCATCAGCTACGACGAGAACGGCGGCTACCCGCACCCGGACCACATCCGGGCGCACCAGGTCGCGGTCGAGGCCTTCCGCGCCGCGGGCGAGGCCGACGAGTACCCCGGCACCGGCGCCGCCTGGTCCGTCTCGAAGCTCTACTACGACCGCGTCTTCAGCTCGCAGAAGCTGCGCGCGATCGCCGAGCACATCCGCTCGATCGACCCGGAGGACCCGCTGCTCGCCTCGTTCGAGGAGATGAAGCGCTGGAACGAGGAGATGCCCTACCTCGCCACCACGAAGATCGTCGTCTCCGGCTTCCACGACCGCCGCGACGCGGCCCTGCTCGCGCACGCGAGCCAGGTCGCTCCCGACAACAAGTTCTTCTTCCTCCCGCACTCGGCGATCGACGCCGCGTGGCCGACCGACGACTTCCAGCTCGTGCAGAGCCGGGTCGACGCGCCGACGCCCGAGACCGACCTCTTCGCCGGGATCGACGTCGCGCTGCCGGCCGACTCCGCCGCCGCTGAAGACGCCGCCCCCGTCCCCGAGGAGCAGACCGCATGATCGCCGCGACCGTGCTCGAGGCCGCTCACTTCGCGCTGATCCGCGCCGCCGAGGCGACGCCCGTGCCGACGACCGCGCCGGAGTTCAACGAGGACACGGTGACGCCCGGCCTGTTCGGCTTCATCACCATGTTCGTGATCGCGCTCGCCGCGGTCCTCCTGGCGCTCGACATGGTGCGCCGGGTGCGCCGGACGACCTACCGCGCCCAGGTGAACGAGCAGCTCGACGCCGAGGAGCGCGAGAGCGCGGACGGCGCCGCGGGGCGCTGAGCCCGCCGCGCTCAGCCGACGTTGTAGGTCGGGTGCAGGCAGACGATCAGCGCCGCCGTCCAGTGGCAGAGGAAGGCCACCGCAGTCAGCGCGTGGAAGATCTCGTGGAAGCCGAAGACTCCGGGCAGCGGATTGGGCCGCTTGATCCCGTAGATCACCGCGCCGACGGAGTAGCAGAGGCCGCCGACCAGGACGAGCACCATCATCGCCGCGCTCGCCTCGAACAGCGGTCCGAGATACATCACGGCCGCCCAGCCCAGCAGCAGGTAGAGCGGCACGTAGAGCCAGCGCGGCGCGGAGATCCAGAACACCCGGAAGCCGATCCCGAGCAGCGCCCCCGCCCAGACCAGCACGAGCAGCAGCGACCCCTGCGCGGGCGGCAGGGCGAGCGCGGCGAGCGGCGTGTAGGTGCCGGCGATCAGCAGGAAGATGTTCGCGTGGTCGATCCGCTTGAGGATCATCTTGGTCCGCGGCGACCAGTCGAAGCGGTGGTAGAGCGCGGAGTTGCCGAAGAGCAGCAGCGACGAGACGGCGAACACGGTGGCCGCCCACTTCGCCGGAGCGCCGTCGGCGACGCTGACCAGGACGATGCCCGCCGCGATCGCCAGGGGGAACAGGCCGGCGTGGATCCAGCCGCGCCAGGTCGGTCGCGCCTCCGTCGCCGGGCCGTGCTCGATCTCGTCCTCGACGAGCGGCAGGGCGGGCAGCGGCGGATGCGCCGCGTCGTCCTGGGCCAGGGCGCGCGCGTCCGGATCGGGCGTGGGGGAGGTCGGCCGCTGGCTCATACGGACGAGGATACGACCCGCCGCCCCGCACGGACCCGGAGACGACGCTCGGACGGGTGAGCGGCCGAGGTCCGCTGACCGGTCCCGTCTTCGACTACCGTGGCAGGGTGCCGAAGCCGAGACTGCCTGTGGGAAGGGACCTCCTCTACGGCGTCTACAAGAAGCGCCTGCGCTCGAGTCTCGAGGGCGCCGCGCTGCCGAACCACGTCGCGATGATCATCGACGGCAACCGCCGCTGGGCCCGCCAGCGCGCGCTGGAGACGGCCGCGCACGGTCACCGGGCGGGCGCTGCGAAGGTGCACGAGTTCCTGCAGTGGTGCGACGAGCTCGGCGTCCGGCACGTCACCCTCTACCTGCTCTCGCAGGACAACCTGGTCGGCCGGGACAGCTCCGAGCTGACCGAGCTGATCGCGATCATCGCCGACCTCGCCGAGGAGGTCTCGCAGCAGCCCGAGTGGCGGGTGCAGCACGTGGGCTCCGACGACGGGCTGCCGGAGTCGCTCGTGACGGCGCTCGACCGCGCGGAGGAGCGCACCGCCGCGCACACCGGCCTGCACGTGAACCTCGCGGTCGGCTACGGCGGACGGCACGAGATCGCGCAGGCGGTCCGCAGCATCCTGGACGAGCACGGCAAGCGCGGCTCGTCGATCGAGGACGTCGCGGGGCTGCTCACTCCCGAGCTGATCGGCGAGCACCTCTACACCAGCGGGCAGCCCGACCCGGATCTCGTGATCCGCACCTCGGGCGAGCAGCGGCTCTCCGACTTCATGCTCTGGCAGAGCGCGCACAGCGAGTTCTACTTCATGGAGGCGCTCGGGCCCGACATCCGCGAGGTCGACTTCCTCCGGGCGCTGCGCGACTACGCCGGCCGGCACCGCCGCTTCGGCAGCTGAGCTGCCCTCCCGCGCGCGCTGTTCACATAGCCGTTACACGTTCGTCTCGGCAAGAACCACACGGCTGTCATTTCCGGGATTAGGTTCGGATCATCAGGTGACGCACCTGGTCGAGTCGGCCACAGAAGTACGGCTCGAAGACCTGCCAGTGAAGGAACTGAGCGGTGCTGACACGCACCACCGGCCGACTCGCAATCCTCTGAAGTGAGTCGGGGGCTCCGGCCCCCGGAATGTGGAGAGTCGACGTGACAGTTCCCCAGGGTACGGATCCGCAGAACGGCACGCAGGGCGCGGTCCACCGCCGCGCGCAGCACGGCGCCTCGGATCGCACCGAGCAGCTCCAGCGCACCTACGTCCTCGACACCTCGGTGCTGCTGTCGGATCCCTCCTCGATGTTCCGCTTCGCGGAGCACGCCGTCGTCCTGCCGATCGTCGTGATCAGCGAGCTCGAGGGCAAGCGCAACGACCCCGAGATCGGCTACTTCGCCCGCCAGGCGCTGCGGCACCTCGACGAGCTGCGGGTCAAGCACGAGCGGCTCGACTTCCCGATCCGGGTCGGCCGGGGCGGGACCCTCCGCGTCGAGCTGAACCACTCGAACATGTCGGTGCTCCCCAGCGGGCTGCAGCTCGGCGACAACGACTCGCGGATCCTCGCCGTGGCGATGAACCTGCAGAGCGAGGGCGCCCTCGTCACCGTCGTGTCGAAGGACATGCCGATGCGCGTGAAGGCCGCCTCGATCGGCCTCGCCGCCGAGGAGTACCTCGCCGAGCTGGCCCCCGAGTCGGGCTGGACGGGCATGGACGACGTCACCCTCCGGGGCGACCAGATGAGCGAGCTGTACGACCGCGAGCGGCTCTTCACCGACGAGGTCGCCGACATCCCGATCAACACCGGGCTGGTCGTGCACTCGGACCGCGGCTCCGCGCTCGCCCGGGTGACCGGCAAGCGCCAGATCACGCTCGTGCGCGGCGACAAGGACGTCTTCGGGCTGCACGGCCGCTCGGCGGAGCAGCGGCTCGCGATCGATCTGCTGCTCGACCAGGAGGTGGGCATCGTCTCGCTCGGCGGCCGGGCCGGCACCGGCAAGTCGGCGCTCGCCCTCTGCGCCGGTCTCGAGGCCGTGCTGGAGAAGCGCCAGCACAAGAAGATCATGGTGTTCCGGCCGCTCTACGCGGTCGGCGGCCAGGACCTGGGCTTCCTGCCGGGCGACGCCGCGGAGAAGATGAACCCCTGGGCCCAGGCGGTCTTCGACACCCTCGGCGCGCTGGTCTCGCAGAACGTGCTCGACGAGGTGATCGAGCGCGGGATGCTCGAGGTGCTGCCGCTGACGCACATCCGCGGCCGCTCGCTGCACGACGCGTTCGTGATCGTGGACGAGGCGCAGTCGCTCGAGCGCAACGTGCTGCTGACGGTGCTGTCCCGGGTCGGCCAGAACTCGCGGGTGGTGCTCACGCACGACGTCGCCCAGCGCGACAACCTGCGCGTCGGCCGCTACGACGGCGTCGCCTCGGTGATCGAGACGCTCAAGGGGCACCCGCTGTTCGCCCACGTGACGCTGACCCGCTCGGAGCGCTCGGCGATCGCGGCGCTCGTCACCGAGATGCTGGAGTCGAACGAGTCGGCCTGATCCGCCCTGCCGGAGGCGCGCGTCTGAGCGACCTCCGGCTCGGGGAACCCGCTCCGGCTCGCCGGCATCGCCGGTTCCCGCGAGCCGGGGGTCGTTCTGCGTGCCGGAGGTGCTCCGGGGCAGGGTGCTCCACGACCGGGACGCGTAGCGTGGGGCGGGTGAGCATCCTCGACGACGCGCTCCTCGAGCGCTTCCGCCTCCGCGCGGCCGACTACGACGCGCGCAACGTCTTCTTCGCCGAGGACCTCGAGGAGCTGAAGGCCGTCGGCTACCTGACGATGCTCGTCCCGGAGGAGCTCGGCGGCGGCGGGCTCGGTCTCGAGCAGGCGACGGCCGAGCACACCCGGCTGGCGACCGCTGCTCCCGCCACCGCGCTGGCGACGACGATGCACCTGGTCTGGACCGGGATCGCGAAGGCTCTGCGCGCCCGCGGCGACGCCTCTCTCGAGCACGTGCTCATCGACGCGGCCGCCGGGCACGTCTTCGCCTTCGGCAACAGCGAGCCCGGCAACGACCTCGTGCTCTCGGACTCGCTGACGCGCGCCGAGCCGCTGGGCGACGGCGGCTACCGCTTCACCGGCACCAAGATCTTCACCTCGCTCTCGCCGGCCTGGACGCGCCTGGGCGTCTTCGGCCGCGACGACAGCGGGCCGGAACCGCGGCTCGTGCACGGCTTCGTCGACCGTCCGTCGCCGGACGCGCCGGTGCCGGGACTCACCGTGCACGACGACTGGGACACCCTCGGGATGCGCGCGACCCAGAGCCGCACCACGGTGCTCGACGGCGTCGAGGTGCCGGCTGCGCGGATGTTCCGCTCGCTGCCGGTCGGCCCGACGGCGGACCCGCTGGTCTTCGCGATCTTCGCCGACTTCGAGCTGCTGATCGCCTCGGTCTATCTCGGGGTCGCCCAGCGCGCCCTCGACCTCGGCGTGGCGTCGGCGCGGAAGCGGACCTCGCTCCGGGCGGGCGGACGACCGCTGTCCGAGGACCCGGACATCCGCTGGCGCCTCGCGGACGCGGCGATCCTGCTCGACGGGCTGCGGGCTCCGCTCGCGAGCGCGGCGGCCGACGTCGACGCGCTCGTGGACCGCGGGGCCGCCTGGTTCCCGCCGCTCGTCGGCGTGAAGATCCGCACCACGGAGGCGGCCCTGCGCATCGTCGAGAGCGCCGTCCGCGTCTCGGGCGGCTCGTCCTACCGCCGCGACTCCGAGCTCTCGCGGCTCTACCGGGACGTGCTCGCGGGGCTCTTCCACCCCTCGGACGACGAGTCCGCGCACGGGCTCTTCGCGAACGCGCTGCTCGGGCCGGTGCCGCCGCGGGAGTGAGGCGCACGCTCGCCGCCTGTGGAGAACTCCGGCGGGGGCGGGCCGATCCGCTCTAGGGTCTCCGGATGGATCGCCTCCGCGACCTCCCGGCAGCGCTCGGCGCGGCGGTCCTGCTCGGCGCGATCGGACTCACCCGCGTCGAGGGGCGTCCGGTGCTGGTCGTCCTCGTGGTCGCTGCGGCGACGGTGCCGCTCGTCCTCGCGGATGTGCGCGAGCGGCGTCTGCCGAACGCGCTGACGGGGCCGATCCTGCTGGCGGGGCTCGCGACCACGGTCGGCGGGGCGCTCGCCGGCCGGATGCCGGGGGAGCTGCCCGCCGTGCTCCTCACGGCCCTCGCGCTCGGGGTGCTGCATCTCGCCGGCGGGCTGGGGCTGGGGGATGTGAAGCTCGGGACGGGGCTGGCCCTCCCGCTCGCGGCGGTCGATCCGGCGCTCGCCCTCCAGGCGCCGGTGCTCGCGTTCGTCCTCGCCGGGGCGTGGAGTCTGCCGTCGGCGCTGCGGGGCGGGGGAGAGCGGATCCCGTTCGGGCCGTTCCAGCTCGCCGGGTTCTGGGTCGTGCTCGCCGGGCTGTGACGGGCGAGCCTCGGACGCTGGTCCGCACGTTCGTGGAGGTGTAGACCGGGTGCCGAGCGAGGAGGCGGACGTGGCGCACGGCGACGGAGACGACGGGGTGGCCGGCGGGAACGCGACACCGGAGCGGCGGACGACCTGCGCGATCGTGGGCGGCGGTCCGGCGGGGCTGGTGCTCGGTCTGCTGCTGGCGCGGGCCGGCGTCGAGGTGACGGTGCTGGAGAAGCACGCCGACTTCCTCCGCGACTTCCGCGGTGACACGGTGCACCCGACGACGCTGGGGCTGCTCGAGGACCTCGGCCTCCTCGACCGGTTCGAGGCGATCCGGCACTCGCGGGTGGAGCGCGTGACGATCCCGGGCCGCGACGGACGCGACGTGGTGATCGCGGACTTCGCGCGGTTGCCGGTGCGCCACCCGTACGTCGCGATGGTGCCGCAGTGGGACCTGCTCGCTCTTCTCTCCGAGGCCGCGCAGACCGAGCGCGGCTTCACGCTGCTCACCGAGCACGAGGTCACCGGAGTCGTCCGCGAGGGCGGGCGGGTCGTCGGCGTCGAGTACCGCTCGCCGGCCGGGGAGGGACGGCTGCTCGCCGATCTGACCGTCGCCTGCGACGGCCGCTGGTCGGCGGTGCGCCGGGCGGTCGGGCTGCGGGTGCACGCGCTGCCGGTCGGCTTCGACGTCTGGTGGTACCGCCTGCCGACGGCGCGGGCGGTGGGCGAGTCGCTCCTGCCGCGGATCGGGCGCGGGCGGGTGGCGATCGCGATCCCGCGCGACGGCTACCTGCAGATCGCGCGGCTGGGTCTGAAAGGCACCGACGCGGCGGTGCGGGAGCGGGGGATCGAGGCGTTCCGGGCGGAGGCGGCCGAGCTGCTCCCCGAGGTCGCCGAGGACATGGCGGGGATCGGGTCGATGGACGACGTGAAGCACCTCGACGTCCGGCTCGAGCGGCTGCCGCGCTGGCACGCTCCGGGAGTGCTCTGCCTCGGCGACGCGGCGCACGCGATGTCGCCGGTGGGCGGGGTCGGCATCAACCTGGCCGTGCAGGACGCGGTGGCGGCCGCGCGACTGCTGGCGGGGCCGCTGCGCCGCGGCGTGCTGCGGACGGCGGCGGGCGAACGGGTGCTCGCGCAGGTGCAGCGCCGGCGCGCGCTGCCCGCGGTGCTGATCCAGTCGCTGCAGGTGGTCCTGCACGCGCGCCTGATCCTGCCGGCGCTGGCCGGGCGGCTCTCGGGACCGCCGCGGGCGCTCGCGGCGCTGCTCCGGCTGCTGCCCGGGCTCGCCGTCGTGCCGGCGGCGCTGGTCGGCATCGGTCCCCGGCCCGAGCGCGCGCCGTCGTGGGCGCGGCGGCCGGCCGCGCGCTGACGGCCGGCGTCCCGGCTGCGGTGGTCTCGATACGCCCCTGCGGGGCTACTCGACCAGCATGCGCGGGCGCCCATCGCGCGACGGCTGACCCTTCATGCTGATCGAGTGGCCCGCGGAGCGGGCGTATCGAGATCCACCGGCATCAGGACGTGAGTCTGCAGACCCGCCCTGCTGAGCACGGTGGGTCTCGATGCGCCCCTGCGGGGCCACTCGACCAGCGTGGAGGCGGGGCTCAGCCCGGGCGGGTCATCGACATGACGTCGAGGGCGCTGTCCAGCTGCGCCTCCGTCACCTCGCCGCGCTCGACGAAGCCGAGGTCGACGACGGACTCGCGGACGGTGATGCCCTTCGCGACCGAGTTCTTCGCGACCTTGGCGGCGGCCTCGTAGCCGATCACCTTGTTCAGCGGCGTGACGATCGAGGGCGAGGACTCGGCGAGGGCGCGCGCGTGCTCGACATTGGCCTCGAGGCCGTCGATCGTCTTGTCGGCGAGCAGGGTCGCGGAGGCGGTGAGCAGGCGGATCGACTCGAGCAGCGCGGTGCCCATCACGGGGATGGCCACGTTGAGCTCGAAGGCGCCGGAGGCGCCGGCCCAGGCGATGGTCGCGTCGTTTCCGATCACGCGGGCGCAGACCATCAGGACCGCCTCCGGGATCACCGGGTTCACCTTGCCGGGCATGATCGACGAGCCGGGCTGGAGGTCCGGGATGCTCAGCTCGCCCAGACCGGTGTTCGGGCCGGAGCCCATCCAGCGCAGGTCGTTGTTGATCTTGGTCAGGCTGACCGCGAGCACGCGGAGCGCACCGGACGCCTCGACGAGCGAGTCGCGGGCGCCCTGCGCCTCGAAGTGGTTGCGCGCCTCGGTGACGGGCAGGCCGGTCTCCTCGGCGAGGCGGGCGATGACCTTCGCCGGGAAGCCGGCGGGCGTGTTGATGCCGGTGCCGACGGCGGTGCCGCCGAGCGGGACCTCCGCGACGCGGGGGAGGGCGGACTGCACGCGCTCGATGCCGAGGCGGATCTGCGCGGCGTAGCCGCCGAACTCCTGGCCGAGGGTGACGGGCGTCGCGTCCATCAGGTGCGTGCGGCCGGCCTTGACGACCTCGGCCCACAGCTCGGCCTTCGTCTCGAGGGCCTCGGCGAGGTGCTCGAGAGAGGGAACCAGGTCCTGGATCAGCGCGCCCGTCACGGCGACGTGCACCGAGGTGGGGAAGACGTCGTTCGAGGACTGCGAGGCGTTGACGTGGTCGTTCGGGTGCACCGTGCGGCCGAGCGCGGTGGTCGCGAGGGTGGCGAGCACCTCGTTCATGTTCATGTTCGACGACGTGCCGGAGCCGGTCTGGTACACGTCGATCGGGAAGTGCTCGCCGTAGCCGCCGCCGACGACCAGGTCGGCCGCGTCGGCGATCGAGCGGGCGATCTCGCCGTCGAGGACGCCGAGGTCCGCGTTCACGAGGGCCGCGGCCTTCTTGATCCGGGCGAGGGCCGCGATCTGGGCGGGCTCGAGGCCGGCGCCGGAGATCGGGAAGTTCTCGACCGCGCGCTGCGTCTGCGCGGCGTAGAGCGCGTCGCGCGGGACGCGGACCTCGCCCATCGTGTCGTGCTCGATGCGGAAGGCGTCGGTCGCGCCGGAGTCGGTCGGGGAGGTGTCCACCACGCTGTGTTCGTCCTGTTCTGTTCGGTTCATCGGTTCGGTGAGGTCGGGTCGGTCGTCCGCGGCCGGCTACTCGGCGGCCGGAGCGGTCGCGTCGGGGCTCGAGACGCTCTGGAGCGGGCTCGAAGTGCGCTCCTGCTCGGAGCGGTAGGGGCTCATCTGCGGCGGGTCGATGCCGAGGACCACGTCGGAGTCGACGGTGCCGTCGGACAGGCGGTAGTTGGCGCCGACGACGGCGAGCTCTCCCGCGGCGACCGCGTCGGCGATGAGCGGGGAGCGCTGCAGCAGCTCGGCGACGGTGTCGCGGAGGTGCTCGCGGCCGACCGCGAGGGTGTCGGTCGTGGACGGGTCGACGAGGACGCGGCCGTCGGGCTGCGGGCCGACGATGCGGCGGACGGCCGGGATGATCGGCTCGATCAGGTGCTCGATGTGCGGGGGGAGCCGCTCGGCGCCGGGCGCCTGCGACTGGATCGCGGCCTTCACCGCTCCGCACTCGTCGTGGCCGAGGACGAGGATCAGCTTCACGCCGAGCACGGCGACGCCGTACTCGAGCGAGCCGATGATCGAGTCGGCGATGACCTGGCCGGCGTTGCGGACCACGAAGAGGTCGCCGAGGCCGAGGTCGAAGATGATCTCGGCGGCGAGACGGGAGTCGCTGCAGCCGAAGAGCGCGGCGAGCGGCTTCTGCTCGGCGGCGAGCTCGTTGCGGCGCTCGACGTCCTGGCGGGGATGGCGGGGCTCACCGGCGACGAAGCGCTGGTTGCCGCGCAGCATCTCCTTCCAGACCCACGACGGCGGGCGCGATTCGCGCGCGACGGCGATGCTCTGCGGGACCTCGTGCTGGGGGCTCGACGGATCGAAGCTCAACGGGACTCCTCCTGGCCGATCTGCGGGGTGATGGCGTCGACGACCTGGCGGATCTCGTCCGTCGGCGCCGTGCCGTAGACGAGGTAGGTGCTGCCACCGGCCGTCGTCTCGAGAGCGTAGGGGCTGTTGCCGGTCTCGCCCGCCCCGTCGCGGTGGTCGTAGACCGTCCACTCGCGGCCGTCGATCTGCTCGACGCCCGTCGCGGCGGCGCTGTCGAGCTGGCCGGAGACCCAGCGCTCGTCGGCGTCGAAGCCCTGGCTGACGCCGATGTAGCCGTTCTTCGGCGTGATCAGGCCGACGTACCAGTACTCGACGCCGGCGTCCTCGCGCAGCTCGGCCGCGTTCGAGGACCAGGAGTCGGGCATGTCGGGCGCGGCGAGCGTCTCGCTCTCGCCGAGCTGGAACTGGGCGGCGACCGCCGGCACGTCGACCGGGTCGCGCACGGTGCCCTCGCCCCGGGGGACGATCAGGACGATCAGCGCGACCACGCCGACCGTCGCGAGCAGCGAGAAGACGAGGTTGTTGACGGTCTTGCGCTGGCGGTAGAGCCGGCTGTTCTCGGCTTTGCGGGCCGCGGTCTCGGCGGCGGTCTCGGGCCGGCCGAGCTCGGCGACGACGCGGGGCGGCTTCTGGCGGCTCATCCGGCGCTCGGTCCGCCGGCGGCCGACCCGCCCGAGCGGGCGGCGTCGAGCCGGGCGCGCGCGCCGATCAGCCACTCCTCGCAGCGGGCCGCGAGCGCCTCGCCGCGCTCCCAGAGGGCGAGCGAGCGCTCGAGGGTGGAGCTGCCCTGCTCGAGCTCGGAGACGACGCGGACGAGCTCGTCGCGCGCCTGCTCGTAGCTGAAGCCCGAGACGTCGCTCTCGCCGGACGGGGCGGGGTCGCTCGACTGCACGGCGGGGGAGTCGGTGCGGGCGTCGGCCATGGGGGTGATCCTATCGATCGGGGCTGCGAGGAGGGGCGCGGGAGGGTGGGTGCGGGCTGCTCAGCCGCGGCCGGCGGGATCGGCCGCGGGGCCGGTCGAGCGGGCGGCGACGGCGCCCTCGGCGAGCGTGAGCACGAGCGCCTCGCCCTCCGCCGCGTCCTGCGGCGCGCGGACCACGTGGCCGGCGCCGTTCTGCACGATCGCGTAGCCCCGGTCGAGGGTGTGCTGCGGCGAGAGAGCGCGGAGGTGCCCGTGCAGGCGCTCGACCTCGAGGTGGGCGCGCTCGATCCGCCGCTCGACCAGCTCCGCGCCGCGGGCGACCCAGCGGGTCAGCTCTTCCGAGCGCTGGTCGACGAGGACGCGGGGCTGCGCGAGGACCGGCCGGGAGCGCAGCTGCGAGAGGCGGTCGATCTCGTGCGAGACGAGCCCGCTGACCCTGGTGGTCATCCGCAGGCGCGCCTGCTGGACCCGGAGCAGCTCGTCGGAGACGTCCGGGACGACCCGCTTCGCCGCGTCGGTCGGGGTGGAGGCACGGAGGTCGGCGACGTCGTCGAGCAGCGGGCGGTCGGCCTCGTGCCCGATGGCGCTGACCACGGGCGTGGCGCAGGCGGCGACCGCGCGCACCAGCGACTCGTCGCTGAAGCCGAGCAGGTTCTGGAAGTCGCCGCCGCCCCGGGCGATCACGATCACGTCGATGCTCGCGTCGGCGTCGAGGGTGCGCAGGGCCGAGGTCACCTCGGACACCGTGCGCTCGCCCTGCACGGCGGCGTGCACCACCCGGAAGCGGACGGCCGGCCAGCGCAGCTGGGCGTTGCGGAGGACGTCCTTCTCGGCATCGGAGTCCTTGCCGGTGATCAGGCCGATGCCGTGCGGGAGGAAGGGCAGCCGCTTCTTGCGCGCGGGCTCGAACAGACCCTCCGAGGCGAGCTGCCGGCGCAGGCGCTCGAGCTTCTCGAGCAGGTCGCCGAGACCGACGTGCCGCATCTCGAACACCTGCATCGAGAGCGTGCCGCCCTTGACCCAGTAGTTCGGCTTGACCAGCGCGATCACCCGGTCGCCCTGCTTGAGGTCCGCCGGGAGGCGGGCCCGGACCGAGGACCAGACGGTGAAGCCGACCGTCGCGTCGCCGGAGAGGTCCTTGAGCTTGCCGTAGACGTTGCCGCCGGAGACGCCCCACTGGGTGATCTCGCCCTCGACCCATGCCGTGCCGAGGCGCTCGATCCAGCCCTTGATCTTGCTCGCGAGCAGACCGACCGGCCAGGGAGCATCGGCGGTGGGAGGGGCGTCTGTCATCGGTGCCTTCGCGGGAGCGGGCGGGCGGGGGGAGCGGGTGGCGGACCCGCGACGACAACGGTACGGGATGCCTCCGACACCTCGGCGGCGTCGGCGCCGGGGGGCGCGCGGAGGCGTCCGCCGACCGGTCGGCACCGGATCCGGCTCATCCGCGGGGAGCACAGGATGCACCGCGTAGAATCGCGGGGTGAGTGAAGCCCCGATCAGCCTGCCCATGCCGCGCATGCCCCGCGCTACCGGGCGCCTGCGCGACGAGCCCGTCGACGGAGCCAAGCGAGTGCTCCTCGCCGCTCCCCGCGGCTACTGCGCCGGCGTCGACCGCGCGGTCGTCGCCGTCGAGAAGGCCATCGAGCACTACGGCGCCCCCGTCTACGTCCGCAAGCAGATCGTGCACAACGTGCACGTCGTCTCGACGCTCGAGAGCCAGGGCGCGATCTTCGTCGAGGAGGTCGACGAGGTCCCCGAGGGCTCGCACATCGTCTTCAGCGCCCACGGCGTCTCGCCGGCAGTCGTGCAGGGCGCGGCGGACCGCAACCTCCAGGCGATCGACGCGACCTGCCCGCTCGTCACGAAGGTGCACCGCGAGGCCGTCCGCTTCGCGCGCGACGACTTCGAGATCCTCCTGATCGGCCACGAGGGGCACGAGGAGGTCGAGGGCACCGCGGGCGAGGCCCCCGATCACGTCACCCTGGTCGGCAGCCCCGACGACGTCCCGAACATCGTGGTGAAGGACCCGGACAAGGTCGTCTGGCTCTCGCAGACCACGCTCTCGGTCGACGAGACGATGGAGACGGTCCGCCGCCTCCGCGAGCGCTTCCCGAACCTGCAGAACCCGCCGAGCGACGACATCTGCTACGCCACCCAGAACCGCCAGGTCGCGATCAAGAAGGTCGCCGAGCACGCGGAGTTGGTCATCGTGGTCGGGTCGGCCAACTCGTCCAACTCGGTCCGCCTCGTCGAGGTCGCCCTCGAGTACGGCGCCAAGGCCGCCTACCGGATCGACTACGCCAGCGAGATCAAGCAGGAGTGGCTCGACGGCATCCGCACCGTCGGCGTCACCAGCGGCGCCTCGGTGCCCGAGGTCCTCGTGCGCGAGGTGCTCGACGACCTCGCCGCCGCCGGCTACGGCGACGTCGAGGAGGTCAAGACGGCGGAGGAGGACCTGATGTTCTCGCTGCCGAAGGAGCTGCGCAAGGACGTCGCCGGCAAGCGCGACGCGCGCGGCGCCGGCGGTCGCGTCAGCGCTCCCGTCCGCGCCTGACGCTCCGCACGCCGAACGCGGAGAAGGCCGCCGCTCCCGAGGGAGGGCGGCCTTCTCGCGTGTGCGGGTGCTGCGGCTGGACGCTGCGGCTAGGCGTCGGTGCCGGTCCCGGCGGACATCCGCGAGACGTAGTCGGCGAAGGTCGGGTCGCCGAGGATCGCGATGGCGGCGACCGTCAGCGAGAGCACGACCGTCGCCGCGATGCCGAGGATCGGCACGAGGACGGCGCGCTTGCCGGCGCGGAGCCGGCGGACGGCGATCCAGACCGCGAACGCGACGATGAGCGCCTGCGCCAGCGCGACGACCAGTCCGAGGGTGCGGGCGAGCTCGGGCGAGGCGTAGGTGCCGATGCCCTGGCTCGTGTACAGCTCCGAGAGCGTGGTCGCGAAGCTCGACGGATCGAGCAGCGTCGGCACGGAGAAGAAGACGCCGAGCGCCAGCAGGATGATCGTGATCAGCCGGTCGACGGGGTGCGCCACGGTCTTCGCGGCCGGGGCGGTCGCGGGCCGCGGATCCGTCTCGGACCCTCGCGGGTCCGGGACGACGACGGCGTCCTCCGGAGGCGTCCACGACCAGCCGGGCGGCGCGTACTCGCCGTACTGCGGCTCCGGGCGCGGGGAGCCGCTCGGCTGGTCGTGTGCGTTCGTCACGGAGCGGTGCCCTACTTCCCGGAGTGGCCGGCGGAGCCGAGCTGGCGGGTGGCCTCGGCGACGCGGACGGCCATGGCGGACTCGGCGATCTTGCCCCACGAGCGCGGGTCGTAGACCTTCTTGTTGCCGACCTCGCCGTCGACCTTGAGGAAGCCGTCGTAGTTCTTCAGCACCGTGTCGGCGACCGAGCGGCTGAAGGCGTACTGGGTGTCGGTGTCGATGTTCATCTTCACGACGCCGTTGCGGACCGCCTCGGCGATCTCCTCGTCGGTCGAGCCGGAGCCGCCGTGGAAGACGAGGTCGAGCGGGAGCGCCTCGGTGCCGTACTTCTTCTGCAGGCCGTCCTGGATCTCGCGGAGCAGCTCGGGGCGCAGGCGCACGTTGCCGGGCTTGTAGACGCCGTGGACGTTGCCGAAGGTCAGCGCGGCCATGTAGCGGCCCTGCTCGCCGAAGCCGAGGGCCTCGACGGTCGCGATCGCGTCGTCGAGCGTGGTGTAGAGGTGCTCGTTGATGTCGTGCGAGACGCCGTCCTCCTCGCCGCCGACGACGCCGATCTCGACCTCGAGGATCGCATTGATCGCCTTCACGCGCGGCAGGATCTCCTGGGCGATCTTCAGGTTCTCGTCGAGGGGCACGGCCGAGCCGTCCCACATGTGCGACTGGAAGAGCGGCTCGCGACCGGCCTTGACCTCCTCCTCGGAGGCGGCGATCAGCGGGTAGACGAAGCCCTCGAGCGCGTTCTGCGGGCAGTGGTCGGTGTGCAGCGCGACCGTGACCGGGTAGTTCTTGGCGACCTCGGTGGCGAACTTCGCGAAGGCGATCGCTCCGGCGGCGCGGTTCTTGACCGTGTGGCCGGCGAAGTAGTCGGCGCCTCCGGTCGTGACCTGGATGATGCCGTCCGAGCCGGCCTCGGACAGGCCCTGCAGCACCGAGTTGATGGTCTGCGAGGAGGAGACGTTGAACGCGGGGTACGCGAAGCCGCCCTTCTTCGCCTTGTCGAGCATCTCTGCGTACTGGTCCGGGGTAGCGACGGGCATGGCATCTCCTTTGACGGATGAACGGGAGGGGGTCGGGCGAGGCCCGCGTCGGCGTCGAGTCTAGCGAGGCGGCTGCGGGGCGTCCCCCGGGCGCGGGGCGGGCCTCGGATAGACTCCGCTCCGGGATGGGGATCCGCTCCGCGGGTCCTGCGACGACGCCGTCTGCACGAACTCGAACGCGAAGGACTCCGCGCTGTGACCGATATCGACCACGACTCGCTCTACCTCCACCCGGACCGCAACCTCGGCATGGAGCTCGTCCGAGCCACCGAGGCGGCGGCGATCCGCGCCGTCCCCTTCATCGGCAAGGGCGACAAGAACGCCGCCGACGGCGCCGCCGTCGACGCGATGCGCACTTTCCTCGGCACCGTCAACTTCGACGGGGTCGTCGTCATCGGCGAGGGCGAGAAGGACAACGCGCCGATGCTCTACAACGGCGAGCACGTCGGCAACGGCTCGGGCCCCGCGGCGGACATCGCCGTCGACCCGATCGACGGCACCTCGCTGACCGCCGCCGGCCGGCAGAACGCGCTGTCGATGATCGCCGTCGCCGACCGCGGCGCGATGTTCGACCCGTCCGCCGTCTTCTACATGGAGAAGATCGTCACCGGGCCCGAGGGCGTCGGGATCATCGACATCGAGCGCCCCATCGGCGAGAACATCCGCGCGCTGGCGCGGGCCAAGCGCAAGCCCGTCGACGAGATGCGCATCGCGGTGCTCGACCGCCCGCGGCACGCGCAGCTGATCGACGACATCCGCGCGGCGGGTGCCGGGACGCGGCTGCTGCTCGACGGCGACGTGGCGGGCGGCATCAACGCCGCTCGGCACGACTCCCGGGTCGACATGTGCGTCGGCACCGGAGGCACGCCCGAGGGCATCATCACCGCGTGCGCCATCCGCGCGCTCGGCGGCGTGATCCAGGGCATCCTCCGCCCCAAGGACGACGACGAGCGCCAGCGCGCGATCGACGCCGGCCACGACCTCGACCGCGTCCTGCACGCGAACGACCTGGTCCGCAGCGACAACACCTACTTCGTCGCCACCGGCGTCACCAACGGCGGTCTGGTGAAGGGCGTCCGCAAGGAGGGCCACATCATCACCACCGAGTCGATCGTCCTGCGCTCGCGCTCGGGCACGATCCGCCGCGTGACGGCCCAGCACCTCGCGGAGAAGTGGGTCTAGGCAGCCGCTGACTCGTGCTGGTCGAGTAGCCGTGCAGCGGCGCACCCATGCTGGTCGAGTAGCCGCGGAGCGGCGTATCGAGATTCGGTGTCCCCGCGCGGGTGGATCTCGATACGCGCCCTGCGGGCGCTACTCGATCAGCATGATGGGCGCGCCCTGTCCGACGGTCGAGCTGCCGCGGAGCGGTGCCCACATGCTGGTCGAGCAGCCGCGCAGCGGCGTATCGAGACCCCGGCGCTCAGGCCGTGCGCTCGTCCGGGGCGAGGAGCTCGACGGCCGTCAGCCGCCGCGGGGACACCGTGACGCCGCCGGCGGGCGCGATCACGCGGGACTCGTCGAGGGTGTCGAACTGGCGCGCGGTGACGAGGACGCGGGTCTCGAGCGAGCCCGCGAACGCGTTGTAGGAGTCGACCGTCCTCTCGATCGAGCGTCGGAGCCCCTCGGCGTGATCGGCGAGCGTCGCGAGGCGCGCGTAGAGGGTCTTGCCGAGGTCGAGCAGGCGCTTCGCGTCGTCGGTCAGGACGTCCTGCTGCCAGGTGTAGGCGACGGTCTTCAGCACCGACCAGAGCGTCACCGGCGAGGCGAGGGCGACCCGCTTGCGGAACGCGTACTCGAGCAGCGTCGGATCGGCGTCGAGCGCGCTCGCGAGCAGCGGCTCGCTGGGGATGAAGGCGATCACGAACTCGGGGCTCGCCGGCAGCCCGGTCCAGTAGGCGCGGCCGGCGAGGGCGTCGATGTGCCCGCGGAGGGCGCGCACGTGCGCCCGCAGCAGGCCGGCGCGGCGGGCCTCCTCCTCGGCGCCCGCCCCGGCGGGGATGGCGCTCGCCTCGAGGTACGCGTCGAACGGCACCTTCGCGTCGACGGCGATCGCCTTGCCGCCGGGCAGGCGCACCACCATGTCGGCGCGGCCCTTCCCGCCCTCGCCCTCGAGCCCGAACTGCACGTCGAAGTCGACCCGCTGGGTCAGCCCGGCCGCCTCGACCACGTTGCGCAGCTGCGTCTCGCCCCAGGCCCCGCGGCTCGCGCTCGAGCGCAGCGCGGAGGCGAGGGTCTCGGTCGTCGACCGCAGCCGCTCGCCGGCGAGCCGCTGCCCCTCGAGCTGCTCGGTGATGGCGCCGAACTGCGCGGCGCGCTCGCTCTCGAGGCGGCGCACCGACTCCTGCATCCCGCGCAGGCTCTCGGCGACGGGGGAGAGGGTCTGCAGGATCCGCGCGTCGTGGCGCTCGCGCTCGGCGACGACGCGCAGCTGCTCCTGCAGCTCGCGGATCTGATCGCGGGCGGAGCCGAGATGCTCGCGGTGCTGCTCGACGACGGACTCGTGCCGCTCCTCGAGCCCCTCGGCGCGGGCCTGAGCGGTGGCCAGCTCGAGGGCGAGCGCGGTGTCGGGAGTGCGGGCGCGGGCGAGCAGCACCGCGACGACGGCGGCGAGGAGCGCGCCGACGACGAGGCCGAGGACGAAGCTGAGTTCCATGCGCCGAGGAGACCACGGACCTCCGACATCCGAGCGGCGGCGCTCCGGTAGGGCGCGTCTGACCCTCGGACGGGTGGCCGGAGCGGGAGGAGGCGGAGTCGGCGGTTGCCTCTAGGCTTCGGGACCATGGGGAATCACCGCCGTCCTTCGCGCCTGCTCACCGCCGCGCTCGCCCTCGCCGTCGGTCTCGGCACCGCTCTCGTCCCGGTCGCCGCGGCGTCCGCCGCCGACGAGACGCTGCCGTCCGCGACCGTCCTCGTCGATCCGGGAGCGGGGGAGGCTCAGGTCACCGCTGCCGACGGCTCCGTCCTCCCCGACGTCAAGGTCCAGTACGAGGCGAGCAGCACCAAGAGCTTCCGCGCCGGCTACATCTTCAGCGACGCGAACTTCTTCGACAGCGACGCCCGCTCGGCGCAGCAGATGCAGGCGCTCCTGGACGACAAGGGCCGCAACTGCTCCGGCACCCCCAACGGCGTGCCCTGCCTGAAGGCCTTCAGCCAGGTCACGCCGTCGAAGGCGGCCGACCCGATGTGCAAGGCGTACCGCGGCGGTGTCCTCGAGTCCGCGGCGTCGATCTTCGCCGGCGTCGGCGAGGCCTGCGGCATCAGCCCGCTCGTCCTCGCGGTCCTCGTGCAGAAGGAGACGAGCCTCGTCTCGACGACGAGCCCCACCGAGCGCCTCTACAACCGCGCGACCGGCTTCAACTGCCCCGACAGCACCGGCTGCGACAACGGCTCCGCCGGCTTCTTCACCCAGGTCTACGGCGCGGCCCGCCAGTTCAAGAAGTACGCGAACCCGCCCGGATCCGGCTCGAACTTCACCGCCTACGCCGCGGGAACCACGCCGAACATCCTCTTCAACCCGGACACGTCCTGCGGCTCGTCGCCGGTCGCCATCCGCAACCAGGCCACCGCGAACCTCTACTACTACACGCCGTACCAGCCCAACAGCTACGCGCTGACGAACACGGGCAACCAGGCCTGCGCGACCTACGGCAACATCAACTTCTGGTACATCTTCAGCGACTGGAACGGCTCGCTCGCCAACGCCGGCGTCGCCCCGGCCGGCCGCGTCGACGCCCCGAGGATCTCGGGCGGCACGCTGACCGCCTCCGGCTGGGCCGTCGACCCGACGACGCAACGCGCGCAGCTCGCCACCACCGTCACCATCACCGCGCCGGACGGCTCCAAGACCGTCCGCACCCAGACCGCGAACGCCTCCCGCGGCGACATCCCGGGCGAGTACCCGGCCGCCGGCGGCAACCACGGCTTCTCCGCGACCGCCCCCGCCTCGGCCGCCGGCACCTACACGGTCTGCGCCAGCGCCGCCTCGGTGGACTGGAACCTCTGGACCGGCTCGGGCGACGCGAAGGCGCCCGGCACCAAGGATCTCGGCTGCACGAGCGTGTCCAACGGCACCACCGTTCCCGTCGAGCGCATCGCCGGCACCGACCGCCAGGACACGGCCGTCCGCGTCTCGAAGGCGACCTTCACGGCGAACGTCCCCGTCGTCTACGTCGCCACTGGCTCCGCCTTCCCCGACGCGCTGAGCGCCGCGCCCGCCGCGGCCAAGCAGGGCGGCCCGCTCCTGCTCGTCGACCGCGACTCGATGTCGCAGCCGGTCCGCACCGAGCTGACCCGCCTCAAGCCCGCGAAGATCGTCGTGGTCGGCTCCACGCTGAGCGTCAGCGACGCCGTGCTGCAGGATCTCAAGCAGTACGTGCGCGGCGGAGCGACCCCCACCCGCCTCGGCGGCGTCGACCGCTACGACACCGCGAAGAAGGTCGTCCAGTACGCCTTCTCCGACGGGTCGAGCCGGGCCTGGCTGGCCACGGGCGAGAAGTTCCCCGACGCCCTGGGCGCCAGCGCGGCGGCCGGCTCGGTGGACGCTCCCGTGCTCCTGGTCAACGGGACCCTCGCGACCGCCGACGCCACGACGAAGAGCCTCGTCTCGCAGCTCGGCGTCCGCTCGCTCACGATCGCGGGCAACGCGCTCTCGGTGAGCGACGGCATCGAGCGCTCGCTCGCCGTCGCCTCGAAGACCCGCATCGCCGGCTCGGACCGCTACGACACCTCGGAGAAGCTGAACAAGGCGGCCTTCCAGCGGGCCAACACGGTCTACCTCGCGACCGGTGAGAACTTCCCGGACGCGCTCGCGGGAGCGACCGCCGCCGGCTACACCTCGAGCCCGCTCTTCGCGGTCCCGCGGGACTGCGTGCCGCAGGCGGTGCTGAACGACATCACCGCGTTCGGTGCGAAGAAGGTCGTCCTGCTCGGCGGCCCGAACACGCTGTCGGACGCGGTCGCGCGACTCACGCCCTGCGGCTGATCGGCTCCGGCACGGCCGCTAGCGTGGAGGGATGAGCCCGGCCGATCCCTCCCCGGCTGCCGCCGCCGCCCCGTCCGTCGTGCGACGTCGACGGGGAGGGGCGGCGGCCCTCGGAGCCCTCGGGGTCGTGCTGCTGCTCACCGGCGCGACGGACCTCGGGGCAGCGGCCGCCCCCGCGACCGAGGTACCGAGCATCCGGATGTGGACCGACCTGGCCGGCGGCGTGGACGGGTCGGGCTTCGATGCCGGCGACATCGTCTCGGACGAGGTCTTCTTCGACGGCGACGCCCTCGGCCCGCTGACGATCCAGGCGTTCCTCAATGCGCGGGTGCCCTCCTGCGCGGGGACCGACGTGCCGTGCCTCCGCGACTACGCCGAGGACACCGGCGACGTGGCCGCCGACGAGCAGTGCGCCGCCTACACCGGGGACGAGGACAGCTCGGCCGCGGAGATCATCGCCTTCGTCGCGGGCGCCTGCGATGTCAGCCCCGCCGTGCTGCTGACGCTGCTGCAGAAGGAGCAGTCGCTCGTCACCGACAGCGCGCCGAGCGAGCGCCAGTTCCGCAGCGCCACCGGCTACGGCTGCCCGGACACGGCCGACTGCGACACCGACTACTTCGGCTTCTTCGGCCAGGTCTACGGCGCGGCCTGGCAGTTCCAGCGCTACCGGAACCCGGAGAGCAGCTTCGACTGGTACCCGGTGGGCGAGACCAGTGCGATCCAGTACTCGCCCGACGCCGCCTGCGGGACGGCTCCGGTGCGGATCGAGAACGCGGCGACGGCGGGGCTCTACTACTACACGCCCTACCAGCCGAACGCGGCGGCGATGAGCGACCTCTACGGCTCGGGCGACGCGTGCTCGGCCTACGGCAACCGCAATTTCTGGCGCATCTTCAGCAACTGGTTCGGCGACCCGCGCGCGGGGGAGTGAGCGCGCAGGCTCCCGGATCGCCGCCCCGGGCGTCAGGCGGCGACCGGCGCCTTCGGCCGCAGGCGCTTGACCGACACTCCGGCCAGCTCACCGAGCTCGGCCAGGCTTCCGGCTCCGTGCCGGCGGGCGGCGTGCACGACGATCGCGGCGCAGGCCTCGGCGTCGGCCGATGCGTCGTGGTGGCGGAAGTCGTCGTAGCCGGCGGCGAAGGCGACGGACGGCAGGCGGTAGGACTCGAGCTCGTAGGTCTTGCGGGCGAGCTGGAGGGAGCAGAGGTAGTCGTAGGCGGGGAGCTCGAGCGCCGTCGCGGCGCAGGCGGCGCGGATCACGCTCATGTCGAAGCCGGCGTTGTGCGCGACGAAGACGTCCTGGCCGGCGAAGGTGACCAGGTCGTCGAACTGCTCGACCCACGAGGCGGCGCCGTGCACGTCGTGCTTGCGGATGCCGTGGATGCGGGTGTTCCACTCGAGGAAGTCGTCGTAGCCGTACGGCGGGCGGATGAGCCAGCCCGCGCGGTCCACGACGCGGCCGTCGCGGACCTTCACGAGCCCGACCGAGCAGGCGGAGGCTCCGTGCGAGTTGGCGGTCTCGAAGTCGATGGCGGTGAAGTCGATGGGCACGCCCTCACCCTCTCACGCACCTCCGACGCCGCCCGGACCGGCACGCGGCGCCCCCGCGACCACGCCGTAGGATGGATGCCCGTGGCTCTCACTATCGCAATCGTCGGACTCCCCAACGTCGGCAAGTCGACGCTCTTCAACGCGCTGACCAAGAACACGGTGCTCGCCGCGAACTACCCGTTCGCGACGATCGAGCCCAACGTCGGGGTCGTGAACCTGCCCGACTCCCGCCTCGAGGTGCTCGCCGGCATCTTCGGCTCGGAGCGCATCCTCCCCGCGCCCGTCTCCTTCGTCGACATCGCCGGCATCGTCCGCGGCGCCTCGGAGGGCGAGGGCCTGGGCAACAAGTTCCTCGCCAACATCCGCGAGGCCGACGCCATCGCCCAGGTCATCCGCGGCTTCGAGGACGCCGACGTCGTGCACGTCGACGGCAAGGTCGACGCCGCGAGCGACATGGAGACGATCAACACCGAGCTCGTCCTCGCCGACCTGCAGACCCTCGAGAAGGCCGAGGCGCGCTACGAGAAGGAGCTCAAGGGCAAGAAGATCGAGCCGATCGTGCTCGAGACGGCGAAGAAGGCGCGCGAGTTCCTCGACACCGGCAAGCCGCTCTCGGCGTCCTCGATCGAGCTCGAGCCGATCCGCGAGCTGGGCCTGCTCACCGCGAAGCCCTTCATCTACGTCTTCAACGTCGACGAGGCCGTGCTGACCGACGAGGCGCGCAAGGCCGAGCTGGCCGCGCTGGTCGCCCCCGCGCACGCGATCTTCCTCGACGCCAAGATCGAGTCCGAGCTGATCGACCTCGACGAGGCCGACGCCGCCGAGATGCTCGAGTCCACCGGCCAGACCGAGTCCGGCCTCAACCAGCTCGCGAGCATCGGCTTCGACACCCTCGGCCTGCAGACCTACCTCACGGCGGGCCCGAAGGAGACGCGCGCCTGGACGATCGGCAAGGGCTGGACCGCCCCGCAGGCGGCCGGCGTGATACACACCGACTTCCAGAAGGGCTTCATCAAGGCCGAGATCATCTCGTTCGACGACCTCGTCGAGACCGGCTCCATCGCCGAGGCCCGCGCCAAGGGCAAGGCCCGCATCGAGGGCAAGGACTACGTGATGCAGGACGGCGACGTCGTGGAGTTCCGCTTCAACGTGTGACGGTCCGCCGGGTTCCGGCTCGCGGAACGGCCTCCGGCTCGCAGGATCCCCACGATCCGGCGAGCCGGAGGTGCTTCCGCGTGCCCGAGGTCCGCGTGGTCCGACGAGGCGCCTCAGTGGAGGACGTCGCCGATGATCCAGCTGGAGAGGCCGACGAGGGTGCAGACGCCGACGACCACCCAGGCGACGGTCTTCCGGACCGAGCGGGCCGCCGCCTCCGAGGTGCGCGGGGTCGGCCGCAGCGGCGCGACGTAGGCGGGCGGTGCCTCGGCGGCACCCGGGATCAGGCGGGGGAGGGTCACCGGACGTCCGTCGACCCAGTGGGCGGGCAGCTCGGCAGCGCGCGCGGCCTGCAGCGTCAGCTCGGCCTTCAGCGGTGAGCCCTGCAGGGCGCAGTACGCGGCGGCGGTGAGGCCGAGGCCGGCCAGATGGCGGAGGGTCGGCGCGAACTGCTCGGATGTCGCGGTGGTCAGCTCGCCCACGCGGTCGCCGTCCAGGCGGACCTCGACGAGGCCGCCCACGAGGTGCAGCGTCACGAGGAGGAGACCGCGGCCGCCCTCGGGGACCACCGCGGTGAGGCGGACGAAGTGCTCGTCCTCGCGCTGCACCTGCAGGGCGCGGCCCCAGGGCAGGATCGAGTAGCGCTCCTCCGGGGGAGCGTTGAGCGGGACCAGCAACTCCGGGGAGACCAGCGCGACCTTCACCGAGGCGCGCAGGCCGTCCTCCGTCCGCTCGGCGCGGAGGCGTGCCGTCGTCGTGGGGGCGGCGCCGCCGGCGACCACGCGGTCGAGACCACCGCGCTCGGGGGCGTGGCGGTACGCGTCAGGGAGGTAGCCGATCACACGGCCGCCGGCGCGGACCGAGACCGCGGGGGTGCCGGAGGGGTGGTCCGGCTCGGGGACCAGGACGACGTCGAGCGTCTGCTCCGACACCTCGCCGACGCGCAGCGGGCGGCCGACGACGGCGGCGATCTCTTCGATCCGCTCGGCCTCGTCGGTCGCGTCGACGGTCGGGACGCCCGCGGAGTTCGGCAGGCGGTACTCGACGTGCTCGGCGTGCTCGGCGGGCGTCACGGCGACGGGGGAGTCGTCCGCGGAGCGGCGGGCGTCCGTCCACCGGGTGCCGTCCCACCAGCGCATCGACCCCTGGTGGGCGTCATCGCGGTACCAGCCCGCAGGTGCGGCGCGTTCGTCGTCCACCGGGTCCCCGTTCTCTCGGCCCATCGAGTCTACGAGGGGGCGTCCGGTCCGGCGTCGGCGCCGCGACTGCGCAAAAGTCGCGGCCCACTACCGCGACGTTCGAGCAGTGCACGAGAGCGGGATGCCGAGGCGCCCCCGAGTCCGCAGACGTCGCGGTGCTCGCGCTCGACCACCGCGACTTTCGAGGAGCCGGGCCAGTCGGTCGCCGGCTCAGAGGGCCGGGTTCTCGTCCGCCGGGTCCTCGGTCGCGAACGCGACGAGCTGCGTCGGCGCGCCGGCGCAGTCGCTGAGGGCCGGAGCGGTGTCGAGGGCGACGGCGAGGAGGCCGCTCACGTGCCGGGCGTGGCCCCGATTGATCGGGGCGGGGTCCTCGAGGACCTCCACCAGTCGGTGGAGCACGGCGCAGGTGTCCGGACGCGACATGCCGACAACCGTATTGGCGCTCCTCGCGTCCCGGTAGAGGCGATCCGCGCCAGACCCCCCGTCTAGGCTTCCGGGATGACACGTTTCGAAGGCTCCGTCGTCCTCGTCCTCGGTGCCTCCGGCGGGCTCGGGCGCCTGCTCGCGGACGAGCTGGAGCGCTCCGGCGCGACGGTGGTCCGCTCGGGCCGGGACGGCGCCGCACTCGGCGACGCCCCGCTCGTCGCCGATCTGCTCGGCGAGGACGCTCCGCAGCGCCTCGTCGACGAGGTCCTCCGCCGTCACGGGCGCCTCGACGGCGTCGTCGTCGCGGCCGGCGTCGTCGCCTTCGGGCCGTCGGCCGAGCTCGACCCTGCGGTGCTCGAGGAGCTCGTCGACGTGAACGCGCTGGCGCCGATCCGCGTGCTGACGGCGGCGTTCTCCGCACTGTCCGCCTCTGAGCGCCGGCCCTTCGCGGTGACGATCAGCGGAGTGGTCGCCGAGGCGCCGACCGCCGGTCTCGCGGCCTACTCCGCGTCCAAGGCGGCGCTGTACTCGTTCGTCCGGGCGTCGGCGCGGGAGTACAAGAAGGCGGGGATCCTTCTCCTCGACGCGCGGCCCGGCCACACCGAGACGGCACTGTCCCAGCACCCCCTCGCGGGCACGGCGCCGCGCTTCGGCGCGGGTCACTCCCCGGAGTCGGTCGCCGTCCGCATCGTCCGCGCGATCGAGGACGGCGAGACGGACCTGCCGCCCGCGGCGTTCGACGCCTAGGCGCCGCGAGGAGCTCCCCGCCTTCCACCTGCCGCCCTCCACAGGTGCCAGAACTCCCGCGCTCTCCACGGATGCAGCCATCGAGCGCCCGAGGGAGGAGCGTGCTCGGCAGCATCGACGCATGGGAATCCGTTATCACGCCTACGCGTTCGATGCCGACCAGACCGAGCGCGCGCTCGCCGATCCGCGGAGCGTCCTCAGCGACGATCCGCTCGCGGACGCCTGGGGGACGCCGAACGGTGCCGTCACCGCGTGCACCGACTTCCGGCGCTCCGTCCCGGAGGGCGACATGCTCCATCTCGACACGGCGTGGTCGGCGCTGCAGACGCTGACCGCTCCGCGATCACCGGGGCAGCCGCCGCGCCCCGCGCATCGGATGGTGGAGGGGCGGGTCACCGTGCGCGGCATGGGCTGGGACCCCTGCGTGCGCGCCGTCCCTCCGGACGAGGTCGCCGAGATCGCCGACGATCTGATCGCTCTCCGGGCGGAGGTGGAGGAGCAGCTGGCGGAGCATCCCGAGGGGGAGTACGCCCGCCAGTGCCTCGACCGCGCCGTGGAGTTCACGACGGAGGTCGCGCGCTCGGGTCGCGGCTTCGCCTACCTGATCGGCTAGGCGCGTGCTCGTGAGGGTCAGGCCGTCGCGAAGCGCTTCGCCGAGCGCTCGCGGGCCTTCGCCGCCTCGACCTCGCGGTCCTTCGGCGGCGCGGTCGTCACCAGGTCCTCGAGGAGGTGGCCCGTGATGTGGGCGATCTCGGACACGGCGCGGTCGAAGGCCTCCTGATTCGCCTTCGACGGACTGGTGGCCCCGCTGATCTTGCGGACGTACTGCAGGGCGGCGGCGTGCACCTCCTCGTCGGAGGCGGCGGGCGCGAAGTTGTGGAGGGTGTGGATGTTCCGGCACATGCGACGAGGGTACGACCGGCCCGGCCCGAGCGCGAGAGGAGCGGACACCCGCCGTTCACCGGAGCGTCGTGCGGGCGCTCTAGCGTCGCTCCGTGCCCTCCGCCTCCGATCGTTCCCACCGCTCCGACGCCGTCCTCGATGCCGCTCCGGGCACTGCTCCCGACGGCGCGCTCGTGCCCTCGCCCGAGCTGCTCCGCTCGCTCACCCCCGAGGACGCCCGCGACCTCGTGGTGCTCGACGAGGACGACGACGATCCGGTGCTGCTGCGCCGCGACGGCACGCAGATCGACACCTGGCGCGAGGGCTACCCCTACGACGAGCGGATGTCGCGCGAGGAGTACGAGGCCGGCAAGCGGCTGCTGCAGATCGAGTTGCTCAAGCTGCAGAACTGGATCAAGAAGCACGGCCGGCGCCTCGTCGTCGTCTTCGAAGGGCGCGACGCCGCGGGCAAGGGCGGCACCATCAAGCGCTTCACCGAGCACCTCAACCCGCGCGGCGCCCGGGTCGTCGCGCTCGAGAAGCCGACCGAGCGGGAGGGCACGCAGTGGTACTTCCAGCGGTACGTCTCGCACCTGCCCGCCGCGGGCGAGATCGTGCTGTTCGACCGCTCCTGGTACAACCGTGCGGGGGTCGAGCGCGTGATGGGCTTCTGCACTCCGGAGCAGTACGACGAGTTCGTCCGGCAGACGCCGCTGTTCGAGAGCATGCTCGTCGGCGAGGGCATCGACCTGGTCAAGCTCTGGTTCTCGGTCTCGGCCGAGGAGCAGCGCACCCGGTTCACCATTCGGATGATCGACCCGGTGCGGCAGTGGAAGCTCTCGCCCATGGACCTCGCCTCGCTGGACAAGTGGGACGACTACACGGCGGCGAAGGAGGAGATGATGGCGGCGACCGACACGGCCGACGCCCCGTGGACCATCGTCAAGAGCAACGACAAGAAGCGCGCCCGCCTCGAGGCCATGCGCTACGTGCTGAGCCTGTACGACTACGACGGCCGGGACGACGAGGTCGTCTCGCCGCTCGGACCCGACCCGCTGATCGTCGGCTCGGCGGCGGACGTCTACGAGCGCGGCGAGCACGCGGCGACCGCGCGGGCGTCGGACTAGCGCGGGACCGGCAGAGGGGACAGGGGGACGGGATCATGGGGGACGGGACGAGGACGGTCGACGTCGTGCACGACCTGCCGGGGGTGCATCTGCGCTGGCTCGCGCTCGACGAGCAGAGCCTCGACGCCGAGCGGCTGCTGCCGCTGCTCGGCCCAGCCGAGCGGGAGCGCTACCGCGCGACGGGGTCGGCCGCGGTGGCCGAGCGCTTCGTCTTCGGCCGGGTGCTGCTGCGGATGCTCGCGGGCGAACTGCTCGAGCGGCCGACGACGGCGGTGCAGGTGACCGCCCGCTGCCTGCGCTGCGGCGGAGCGCACGGTCGCCCCTGGATCGAGGGCGCCGAGCACCTCTCCGTCAGCATCGCGCACTGCGCGGGCGCCGTCGTCGTCGCGGCGAGCAGCGCGGGAGTCGTGGGGGTCGACGTCGAGCCCGTCGAGGGACCGGCCGAGCGCGGGATCGCGATCACGCGGATCGCCGGCGCCCCCTTCGCTACGGGCGGGTTCCGGGCGGCCGATCCGATCCTGCACTGGACCCGCATCGAGGCGGCGCTCAAGGCGGACGGCCGCGGGCTGGACGTCGATCCGCGGCGCGTCCGTATCCACGAGTCGCGCTTCGCCGCGGAGGCGCGGATCGACGAGTCGCGCTTCCGTCTCGCCGAGCCGCGGATCGACCCGGCGCTCCGCGTGAGCGTCGCGCTGGGTGACGCGGTGGGCGGCGCCGGTCCGATCATCGGCTGGCGCCGCGAGCACGGCGACGCGCTCGAGGACTCGCTCGCCTCAGTGGGCGGGCGGTAGCGGCGGCAGCCGCACCTCGATCAGCCACGCGTCGAGCAGAGCCTCGACGCCGGCGACCCCGGCGTCACCGGCGACCTCGGCGCAGAGCGCGCGGAAGTCGTCCTCGGTGGCGGTGCCGCCGGCGTGCCGACCGGTCCAGGTGCGCAGCAGCCCGAAGAACGCCGCATCCCCGAGCCGGAGGCGCAGCGCGTGCAACGCGAGGGCCCCGCGCTTGTAGACGCGGTCGTCGAAGAGATCGACCGGCCCCGGGTCGCCCAGCACGAGGTCCTGGGGCTGGAGCCGGAGCAGCGCGTGGTGGCGGCGCGCCTGGGCGTCGGCGCTCGGCCCGCCCGACTCCTCGGACCACAGCCACTCCGCGTAGCAGGCGAAGCCCTCGTTGAGCCAGATGTGCCGCCATCGGGCGAGGCCGACGCTGTTGCCGAACCACTGGTGTGCCAGCTCATGCGCGATCAGCCGCTCCGAGCCGCCGCGGCCGTCGGCGTGGTTGGCGCCGAACACCGCCATGCCCTGCGCCTCGAGCGGGATCTCGAGCTCGTCCGCGGTGACCACGACGGTGTACTGCCGGAACGGATACGGGCCGAACACCTGCGAGAAGAACGCGAGCATGCCGCCGAGCGGAGCGAAGTCGCGCGCGACGCGCGAGGCCAGGGCGGCCGGGCGCGCGAGGGTGACCGCGACTCCGGAGAGCAGGCGGTCCTCGAGCACGTAGCGGCCGATCTGCACCGACGCGAGGTAGCTCGCGGTCGGCTCGAGCTGCTCGTAGAGCCAGGTGCGCCGGCCCGAGCGCTCGCTCGTCTCGAGCAGCACGCCGTTCGCGAGCACGGAGTAGCCCTCCTCCGCGCTCACCCGGATCCGGTAGGTCGCCTTCTCGGCGACGTCGTCGTTGCAGGGGTACCAGGTCGACGCGCCGGAGGGCTGCGAGGCGACGAGCACGCCGTCGGCCAGCTCCTCCCAGCCGAGTTCGCCCCAGTGACTGGCGCGGGGACCCGGGTGGCCGCCGTACTCGATCTCGACGAGCGCGCTCGCGCCGGCCTCGAGCGGTTCGGCCGGCGTGATCCGGAGCTTGTGCGCGCCCTGCTCGGCTCGCGCCTTGCGACCGCCGACCCGCACCCGGGTCACTCGGAGGCGGCTGAGGTCGAGCGAGAAGCGGCGCAACGGCTGCAGCGCGAGGATCCGCAGGGTCGCACGACCGGCGAGCCGGTTGCTCGACACCCGGTAGTCGAGATCGAGGTCGTAGGACTCGACGCGATACCCGGTGTTGCCGATCCCCGGCAGGTACGGGTCGCCCGCCGACTCCAGTCCGGTCTGCGCGGGGCTCACGCGACGGGCGCGTGGTAGTCGCCGACGCGCACCTCCCGCCACGGGCCGATCGGGTTGCCGCTCCAGCGGCTGCCGGCGGGCACGAGCTCGCCGCGCATCACGAGCGAGGCGGGGCCGACCGTGCCGTGCGCCGCGATCGTCGCCGCGGGGAGGATCACGCTGTGCGGGCCGAGAGTGGCGCCGGCGTCGAGACTCACGAGATCCATGCTCATGATTCGATCATGGAACAGGTGCGTCTGCACGACGCAGCCCCGGTTCACGGTCGCTCCGTCGCCCAGATCGACGAGATCGGCCTCGGGGAGCCAGTAGCTGTCGCACCAGACGCCGCGGCCGATCCGCGCGCCCAGGCTCCGCAGCCACCAGACCAGCGCGGGAGTGCCGGCCGCGGCGTGCGCGAACCAGGGCGCCGCGACCATCTCGGTGAAGGTGTCGGCCAGCTCGCTGCGCCAGACGAAGGAGGACCAGAGCGGGTGCTCGCTCGGGCGCACGCGCTGGATCAGGAGCCACTTCGCCGCGGTCGAGACGCCTGCGGCGACCGCGCCGGCGGCGAGCAGGACGACACCGCCGGCCACCGCCGTCGCCGGTGCCCCGATCACCGGCACCAGCGCCAGCAGGGCCGCGACGACACCGAGGCCGATCGCCATCGAGACGACGACCGGGACGAAGCGCAGCAGCTCCCAGACGATCCGGGCGGCGCGGAGGCGCGCGGCCGGCCGGAACGTGCGCGCCGACTCCGCCTCGACCACCGTGCGCCGCAGCCGCACCGGCGGCGAGCCGAGCCAGGACGAGCCCGCCTTCGACTTCCGCGGGGCGGAGGAGAGGACCGCCACCAGTCCGCCCGCCGGCACCGTGTGGCCGGGCGCGGCCATCCCGGAGTTGCCGAGGAAGGCGCGCTCGCCGATCTCCGCGCGGGCCAGCCGCATCCAGCCGCCGCCGAGGGCGTAGGAGGCGACGAGGGTGTCGTCGGCGAGGAAGGCGCCGTCGCGGATCGTCGTCATCGCGGGCAGCAGCAGCACGGTCGAGGCCTCGACGTCACGGCCGACCCTCGCGCCGAGCAGCCGCAGCCAGACGGGAGTGAAGAGGCCGGAGTAGAGCGGGAAGAGCAGCGCGCGGGCGTGGTCGAGCAGGCGCTCCGTCGACCAGACCTGCCAGCCGATCCGGCCGCGCACGGGGTGCGTGCCGGCCTGGACGCCGAGGCCGAGCAGGCGCACGAGCACGACGACGAGCCCGCCCAGCACGACGCCGGTGACGGCGACCGCGGGGACGAGGGCTGCGAGGGCGCGGGGGAGTGCCTCCGCGAGATCGGCGGAGCCCTGCGTGGCGAGGGCGAGCACACCCAGGCCCACCGCGAAGGAGACCACGGGCACGGCGGCCAGTCCCAGCGCCGAGACGGCGTAGGCCCAGACCCACGGCGTCGCGCGCGGCGGGCGCTCGGCGGGGAAGCCCGCGCTCGCCTTGCCGAGGCGCTGCGCGGGCGAGCCGCCCCAGCGCTGGCCGGCCGGCACCCGGCCGAAGACCGCGGAGCCGGGCTCGATCTGCGCGTTCTTGCCGATCCGCGTGCCGGGCAGCAGCGTGCTGCGGGCGCCGACCGTGCTGCCGGCGCCGACGCGGACCGCGCCGACCCGCAGGACGTCGCCGTCGATCCAGTAGCCGGAGAGGTCGACCTCGGGCTCGATGGCGGCGCCGCGGCCGAGAGTGAGCATCCCGGTGAGCGGCGGGAGCGAGTGCAGGTCGACGTCGTCGGCGATCCGGGCGCCGAGGGCGCGGGCGTAGAGCGCGACCCAGGGGGCGCCGGCGAGGCTGACGGCGCCGAGCTGGTGCGCGATCCGCTCGGCGAGCCACAGCCGCAGGTGGACGCCGCCGCCGCGGGGGTGGTCGCCGGCGCGCACGCCCCGCAGCAGCGAGCGGGCGGCGAGGACGGTGACGCCCATCCGGCCGAACGGGGTGCAGAAGAGCGCGAAGGCGACGACCAGCCCGGGCAGCGGCACGGTCGGCAGCCAGCCGAAGCCGGGCAGCAGATCGAGCAGCGCGCAGACCGTGAGGACGACCGTCGTCCAGCGCGCACCGCCGAGCACCAGCAGCGGGGCGCCGAGCAGGGTCTGCAGCACCTGCATCCGGCGCGGGACCGGCGCGATCCGGTGGGTCGAGACCTCGCCGGCACCGGTCGCGCGGCTCGTGATCTCGGCCGACATCGCGGCGAGCCGGGGGTGCGCGTAGACGTCGGCGACGGTGAACTCCGGGTCGCGCTCGCGGATCCGAGCGACGAGCTGGGCGGCGGCGAGCGAGCCGCCGCCGAGGTCGAAGAAGTTCGCCCTCTCGTCGACCGGAACGCCGAGGACCTCGCGCCAGAGGCCGGCCAGCCAGGCCGTCTCGGCGTCGAGCCCCGGGTCCGCCGAGGTGCTCTCGGGCAGCGGCCACGGCAGGGCCGCGCGGTCGACCTTGCCCGACACCCGGGTCGGCAGCTCGTCGACGACCGCCAGCAGCGGGACGAGGGCGGCCGGCAGCTCCTCGCGCAGGCGCGTCAGGGCGGCGTCGCGGTCGAGCTCGCGTCCACCGGCCAGGGCGAGGTAGCCGACCAGGACCTGGATCCCGGCGCCGGTGGTGCGAACGGCGGCCGCAGCGCCCGACACTCCGGGCAGGCCCTGCAGCGCCGACTCGACCTCGCCGAGCTCGATCCGCCGGCCGCCGAGCTTGACCTGGTCGTCGGCGCGGCCCTGGAAGACGAGTCCGGCGCTCTCGAAGCGCACGAGGTCGCCGGAGCGGTAGGCGCGCTCCCAGCCGAGGGTCGGTGCGGGCGCGTACTTCTCGGCGTCCTTCGCCGAGTCGAGGTAGCGGGCCAGGCCGACGCCGCCGATGATCAGCTCGCCGACCTCGCCCTCGCCGACACGGCGGCCCTCCGGATCGACGACGGCCAGCCGCCAGCCGTCCAACGGCAGGCCGATGCGCACCGGGCCGGGCCCGCCGAGGGGAGCGGCGCAGGCGACGACGGTCGCCTCGGTCGGACCATAGGTGTTCCAGACCTCGCGACCGTCGACGGCCAGGCGCTGGCCGAGCTCCGGCGGGCAGGCCTCGCCGCCGAAGATCAGCAGCCGGACGTTCTCCAGCGACTCCGCGGGCCAGAGCGCAGCGAGGGTCGGCACGGTGGAGACGACCGTGATGCCGTGCGTGGTCAGCCAGGGACCGAGGTCCATCCCGCTGCGCACGAGCGAGCGCGGGGCGGGCACGAGGCAGGCACCGTGCCGCCAGGCCAGCCACATCTCCTCGCAGGAGGCGTCGAACGCGACGGAGAGGCCCGCCAGCACGCGGTCTCCGGGCCCGAGCGGCTCGGCCTGGAGGAAGACGCGCGCCTCGGCATCGACGAAGGCGGCGGCCGAGCGGTGGCTGACGGCGACGCCCTTCGGCGTGCCGGTGGAGCCCGAGGTGAAGATGATCCAGGCGTCGTCCTCGAGGGTCGGCGGCTGCAGCAGCGGGATCGAGGCGGTGCTGGGATGCGGCGCCGAGCCGGTGAAGAGCCGCGCGGGTTCCGCATCGGCGCGCTCGAAGCGGCCGGAGCCGGTGACGACGCCGCGGACGGCGGCCTCGCCGAAGACGAGTCGCGCCCGCTCCTCGGGGTCGTCGGCGTCGACCGGGACGTAGGCCGCGCCGGCGGCGAGGATGCTGAGGATCGCGAGGTAGAGCTCGCGCGAGCCGCTGGCCATCCGCACGCCCACTCGGTCGCCGCGACGCACCCCGGCGGCGGTCAGCTCGCCGGCGGCGGAGACGACGCGGGCGAGCAGCTCGCGATAGCTGAGCGCACCGGCCGGGTCCTCGAGCGCGGAGGCGTCGGGGTGGCGCTCGGCGGTGTCTCGGAGCACGTCGATCAGGGTGCGCGGTGCCGGGGCGAGGGTGCCGGCGTCGAGGGGGTCCTGGGCATGCGCGGCCGTGCTCACGAGTGCTCTCCGTCCCGGTCGCGCCTCCGGGAGCGGGTCGACCGGGGCGCCACGGTAGGGGCACCCGGTGACGCGGAGGTGAACAGCCGGTGCCCCGCGCGGAGGCGGAGCACCGGCACGGGGGCTAGTGCGCGACCACCGGACGCGGCACGTCCGACTCGGCGGGCCGCTTCACGAAGAAGGCGGCGACGATCGCGGCGGTGGCGATGGAGGCGCCCCAGACGAACGCGGAGTGGATGCCGCCCGCCGTGGCGACGACCTCGTCGACGCCCTCGCGGGCGAGCGCGGCCGACTGGACCGACAGCACGGTGACGAACAGCGCCGTGCCGGCCGCGCCGCCGAGCTGCTGGACCGTGCCGATGATCGCGCTGCCGTGCGAGTAGAGCGCGGGGCGCACCGAGCCGAGGCCCGCGGTGAACAGCGGCGTGAAGACCAGCGCGAGGCCGAGGCTCAGCACCACGTGCAGGGAGAGGATGAACCAGGAGACCGAGTTCTCGTCGAGCGTCGTGTAGCCCCACAGCGCACCGGCGACGATGATCGAGCCGGGCACCAGCAGCACCCGCGGGCCGAAGCGGTCGTAGCCGCGGCCGACGAACGGCGCGAGCAGACCCATCAGCAGCCCGCCGGGGAGCAGCAGCAGGCCGGTCTCGAGCGGGGTGAGGCCGAGCACGTTCTGCGTGTAGAGCGGGAGCAGGATCAGCGTGCCGAAGAGCGCCGACATGCTCACCGCCATCATCACGATGACCACGGTGAAGTTGCCGGAGGAGAAGGTGCGGAGGTCCAGCAGGGCGCGGTCGGTCTTCTGCAGCAGCAGCTGGCGGACGATGAAGGCGGCGAGCGCGACGCCGGCGACGACGAACGGCACCCAGGGAGCGACGATCGCCTCGCCGCCCTCGCCCAGGCTGCTCAGCCCGTAGACGAGCCCGCCGAAGCCGAAGACGGAGAGGACGACGGAGAGCGAGTCGATCGGGATCTTCCGCGGCTCGGTGACGTTCTCGACCTTGCGGAGGCCCAGGATCAAGGCGCCGACGGCGATCGGCAGCACGATCCAGAACATCCAGCGCCAGCTGAGGAAGTTGAGGATGACGCCCGAGATCGTCGGCCCGACCGCGGGAGCGACCGAGATGACGATGGAAATGTTGCCCATCATCCGGCCGCGGATCGCCGGCGGCACGAGGGTCATCACGGTGGTCATCAGCAGCGGCATCATGATCGCCGTGCCGCCGGCCTGCACGACGCGTGCGGCCAGCAGGACCTCGAAGGTCGGCGCGAGCGCGGCGCTGAGCGTGCCCAGGCTGAAGAGGGTCATCGCGGCGGCGAAGAGCGTGCGGGTGTGCAGCCGCTGGATCAGGTAGCCGGTGATCGGGATGACGACCGCCATCGTCAGCATGAACGCGGTCGAGAGCCACTGGCCGACGTGCGCCTCGACGCCGAAGTCGCGCATGAGGTCGGGCAGCGCCACGCTCATGATCGTCTCGTTGAGGATGACGACGAAGGCCGAGACCAGCAGCAGGCTGATGACGAGGCGGCTGCGCGGGTCGAGCGCCGTCGAGGGCGTGTCGGCCGCGGCGGCGGGCCGGGTCTCGGGAAGGGTGCGCTCGGTCACTGGTGCGTCTCCGGTCGTGAAGGGGATCGTCGTGAGGGGGCGCATCGCCAGGACGGCGTCGATGCGACGGGTGGTACGAGACTCAGAACACTGCCAGGGGCCTCCGACATTCCCGATCGGCCGACATCCGTCGCGCATCCGGCGTGTCGGCAGCGGGGTGAGCGGTGGCAGGACGGCGTGCTGCCGCCGCCGTTCTGCAGGCTGGTCGAGTAGCCCCGCAGGGGCGTATCGACCGTCCCCAGCAGGGCGGGTCGGCAGTCGTCTCGTCCGACGCCGGTGGATCTCGATACGCCCGCTCTGCGGGTTCTCACACGATCGCCCTGGGCGGAGGCCGATCTCGATGCCATGGACGAGATCTTCGAGTCGGGGGCTCTCCGCGACGAGCTGCTCGACATCGGTCGCTTCGTCGATCCCTTCGGACGTCTCCGGGTGTGCGCGCTCGTCCGCGCCCTCTCCGCGGATGCGGCGGCAGAGCTCGACATCGAGCACGCGGACGCAGTCGTCGTGACGAGCTGGATGTCGCGATCTGCCTCCGCTGCTCGACCAGCATGAGGTGGACGCGGGCGACCGCGACCAGCCGCGGGCGGAAGTCGGCGGACGTCAGCCCGGCGCGAGCACCGCCGCGAAGGCGTCCGCCGCCGCGTCCGCGTCCGCCGACGTCGACTCCGCGCCGAAGCTGAAGCGCACCGCCGTCTGCGCGACGGCCGGCTCGAGCCCGAGCGCCAGGAGCGTCGGCGACGGCTCGTCGCGCCCGGCCGCGCAGGCCGAGCCGCTGGACACCACGACGCCGCGCTCCTCCAGGGCGAGCAGGATCGACTCGCCGCTGCGCCCCGGCACCACGAACGCCGCGATCGAGGGCAGCCGGTGCTCCGCCGACCCGAGCGGCACCGCCCGCGGTACCTCCGCCGCCACCCGAGCACCGAACGCGTCGCGCACCGCCGACACCCGGGTACCCCGCGAGGGATCGACGAGCTGCACCGCGGCCCCGAGCGCGACTGCGAACGCCACGTTCTCGGTCCCCGAGCGCCGCGCCCGCTCCTGCCCGCCGCCGTGCACGAGCGGCTCGAACGGCACCCGGCTGCGCAGCAGCAGGGCCCCCACGCCCTTCGGCGCCCCGAGCTTGTGCCCCGAGATCGACACCGCGTCCGCACCGAGTCCGGCGAGATCCACCCAGCCCGCCGCCTGCACCGCGTCCACGTGCAGCGGGATCCGGTGCGGCCGGCAGAGCGCCGCGATCGCGGGCACGTCCTGCACCGTCCCGATCTCGTTGCTCGCCGCCAGCATCGACACGAGCGCCGTGTCCGGCCGCAGCAGCCCGGCGAGGGCGTCCAGGTCGAGCCGCCCCGCGGGATCCACCGGCGCGACCGACACCTCGAAGCCGTGCAGCCGCCGCAGATGATCGGCCGACTCCACCGTCGCCTCGTGCTCGATCGCCGAGATCACGACGTGCCGGCCCCGCCGCGCGGCGAGACCGCCGAGCGCGATGCCCTTGACCGCCGTGTTGATCGACTCCGTGCCGCCGGAGGTGAAGAGGACCTCCGAGCCGCGCCCGCCGAGGAAGCGCGCCACGTGCCTCCGCGCCTCCTCCAGCGCCCGCGCCGCCGACGCGCCCAGCGCGTGACTGCTCGACGGGTTGCCGTACTCGCCGGTGAGGAACGGCCACATCGCCTCGAGCACCTCGCGGCGCACGGGCGAGGTCGCCGCGTGGTCGAGGTAGATCACGCGGCCGGAGCCTCGATCGCGATGTCGAGACCGAGGTCGAGCGAGCGGACGCTGTGCGTGAGCGCCCCGACCGAGATCACGTCGACGCCGGCCTCGGCGATGGCGCGGACCGTGTCGAGGTTCACCCCGCCGCTGGCCTCGACGACGGCCCGGCCGCCGATCAGCGCGACGCCCTGCGCCAGCTGCTCGGGCGTGAAGTTGTCGAGCATGATCGTGTCGGCGCCGCCGGCCAGGGCTGCGCCGATCTGCTCGAGGCGGTCGACCTCGACCTCGATGTGCGTCGTGTGCGAGACGGCGGCGCGCGCGGCGAGCAGCGCGTCCGTCAGGTCGAGACCGCGCTGGGCGAGGATCGCGAGGTGGTTGTCCTTCGCGAGGATCGCGTCCGAGAGCGAGAAGCGGTGGTTGTGCCCGCCGCCGCTGCGCACCGCGTGCCGCTCGAGGGCGCGCAGTCCCGGAGTGGTCTTGCGGGTGTCGACGATGCGCGCGCGGGTGCCCGCCACGGCCTCGACGTAGCGCGCGGTCAGCGTCGCGATGCCGCTCATCCGCTGCACGAGGTTCAGCGCCACGCGCTCGCCGCGCAGCACTCCGCCGGCCGGACCGTCGATCCGCGCGAGGACGTCGCCGGCCGCGAAGACCGTGCCGTCCGGGACGACGTCCTGCACGCGGATCCGCGAGTCGGCCTGCAGGAAGGTGCCGAGCAGAACCGCGCCGCCGCTGAAGACGCCGGGCTCGCGCGCGACGAGCGCCGCGGAGGCCGTCGCGTCGGCGGGCAGCAGGGTGTCGGAGGTGAGATCGCCCCAGGGGGCGTCCTCCTCCAGGGCCAGGGTGACGATGCGCTCGATGCTCTGACGGGTCAGCACGGGACGGCGACCTTTCTCGTACCGGCGACGCGGTAGGCGCTCGCCGAGGGGTGGGGGTGGTCGGTGCGGTGGTGGGCGCCGCGCGACTCGGCGCGGGCCAGGGCGGCGTCGATCAGGGCGAGACCGCAGGCGCGGAGGTTCGCGTCCTCGAGGGTCGCCCGGGTCAGCGGCGCGGGGGAGCCGGCGGCAGTGAGGAAGGAGCGGGCCGTCTCGAGACCGGCGGCGTCGCGCGAGAGCCCCGCGCCCGTCCAGAGCGTCTCCTGCAAAAGCGCGCGGTCGAGCGCGAGCGGCACGAGGGCGGAGGGCTCCGGCGCCTCGGACGAGGGCGCCGCAGGCGGTCCGTCGAGCGCCGCCGCGACCCGCCGGGCGAACACGACGCCCTCGAGCAGGCTGTTCGACGCCAGCCGGTTCGCGCCGTGCACCCCGGTGCAGGCGACCTCGCCCACGGCGAAGAGCCCGGGGAGGCCGGTCCGCCCATCGAGATCGGTCGCGATCCCGCCCATCCAGTAGTGCGCGGCCGGCGTCACGGGGATGAGGTCGTCGGCGAGCGACAGCCCGCCCGCGCGGCAGGCGGCGGAGATGGTGGGGAAGCGGTGCGCGAGCACGTCCGCGGGGATCGCCCGCGCATCGAGGTGCACGGGCAGTCCGCCCTGGAGCAGCATCCGGTCGGCGATCGCGCGGGCGACCACATCGCGGGGCGCCAGCTCGGCGTCCGGGTGCACGCCGACGAGGAAGCGCTCGCCCGCGGCGTCGCGCAGCACCGCGCCCTCGCCGCGGACCGCCTCCGACACCAGGAACCCGCCGGCCAGCGCGAGCCAGGTCGGGTGGAACTGGAAGAACTCCAGATCGGCCGTCTGGGCGCCGGCCCGCAGCGCCGCGGCGAGGCCGTCGCCGGTCGCGACCGCGGGGTTCGTGGTGTGCCGGTAGAGCTGTCCAGCCCCGCCGGTCGCGAGCACGACCGCGTCGGCGTCGATCCGCTCGAGCGCGCCCTCCCGCAGCACGTCCACTCCGGTCACGGCGGCTCCCGGCCGGATCAGGTCGACCAGCACCGTCTCCTCGAGCACCGTGACCGCGGCGGCGCGCACCGCGGCGACGAGCGCCTCCTCGATCGCCGAGCCGGTCGCGTCACCGCCGGCGTGCAGGATCCGCGGCCGCGAGTGCGCGCCCTCCAGCCCGCGGGCGAGGTCGTCGCCGTCGCGGTCGAAGCCGACGCCCCACGCCTGCAGCGCGGCGACCGCCGCCGGGCCCTCGGCGCAGAGCACCTCGACGGCCGAGCGCGAGCAGAGCCCGGCGCCGGCGGTCAGGGTGTCCTCGACGTGCAGCGCGACGGAGTCTCCCGCCGCGGTGACGGCCGCGATCCCTCCCTGTGCGGCGCGGGTGCTCGACTCCGCGAGCGCGCCCTTGGTGACGAGGACGACCTCGTGCCGGCGCGAGGCCAGCAGGGCCACGACCAGGCCGGCGATCCCGCTGCCGACCACGACGACGCGGGCCACGTCAGACCCCCGCGGCAGGTGCAGGTGCAGGAGCGGGCGCCGCAGCGACCGGACCGGCCGGCGGCACCGCGGCGAGCATGCGCTCGAGCGCCACCCGCGCCTGGTCCTGCACGGCGTCGTCGACCGAGATCCGGTTGTGCACCGTCCCCGCGACCAGCCCCTCCAGCACCCAGGCGAGGTACCCCGGGTGGATCCGGTACATCGTCGAGCACGGGCAGACCACGTCGTCGAGGCAGAAGATCGTGTGCTGCGGGTACTGCACGGCCAGGCGCTGGACCAGGTTGATCTCGGTGCCGATCGCGAAGGTGCTGCCCGCCGGCGCCGCCTGGATCGCCTTGACGATGTAGTCGGTCGAGCCGTACTCGTCCGCCGCGTCGACGACCGCCATCGGGCACTCCGGGTGCACGATCACGCGGACGTCCGGGTGCTGGAGCCGCGCGCGCTCGATCTGCGCGACCGTGAAGCGCTTGTGCACCGAGCAGAAGCCGTGCCAGAGGATGACCTGCGCGTCGAGCAGCGTCGCCTCGTCCGAGCCGCCACCCGGCTTCCGCGGGTTCCACATCGGCATCCGCTCGAGCGGCACGCCCATCGCCTTCGCGGTGTTGCGGCCGAGGTGCTGGTCGGGGAAGAACAGGACCCGCTGCCCGCGCGCGAACGCGTCCTCGAGCACGGTGGTCGCGTTCGACGAGGTGCAGACCACGCCGCCGTTGCGCCCGCAGAACGCCTTGAGCGCCGCGGAGGAGTTCATGTAGGTCACCGGGATCAGCGGCACCCGGCCGTCGGCGTCCGGCTCGGTGCCGTAGAGCTCGGTCAGCTCGGCCCAGGCGTCCTCGACGGAGTCGATGTCGGCCATGTCCGCCATCGAGCAGCCGGCGGCGAGGTTGGGCAGGATGACCGCCTGGTCGGGGCGGGAGAGGATGTCCGCCGTCTCCGCCATGAAGTGCACGCCGCAGAAGACGATCGCCTCGGCGTCCGGCCGATTCGCGACCGCTTTGGCGAGCTGGAAGGAGTCGCCGACGAAGTCCGCGTACTGCACCACCTCGTCGCGCTGGTAGAAGTGGCCGAGCACGACGACGCGCTCGCCCAGCGTCTCCTTCGCCGCGAGGATGCGGCGGTGCAGCTCGTCGGCGCTCGCCGCGGTGTACTCGTCGGGGAGGCGGCCCTGGACGGGCGACGCCGCCGGGATCGGGTCCGCCTGCGAGGCGCCGGGACCGTACGCGGGGACGCCGAGGTCGAACGACCAGGGCGCGTCGGCGAGCTCGGGCGCGCAGGTCTCGCCGGGGGCGGCTCCCCGCTCGATGAGCTGGATGGTGCTGTCGACCGATGTCACGGTGTCTCCTCGATGGTGCGGTTCGGACGGGGGCGGCGGCCGGTGCTAGACCGGCAGCGGCCCGTTGTCGACGAGTGCCACGGACCCGTCGTAGCGGTACAGCCGGGGCGGGCGGTGACGGGTGCCCGTCAGCCGCTGCTCGGTCGGCACCACGGTCTTGGAGGCCTCGATCGTCCGGCGGAAGTTCGCCGGGTCGAGGGGCTTCTGCAGGACGGCCTCGTGCACCTCGCGCAGCTGGGCGAGCGTGAACGTCTCGCCGAGGAAGGCCTGCGCGATGCGGGAGTACTCCATCTTGTTGCGCAGGCGCCAGAGCGCGTAGTCGACGATCAGCCCGTGATCGAAGGCCAGCTCGGGCATCAGATCGGTGCAGAGCCAGGCGACGTTCTCGTCCACGATCGCGGCGTCGGCCTCGGAGGTCCGCACCAGCGCCCAGTAGACGATCGAGACGACGCGGCGCTCGCCGCGGGAGCGCTCGGTGCCGCCGACGGCGTAGAGCTGCTCGAGGTAGCGCGGAGCGAGGCCCGTCGTCTCGCGGAGGGTGCGGCGCGCCGCCTCGGCGAGGTCCTCGTCGGGGCGGAGCGGGCCGCCGGGCAGCGCCCAGAGCCCCTGGTAGGGATCGCGCAGACGGCGGACGACGGGGATCCAGACGGCGGCGGCCCCGGTCTCCGGGTGCGGGCGCAGCGCGAAGATCACGGTCGACACCGCGAGCTGCGGCGCTGCTGCGTCCACCCGGACCCCCTAAAAGTCACTCTGACCCTAACGACTCCCTCGAGCTTAGTGTCACCCCGACCCGAACACCAAGTCCCTCCGCCGTCCGCGCCCGCGCCCGTTCCCCGCCGCGAGATGCCACTTGCGTACGCGACACGCCGAGAAAGCCGTGCACAAGTGGCATCTCGCGGCGGGGGACAGGACGTGCACCCGCCCGCTAGGGTGAGCGGACAACCGAATACCGGGCCGCATACGCGACGCGGGAGAGCCGACTCCGGTCGGCACCGAAGGAGCAAGCCTCCCCGCCAATCTCTCAGGTCTTGTACCGCGTCGAACTGGCCACTCTGGAAAGCGATCCGCACGAGGATCCGCCGATGGTGAAAGCGATCGCCCCGCGAGGGACGGCGTGAATCTCTCAGGCACCACGACAGAGGGGGAGTTCCCACGGCACTGCTGTGCCACGCATCACCGACCTGTGCGGGCGCGTGCGCAGCACTGCGACGAATTGGAGAACTCCCACATGTCCGAAGAGAACTCAATCGACGAGAACCTCGTCGACGAGAACGCTGTCGAAGGCACCTCTGCCCAGACGGCCCCCGCCGAGTCCGGCGCCCCCGAGACCGGCGGCATCGAGATCGACTCGCCCGACGCCACCGCGCCGAGCACCGAGCCCCGCCGCTCGCCGCTGCACGACGTGCACGTGGCCGCCGGCGCCTCCTTCACCGACTTCGCCGGCTGGTGGATGCCCGTCCGCTACACCGGCGACCTCGCCGAGCACCACGCCGTCCGCACCGCGGCCGGCCTGTTCGACCTCTCCCACATGGGCGAGATCCTCGTCGTCGGCCCCGAGGCGGTGGACGCCCTCGACTACGCGCTCGCGAGCGACCTCTCCGCCGTCGCCGTCGGCCGGGCGAAGTACACCCTCCTGCTCGACCGCACCGGCGGCGTGATCGACGACCTCGTCGTCTACCGCACCGGCGAGGACCGCTTCATGGTCGTGGCGAACGCCGCCAACCGCCACGTGGTCGCCGAGCAGCTGCGCGACCGCACCGCGATGTTCGAGTGCGAGCTCTACGACGAGAGCGACGACGTCGCGCTGATCGCGATCCAGGGCCCGCGCTCGCTCGAGATCCTGCAGAACCTCCAGGGGCTCGCGATCGAGGTCGACCGGGGCGAGGAGTCGGTGCTCGACACCGACGACGCGGCCCGCCTGCTCGAGGAGCTGCGCTACTACCGCGCCGTGCCCGCCAGCTTCGAGGCGCACCCGATCCTGATCGCGCGCACCGGCTACACCGGTGAGGACGGCTTCGAGATCTACGTCGCCCCCGACACCGCCCCCGCGCTCTGGGAGGCGCTCGCCGAGACCGGCGCCGGCGCGGGCCTCGTCCCCGCCGGGCTCGCCGCCCGCGACACCCTCCGCCTCGAGGCGGGCATGCCGCTCTACGGCCACGAGCTCTCCCGCGACGTCTTCCCCGCGCAGGCCGGCCTCGGCCGCGTCGTCGCGCTCGGCAAGCCGATCGACTTCGTCGGCCGCGCGGCCAGCGAGGAGGGTCCCTCCGGCGATGCGCCCGTGCTCATCGGCCTGATCGGGGAGGGCCGCCGCGCCGCCCGCGCGGACTACAGCGTCCACGGCGCCGACGACGACGTGATCGGCGTCGTCACCAGCGGCGTCCTCTCACCCACCCTCGGCGTGCCCATCGCGATGGCCTACGTCGCGCCGGCCTCCGCGCAGCCCGGCAGCGTCGTCTCCGTCGACATCCGCGGCAGCCGGCTCCCGATGACCGTCACCGAGCTCCCCTTCTACTCCAGAAAGAAGAACTGACATGGCCGTACCCACCGAGCTCCAGTACACGTCCGACCACGAGTGGATCCTGGTCGAGGGCGGGACCGCGACCGTCGGGATCACCGCGTACGCCGCCGACAAGCTCGGCGACGTCGTCTTCGTCGAGCTGCCCGAGGCGGGCAGCCGGGTCGAGGGCGGCTCCGTCGTCGGCGAGATCGAGTCGACCAAGTCGGTCGGCGAGCTGTTCGCGCCCGTCGACGGCGAGGTCCTCGAGACCAACACCGCCGTCGTCGACAGCCCCGAGCTGGTCAACTCCGACCCCTTCGGCGACGGCTGGCTGATCAAGGTGCGCTTCGACGCGCTGCCCGACGGCCTGCTCGACGCGGCCGCCTACGACGAGCTGGTGGGCGAGTAGATGGCGGCCCGCACCCCCGGAGAGTTCGAGTCCCGCCACATCGGGACCGACGCCGACGCCCAGCGCACCATGCTCGCGGCACTCGGCTACGACTCGGTCGACGCGCTGGTCGAGGCCGCCGTCCCCGAGTCGATCCACGTCCGCGACCTCGCGCCCGTGCTCCCCGCGCCGGCCACCGAGACCGAGGCGCTGGCCGAGCTGCGCGCCCTCGCCGCGCGCAACACCGTGCGCCGCCCGCTGATCGGGCTCGGCTACCACGGCACGCTGACCCCCGCCGTGATCAAGCGCAACGTCCTCGAGAACCCGAGCTGGTACACGGCCTACACGCCGTACCAGCCCGAGATCTCGCAGGGCCGGCTCGAGGCGCTGATCAACTTCCAGACCATGGTCGCCGATCTCACCGGTCTCGACACCGCCGGCGCCTCGATGCTCGACGAGGGCACCGCCGTCGTCGAGGCCATGCTGCTGGCCCGCCGCGCCTCGAAGGCGAAGACCGACGTCTTCGTCGTCGACTCCGACGCGCTGCCGCAGACCCTCGCGCTGCTGCGCGGCCGGGCGGAGGCGGTGGGCATCCGCATCGTGGAGCTGCCGCTCTCGCGCACCGACGCGGACGAGGTGCCCGAGTCCTTCGGCGCCCTCGTGCAGTACCCCGGCGCATCCGGCCACCTCTGGGACCCGTCCGCCGTCCTCGGCGCGGTCAAGGCGCACGGCGGCCTCGCGATCGTCGCGGCCGACCTCCTCGCGCTCACCCTCGTCCGCTCGCCGGGCGAGCTCGGCGCCGATGTCGCCGTCGGCACCACCCAGCGCTTCGGCGTCCCGATGGGCTTCGGCGGACCGCACGCCGGCTACCTCGCCGTTCGCAAGGGCCTCGAGCGCCAGCTCCCCGGCCGCCTCGTCGGCGTCAGCCAGGACGCGGCGGGCAACCCCGCCTACCGGCTCTCGCTGCAGGCGCGCGAGCAGCACATCCGCCGCGAGAAGGCGACCTCGAACATCTGCACCGCGCAGGTCCTGCTCGCCGTGATGGCGGCGATGTACGCGGTCTACCACGGGCCGGACGGCCTCGCCCGGATCGCCGAGCGGGTGCACTCCCGCGCGGCGCTGCTGGCGCGGCTCCTGCTCGACCGCGGCCACGCGCTCCGGCACGCCGACTTCTTCGACACCGTCGCGGTCGTCGTGCCGCAGGGAGCGGAGGCGGCCGTCGCCCGCGCCCGCGAGGCCGGCTTCGACCTGCGCCTCGTCGACGCGGACACCGTCGCGGTGGCCCTCGACGAGACGGTCACCCCGGAGGAGGTCGTCGCGGTCGCCGTCGCGATCGGCGACCTCGACGCCCAGCACGGCGTCCTCGCCGGCGCCGCTCGCAGCATCCCCGGCGCTCTGGAGCGGACGACCCCGTTCCTGGTGCACCCCGTCTTCAACACGCACCGCAGCGAGACCTCGATGATGCGCTACCTCAAGCGCCTCGCCGACGCCGACTACGCGCTCGACCGCGGCATGATCCCGCTGGGCTCCTGCACGATGAAGCTCAACGCCGCGGCCGAGATGGAGGCGGTCAGCTGGCCCGAGTTCGCCGACCTGCATCCCTTCGCGCCCGAGGCCGACGTCCAGGGCTCGCTCGCCCTGGTCGACCAGCTCGAGCGCTGGCTCGCGCACCTCACCGGCTACGACTCCGTCTCTCTCCAGCCGAACGCCGGCTCGCAGGGCGAGCTCGCCGGGCTCCTCGCGATCCGCGGCTACCACCGCTCGCGCGGCGACGAGGCGCGCACCGTCTGCCTCATCCCCTCCAGCGCCCACGGGACGAACGCGGCCAGCGCCGTCCTCGCCGGCATGCGCGTGGTGGTCGTCGCCTGCGACGAGCTCGGCAACGTCGACCTCGACGACCTCCGCGCCAGGATCGCGGAGCACGCCGAGGGCCTCGCCGCCCTGATGATCACCTACCCGTCCACCCACGGCGTCTACGAGCACGAGGTCGCCGAGATCTGCCGGCTCGTGCACGAGGCCGGCGGCCAGGTCTACGTCGACGGCGCGAACCTCAACGCGCTGCTCGGCTTCGCCCGCTTCGGCGACTTCGGCGGCGACGTCTCGCACCTCAATCTGCACAAGACGTTCTGCATCCCGCACGGAGGAGGCGGCCCCGGCGTGGGCCCCGTCGCCGCGAAGGCGCACCTCGCGCCGTTCCTGCCGGGCCACCCGCTCGCGCAGCGGCTCGAGCACTCCGTCGGCCAGCACGGAGAGACGGTCGTCCACGGCGGCGCACCCGTCTCGGCGGCCCCGTACGGCAGCCCCGGCATCCTGCCGATCTCGTGGGCCTACGCCCGGATGATGGGCGAGGAGGGCCTGCGCGCCGCCACCGGCGCCGCGGTCCTCTCGGCGAACTACGTCGCGGCCCGCCTGCGCGAGCACTACCCGGTGCTCTACACCGGCGGCAGCGGCCTCGTCGCGCACGAGTGCATCCTCGACATCCGCCCGCTCACCGCGGCGACCGGGGTGACCGTGGACGACGTCGCCAAGCGCCTCGTCGACTACGGCTTCCACGCGCCGACGATGAGCTTCCCCGTCGCGGGCACGCTGATGGTCGAGCCGACCGAGAGCGAGGACCTCGCCGAGATCGAGCGCTTCATCGACGCGATGATCGGCATCAAGGCAGAGGCCGACCGCGTCGGCGCGGGGGAGTGGCCGGTGGACGACAACCCGCTGCGGGGCGCACCGCACACCGCGGAGTGCCTCGTCGACGCCGAGTGGTCGCACCCGTACAGCCGCGAGGAGGCCGTGTACCCGGTCCGCTCGCTGGTGCGCGGCAAGTACTGGCCGCCGGTCCGCCGCGTCGACCAGGCCTACGGCGACCGCAACCTGGTCTGCGCCTGCCCGCCGATCGAGGCCTTCGCCTGATCCGCGCCTGACGCCCGCCGACGATCCGTCGCGAACCGTCGTGTCCGCTCCCTCGACACGACCGCTCGCGACGGATCGTCCGCTCGGCGTCGGCGTCGGCGTCGGCGGGGAGTCAGGGCGTCGGAGCGACCGTCGGCGTCGCGGCCGGCGTCGGCGCCGCGAAGAGCTCCGGCCAGAGGGCCACCGCCAGCGGGTAGCCCACGAACGACACGATGTCGATGATCGAGTGGGCGATCACCAGCGGCAGCGTGCGCCCGAAGCGCTGGTAGAAGAGCCCGAAGACCACGCCCATGATCACGTTGCCGATGAACGGCCCGATGCCCTGGTACAGGTGGTAGCTGCCCCGCAGCAGCGCGCTCGCGAACAGGATCTTCCAGCGACCCCAGCCGAGGTCGCCCAGGCGCGCGAAGAGGTAGCCGATCATGATGACCTCCTCCTGCACCCCCGCCCGGATCGCCGAGAGCACCAGCACGGGCACCGTCCACCAGTAGGCGTCCAGCGGCGAGGCGACCACCGCGACCGTGATCCCGAGCGCCCGGCCGAGCGCGTAGAGCCCGATCCCGGGAGCGCCGATCGCCACCGCGAGCACGACTCCCGTGCCGAGGTCCGGGAGCGGCCGGCGCCGGTCGAGCCCGAGCCGCCCGAGCGGACGCGGACCGCCCTGCCAGAGCAGGAAGACGCAGAGCAGCACCGGCACCAGGTCGAAGAACAGCGCGAGCAGCTGGTAGATCAGGTCGAAGGCGGGCCGGTCGCTGAGTGCCCCGTTGATCGTCGTCGACTGCTGTCCGAGCGCGACCGACCGGGTGAGCTTGTTGGTGATCGACACCACGGAGTAGACCGCCGACGCGCCGAGCGAGAGCCCGAGCACCAGGAGGACCTCGGCCCCGATCCGCCGCCGGGACTGGGTGGACGCTGGGGGAGCGGTGGACACGCGGGAGCTCCTTCCTGGATTCGCTACCGTGCGTGGAACGACACGCAGACGCACGTTTCGTGCACATCCGCGCAAGGATTCCACCTCCCGGTTACCGCTGTGTAACGGTTTCCCCATCGTTTTGTGGCGATAGGCAGTCGATACATAGTCTCGTCGGAGGCACTCGCGCGGTGGCCACCAGTCTCGCGCGCCGACGTCGTCGCCACGCGCACGGCACTCCACGCGTCAGGGAAACCACTTCTCGCGCGCCCCCACACCACTGGAGGAATTGTGAAAATCAGACGTTTCGGCCTCGGAGCTCTGGCGCTCGTCGCCGCGAGCACCCTGGTCCTGGCCGGCTGCAGCAGCTCGGGCGACACCGGCGGGGGTGACGCGGGAGGCGACTCCGGCGCGATCATCACCACCAACGGCTCCGAGCCGCAGAACCCGCTGATCCCGACCAACACCAACGAGGTGGGCGGCGGCAAGATCCTCGACGAGATCTTCGCCGGCCTCGTCTACTACGACGCCGAGGGTGCGCCGCAGAACGACGTCGCCGAGTCGATCGAGTCGGACGACGCGCAGAACTACACCATCACGATCAAGCCGGACCTCACCTTCACGAACGGCGACCCGGTCACGGCGAGCTCGTTCGTCGACGCCTGGAACTACGGCGCGAAGCTCTCGAACAACCAGCTGAACAGCTACTTCTTCGAGGACATCCAGGGCTTCAGCTACGACGAGGACTCCGAGCTCACCGGCCTCGCCGTCGTCGATGACACGACGTTCACCGTCGCGCTCAGCGAGCCCAAGTCGGACTTCCCGCTGCGCCTGGGCTACTCGGCCTACTACCCGCTGCCCGCCGCCGCGTTCGAGGACATGGACGCCTTCGGTCAGAACCCGATCGGCAACGGCCCGTACATGCTCGCGGGCGATGACGCGTGGCAGCACAACGTGCAGATCGACCTCGTCGTGAACCCCGACTACACCGGCGGCCGCACCCCGGTCAACGGCGGCCTCACGGTCACCTTCTACGCCACGCAGGACGCGGCGTACTCCGACCTCCAGGGCGGCAACCTCGACGTCCTCGACGCCATCCCGGACTCGGCCTACGGCACCTACGAGAGCGACCTGGGCGACCGTGCGGTCAACCAGCCCGCCGCCGTGTTCCAGTCCTTCACCATCCCGGACCGCCTCGCGCACTTCGGCGGTGAGGAGGGCCAGCTGCGACGCCAGGCCATCTCGATGTCGATCGACCGCGCGCAGATCACCGACGTCATCTTCGAGGGCACCCGCACCCCCGCCTCCGACTTCACCTCCCCGGTGATCGACGGCTGGAGCGACTCCCTCGAGGGCGCCGAGGTGCTCGAGTTCAACGCCGACGAGGCGAAGGCGCTCTGGGCTCAGGCCGACGCCATCAGCCCCTGGGACGGCACATTCAAGATCGCCTACAACGCCGACGGCGGCCACCAGGGCTGGGTCGACGCCGTGTCGAACTCGATCAAGAACACGCTCGGGATCGACGCCGAGGGCGAGGCCTACCCGACCTTCGCCGAGGCGCGCACCAAGATCACGGACCGCACCATCGAGACCGCGTTCCGCACCGGATGGCAGGCCGACTACCCGGGTCTGTACAACTTCCTGGGCCCGCTGTACGCGACCAACGCCTCGTCGAACGACGGCGACTACTCGAGCGCCGAGTTCGACCAGCTCCTCGCGGAGGGCGCTGTCGACACCGACCTCGACTCGGCCAACGAGAAGTTCCAGCAGGCGCAGGAGGTCCTCCTGAAGGACCTGCCCGCCATCCCGCTGTGGTACTCCAACGTGACCGGCGGCTACGGCGAGACCGTGTCGAACGTCCAGTTCGGCTGGAACTCGGTGCCGCTCTACTACGAGATCACCAAGAACTAAGCTGCTAGAAACCGGGGCGCTTCGCCCGTGCGGTCGACTTCGGTCTTCGGTACGGGCGAAGCGCCCTGTTTCGGTCCGAATCGAATGAGGTCTCCCACCATGCGACACCGGAATCGGCAGGGCTGAGATGCTCGCCTACATCGTCCGACGCATTCTCCAAGCCGTCCCCGTGCTCATCGGCACGACGTTCCTCATCTACTTCATGGTCTTCGCCATGCCGGGGAACCCGCTCCTCTCGCTCTTCGGCGACAAGACGCCGAACCCGGCGCTCCTGGCCCGCCTCGAGGAGCAGTACCACCTGAACGACCCGTTCTTCGTCCAGTACCTCTACTACCTGGGCGGCGTCGTCCGCGGCGACTTCGGGATCTCGTTCTCGGGTCAGTCCGTCAACGACATCCTCGCCCGCACCTTCCCGGTGACGCTGACCCTCGCGATGATGGCGATCATCATCGAGATCGTGCTCGCGCTGACCATCGGCCTCATCAGCGGCCTGCGCAAGGGCTCGTTCTTCGACGCCAGCGCGCTGGTCGTCAGCCTGCTGCTGGTCTCGGTGCCGATCTTCGTGCTCTGCTTCATCGCGCAGACGTTCTTCGCCGTGCAGCTCGGCTGGTTCCCGCCCACGGTCGGCGGCCAGGCGACGTTCGAGCGGCTGCTGCTGCCGGCCATCGTGCTCGCGCTGTTCGTGGTGGCCTCGGCGATCCGCCTCACCCGCGGCTCCGTCATCGAGACCGCCGGCTCCGATTTCGTGCGCACCGCCTACGGCAAGGGGCTCTCGCGACGACGCGTCATCCCCGTGCACATCCTGCGCAACTCGCTGATCCCCGTCACGACCCAGTTCGGCGCCGACTTCGGCCTGCTGATCGTCGGCGCGACGGTGACCGAGGGCATCTTCAACGTTCCCGGCGTCGGGAACACGCTCTACCAGGCGATCATCCGCGGCGAGCGACCGACCGTCGTCTCCTTCGTCACGGTCATGGTGCTGTTCTACCTCGTGGTGAACATCCTGGTCGACCTGCTCTACGCCGTACTCGACCCGAGGATCCGCTATGCCAAATGAGTTCTCCGGCGGCGCGCAGAAGGCCCGCCGCATCGACCACTTCGTCGCCCCGCTCGAGGAGACGCCGATCGCCACGATCGACGCCGTCTCGCTCGACGACAAGCCCAGCAACCTCTGGACCGACGCCTGGCAGGACCTGCGCAAGCGCCCGATGTTCTGGATCTCGGGGGCGCTGATCCTGCTGATCATCGCCGTCGCGCTGATCCCGTCGCTGTTCACCTCCGTCGACCCCCGCGCCTGCGACCTCGGTCTCAGCAACCAGGGTCCCGGCGACGGCAGCGTCCTGGGCTACACGAAGCAGGGCTGCGACGTGTACTCCCGGATCATCCACGGCACGTCGACCTCGCTCTCCGTCGGCCTCATCGTGATCCTGATCACGACGCTCACCGGCGTCGTCGGCGGTGCGCTGGCCGGCTTCTTCGGCGGCTGGGTCGACACCGTGATCATGCGCGCGGGCGACATCTTCTTCTCGATCCCCTACATCCTCGCCGCGGTCGTCATCATGTCGGTCTTCTCGGCGCACCGGAACGTGTTCGTCATCGCCCTGGCGATCGGCGCGTTCGCGTGGCCCACCACCGCCCGCGTCCTGCGGTCGGAGGTCCTCCGGGTGAAGCAGTCCGACTTCGTCGGCGCCGCGACGGCCACCGGCCTGTCGAGGATGGCGATCCTGTTCCGCCACGTGCTGCCCAACTCCATCGCCCCCGTGATCGTCGTCACGACGATCTCGCTCGGCGCGGCCATCACCGCGGAGGCGACGCTGTCGTTCCTCGGCGTCGGCCTGCCGGGCTCGGTGATGTCGTGGGGCAACGACATCAGCCAGGCGCAGCGCGACCTGCGGACCAACCCGCAGACGCTGATCTACCCGTCCGCCGCGCTGACCATCACCGTGCTGAGCTTCATCCTGATGGGTGAGGCTCTGCGCGACGCGCTCGACCCGAAGGCGAGGGCCCTCCGATGACGAACACGACTCCCACCACGCCGAGGGGCCCGCTGCTCGAGGTCACCGACCTCGAGGTGGGCTTCCAGACCGGCAGCGGACTGGTCAAGGCCCTGCGCGGCGTCAGCCTGACGATCGAGCACGGCCAGACCGTCGCGATCGTCGGCGAGTCCGGATCGGGCAAGTCGACGACCGCCGCGGCGATCATCGGCCTGCTCCCCGGCAGCGGCAAGGTCACCGCGGGCTCCGTGCTGTTCGACGGCAAGGACCTGGCGAAGGCGACCAGGACCGAGCTCGAGGACATCCGCGGCCGGCGCATCGGCTACGTGCCGCAGGACCCGATGTCCAACCTGAACCCGGTCTGGTCGATCGGCTTCCAGGTCGAGGAGACGATCAAGGCCAACGGCCTCGCCTCCGGCCGCAAGGAGGTCCGCGCGAAGGCGATCGAGGTCCTGCAGAACGCCGGACTCGCCGATGCCGAGAAGCGGCTCAAGCAGTTCCCGCACCAGTTCTCGGGCGGCATGCGCCAGCGCGTGCTGATCGGCATCGGCCTGGCCGCGTCGCCGCAGCTGCTCATCGCGGACGAGCCGACCTCGGCGCTCGACGTGACCGTGCAGCGGCGCATCCTCGACCACCTCGAGACCCTGACGAAGACCGACGGCACCGCGCTGCTCTTCATCACGCACGACCTGGGCCTCGCCGCCGAGCGCGCCGAGAAGCTCATCGTCATGTACAAGGGCCGCATCGTCGAGTCCGGCGCCTCGGTGGAGGTGCTGCAGAACCCGCAGCACCCCTACACGCAGCGCCTGATCGCGGCGGCACCGAGCCTCGCCTCGCGGCGCATCCAGTCGACGGCCGGCAGCGCCACGGAGTCGGTGCCCGGCGAGTCCGCGGCCGTCCGCGAGGTCGACCTGGTCGGCGCGGCCGGCGCCCACCACAGCGGCGCGACCACCACCGCGCGGCCGATGATCGAGCTCGACGGCCTCACCAAGGTCTTCAAGATCCGCCGCGGCGGGCTGAAGGCCGAGGACTTCACCGCCGTCGACGACGTGTCGTTCGCGATCCCCAAGGGCACCACCACGGCGCTCGTGGGGGAGTCGGGCTCGGGCAAGTCGACGATCGCCCGCCTCGTGCTGGGGCTCGAGACGGCGACCAGCGGTGCGATCACGATCGACGGCCGTCGCACCGAGAAGCTCAAGGGCAAGGAGATGCTGGCACTGCGCCGCTCGATGCAGCCGGTGTTCCAGGACCCGTACGGCTCGCTCGATCCGCTGCACAACATCGGCAACACCATCTCGGAGCCGCTGCGCGTGCACAAGGTCGGCGACCGCACCTCGCAGCGCGAGCGGGTCTTCGAGCTGCTCGACCAGGTGTCGCTGCCGCGCGTGATCGCGGGACGCTACCCGAACGAGCTCTCCGGTGGCCAGCGCCAGCGCGTGGCGATCGCCCGCGCACTCGCGCTCAAGCCCGAGATCGTGGTGCTCGACGAGGCGGTGTCGGCCCTGGACGTGCTCGTCCAGGCGCAGATCCTCCGCCTCCTCGCCGATCTGCAGGCCGAGCTCGGGCTCACCTACCTGTTCATCACGCACGACCTGGCGGTGGTCCGCGTGATCGCCGACGACGTCTGCGTGATGCAGAAGGGCCGGATCGTCGAGCACGCCTCGACCGACACCGTGTTCGAGTCGCCGGAGCAGGAGTACACCCGCGAGCTGCTCGCCGCCATCCCGGGCGCCGGCATCGAGTTCGCGGTCTGATCCGCTGAGGACACCCCGCTGAGGGCCCCGTTCCGGAGCCGGCGACACCCGATGTTCATCGGGCCGCCGACCGGAAACGGGGCCCTCCGTCGTCGCGGCGCGCGCCTGCGGTACGATGGAGGGTCCCCCTTACTGCACGAGAACACGAGACGAGTCCGTTCACATGGCAAGTGCCACCCGCTCCGACCTGCGCAACGTCGCGATCGTCGCCCACGTCGACCATGGCAAGACCACCCTGGTGGACGCCATGCTCAAGCAGACGAACTCCTTCGACGCGCACGCCCACGTGGACGAGCGCGCGATGGACTCGAACGAGCTCGAGCGCGAGAAGGGCATCACGATCCTCGCGAAGAACACCGCTGTGTCCTACAGCGGCAAGCACGCGGTCGACGGTCCCATCACCATCAACGTGATCGACACCCCCGGCCACGCCGACTTCGGCGGCGAGGTCGAGCGCGGCCTGTCCATGGTCGACGGCGTCTGCCTCCTCGTCGACGCGTCCGAGGGCCCGCTCCCGCAGACCCGCTTCGTGCTCCGCAAGGCGCTCGAGGCGAAGCTCCCCGTCATCCTCCTGGTCAACAAGACCGACCGTCCCGATGCCCGCATCGACGAGGTCGTCGCCGAGAGCCAGGACCTCCTCCTCGGCCTCGCCTCCGACATGGCGGACGACGTCCCGGACCTCGACCTCGACGCGATCCTCGACGTCCCCGTCGTCTACGCCTCCGGCAAGGCCGGCCGCGCCTCCGCGAACAAGCCGGAGGACGGCACGCTCCCCGACGCCGAGGACCTCGAGCCGCTGTTCGAGGCGATCCTCAAGCACATCCCGGCGCCGACCTTCGACGACGAGGCGCCCCTCCAGGCCCACGTCACCAACCTCGACGCGTCGCCGTTCCTCGGCCGCCTCGCCCTCCTCCGCGTCTTCAACGGCACGATCAAGAAGGGCCAGACCGTCGCCTGGGTCCACCACGACGGCTCGCACACCAACGCGCGCATCACCGAGCTGCTGATCACCAAGGCACTCGACCGCTACCCGGCCGAGACCGCCGGCCCCGGCGACATCGTCGCGATCGCGGGCTTCCCCGAGATCACCATCGGCGAGACCATCGCCGACCCGGAGGACATCCGCCCGCTGCCGGCCATCACGGTCGACGACCCGGCGATCTCGATGACCATCGGCACCAACACCTCGCCGCTGGTCGGCAAGGTCAAGGGTCACAAGCTCACCGCGCGCATGGTGAAGGACCGCCTCGACCGCGAGCTCATCGGAAACGTGTCGCTCAAGGTCCTCGACATCGGCCGTCCCGACTCGTGGGAGGTCCAGGGCCGCGGCGAGCTTGCGCTGGCCATCCTCGTCGAGCAGATGCGCCGCGAGGGCTTCGAGCTCACGGTCGGCAAGCCCCAGGTGGTCACCCGCCAGGTCGACGGCAAGGTGCACGAGCCCTTCGAGCACCTCACCATCGATGCTCCGGAGGAGTACCTCGGCGCGATCACGCAGCTCCTCGCCGCCCGCAAGGGCCGCATGGAGAACATGGCGAACCACGGCACCGGCTGGGTCCGCATGGAGTTCATCGTCCCCTCGCGCGGCCTGATCGGCTTCCGCACCGAGTTCCTCACCACCACCCGCGGCACCGGCATCGCGAACGCGATCCTGCACGGCTACGAGCAGTGGGCGGGCGCCATCGTCACCCGCAACAACGGCTCGATCGTCGCCGACCGCACCGGCGTCGTGACGCCGTTCGCGATCATCGCGCTCCAGGAGCGGATGACCTTCTTCGTGAACCCCACCGAGGAGGTCTACGAGGGCATGGTCATCGGCGAGAACTCGCGCAACGACGACATGGACGTGAACATCACCAAGGAGAAGAAGCTGACCAACATGCGTCAGTCCACCTCCGACACGTTCGAGTCGATGACGCCCTCGCGCCAGCTGACGCTCGAGGAGTGCCTCGAGTTCGCCCGCGAGGACGAGTGCGTCGAGGTCACCCCCGAGATCGTGCGCATCCGCAAGGTCGAGCTGGACGCGAACGCCCGCGCCCGCGCGACCAGCCGCCTCAAGAAGCAGGCCTGATCCCCGGGCGCCAGTGAGGCGCCCGCCACGACGCACGACCGGCCGGAGCCCCGCTCCGCCGGTCGTTCGTCGTTCCGGCCCTTCATGCTGGTTGAGCAGCCGCGGAACGCGGCGTATCGAGACCGAGGTCCTGCAGAGCGTTGGTCTCGATACGCCCTCTCCGAGGGCTACTCGACCAGCATGAAGCGCAGCGCCGTCGCAGACGGCTCGGCCGGCGTGGAGTGCAGCGCCCTCGCATGCTGGTCGGTCGGCCCAGCGCGGGGCCCGCTTCATGCTGATCGAGCAGCCGCGGAGCGGCGCATCGAGACCCGTCGTCAGCCCGCCGGCGTCGGCGTGGGCGTCGCGCCCTCCGCCTCCAGCGTCGCGGTGATGAACGCGACGAACGCGTCGGCGTCGTCCGGCTTGCCGGTGTACTGCTCGCCGTTGACGAGCACGGTCGGCGTCGAGCTCAGCTTCGCGACCGAGGAGTTCGCCAGCGCTCCGCTCGTCGCCCGCTTCGTGGCCGCCGCCACCCAGGGCCGGAACTCGCCGCTCGTGATGCACGCCAGCACGTCGTCGTCGGTCACTCCGGCCTCGGTCACCAGCGCCCGCAGCTCGTCGTCGCTCAGCCCGGTCGTCCCCTCGGCCGGCTGCTTCGCGAACAGCGCCTCGTGCACCGCGAGGAACCGGTCCGGATCCTCGTCCGCGACGCAGGCCGCGGCGTTCGCCGCGCGGCTCGAGTACTCCGATCCCGCCGAGGAGGAGTCCAGGATCGCGACCGGATGGATCTCGAGCGTGATCGCCCCCTGCGTCAGCCACGACTGCAGGTTCGCCGCGTTCGCCGTCTCGAACTGCCCGCAGTACGGGCACAGGTAGTCGACGTACAGGTCGACCGTGACGACGCCGCCGGCACGCGTCGCCGCCTCGTCGGTCGGGACCGGCTCCTCGCCCGCCTCGAGGGGAGCGGTCGTCACCGGCGTGACCGCCGACTCCGCCCCCGCGAGCACGATCCCGTCGCTCAGCATGTTCGCCGGCCCGGTGCTCGCGATCTCCTGCTGCGACCACATGTTCCACGCCACGAGCGCCACGACGGCGAGCACGCCGACCGCCGCACCGCTCTGGCCGAGCACCCGGTTCCGCCGCTTCCGACGCCGCTCCTGCTCGCGCCGCTCCCGCGCCTCGAGGCGGGCGAGCTCCTGTCGCTCGCGCTTGGTCGGCTGGTTCTTCGCACTGTTCCCGGACATCGCCGTCGAGGCTAGGGAGCCGACCTTGCCGCGCTCGGAGAGGCAGCCGCCGACGAGCTGTGCCGGTATGGAGATCCCCTCAGGAACGCCGAGGGCTCAGGCGAACAGCCCCGAGCCGACGAAGTCGCCCTCGTCGCGCACCCCCGGCGGGACCGCGAAGACCGCCGAGCCGACGTGCTTGATGTACTCGTTCAGCGCGTCGCCGGCGAGGTTCTTCTGGATCGCGATGAACTGCTCCGGCGACCGCTGGAACGAGAGGAAGAACAGCCCCGCGTTCAGCCGCCCGAGCTCGTCGTTGCCGTCGACGAAGTTGTAGCCGCGGCGCAGCAGCCGGACCCCGTTGTTCACGGTCGGGTGCGCGAGCCGCACGTGCGACTGCTCGTCGACGAGGGGAGCGCCGGTCGCGCCGGCCGCCGCGAAGTCGGGCTCGGTGAACTCGCCGCCGCCCGAGAGCGGCGCACCGGAGCCCTTGCTCCGGCCGATCACGCGCTCCTGCTCGCCGAGCTGGCTGCGGTCCCAGGTCTCGATGATCATCCGGATCTTGCGCGCCACGAGGTAGCTGCCGCCCGCGAGCCAGGCCGGCCCGTCGGCGTCCTGCACCCAGACGTGCTCCTGCACGGCGTCCGGCTCCTCCGACTTGACGTTGGCCGTGCCGTCCTTGAAGCCGAAGAGGTTCCGCGGAGTCGCCTGCGCCGTCGAGGTGGAGGAGGTGCGGCCGAAGCCGAGCTGCGACCAGCGCAGCGAGGCGCGCCCGAAGGCGATCCGGCTGAGGTTCCGGATGGCGTGCACCGCGACCTGCGGGTCGTCCGCGCAGGCCTGGATGCAGAGGTCGCCGCCGCCCGCGGACGGCACCAGCGCGTCGCCTCGGAAGCGGGGGAGCGCCGCGAGCTCGGCCGGTCGCCGGTCGGCGAGGCCGAAGCGGTCGGCGCCCGACTCGTCGGTGAAGAGCGTCGGTCCGAAGCCGAAGGTGAGCGTCAGCGAGGACGCGTCGAGACCGAGCGCCTCGCCCGTGTCGTCGGGCGGAGCCGTGTCCGGTCCGCCGACCGCACCCTCCTCGCTGACGTCGAGCCCCTGGGTGAGGCGAGCGGCCGCGAGCGTCCAGTCCTGCAGCAGCTCGATCAGGTCGTCGCGCGTGACGCTGGAGGCCAGGTCGAACGCCGCGAAGTGCAGCCGGTCCTGCGCGGCCGTCGTGATGCCGGCCTGATTCGCGCCGAAGAACGGCACGACGCGGGTCGCCGCGGAGGAGGCGGTCGCGCTGGTCGCCGAGGTGACGGCGACCGTCCCGCCGATGCCCGCGGCCAGTCCTGCGGTGCCCGCCGAGACGAGCCCGAGCAGCCCGCGCCGCGAGAGGCGGCGGGGCTGCTCGTCGGGCCGGCCCGACTCGTCGGCGGCGCCGACGGTGTTCTGCTCGGGCTCCACTACTCCGCGGGCTCCTCGACGCCGAGCACCGTGTGCGTGAGCTGGGAGAGCGGCTCGGACAGAGCGTTCACCTGGTCGGAGAGCTCCTTCTTCTGCTCGGCGGTGACGCTCGAGTAGGCGACGAAGCCGGAGTCGATCGAGCCGTACTGCGCGAGCATCGCGTCGAGCTCGGCGAAGCGCCGGCCGATGTCCGCGGTCAGCGCCGCGCCGTCCTCGCCGGTGGCGGTCGCGATCGGCTCGACGTTGCCGAAGGCCACCTCCGCGCCCTGCACGTTGGCGGCGAAGTCGGTCAGGTCGGTGCCCGACCACCAGTCCTCCTCACCGGTGATCTTGCCGGCGGCGACCTCGTCGAGCAGGCCGATCGCGCCGTTCGAGATGTCGCCGACCGAGACGGTGAAGTCGGGCGCGGCGACGAGGTCGTAGAGGTCCTGCACGTCGGAGACGAGACCGTCGGCGAACGCGGTCCGCTGCTCCGGGGTGGACGGCGCCCAGTCGAGCCAGGCGCTCGTGCCGTCGGAGTTCAGCGCGTCGGCGGCGGGGACCCAGAGGTCCTTCTCGATGCGGTGGAAGCCGGTCCAGTCCAGGCCCTCGGCGACGGCGTCGACCTCGCGGTAGTCGATCTTCGGGTCGAGGTCGCCGAAGGCCTCGGCGGTCGGCTCGATGCGCTCGTAGAAGACGCGGGTCGCGGCGAAGAGGCTGCGGGCCTTCTCGTCGTCACCGGCCGCGTAGGCGTCGGCGAAGGCCGTCACGGCGGGCAGCAGCTCGCCGGACTGCGACTGCACGTAGGAGACGTAGTTGGTGACGGCGGCCTCGGTCGCGGCCTGCTCGTCGGCCGACTGCTCGGTCGCCTCGCCGGTCACGGTGAACTCGGCGAGCCCGACGGGCGCGCCGACCTGCTGGAACTTGCAGGCCGTGTAGTAGGTGCCGGGCTCGAGCTGGGCGACGTAGGAGACGCTCTGCCCGGGGGTCACGTTCTCCTTCTCGCCGACGATGCGCAGCTTGTCCTCGGCGAGGATCTCGAACTCGTTGACGTCCGAGCCGGTGTTCTCGAGCGCGAAGGTCACCGCACCCGCCTCGGCCGTCGCGGCGGACACCGCGCAGGCGCCGTCGTCGATCGCGACCTCGAGGGCCGCGGCGGAGGAGGCGGCCGGGGTGTTCGGCACGCAGCCGGCGAGGAGCAGGGCGAGAGCGCCGGCACCGGCGAGGCCGGTGGCGACGCGGGGGAGGCGGGGTCGAGTGCGCGAGGGCATGGTTCTCCTGGTGGTGGGAGGTCGTTCCGGCGGCGCCGGAGCGGGATCAGACGGAGGTGGCGACGGGCGCGGCGACCGGGGCCGCGCTGCCCCGTCGCGGCCGGCGGGAGCGGACCTGGCGGACGAACAGGGACCCGACCACGACGAGGTAGAGCAGCCAGGCGGAGAACTGCAGCGCCGTCGGCTCGGGGGTGTAGTTGAAGAGGCCGCCGAGGATCGCGGCGACCGTGGCGGGCAGGATCGGGCCCAGATCGAACAGCGGGGTGCCCCAGCCGGGCAGCAGCGCCGCCTCCTGCAGGTCGCCGACGCCGTAGAGCAGCACGCCGGCCGCGACCACGATGAGGAACCCGCCCGTCCACGTGAAGAAGCGGCCGAGGTCGATCCGGACGAAGCCGCGGAAGATCAGGTAGGAGGCGACGACCGCGCTGAGGATGCCGAGGAAGGCGCCGATCGTGCCGACCCAGGCGTCCGAGCCGGAGGAGGCGCTGCTCGAGGACACGCTCGCCCAGACGAACAGCGCGGTCTCGATCCCCTCGCGCCCGACGCTGACGAAGCCGAGCACGACGATCCCGAGGGCGGAGCCGCTGACCGCGTCGTCGAGCTTGGACTCCAGCTCGCCCTTCAGGCTGCGAGCGTTCGCGCCCATCCAGAAGATCATCCAGGTGACGAGTCCGACGGCCAGCAGCGAGAGGCCGCCGCCGAGCAGCTCCTGCGCGGTGAAGCTGAGCCCGTAGGGGCCCCAGGTCAGGATCGCGCCGGTGACGAGGGAGAGGACGACCGCGGCGGCGATGCCGGTCCAGAGCCGGGGGAGGACGTCGCGCCGCTGCAGCTTCGTCAGGTAGGCGACGAGGATGCCGACGACGAGTCCGGCTTCGAGGCCTTCGCGGAGGCCGATGAGGTAGTTTGCGAGCACGTGTGTTCTCTTCGTCGTCAGCGCGGGAGGACGGGGCGGTTCCCGCCCCCGGACCGCATCCTCAGGTAAGCCTTGCCTAACCCGAGGACGACTGTAGTGGCCGTCCGCTCGGCTGTCCAGACATGACGCCGCGCGCCCGATGTGCGGGCGCCGGGCGGCCGGTCCGGGGCGCTCCGGGCGAGGTCCCGCGGCGCACGAGAGCACACGACGGACGAGAGGCGGAGAGTGGACGCGAGTCGAGACGGCGCAGGCGAGCGGGTCGTGGCGGTGCACGCCCATCCCGACGACGAGACGATCACGATGGGCGGAACGCTCGCGAGACTCGTCGCGGACGGTGCCGCGGTCACCGTCGTCACCGCGACCCGCGGCGAGTGCGGCGAGGTCATCCCGACCGATCTCGCGCACCTCGAGGGCTCGGACGAGCTCGCCGCGCACCGCACCACCGAGCTGGTCGTCGCCCTCACCGCGCTCGGAGTCGCCGACCACCGCTTCCTCGGCGACCCCGCCGCCCGCGCGGCCGGCCTCGCCCCGCGGATCTACCGCGACTCCGGCATGCAGTGGGGCCCCGGACGCGTCCCGGTCCCGCTCGAGCCGGCGGACCCGCGCTCCTTCACCTCCGCACCCGAGGAGGAGGCGATCGCCGACCTCGTCGCCGTGCTCCTGCAGACCGGTGCGACCCTCGTCCTCTCCTACGACGCCGGCGGCGGCTACGGGCACCCCGACCACATCCGCGCCGCCCTGATCGCCTCGACGGCGGCCGAGCGACTCGGACTGCGCTGCCTCGCCGTGCTGCCCGAGTCCGCCCCGGCGGAGCCCGGCGACGTCGCGATCGAGCTGGACGAGGACGACTACGCCCGCAAGCGCGCCGCCCTCGAGGCGCACCGCACCCAGCTCGTGGTCGACGGCGACGAGCTCCGTCTCTCCAGCGGGCCGCCGTTCGCGATCGGCCGCTTCGAGCGCTTCCGCCCCGAGGGGGCGCCGGTCCCGCCCGAGCCGGTCGCCGAGGAGCGGCCCGACCCGGTCACCCGCATCGTCTCGGGCGTGCTCTCCGTCGTCACCGGGGCGGTGGTCGGCGCGATCACGACCGTCGCGCACCAGAGCACGGTGAGCGTCGGCGAGGCGGTGATCCCGGTCGGCCTGGCCGTCTCGCTCGCGGCGGTGCTGCTGCTCCTGCTCGGTCTGCGTCTCGTGATGGTCGACCGCTTCGTCGCCTTCTGCACCGCGATGGGCCTGCTCGGCGCGATCGGGCTGCTCGCGCTGCGCAGCACCGGCGGCTCGGTCCTCGTGCCCGCCAACGGGCTCGGCGTCGTCTGGACCTTCGCGCCCGCGCTGATCGCCCTCGTGGTGATCGCCTGGCCCCGGGTCCGCACGCCGGCCGCTCCTGCTCCGGTGGAGCCCGCGGCCGACAGCACCGCCCCGCCGCTCCCCGTACGATAGAGACCACTGTTCGAAGGGACGTCCACGACCGTGACCTACGTGATCGCACTTCCGTGCGTCGATGTCAAAGACCGCGCCTGCATCGACGAATGCCCGGTCGACTGCATCTACGAAGGCGAGCGCTCGCTCTACATCCACCCCGACGAGTGCGTCGACTGCGGGGCGTGCGAGCCGGTGTGCCCCGTCGAGGCCATCTACTACGAGGACGACCTCCCCGAGGAGTGGTCCGACTACTACAAGGCCAACGTCGAGTTCTTCGACGAGATCGGCTCCCCGGGCGGAGCCGCGAAGGTCGGAGTGATCGCGAAGGACCACCCGGTCATCGCCGTCCTCCCGCCGCAGAGCCACTGAGCGCGCGTCCGTGGCACTCGGACCGCTGCCGGACTACCCCTGGGACCTGATGGGTCCCGCCACCCGGGTGGCCTCGGCCCACCCCGGCGGCATCGTCGACCTCTCGATCGGCTCGCCGGTCGACCCGACGCCCGCGCCGATCCGCCAGGCGCTCGCGCGGGCGACGGATGCGCACGCGTACCCGACCACGGTCGGCACCCCGGCGCTGCGCGAGGCGATCGCCGCCTGGTACGCCCGTCGGCGCGGCGTCCCGGGTCTGGGCCTCGACGAGGTCCTGCCCACGATCGGCTCGAAGGAGCTCGTCGCCTGGCTGCCGTTCCTGCTCGGCCTGGGCGAGGGCGACGTCGTCGTCCATCCGCGTGCCGCCTACCCGACCTACGCGATGGGCGCCGCGATCGCCGGCGCCTCGGTGCTCGCCTCCGACGACCCCGGCGAGTGGCCGGCCGAGACGCGGCTGGTGTGGCTGAACTCGCCGGGCAACCCCGACGGCGCCGTGCTCGACGTGGACGCGCTGCGGCGCGCGGTCGAGCGGGCGCGCGAGCTGGGCGCTGTCGTGGCGGGAGACGAGTGCTACGCCGAGCTCGGCTGGGACGGCCGCTGGGCCGCCGAGCCGATCCCGAGCGTCCTCGACCCCCGGGTGGCCGGCGAGGACCGCCGGGGCGTGCTCGGCGTCTACTCCCTCAGCAAGCAGTCCAACCTGGCCGGCTACCGCGCCGCCTTCATCGCGGGCGACCGCGAGCTGATCGCGCGGCTCGTGACCGTGCGCAAGCACGCCGGGATGATCGTCCCCGCGCCGCTCCAGGAGGCGATGGTCGTCGCGCTCGGCGACGACGGCCACGTGGCGGAGCAGAAGGAGCGCTACCGCGCCCGCCGCGACCTCTTGCGCCCGGCGCTCGAGGCCGCCGGCTTCCGGGTCGACCGCAGCGAGGCGGGCCTCTACCTCTGGGCGACGGAGGGCCGGCCGGCCTGGGAGTCGATCGACCGCCTCGCCCGCCGGGGGATCCTCGCGGGCCCCGGCGTCTTCTACGGCGACCACTTCACCGAGCACGTCCGGCTCTCGCTGACCGCGACCGACGAGCGCATCGCGGCGGCCGCCGAGCGGCTCGCGTACGGGCTCTGACCCGCCGCGCGCCCCGATCCTGAAGCATCTCCACAACGGACGGGGACGAGCACTGGGCGATGTCACAGTGCCCCCGCTTTGCCCATAGGCTGTATGCGGTTCGGTCAGCGTCGCCACAAACGGCCCTGGGTCCGGCCAGTTCCAGCCCCCGGCGCCGCCCGCTCCGCGCGAGCGCACCCGGGTGCGACCGATGACCTGGGAGGCGTTGTGACCGAATCCGGCACGCAGAGCGACGGAACCGCGACGGTGGAGACACCCGAGCCCGCCACGGAGAGTGCGCCGGCCGCGGCCGAGGTCCTGCCCGAGAAGGTGACGCTCACGTTCGGCGAGCGCACTGCGGAGTTCCCGGTGCTGCGCAGCGTCGACGGCTCCTCGAGCATCGACTTCTCCACGCTCTCCAAGCAGACCGGTCTGATGTCGCTCGACTACGGCTTCGTCAACACGGCCGCCACCAAGTCGAGCATCACCTACATCGACGGCGACCAGGGGATCCTGCGCTACCGCGGGTACCCGATCGAGGAGGTCGCGACCAATGCGACGTACCTCGAGGTGGCCTGGCTGCTGATCTACGGCGAGCTGCCCACCGCGGACGAGCTCGCCGGCTTCGACGAGCGCATCCGCCGGCACACGCTGCTGCACGAGGACCTCAAGCGCTTCTTCGACGCCCTGCCGCACAGCGCGCACCCGATGTCGGTGCTCGCCGCCGGCGTGTCGGCCCTGTCGACCTACTACGAGGACAGCTCGAACCCGAAGGACCCGGAGGCGGTCGAGCTCACCACCATCCGCCTCCTGGCGAAGCTGCCGGTGATGGCGGCGTACGCCCACAAGAAGGCGATCGGCCAGGCGTTCCTCTACCCGGACAACTCGCTGAGCTTCGTCGACAACTTCCTCCGGCTGAACTTCGGCACCATGGCCGAGCCGTTCGAGGTCGACCCGGTGCTCTCCAAGGCGCTCGACCGGCTGCTGATCCTGCACGAGGACCACGAGCAGAACGCGTCGACCTCCACGGTCCGCCTGGTCGGCTCGACCGAGGCCAACCTCTACGCGTCCGTCTCGGCCGGCATCAACGCCCTCTTCGGCCCGCTGCACGGCGGCGCGAACGAGGCCGTGCTCACGATGCTCGGCCGGATCCGCGAGTCCGGCGAGAGCGTCCAGACCTTCGTCGAGCGGGTGAAGAACAAGGAGGAGGGCGTCCGCCTGATGGGCTTCGGCCACCGGGTGTACAAGAACTACGATCCGCGCGCCAAGCTGGTCAAGGAGAGCGCGTCCGAGGTGCTGCAGGCGCTGGGCGTCAAGGACCCGCTGCTCGACATCGCGATGGAGCTCGAGGCGCTCGCGCTGGAGGACGACTACTTCAAGGAGCGCCGCCTCTACCCGAACGTCGACTTCTACACCGGCGTCATCTACAAGGCCATGGGCTTCCCGACGCGGATGTTCACCGTCCTCTTCGCCATCGGCCGCCTGCCCGGCTGGATCGCGCACTGGCGCGAGATGAACACCGACAAGCAGACCAAGATCGGCCGCCCCCAGCAGCTCTACACGGGCGCCCCCGAGCGCCACTGGCCGACCGACCGCTGACCCGGCCCGAGGAGCCCGTACCGCGGGCCCGCACTGCCCCGCTGTGCGGGCTCTCCGCTGGTCGAGCAGCCCGCTTGCGGGCGCATCGAGACCCGGCGTCCGTCGGCGGGTGGGTCTCGATACGCCGCGTCCCGCGGCTACTCGAGCGGCATGTGCGTCGCCCGCGCGTCAGGCGTGCAGCGCCGTGTTCAGCTCGATGCCGGCGCCGGTGCGGGGGAGCACCTCGACCGCGCCGGTGAGCGAGTTGCGGCGGAAGAGCAGGTTCGGCACCCCCGACAGCTCGACGGCCTTGACCGTCTGCGGCTGCCCGTCGGCGCGCGGGGCGCCGCCGACCACGACGACCTTCGTCCCCGCCGTGACGTAGAGCCCGGCCTCGACGACGGTGTCGTCGCCGATCGAGATGCCGATGCCCGAGTTCGCGCCGAGCAGAGCGCGAGCTCCGATCGACACGCGCTGCACGCCGCCGCCCGAGAGCGTACCCATGATGGAGGCGCCGCCGCCGATGTCCGAGCCGTCGCCGACGACGACGCCCTGAGAGATCCGGCCCTCGACCATCGAGCTGCCGAGCGTCCCCGCGTTGAAGTTGACGAAGCCCTCGTGCATGACCGTCGTCCCCGGAGCGAGGTGCGCACCCAGGCGCACTCGCGAGGTGTCCGCGATGCGCACCTTCGCCGGGGTGACGTAGTCGGTCAGCCGCGGGAACTTGTCGATCCCCGCCGCCTGGATCCCGTGGCGCCGCAGCGACGGCCGCAGCCGCGTGAACGAGTCCGGAGCGACCGGCCCCGCGTTCGTCCACACGACGTTCGGCAGGTGCGCGAAGATCCCGTCGAGGTTCACCGTGTTCGGCTGCACCAGCAGGTGCGAGAGCAGGTGCAGCCGCAGGTACGCGTCCGACGTCGACGCCGGCGCGGTCCGCAGGTCGATCTGCAGCGTCACCACGTCGATCCGCACCTCGCGCCGCGCGTCCTCGCCCGCGAGCGCCTCGAACTCGGCCGGCACGATCCACGGATCGCGACCCGCAGGGATCGAGCCGAGGCGCGGCTCGGGGAACCAGGTGTCGAGGACGGTGCCGTCCGAGGCGATCGTCGCCAGCCCGTAGCCCCAGGCGGAGGCGGGCGCGGGCACGGCGGAGTCAGCGGTGTTCTGGAGGCTCATGTCGCCCAGGGTAGCGCGCACGATCCGGCCGGTACCCTGGGCGCATGGCCGTTCCGACCTCCGCCCCGGCGCCCGTCGCGCCCCTCGATCTGCGCTCCGATCCGATCGCCCTGACGCGGGTGATCTGCGACGTCCCCTCCGTCTCCGGAGACGAGCTGGCGCTGGCCGACGCGGTGCAGCTGGCCCTCGAGCAGTACCCACACCTGGAGGTCCTGCGCGACGGCCACACCGTCGTCGCCCGGACGAATCTCGGCCGCGAGCAGCGCGTCGTCATCGCCGGCCACCTCGACACGGTCCCGATCAACGAGAACCTGCCCGTGCGCGAGGAGACGATCGACGGCGTCGAGCACCTCGTCGGCCGCGGCACCACCGACATGAAGGCGGGCGTCGCGGTGCAGCTCGTCCTCGCCGCCGAGCTCGTCGATCCGGTCGTCGACATCACCTGGATCTGGTACGACAACGAGGAGGTCGCCTCCGACCTCAACGGACTCGGCCGTCTCTCCCGCCACCGCCCGGACGTCTTCGCCGCCGACTTCGCCGTGCTCGGCGAGCCGACCCGGGGCGAGGTCGAGGGCGGCTGCAACGGCACCCTCCGCGTCGACGTGATCACCCGCGGCCTCCGCGCGCACTCCGCCCGCAGCTGGGTCGGCGAGAACGCGATCCACGCCGCCGCGCCGATCCTGGACCGGCTGGCCGCCTACGAGCCGCGCGAGGTGGAGGTCGAGGGTCTCGTCTACCGCGAGGGCGTCAACGCGGTCCGCATCAGCGGGGGAGTGGCGGGCAACGTGATCCCCGATCTCTGCACCGTGCACGTCAACTACCGCTTCGCGCCGAGCCGCACCGGCGAGGAGGCGGTCGCGCACCTGCGCGAGCTGTTCGAGGGCTTCGAGGTCGAGGTCGTCGACCTGGCCGAGGGCGCGCGCCCCGGGCTGGACGCCCCGCTCGCGCAGGCCTTCATCGCCGCCGTCGGCGCGGAGGCGAAGCCCAAGTACGGCTGGACCGACGTCGCCCGATTCTCGGCCATGGGCATCCCGGCGGTGAACTACGGCCCCGGTGATCCGCTGAAGGCCCACGCCGACGACGAGCACGTCGCCGTGCACGAGATCACCGCGTGCACCGACGGCCTCCGCCGCTGGCTGAGCGCCTCCGCGTGAGCGCCGTCCTGAGCGGCCGGCTGCCGGTCCGCCGCCGCGCGCAGCTGCGCCTCGTCCCCTGGTGGGCCCGCGTCCTCGCGGTCTTCGTCCTCACCCGCATCGTGACGACCGTGATCATGCTCCAGTTCGCCGCGAACCAGCAGGCGAACTCCTGGACCGGCCCGTCGCCCGCCTACGTCGACTTCGCGACGATGTGGGACGGCCGCTGGTACGAGATCATCGCGACCGCCGGCTATCCGACGGAGCTGCCCGTCACCGACGCAGGCGAGATCGGCGAGAACGCCTGGGCGTTCATGCCGCTCTACCCCGTCGTCGTGCGCCTGCTGATGGTGCTCACCGGCCTCGGCTGGGCCACCGCCGGCGTCGTCGTCTCGGTGATCTGCGCGGCGGTCGCCTGCCTCGTGCTCTACCGGTTGATGCGGCACTCGCTGAGCGAGTCGCAGTCCCTCGTCGCCGTCCTCTTCTTCTGCGTGGCGCCGACCTCGCCGATGCTGCAGATCGCCTACGCCGAGTCGATGGCGATGATGCTCACCGCGATCGTCCTGCTCCTGCTGGTCCGGCGCCGGTTCGCCTGGGTCTTCCCGGTGGTGCTCGTGCTCGGTCTGACGCGGCCGAGCGGGCTGGCGTTCGCCGCGGCGATGGGCCTCTACGTCGTCTACCGGTTCGTCCGGCGCGCGAAGGAGCCGTTCCCGCGGACCGACGCCGTGCCCGCCGTCGCGCTCACGGTCTGGGGCCTGGTCGTCGGCTTCCTCTGGCCCGCGGTGGCGTGGGCGGTCACCGGCTCGCCGACGGCCTACACCGACACCGAGCTGGCCTGGCGCTCCTCCTACATCGGCTACCAGGAGCTCTTCCCCTTCACCTCGTGGTTCCAGGGCGGCGCGTGGTGGGGCGGCTGGTGGTTCGGCGCGCCGATGCTCGGCATCGCGCTGGTCGTCGTCCTGGTGCTGCTGTTCGTCGGCATCCTGGCCTCGCCGTGGACGCGGCGGCTCGACCTGTTCAGCCGCGCGTGGGTCGCCGGCTACGGCGTCTACCTCTTCGCCTTCTTCTTCCCGCAGTCGAGCACGTTCCGCCTGCTGGGCCCGATGTTCCCCCTCGTCGGGGCGCTCGCGGTGCCGCGCTCGCCCCTCTTCCGGAGCGCGCTGGTCGTCGTCTCGATCGCCGGTCAGATCGGCTGGATCACCATCGGCTGGGCCGTCGACGGCTACGACTGGACGCCGCCGTGATCGACGCCGCGTTTCCGAGGAAGGCGTCCGATTTCGTCCCTGGCGCGGATGCACGATAATAGACGGATACGTCACGAAAGGGGAACTCTATGGCGGCCATGAAGCCGAGGACCGGAGACGGACCGATGGAGGCTGTTAAGGAGGGGCGACTCATCGTCGTGCGCGTTCCGCTCGAAGGCGGCGGACGCCTCGTCGTCTCGGTCAACGATGCAGAGGCGAAAGAACTCCACGACGCACTCGCGTCGGTGGTGACTCCAGCCTGACCCACCAGCACCGTCGAGAACGCCCGCCGCATCCGATGCGGCGGGCGTTCCCTCGTTCCCGGGGCCGGTGCCACGCGGCCGGCGGTGCGGCTAGGCGCGGCGCTTGTTCGCCTGGAGCAGCCCGTCGCCGATCGGCGACAGCACGCTGACCACGGCCGGCGAGCCGCAGACTTCGGCGACCAGCGTCCGGAAGGCGGAGGCGATCTCGTCGCGCTGAGCGGGATTGGAGACGCGGCCGCGCCAGAGGGCGTGCGGCACGAGCACGGTGCCGCCGGGGCGCACCAGGCGCAACGCGTGCTCGACGTTCTCGATGACCTGCAGCGGATCGCCGTCGACGAAGACGATGTCGTAGGAGTTCTCGTTCATCCGGGGGAGCACCTCGAGGGCGCGGCCGGGGATGAGGCGCAGGCGGTTGGGCGAGATGCCGGCCTCGTGGAACTGGGCCCGGGCGTGCTGCTGGTGCACCGCCTCCGAGTCGATCGAGGTGAGCATGGCCTCGGGGGCGCCGTCGAGGAGCCAGAGTCCGCTGACGCCGGTGCCGGTGCCGATCTCGATGATCGACGTGGCCCGGGCGGCGGCCGCGACGAGGGCGGATTGCGCGCCGATCGAGGGCGCGATCGCGTCGATGCCCAGCTCGACGGCGAGCCGGCGGGCGGAGGCGATGGCCTCGGGCTCGACGACCGCGTCCTCGGCGTACTTCCAGTTGGCATCCTTGTCGGACACGGGCGGGCTCCTCTGGTGGTGGTCGCGGCGGGCGGATCGCGCCTGCGCATCGCCAGGGTACGGGGGTGCGCGGGGTCGTCGGCGCAGGCGCGGCGGGTTAGTGTTGTCCCGTGTTCGGTTTGACGTTCGACAAGCTCCTCATCATCGGAGTCATCGCCGTCTTCGTGCTGGGCCCTGACCGCCTCCCCTACTACGCCTCGCAGCTCGCTGCGCTGGTGCGGAAGGTCCGCGGATTCGCCACGCAGGCGCGCGAGCGCGTGAAGGACGAGATGGGCGACGAGTTCGACGAGGTCGACTGGCGCAAGCTCGATCCGCGGCAGTACGACCCGCGGCGCATCATCCGCGACGCCCTGCTCGAGGACGAGCCGGCCCCCACGGTGAAGCCGCCCTCCGCGGTCTCCGCTCCGGTCACGGCCGGCGGCGGCGCCTCCACCGCGGACAGCTACTACACGACGATGAAGCGCTCGGCGGGCGCCGGCGAGCTCTCGACGGTGGCGCCCCCGCCCATCGACCTCGAAGCCACCTGACCCGCCCCCGAACCGGGCAGCGCGCGGAGCGGTCGCTGCATGCTGGTCGAGGATGCCGCGGAGCGGGCGTATCGAGACCCACCACCGCCCGAGCATGCGGCGGAAGGCTCAGCCGACCGACATCGGCAGCCGGCGGCCCGTCAGCCCGCGCGGGCGCGACGCGAGCGTCCGTGCCAGCTCCGTGATCGCGACGGCGGCCGGATCCTCCGGGTCGCCGATGACGACCGGCAGCCCGTCGTCGCCGCCCGAGCGCAGCGCCACGCTGATCGGCAGCGTGGCGAGCAGTGGCACGTCGTCGCCGCTCGCGCTGAGCCGGCGGGCCACCTCGGCGCCGCCACCGCTGCCGAAGAGCTCGAGCACGGACCCGTCGGACTGCGGCAGCCCGGACATGTTCTCGACGACGCCGATGATGCGCTGGCCGGACTGACGGGCGAGCGCACCGCTGCGCTCCGCCACATCGGCGGCGGCCGGCTGCGGCGTCGTCACGATCAGCACCTCCGCGTGCGGCAGGAGCTGGCCGATCGAGATCGCGACGTCGCCCGTGCCCGGCGGCAGGTCGAGCAGCAGCACGTCCAGGTCGCCGAAGTACACGTCGGTGAGGAACTGCGAGATCGTGCGGTGCAGCATCGGACCGCGCCAGGAGACGGCTGCGCCCCGGGTGTCGCCCTCGAGGAACATCCCGATCGAGATCACCTTCACGCCGTGCGCCACCGGCGGCAGCATGAGCTCGCCGACCCGAGTGGGCCCCGCGACCCGGCCGTCGTGCATCAGGCCGAGCAGTCCCGGGATCGAGAAGCCGTGCACGTCCGCGTCGACCAGCCCGACCGCGAGCCCGCGCCGAGCGAGGGCCACCGCCAGGTTCGCGGTCACGGTCGACTTGCCGACGCCGCCCTTGCCGCTGGTCACTGCATAGACCTGGGTCAGCGAGTCCGGACCGAACGGCATCTCGCGCCGCCCGCCCCTCAGCCGCTCCGTCAGCGCCGTGCGCTGAGCCGGCGTCATCACGCCGACGTCGACCTGCACGGAGCCGACACCCGCCGCCGACTCCGCGGCCGCGCGCACATCGCGCTCGATCGCGGACGCCGCAGGGCAGCCGACGATCGTCAGGCGGATGGCCACGGTCACCGCGCCGTTCTCGCCGACGGTCACCGAGTCGACCATGTCGAGCTCGGTGATGGGCTTCCGGATCTCGGGGTCGATGACGCGAGCGAGCGCCGCGAGCACGGCGCTCTCGAGGGCGGCGGGATCGACCGGGCCGGTCGTCCCGGCGTCAGGCATCGCGCCGCTCGCTCGCGATCGACTCCGCCCGGTCCTTCTCGAGCTCCTCGACGAGGCTGCGCAGCTCGGAGCGGATGAAGTCCTTGCTCGCCATGTCCCGGATCGCCAGGCGGAGCGCGACGACCTCACGGGCCAGGTACTCGGTGTCCGCGAGGTTGCGCTCGGCGCGCTGACGGTCCTGCTCTATCTGCACGCGGTCGCGGTCGTCCTGGCGGTTCTGCGCGAGCAGCAGGAGCGGTGCCGCGTAGGAGGCCTGCAGCGAGAGGATCAGCGTGAGCACGGTGAAGCCGAGGGCCTGGGAGTCGAAGCGCGACTCCTCCGGGCCGTAGGTGTTGAACAGCAGCCAGAAGACGCAGAAGATCGTCATGCCGACGAGGAACCACGGCGTGCCCATGCCGCGGGCGAACGACTCGGTCAGGCGGCCGAAGCGGTCGCTGCTCTGCCGGTTGCGCCGGGGGAGCACCCGCGTGCGCAGGCCCTTGGGGGCGTCGAGCCGTCGATCCTGCTTGGTGTCCCTAGCCACGCGCACCCCTCCGTCCTCGTCGTCCTGCCTTGAACCTGCCCGCCGCCGCCACCGGCGCGGCGATCGGTATGCCCTGGGTCGTCGTGCTCAGCGGCACGCGCGGTTCGTCGTCGCCGTCGTGGCTGCGCCAGTCGTCGGGGAGGAGGTAGTCGAGCACGTCGTCGATCGTCACGACGCCGACCAGGCGGTGCGACTCGTCGACGACCGGCACCGAGACGAGGTTGTAGCTCGCGAGGATGCGGGCGACCTCGGCCGCTGAGGTGTCGGGCGTGATCGGGTCGAGGCTCTGATCGAGCAGGGTGCCGAGGCGCTCGTGCGGCGGGTAGCGGAGCATCCGCTGGAAGTGCACCATGCCGAGGAAGCGGCCGGTCGGCGGCTCGTACGGCGGCAGGGTCACGCAGACCGCGGCGCCGAGTGCGGGGGCCAGCTCGTGCCGGCGGATCATCGCGAGGCCCTCGGCCACGGTCGCCTCGGACGAGACGATGATCGGCTCGGTGGTCATCAGTCCACCGGCCGACTCGGGCGCGTAGGAGAGGAGCATGCGGACGTCGTCCGCCTCCTCCGGCTCCATCAGACCGAGCAGCGCCTCGCCGCGCTCGTCGGAGAGCTGCGCGATCAGGTCGGCCGCGTCGTCGGGCTGCATCTGGTCGAGGACGTCGGCGGCACGGTCGTCGTCGAGGCGGCCGAGGATCTCGACCTGCTCGCTCTCGGGCATCTCCTCGAGGACGTCGGCGAGCCGGTCGTCGGAGAGCTCGCCCGCGACCTCGAGCATCCGCTGCTGCGGCAGGTCGAGGAGGGTGCTGGCGAGGTCGGCGGGCTTGAGCTCGGCGAGGCTCGCCACGTACTGCTCGGCGGACTGCGCCTCGGTGGACACGCTCTCGCGCACCTCGCGCCAGCCGGCGAACGTCGTCGCGCCCTTGGCGAAGGGGGAGGGGCTGGTCTTCGGGCGCCGGACGAAGAGCTGCGCGAGCTCCCACTCGCCCGGGCCGACCTCCTCGATCGCGACGTCCTCGACGATCGCGTCGCCGGAGCAGTCGACGAAGGTCATCCTCCGGCCGAGCAGCTCGGCGATCACGCGGACCTCGCCGCCGCGCTGCTCGAAGCGGCGCACGTTGATCAGACCGGTCGTGATGATCTGCCCGCTGCCGATGCTGGTGACCCGCCCGATCGACACGAACACCCGGCGCCGGCCGGGGATCTCGACCACCAGGCCGACGACGCGCGGAGCGTCGTTCTGACGGGGGACGAGGAGGACGTCGCGGACCTTGCCGACGCGATCGCCCGCCGGGTCGAAGACGCTGCAACCGGCCAAGCGCGCTACGAAGACTCTGGCGGAACTCACGGCTACCAACCTAGACCCGGCCGCCCTCGCGGAAGCCGAGCGCGGAGCCTCCGTGCTCTCGGCCCGCGCACGGGAAGCTCTCGATCCGCACCCAGAAGGCTCCAAGTCGGCTGTGACAGCCTGAACGGGTGACTCAGCAGATGCCCATGAACAACCGCCGGGGCGCCGCCTCCCCGACGATCCCGCGCGGCGAGATCCTCGCCACCTTCGACACCTACGAGAAAGCGCAGAAGGCCGTCGACGTCCTCGCGCGGGCCGACTTCCCGGTCAAGCAGCTGGCCATCCTCGGCAACGATCTGAAGAGCGTCGAGCGCGTCACCGGCAAGCTCACCTGGGGCCGGGTCGCCCTGGCCGGCGCCGCGTCCGGCGCCTGGCTCGGTGTCTTCCTCGGTCTGCTGCTCATCATCTTCTCGCCGACGACCGAGTTCTCCTTCCTGATCGCAGCCGTCCTGCTCGGCGCCGGCTTCGGCATGCTCTTCGGTCTGGCCTCCTACGCGGTCAACCGCCGCCGACGCGACTTCACCTCGACGATGCAGGTCATCGCGACGAGCTACTCGGTCCTCGTCGATCCGGAGGTGGTCAACCGCGCGCGCAACCTCCTCGACGGCACCCCCGCGGAGTCCGAGGCGCCGGTCTGGTCGCCGCCGCCCGCGAACGCCGAGCCCGTGCCGATCCGTCCCGAGGACGAGCGGCGCTGATCTCCTCGAAGGCCCCCGGAGCAGTCCGGGGGCCTTCGTCGCGCCGGGGGGAGTGCGACGCGGTGTCAGCGGGCCGCGGAGCCGACCGGCGGCAGGACGATGTCGACGGCGAGCCCGTGCGGCTCCCGATTGGACAGCGCGACGGTGCCGCCGCCGGAGAGCACCGTCGTGTGCACCAGGGCGAGGCCGAGTCCGCTGCCGCCCGAGGCGATGGTGCGCGAGTCGTCCGGGCGGGAGAACCGGTCGAAGGCGACGGGGATGAACTCCGCCGGCATGCCGGGGCCGTCGTCGGACACGGTCAGCAGCAGCCGGCCGTCCTTCTGCGCGAGCGCCGCGACGATCGTCCCGCCGCGGCCGATCGCCTGGATCGCGTTGCGGACGAGGTTGTCGATCACCCGGCCGAAGTCCTGGGTGGCGACCGCGTAGAGCCGAGCGGGCTCGCGCTCGTCGATCTCGTAGTCGATCTCGACGTCCGACTCGGCCGCGAGCAGCCGGGTGCGGTCGACCGCGCCGACCAGCTCGTCGACCAGCTCGGCGAAGGGCGACGCGGGACGGGCCGACCGGCTCTCGATCCGGGAGATGTCCAGCAGTGCGGAGGCGAGGCGGACCAGGCGGTCGACGCTCTTCTGCGCGTCGAGGATCACGCGGTCGACGGCGACCGGGTCCTCCACGCGGTGGTGCGCGATCTCGAGCTGGGCCGAGAGCGCCGCGAGCGGCGTCCGCAGCTCGTGGCTGGCGTCCGAGACCATCTGCTTCTCCCGCGCCAGGGAGGCCGTCTGCTTGGCGAGGAACGCGTTGAGCGTCTCGGCGAGCTCGTCGATCTCGTCGCGGGTGCCGACGACCGGCAGCTGATCGCCGGGAGTGGGGTCGGCGGCGATCTGGTCGGCGCGCGCGCGCATCCGCCGGACGGGAGCGAGGGCCGCTCCGGTGAGGATCCAGGAGGCGAGTCCGAAGGTGACGACGAGGAAGATCGCGGCGTAGACGAGCACGTGCGCGAAGTCGTCGAGCACGAGCTGCGAGGCCGCCTGATCGCGTGCGGTGGCGACGCTCCAGGTGCCGTCCTCGCCGTCCACGGCGGCGATGCGAACCAGGTAGCGCGTGGTCGCGGTGGCGACCTCGGTGTAGCGGGGAACCGCGTCGGCCGCGCGATCGCGCAGCTCCGCCTGCACGGAGCGGCGCACCTCCGTCGGCATGGTCGTCGCGTCGACCGCGCCGTCCGGGGTGATCGCGAGGTAGAGCTGCCCGGTGGACGAGTCACGGACGCGCGGGACGTCGCCGGCCGCGATGTCGCGGCGGATCTCGTCCTCGATCGAGACCAGGATCGTCCGCTCGCTGCGCTCGACGATGCCGGTGACGACCTGGTAGAAGAGCATCGCGGCGAGGGCGAAGAGCACGGTCGCCACAGCGACCGAGCCGATCGTGATTCTGGCGCGGATCGACAGAGCACCCGAGCGCCGCCTCGCGGCGCGCGCCGCGGCGAGCGGGCTCGAGGCGGCCACGCGGCTACTCGACCGGGCGGAGGAAGTAGCCCTTGCCGCGCACCGTCACGATGCTGACGCCGGTGTCCTCGGCGGGCAGCTTCTTGCGGAGGTAGCTCACGTACTGGTCGACGATGTTGTTGTCGACGATCTCGCCGCCGCCCCAGATCTCGGAGAGGATGCGCTGGCGGGTGACCACCGAGCCGACCGGGGAGATCAGCAGCTTGAGGAGCTCGAGCTCCTTCGGGCTCACGTGGATGCGCGTGTTGTCGGCGGTGCGGCGGATGCTCGACCCGTCCACGGTGATGCGCCCGACCTCGATCGACGTCGACATCAGCGAGGGGCTGCGCCGCAGCAGCGCCCGCAGCCGCGCGTTGAGCTCGGTGAACGCGAACGGCTTCGTCAGGTAGTCGTCGGCGCCGGCGTCCAGGCCGAACACCCGGTCCTCGACGGAGTCGCGCGCGGTCAGCAGCAGGATCGGCGTGGAGCGGCCGAGCTCGCGGATGCGCCGGCAGATCTCGAAGCCCGACATCGCGGGGAGCATCACATCGACGATGGCGGCCGAGAACTCGGCGTTGCTGAACGCGACGAGTGCGTCGATGCCGTTCGTCGTCAGCTCGGCTTCGTAGCCGGCGTCTTCTAGGCCGCCCACGAGCGCTTCGCCCATGGCTGGATCGTCTTCGACGACAAGGATCTTCACGCGCTCACCCTACGACGCCGCTCTCAGGAACGCCGTGTGCGCCGAGCGCGTTTCGGCTCGGGAACCCCTGTCGATCGGAGTCCGCCTCTGCGGACGTGGCGCCCCTGGAACGGGACAGCGTGTCCCCAGAGACTCCGAACCGGAACGGAATTGGGTGATAGTGCCTGTTTCACGGCCCATCCGGTACCAATCCGAGCTGCACGGGGGTACGAATAGGACACGACGTCTCCCGGCGAGCGTCCGCGCACCCGAAGCGCGGTCTGGATTCCTGCCCGGTTGCTCGCGACGTCAACGAAAAGGCGGTTCTCGTGACCCCGAAACGCTTGGCTGAACGTCTTCGATCGTTCGTGCCCCGACGTCGTCGACCCCTCTGCGCAGCATGCGGACTCGTCCCCCGGCGCGCACTCGACCCCTACTGCTCCGAGCGCTGCGCTCAGGACGACGACTGAGTCGCTCGGCTGCTCGTCCTCCGGTCGTGTTCTGGACCGCGGATGCAGCCGAGCACGACGGGCGATCCCCGCCCGCGGAACGACGATTCCCGACACGCGAGGCGGTGCCCGACGACCCGGTAGCCCGGGTCGGCGGGTCCCGAGACGTCCGTGAGGACTCGCCACACCTTCGGCGGCTCTGCTCCGGGCGCGCTCCTCGGTTAGCCTCTCGCTCAGTCGACCGGGGGGATCAACGTGAGGCGTCTCGAAGTGCTGTCATCGGCCTGGCGGAGCACGACGGTGCGGGTCGTGACCGTCGTCGCCGCGCTCGCCGTCACCGGGACGCTGCTCGTGTTCCTCCTGCCGGACGACCGGGCGGCCGTCGAGATCCCGGCGAGTGCGACGTTCTCGCCGACCACGGCGACACCGGTGCCCACGCCGGATCCGATCGCGCTGCCGGCGCAGCCCCGCGTGCTCGTCTTCGGCGACTCCTACACCGCGGGCTTCGGTGCAACCAAACCGGAGACGGACGGCTTCGCGCGCGTCCTGCCCCGCTACCTCCCCGGCTGGGACATCGCGGTCGAGGGAGTCGGGTCGACGGGCTACCTCAAGGCGGGCAACGACGGCCAGGGCACCTTCCTGCAGCGCATCGAGAGGCTGAGCTACGGGGACGAGTTCCAGCTGGTGATCCTCCAGGGCGGGTCGAACGACCAGAACGTCGAGAACGCCGGGCTGCCCGATGCGGTCGACGCCACCGTGACGGCGCTGCGGGACCGGTTCCCGTCGGCGCAGCTCGTCATGCTCGGCCCCGTGTCGGTCTCGACGAACTCGAACGCCAACAAGCGCTACGTCAACGCCGTGCTCCAGGAGTACGCGCGCGACCACCGCATCGCATTCATCAGCCCGCTCTACGAGCGCTGGTTCCCCACGACGTCGCAGGCCGAGTGGGTCAACATCGAGGTCGGCCACCCGAACACGGCGGGCTACGACCACATGGCACAGGAGCTGGCTGCCGATCTGGGGGAGATCGTCGTCGCCCGGTGAGTCGGCTCGGAGCGCCGGTAGCGCGGAGGTGCGGAGCGGCCGGGAGCCTTGGCGGGTCTCTTGATCGAGGCGGGGACGGACCATAGGATCCGTCGAGACACCTCCCGAGCGACCTGTGGAACCCGAATCCCGCAGCCTCACGGCGGTCGCGGTGTCGTACCCGAAGGCTCACCATGACGACCCTGATCCGCTCCTTCCTGCGCGCCCGCCGCTGCGACGCCTGCCGCCGTCGCCCGTCGCGCGTCGCCGATCCGTACTGCTCGCGGGACTGCGCGAACGACGACGACTGACCCACCGCTCTCGCGCGCGGGCGACGCCCTCGGATCCCGCGGTACCGGACCGCGGTACCGCTCCGAGGGCGTCGGTCGGCGTGCGTGCAGCTCCGGTGCGGCGCTCGAGGCCGTCGCCGAGCGCAGGAGCTCTGCTCGAGCGTTGGTGCCGGAGTCGATAGCGCCGTGCCGGAGCTCGCGCCACGCGTCGGTCTGCTCGATGCAGCCGGATCGGCGTGATTGAGGCAGCCGGATCGCCGTGAAGAGTGCCCCCAGAAGGATTCGAACCTTCGCCCCTGCCTCCGGAGGGCAGTGCTCTATCCCCTGAGCTATGGGGGCCAGGAGTGCCTGTCAACATTAGCACCCGGGGTGAGCGTCGCCGGACGCCCTGACGGGTCACTCGGCCGTGCCACGATGGGGGCATGCTGCGCACCGTCTCCGCCTCGCTGGGCCTGCGACTGAACGGGCCGACCGACCTGATCTTCCTCGTGGCGGCGACGCCGACGGGGGATGCGTTCGAGGACTCCTTCACCGTCACTCTCGACGGCGAGCCCGTCCCGGTCCGCGAGTTCCCGGCGCGGCACGGTGCTCGCGTGCACCGGGTGGCGGCGAACGCCGGCGCGATGCAGGTGGAGTACCGCGCCCGCGTCTCGGGACGCGGTGCACCGGACGAGCCGAGCGAGCTGGAGCTGGTCGAATACCTGCGGCCGAGCCGCTACGCGGAGACCGACGCGCTCGGCGGGATCGCGCGACGCGAGTTCGGCCGGGCCAGGGGCTTCGAGGCGCTCGTCGCCGTCGAGGAGTGGGTGCACAGCCACCTCTCCTATGTCTACGGCTCCACGGTCGCGACCGGGGGAGCGGCGCAGGTGATCGAGAGCGGTCAGGGCGTCTGCCGCGACTTCGCGCACACGGTCGTCGGGCTGCTGCGCGCGCTCGACGTGCCGGCGCGGGTGACCGCCGTCTACGCTCCGGGGCTCGAGCCGCGCGACTTCCACGCGGTGTCGGAGGCGTGGGTCGACGGAGCGTGGCACGTGGTCGACGCGACCCGGCTGGCTCCGCGGCCGTCGATGCTCCGGATCTCCTCCGGCCGCGACACCGCCGACACGGCGTTCCTCAGCAGCTACCTCACCGACCTGCGGCTGGAGACGATGAGCGTCGAGGCGACCGGCGACGAGGTCGTCGAGGACGATCACGTCTCGCCGGTGCGCCTGGGCTGAGCGGGCCCGCCCGGTCGGCGCCGGTCAGCCCGCCAGGGCGTCGAGCGCCGCGCGCACGAGCGGCTCGGGATCGCCGGGCTCGACGAAGGACGCGCTCGACGCCTCGATCCAGTAGTCGCCGATGAAGGCGTCGGCCACGCCGCGGCCGTTCGCGATCTCGTAGTAGCCCTCGATCTCCGGCGGTCTGCCGTAGGTGGGGACCGCGGCACTGGTGGTGAAGTACTCGTTCTTGAGGGCCTCGATGATCGCCGGGTCGAGCTGCGCGACGGCGATCTGGAAGTCGGCGCCGTCCGGGCCGGACCAGCCACACACCTGTCCCTGGTAGCCGGCGATCTCGGTGGAGACCGCGGTCGGCTCGACGGCGTCGCTCGGGGTGAAGCCGGACCAGAGTCCGGTGAGCGCGGAGGCGGGGACCAGGTCGTCGCAGGCGACCTCGACGGGGGTGCCGGTGACGGCCTCGCTCGCGCTCGGCGCCGGCTCCGCGGCCGGTGCGCAGCCGGTGAGGGCGCCGACGGCGACGAGCAGGGCGAGGGCGGCGGGTCGGCGCATGCGCTGCACCCTAGCAATCGCCGCGGGTGGGGCGGCTGCTCGATCAGCAGGGGAGGCGGGGCGATCGGCAGGAAGGAGGGGGTGGCGGGGCGGCCGGTAGAATCGTGCCCCGTGACTCCCGAACAGCTCGCCGCCTCCCTGCACGCCCTCGTCCTCGACGCCGTGCAGCGACGAGGGAGCGACGCCGAGGTCGCGCTGGGCGACGTCGTGCTCGAGCGGCCCAAGAACCGTGACCACGGCGACTGGGCCTCGAACATCGCGATGAAGATCGCCAAGAAGGTCGGCGCGAACCCGCGCGAGCTCGCGACCGAGCTCGCCGAGGGCCTGGGCGCCGTCGACGGCGTCGCCTCGGTGGAGGTCGCCGGCCCCGGGTTCCTCAACGTGCGGCTCGACGCGGCGGCGGCGGGTGCGCTCGCCGGCGCGATCGTCGACGCGGGCGAGGCCTACGGCACCGGCTCCGTCTACTCCGGTCTGAAGATGAACCTCGAGTTCGTCTCGGCCAACCCCACCGGCCCCATCCACATCGGCGGCACCCGCTGGGCGGCCGTCGGCGACAGCCTCGCCCGCGTGCTGATCGCGCAGGGCGCCGAGGTGACCCGCGAGTACTACTTCAACGACCACGGGGCGCAGATCGACCGCTTCACCCGGAGCGTCCTCGCCGCCTACCGCGGTGAGCCGACGCCCGAGGACGGCTACGGCGGCGCCTACATCGCCGACATCGCCGACCGCGTCGTGGCCGCCTACCCGGGCGACCTGTCGGTCCTCCCCGAGGCCGAGCTGAACGAGACCTTCCGCTCCATCGGCGTCGACCTGATGTTCGGCGAGATCAAGCAGAGCCTGCACGAGTTCGGCGTCGACTTCGACGTCTACTTCCACGAGAACTCGCTGCACGAGTCGCGCGCCGTCGAGCGCGCGATCGAGCGCCTCCGCGAGCTCGGCCACATCTTCGAGGCCGACGGAGCCACCTGGCTGCGCACCACGGACTTCGGCGACGACCGCGACCGCGTCATCATCAAGAGCGACGGCGAGGCCGCCTACATCGCGGGTGATCTCGCCTACTACCTCGACAAGCGCGAGCGCGGCTTCGACCGGGCGATCATCATGCTCGGCGCGGACCACCACGGCTACATCGGCCGGATGATGGCGATGTGCGCGGCCTTCGGCGACACCCCGGGCGTCAACCTCGAGATCCTGATCGGCCAGCTCGTCAATCTGCTCCGCGACGGCCAGGCGGTCCGGATGTCCAAGCGCGCCGGCACCGTCGTGACGATGGAGGACCTGGTCGAGGCCGTCGGCGTCGACGCCGCGCGCTACTCGCTCGTGCGCTCCTCCGCCGACTCCTCGCTCGACATCGACCTCGACCTGCTCACCAAGCGCAGCAACGACAACCCCGTCTACTACGTGCAGTACGCGCACGCCCGCACCCGCCAGGTCGCGGCCAAGGCGGAGGCGTCGGGCGTGCCGCGCGAGCCGTTCGCGCCCGAGACGCTCGTGCACCCGAGCGAGTCGGCGCTGCTGGGCGGGCTGCAGGAGTTCCCTCGGATCGTCGCCCTGGCCGCGGAGCTGCGCGAGCCGCACCGCGTGGCCCGCTACCTCGAGGAGATCGCCGGCCTCTACCACCGCTGGTACGACAACTGCCGCGTGGTCCCGCAGGGCGAGGACCCGATCGAGGCCGTGCACTCGACCCGCCTGCGCCTCAACGACGCGACCGCGCAGGTCCTGCGCAACGGGCTCACGATGCTCGGCGTGACCGCTCCGGACCGGATGTGACCGCCGCCGATGCCGGTGCGCCGCACCGCGGCCGCCGGATCGCGCTCGTCGCGGTGATCCTGATCGTGCTGCTGGCCGTGGCCGCCGTCGTCGGCGACGTGCTCGCCCGGCGCGCCGTCGCCGACACCGCGGCGTCGAGCATCCGGGAGGCGCTCTCGCTCCCCGCGGACCACCCCGTCGACGTCGAGGTCGCCGGCTGGGCGGTCCTGCCGCAGCTGATCGGCGGGTCGCTCGACCGGCTCGACATCCGCAGCGAGGACGTCGCGTTCGGCGACCTGAACGGCGACCTCGACGCGACGCTCGAGGGCGTCCCGGCGAGCGGCAGCGGACCGATCGACGCCGGACAGGCGACGGTGGCGCTCGACCCGGATTCGGTGAGCACTCTCGTGGCCGCCCGGAGCGAGGTGCCGATCGACGGTGTGACGCTCGACCCGCCGCTGGTGCGCGTGAACACCTCGGTGGACGTGCTCGGGCTCACGCTCGCCGCGGGGGTCGGCATCGAGCTGGGCGCGGCCGACGGCGCGATCGAGCTGACTCCGTCCGAGGTGACGGCGGGCGGCACGACGATCAGCGCCGCCGATGTCGAGGACCGCTTCGGCGCCGTCGCCGAGGGGCTGCTCGCCGCGCGCTCCGTCTGCATCGCCGACGCGGTGCCGCGAGGGCTCGCGCTCACCGACGTCGACGTGACGGCCGACTCGCTGAACGCCTCCTTCGACTTCTCTCCGACGCTCCTCAGCGACCCGGCGCAGCAGGAGACCGGCGTCTGCTCCTGACCCGAGACGGCTGAGGCGCGACCGACCGGTAGGATCGGAGCCCTGTGCCCGCGTGTCCCGCGGGCCGAACGCCGGCAGTGCGCGCACCGACAGCACTGTCATCGACAGCACTTCCAAGGATCTTGCTGGCTTCAGGGGTCAATCCGGACTCGCTCGCCACGCAGTGACGCTCCCACTCTCTCCTGTGAGGTCTCACCCGTGGCACACGCCGACGCACCCGTCCGCGCCCCCCGTCATCCGCTCGCCCCGGAGTGGCTCCACCGGCCCGACGACGCAAACGGGCTCGCCGACGGCGTCTGGTCCGGCGGCACCGTCCGCGCCGCGGACGGCGGCCTCGAGGTCGCCGGTGTCGCGGCGGCGGAGCTCGCCGCGCGCTTCGGCACGCCGCTCTACGTGGTCGACGAGGACGACGCCCGCCGCCGCGCGGTCGCGACCCGGGAGGCATTCGAGCGCGAGCTCGGCCGGATCGGCACCGGCGTCACCGTCTACTACGCGGGCAAGGCGTTCCTCTCCTCCGAGGTCGCGCGCTGGATGCGCGCCGAGGGCCTGAACATCGACACCTGCAGCGGGGGAGAGCTCGCGGTCGCGCTCGCGGCCGGCGTCGAGCCCGAGCGCATGGGCCTGCACGGCAACAACAAGTCGCTCGCCGAGATCGACCGGGCGGTCGAGGTCGGCATCGGGGCGATCGTCATGGACAGCGTGCTCGAGATCGACCGCGTCGCCGCCGCGGCCGAGCGCCACGGGCGAGTCCAGCCGGTCCGGCTCCGGGTGAACAGCGGCGTGCACGCGCACACCCACAGCTTCCTCGCGACCGCGCACGAGGACCAGAAGTTCGGCATCACGCTGGAGGACTGCCCGGCCGCCGTCGCGCGCATCCGCTCGCACGCGAGCCTGCGCTTCCTCGGCCTGCACTGCCACATCGGCTCGCAGATCTTCGGCTCGGCCGGCTTCGCCGAGTCGGCGTCGCGCCTGCTCGCCGTGCACGCGGCGCTCCTCGCCGACGGCCCCGTCCCGCAGCTCAATCTCGGCGGCGGCTTCGGCATCGCCTACACGAGCGCCGACGACCCGACCCCGATCGACGAGATCGCCGCGGCGATCGCGGACGCCGTCGGCGAGCAGTGCGCGACGCGCGGCATCCCGGTCCCGCACATCGCCATCGAGCCCGGCCGCTCGCTGATCGGCCCCGCCGGCCTGACCCTCTACGAGGTCGGCACCATCAAGGACGTCGCCGTCGGTGCGGACGGGGTGCGCCGCTACGTCAGCGTCGACGGCGGGATGAGCGACAACGCCCGCCCCGCCCTCTACGGCGCCGACTACACGGCGCGGATCGCGAACCGCGTCTCCGACGCCGAGCCCGCCCTCGTGCGCGTGGCCGGCAAGCACTGCGAGTCTGGCGACATCGTCGTCCACGACGACTTCCTCCCCGCCGACGTCCAACCGGGCGACCTGCTGGCCGTCGCCGCGACCGGCGCCTACTGCTGGTCGCTGTCGAGCAACTACAACTACCTGGGTCGCCCCCCTGTCGTCGCTGTGCGGGACGGAGTCGCGCGCGTGATCGTGCACGGCGAGACCGAGGACGACCTCCTCCGCCGCGATGCCGGCATCGAACGAAAGGCCATCCTCCGATGATCGAGTACCGCAGCCTCCGCGTCGCCCTGCTGGGCGCCGGGTCCGTCGGTGCCCAGGTCGCGCGCCTCCTGCTCGACCACGGCGACGAGCTCGCCCAGCGCGTGGGGGCGCCGCTGGAGCTCGCCGGCGTGGCCGTCCGGGACCTCGACGCGCCGCGCACCGCGGACATCCCGAAGGAGTACTTCACGACCGACGCCGAGGCGCTCATCCTCGGCGCCGACATCGTCGTCGAGCTGATCGGCGGGCTGGAGCCGGCGCGCAGCTACATCCTCAAGGCGATCTCCTCGGGCGCCGACGTGATCACCGCCAACAAGGCGCTGCTCGCCGCGCACGGCAACGAGCTGTTCGAAGCGGCCGACCAGGTGGGCGCCCAGCTCAACTACGAGGCCGCGGTGGCCGGGGCGATCCCGATCATCCGCCCGCTGCGCGACAGCCTCGCCGGAGACCGCGTGCACCGGATCCTCGGCATCGTCAACGGCACCACGAACTTCATCCTCGACCGGATGGACACCGAGCACTCCACCCTCGAGGAGGCGCTCGCCCTCGCCACCGAGCTGGGCTACGCCGAGGCCGACCCGACCGCCGACATCGAGGGCTACGACGCCGCGCAGAAGGCGGCGATCCTCGCCCGGCTCGCCTTCCACACCGACGTCCCGGTCTCGCTGGTGCACCGCGAGGGCATCACCGGCGTCACGCCGGAGCAGGTCGAGCAGGCCCGCGCCTCCGGCTACGTGATCAAGCTGCTCGCCATCTGCGAGCGCCTCGTCGACGCGAAGACGGGGGAGGAGGGCGTCTCGGCACGCGTCTACCCCGCACTCGTGCACCGCTCGCACCCCCTCGCCGCCGTGCACGGCGCCAACAACGCCGTCTTCGTCGAGGCGGAGGCCGCCGGCAGCCTGATGTTCTACGGCGCGGGCGCCGGCGGCGTCGAGACCGCCTCGGCCGTGCTGGGCGACGTCGTCTCGGCCGCCCGCCGCCACGTCGTCGGCGGGCCCGGTCTCGTCACCAGCGCGAGCTCCGGACTCCCGGTGCTGCCGATCGGTCACGTGACCACCCGCTACCAGGTGACGCTCGAGGTGCTCGACCGGCCCGGCGTGCTCGCCCAGATCGCCGGCGTCTTCGCCGAGCACGGCGTCTCCGTCGAGACGCTCGTGCAGACGCCGCCCGTGCTCGACCCGCTGGCCGAGGCCGGTGCGGAGCGGCGCGAGCCGACCGCTACCCTGGTCATCGGCACGCACGCCGCGGCAGAGTCCGATCTGGCGGCCACCGTCACCGCTCTCCAATCCCACGGGTTCGTCGGCGCCGTGACGTCCGTTCTACGAGTTGAAGGAGCCTGAGATGGCCAAGCAGTGGCGCGGAGTCCTGCACGAGTACGCGGACCGCCTGGATGTCACCGAGGCGACCCCCGTCATCACGCTCGGCGAGGGCGGCACCCCGCTCATCCCGGCGGCGGCTCTCTCGGCCCGCACGGGCGCGAAGGTCTGGGTCAAGTACGAGGGCATGAACCCGACCGGCTCCTTCAAGGACCGCGGCATGACCATGGCGATCTCGAAGGCCGTCGAGCACGGCGCGAAGGCCGTCATCTGCGCCTCGACCGGCAACACCTCCGCCTCGGCCGCGGCCTACGCGACGCACGCCGGCATCACCGCCGCGGTGCTCGTCCCCGAGGGCAAGATCGCGCTCGGCAAGCTCAGCCAGGCGATCGCGCACAACGCGCAGCTCTTGCAGGTGCAGGGCAACTTCGACGACTGCCTCGACATCGCTCGCGACCTCGCGAAGAACTACCCGGTGCACCTGGTCAACTCGGTGAACCCCGACCGCATCGCCGGTCAGAAGACCGCCGCCTTCGAGGTCGTCGAGGTCCTCGGCGACGCGCCGGACTTCCACATCGTCCCGGTCGGCAACGCCGGCAACTACACCGCCTACTTCCGCGGCTACTCCGAGGAGCTCGAGCGCGGCGAGTCGACGAAGCTGCCGCGCATGTTCGGCTTCCAGGCCGAGGGCTCCGCGCCGATCGTCCACGGCGCTCCGGTCCGCCACCCCGAGACCATCGCCAGTGCGATCCGGATCGGCAACCCCGCCTCGTGGGAGCTCGCGCTCAACGCGCGCAGCGTGAGCGACGGCTACTTCGGCGCCATCAGCGACGCGAAGATCCTCGAGGCGTACCGCATCCTCGCGGGCGAGGTCGGCGTCTTCGTCGAGCCCGCCTCCGCGATCAGCGTCGCCGGCCTGCTCGAGCGCGCCGAGGCGGGGGCGATCCCCAAGGACGCGACCGTCGTGCTGACCGTCACCGGCCACGGCCTGAAGGACCCGCAGTGGGCCCTGCGCACCGCGGACGGCGAGGACATCACTCCGACCGTCGTGCCCGTGGACACCGCCGCGATCGCTGACGTGCTGGGGCTGGCCGGCGCATGACCTCGGCGGTTCCCGTCGGCCGCACCGTGCACGTCAAGGTCCCGGCGACCTCGGCGAACCTCGGCCCCGGGTTCGACACGCTCGGCCTCGCGCTCTCGTCCTACGACGAGCTCGACGTCGTCGCCGTCGCGGCGACGGGCGCCCGGGTCGCGGTGCACGGCGTGGGCGAGGGCGAGGTGCCGACCGACGAGACGAACCTCGTCGTGCAGGCCATCGCCTACACCTTCGCCGACCAGCGGCAGGAGATGCCGGGCATCGACGTGACCGCGCGCAACATCATCCCGCACGGCCGCGGAATGGGCTCCTCGGGAGCCGCGATCGTCTCCGGGATCATGGCGGCCAAGGGGCTGCTCGACGGCATCGTCGAGCTCGACTCCGACGATCTGCTCCGCATCGCGACCGAGATGGAGGGGCACCCCGACAACGTCGCGCCGGCGCTCTTCGGCGGTCTCACCATCGCCTGGGTCGAGCCCGGCGCCGAGGGCGGACCCGAGGCGCCGCTGCGGCCGCGCTCCAAGAAGCTGATGGTGCACCGCGGCGTCTCGCCGGTCGTCTTCGTGCCCGAGCACACCATGTCGACCCGACTGGCGCGCTCGCTGCAGCCGATCAGCGTGCCGCACGAGGACGCCGTCTTCAACGTCTCGCGCTCGTCGCTGCTGATCGCGGCCCTCATCCAGAGCCCCGAGCTGCTGTTCGCGGCGACCGAGGACAAGCTGCACCAGAACTACCGCGCGGCCGCGATGCCGCAGACCTCCGAGCTGATCGCGCTGCTGCGATCGCACGGCTACGCGGCCGTCGTCTCCGGCGCCGGACCGAGCGTCCTGGTGCTGTGCAGCGACCCCGCGCAGCGCCTCGCCGCCGCGGATCTGGTCGCGAAGGAGGCGCAAACTCCCTGGCGCGCCCACATGCTGGCCGTCGACTTCAAGGGTGCTACAGTGGGGATCGCATCCAGAGGAGCCGCGTAACGAGCGGAATCTGTCCGACGGATCGTCCCGATAATCACGGCCATCACATCGTGTGAAGGGCGCCCCTGCTTCTCGTGCAGACCAGCGCCTGGTCGCTCGTGCCCTCTCTGCGCTTCCCAGGCAGGTCGAGCCGGCGACCGAGAGCATCGCGTGGATCAGAACTCGCGATGGACCCGCACGGCTGATGTGCTCTCCCGGTGAGCGATCGCTCCCGGGGGGAAGGAACCCCTCTCCAGTGACAGATGTCAACACCCGCGGCACCGCCGCGGACAACGCCGATCTCGCCGGCCTCCGCGTCGCCGAGCTGCAGGCTCTCGCGACGAGCCTCGGCATCGGCGGAGCCTCCAAGCTCCGCAAGGGCGAGCTCGTCTCGGCCATCTCGGACCTCCGCGCCGGCGCGGACTCCGAGGTCGCCGCCGAGCCCGCTGCTCCCGCCGAGGAGCAGGCTCCCGCCGAGCCCTCGATCGCCGAGCAGGCCTTCGCCGAGCCGGCCGAGGCCGAGCCCGTCGTCGACGGCACCAGCGTCGAGGCCGAGCCCGCCGATGTGGCCGAGCAGAGCGCCCCGGTGCTCGAAGCCCCCGCCGAGGTGCCCGCGCCCGCCGAGAGCACGGAGGCGGACACCGCCGACGTCCTCGAGCAGGCCGCCGCCACGGTCGAGGAGCCCGCGCCCGTCGCCGCCGAGGCGGCTCCGGTCGAGCTCGAGCTCCCCGTCGCCGCCGAGCCGGTCGCCGAGCCCGCCGAGCGCACGCCGCGTCGCCGCGGCTCGCGTCGCGCCTCCAGCGGCACGGTCGCCGCCGGCGAGCACGTCAACATCCCGGCCGGCAGCGGTGTCGAGTCGCTCATCCCCGAGCTCCCGCCCGTCCTCGAGCAGGCCCCCGACGCCGAGCAGGCGCCGCGACCGGTCATCGAGATCGAGCTGCCCAACGGCCCGGAGTCGGACGACTCCTCCCGCGAGGGCGGCCAGCGCGAGCGTCGCGGACGCCGTCGCAGCCGCGGCGGCAGCGCCGAGCAGAGCGAGCAGCCCGAGACGACCGAGGCCGTCGAGTCCTCCACCGAGGACGCCGGCGACGATGCGGACTCCGGCGACCGCCATGACGACCAGCATGGCTCCGGCGAGCAGCAGAACGGCGGCGACCAGCAGGGCACCGGCCGCGGCCGCAACCGCCGCAACCGCAACCGCCGCGGCGAGGACCGCCAGTCGAACGACGGCCAGCAGAACGGCCAGGGCGGCAGCGCTCAGGGCGGCAACGGCCAGAACGGCGGCGCGCAGAACGGCAACGGCCAGAACGGCGGCGGCCAGAACACCGCCGCGCAGAACGGCAACGGCCAGGCGCCGTCGAACCAGGGCGGCCAGAACCAGGGCGGCAACGGCCAGAACGCGCAGGGCCCCTCGCAGAACGGCCAGCAGGCCGACGGCGAGGACGGCCGCCGCAGCCGCTACCGCGACCGCAAGCGCCGCGGGGGAGCGGCCGGCGACGACTTCGAGCCCGAGATCAGCGAGGACGACGTCCTCATCCCGGTCGCCGGCATCCTCGACGTCCTCGACAACTACGCCTTCGTGCGCACCACGGGCTACCTGCCCGGTGTCAGCGACGTCTACGTCTCGCTCGGCCAGGTCAAGAAGTACAACCTGCGCAAGGGCGACGCGGTCGTCGGCGCCATCCGCCAGCCCCGCGAGGGCGAGGGCGGCGGACGCCAGAAGTACAACGCGATCGTCCGCGTCGACTCGATCAACGGCCAGACCGTCGAGGAGGCCGCCGCGCGCGTCGAGTTCCACGACCTCACGCCGCTGTACCCGACCGAGCGCCTGCGCCTCGAGACGGAGCCGGGCAAGCTGACCCAGCGGATCATCGACCTCGTCGCCCCGATCGGCAAGGGCCAGCGCGGCCTGATCGTCGCGCCGCCCAAGGCCGGCAAGACGATCGTCCTGCAGCAGATCGCGAACGCGATCGTGCAGAACAACCCCGAGGTCCACCTCATGGTCGTGCTCGTCGACGAGCGCCCCGAGGAGGTCACCGACATGCAGCGCACCGTGCGCGGCGAGGTCGTCGCCTCCACGTTCGACCGCCCCGCGGAGGACCACACCACGGTCGCCGAGCTGGCCATCGAGCGCGCCAAGCGCCTCGTCGAGTTGGGCCACGACGTCGTCGTGCTGCTCGACTCGATCACCCGCCTCGGCCGCGCCTACAACGTGACCGCCGCTCCCTCGGGCCGCGTGCTCTCGGGTGGCGTCGACGCGTCGGCGCTGTACCCGCCGAAGAAGTTCTTCGGCGCGGCGCGCAACATCGAGAACGGCGGCTCGCTCACCATCCTCGCGACGGCGCTCATCGAGACCGGCTCGAAGATGGACGAGGTGATCTTCGAGGAGTTCAAGGGCACCGGCAACATGGAGCTCCGCCTCTCGCGTCACCTCGCCGACAAGCGGATCTTCCCCGCCGTCGACGTGAACGCGTCGGGCACCCGCCGCGAGGAGATGCTCCTCAGCTCGGACGAGGTCAAGATCACCTGGAAGCTGCGCCGCGCCCTCGCCGGTCTCGACCAGCAGCAGGCGCTCGAGATCATCCTGTCCCGCCTCAAGGAGACGTCGTCGAACGTCGAGTTCCTGATGCAGGTCTCGAAGTCCGCCGTCGGCCCGACCATCGCGAACCACGGCAACGGCCACCACTAGCTGCCCCGACGTCCGCGGTCGCCCCTCACCGGGGCGGCCGCGGACGTTTTCGCGTCCCAAGGCACCTGCGGTGCGGCTCCGCAGTCGAGAAGCCCGTGCAGCGGGCCGCCCTGTTCTTCATACAGCCCGCGAAGCGGGCCGCTCATGCTGGTCGAGCAGCCCGCGCAGCGGGCGTATCGAGACCCGCCCCGCCGCGCACGTCGGTCTCGATACGGCGCCTGCCGCACCTACTCGACCGGCGAGTACTGCCCACCACCCCAGACGATCCCCGGAAACCAGGAACCCCATGTTCGAATCCGTCAGCGTCCTCTTCGCCGAGCACGAGGACCTCCAGACGCAGCTGTCCGACCCCGCCCTGCACGCGGACGCCGCGCGCGCGAAGAAGGTCAACCGCCGCTACGCCGAGCTGAGCCAGATCAAGGCGGCCCACGCCGCCTGGATCCAGGCGGGCGAGGACCTCGAGGCCGCCCGCGAGCTCGCCCGCGAGGACGACGCCTTCGCCGAGGAGGTCCCGGAGCTCGAGGAGTCCCTCCGCGTCGCGCAGGAGAAGCTGCGCCGCCTGCTCATCCCGCGCGACCCCGACGACGGACGCGACGTGATCATGGAGATCAAGGGCGGCGAGGGCGGCGCCGAGAGCGCGCTGTTCGCGGCGGACCTGCTCCGGATGTACCTGCACTACGCGGAGGCGAAGGGCTGGAAGACCGAGATCCTCGATCGCGACGAGTCCGACCTCGGCGGCTACAAGAACGTCCAGGTCGCCATCAAGAGCAACGCGACCGACCCGTCGCAGGGCGTCTGGGCGCACCTGAAGTACGAGGGCGGCGTGCACCGCGTGCAGCGCGTCCCCGTGACGGAGTCGCAGGGCCGCATCCACACCTCGACCACCGGCGTGCTCGTCTTCCCCGAGGTCGACGCCCCCGAGGAGGTCGCGATCAGCCAGAACGATCTCAAGATCGACGTCTACCGCTCCTCGGGCCCCGGCGGCCAGTCGGTCAACACCACCGACTCCGCGGTCCGGATCACCCACCTCCCGACCGGCATCGTCGTCTCGATGCAGAACGAGAAGAGCCAGCTGCAGAACCGCGAGGCCGGCATGCGCGTCCTGCGCGCCCGCATCCTCGCCCGCCAGCAGGAGGAGATCGCCGCCGCCGCCTCCGACGCGCGCAAGACGCAGATCCGCACGATGGACCGCTCCGAGCGCATCCGCACCTACAACTTCCCCGAGAACCGCATCGCCGACCACCGCACCGGCTACAAGGCCTACAACCTCGACGGCGTGATGAACGGAGCGCTCGACCCCGTCGTCGAGAGCGCGATCCAGTTCGACGAGGAGGCCCGCCTGGCCGACATCGGCTCCGACGAGTCGTGAGCACGGTGACGATCGACCTCGACGCGCGCGCTCTCCTCGCGGACGCCGTCGCCCGGCTGACCGCGGCGCGCGTCCCCACCCCGGACGTCGACGCCGAGCTGCTGCTCGGCCACCTGCTCGGCCTCGGCCGCGGGTCGCTGCAGGCACGGCTGATCACCGGTCTCGCGCTCGACGAGGCGACCCGGGACGCCTTCGACCACGCCGTCGAGCGCCGGGCCTCGCGCGAGCCGCTTCAGCACATCACCGGCGTCGCGCCGTTCCGCTCGCTCGAGCTCGCGGTCGGCCCCGGCGTCTTCGTGCCGCGACCCGAGACGGAGGGAGTCGCGCAGCTCGCCATCGACGCCCTCCGCGCCGTGGCCGACGAGTCGCCGATCGCCGTCGACCTCGGCACCGGCAGCGGGGCGCTGGCGCTCGCGCTCGCGCACGAGGTCCCGCACGCGCGGGTCGTCGGCGTCGAGAACTCCGTCGACGCCTTCCTCTGGGCGCGCGGCAACCGCGACCGCCTGGGCCTCGAGAACGCCCGGATCGTCTTCGTCGACCTCGCGGATGCGCTGCCCGAGCTCGACGGCACGGTGTCCGTCGTCGTCTCCAACCCGCCGTACATCCCGTCGGCGGCGATCCCGCGCGACATCGAGGTGCAGCGCTACGACCCGCCGGCCGCGCTCTACGGCGGCGAGGACGGGCTCGACGTCGTGCGCGCGCTGTCGCGCACCGCGCTGCGGCTGCTGCGGGCCGGGGGAGTGCTCGTGATCGAGCACGGCGAGCTGCAGGGGGCGGAGATCCGCGCGCTGCTGACGGCCGACGGCTGGCGCGGGGCGACGACGCAGCGGGATCTGACCGGGCGCGATCGGTCGACGGTGGCGGTGCGCTGAGGCAGAAGGGGCCCCGTACCTTTCGGTTCGTGGGCGTTGTGAGGCCGTCACACCGCGTGATCCTTTCCGTCAGCGGCGGGAGCGGCGGACCTCGGTGATCAGCTGCGCGACCGCCCGTGACGCGGCCGGCGCCCCGCGGAGGAGGCGCTGGAGCCGTACCCGCGTGCGCCCTGCCGCTGTGTCCGTCGTCGAGGGGCGCATGCGCAGCAGATCTGCGCGCTGCGGCCAGACCGCGTGGCGGATCGTGACGATCCGGCGCCAGCCTCGCTGCCGCCGGATGATGCTGGTCCACATGTAGCCGGTGCTCGCTCCTGCCGCCACGCGCCGGGTCCACTCCATCAGCGCGGCGGCCTCCGCCGGGTCCGCGACGGGAGGCGCCGGTGTCGCCGAGATCGCGTCGAGCGCGCGGAGCACCTCGGCTAGCGTGTGCTCGGCCCCCGTACGGCGGGCGAGCGCTGCCAGATCGGCGCGCTGCTCAGCGTCGAGTGCGGCGTGCTCGAGGAGGTACGCCAGCTCGCGTGCGTGCCGGGCGTTGTCCGAGCGGCTCCTGAGCGCGTGCAGGCCCAGGACGAGCAGGCTACCGGCCCGGTCGGGGATGCTGCAGTCGCGCCCAGCGGCGGGCATCGTCACCCGTCGGCGCCACAGCTCGTCGAAGACGACGTCGCCCGGCGCGATGAAGCCGGGGAAGAAGCGGTGGACGTCGATGTCGCAGGGCCAGCGGGGATGGATGAGGGTGCGCGAGTGCTCGGTGTAGCGCGCACCGGCGAAGGTGCTGCGGCGTTGACTCCAGCCGTTCGCTTCGAGGAGTGCGCAGAACGACTCGAAGGCCGCCGGGTCGACCATGACGTCGACGTCGGAGGAGACGTGCCCATCCCGCAGCCCGAGGAACTGCAGCCCCGGCCCCTTGATGAAGAGGGCGCGCTGCGAGTGCTCCTCCGCGACCCAGGAGAGCCAGCCGTGCAGCAGGAGGACGGCGCTGGGCAGGTCGAGACTTCGAGCGCCGGTCATTCTTGGTCACCTGCACTCTGATCCGCGGCGAGGACGAGACCACGATCGCGGAGGGAGAGAACGAATTCCTCGACCGGGAGGGCTATCTCGGAGACGTCTGTCGAATAGAGTGCCGCCATCTTCTCGATGAGCGCCGCTAATGTGATCCCCTGAGAGGAGGCACAGATCTCGTCCCAGATGTCCAGTCCCGAGCCGGAGATCTCCACGGCATCCTCGAGCGGTTCGCGCAGTGGCACGAGAAAAGCCCTCTCGGCTCTTTCGACGCTCACCGCGGCTGAAGCTGTCCACTTACCATTCACGGAGAACTCGGTCTTCCCTTCACCCCTCGAAGGAGCCGATACGGATGAGAGCGGCCATCGACTGGCGGAGCTCTCGCGCGGGCCTCGGACGGCGGGCGGAGAGAGCGGCGGCGGCGCTCGACCCCGAACTTAGCAGGATCACGCGGCTTGACCACCTGTCGGGGGGTGCCGAAGGAATGCAGACGGCTCCGTTCGGCCGGGCGACGATCCCTCCATTTGAGCGCCTCCGAACGGGGGACACGAACTGAGAGAATATCGCTTCAGAGCGCCGTGAGGGCCATCTCTGGAAGGTAGAGTTCGAAACTCCGCGGGCAATGCCGACCGCTTCTCATACATCTATCCGAGTATCGATCTGGCCTTTCTAAGGTCTTATCGCGAAGGGATCCATGAAAGCGCTCGTCACTGGTGCGGCCGGCTTCATCGGCTCGACGATCAGCCGCCGCCTCCTGGCCGACGGCTGGGATGTCGTCGGTGTGGACGCGTTCACCGACTATTACGACGTCTCATTGAAGCGAGCCAATGCCGCGAAGAACGTCGCGGCCGGACTGACGCTCGTGGAGGCAGATCTGACGACGGTCGAGCTCGGTCCGTTGCTCGACGGCGTCGACGTCGTCTTCCATCAGGCAGGCCAGCCGGGCGTGCGCGGCTCCTGGAAGGAGGGCTTCGCTCCCTATCTGTCCCGGAACATCGGCGCGACGCAGCGGCTTCTCGAAGCGCTCCGCGACCACGATCGCCTGCAGCGCTTCGTCTACGCCTCCTCCTCGTCGATCTACGGCGACGCGGAATGCTTCCCTACCTCGGAGGCGACGCCCCCCTCGCCGGTCAGCCCCTACGGGGTTACCAAGCTCGCCGCCGAGCACCTCACCAGCCTCTACGGAACCAATTTCGGTCTGCCGACCACGTCGTTGCGCTACTTCACCGTGTACGGACCGCGCCAGCGTCCCGATATGGCGTTCACCCGCTTCGTCCGCTCCGCCGTGCTCGGCGACCCGATCGAGATCTACGGGACCGGCGAGCAGATCCGCGATTTCACCTTCGTCGAGGACATCGTCGAGGCCAACGTCCTGGCGGCGACGACCCCGACAGCTCCCGGCTCGGTCTACAACGTCGCGGGCGGGACGAGCGCCTCGGTGAACGAGGTGCTGCACTTCCTCGGCGAGCTGCACGGGGCGCCGCTGAACGTGTCGTACACCGACAAGGCGCTCGGAGACGTCGTGCGCACGGGCGGCGGGACCGACCGCATCGCGACCGAGCTCGGCTGGGCCCCGAAGGTCGACCTGAAGGAGGGACTCGCGCGCCACCTCGACTGGGCGTGCGAGACCTTCGGAGGGCGCGCGTGACGCTCACCGAAGACGAGCTGCGCACGCTGCCCCGGACGATCCGCACTCGCGCGGATCTCCGGGCGTTCGTGCTGGCCGACCAGATGGCGCACGGGGTGGCCGCCTGGCGGTTCGACTCGCGGTGGCGCCACCCGGTCGTGCACTACCAGCGGCTGCTCCGCCAGGTCGAGTTCCTTCGCGCGCAGAAGGGCGCCGCCGCTCGCGTCGCCCGCTTCATCGCACGGTTCCGCCTGCAGCGCGCCGGGCTGCGCACCGGGATCTCGATCGGCCCCGGCGTCTTCGGCCCGGGCCTCTCGATCGCGCACTACGGCACGCTCGTCGTGAACTCGCGGGCGCGAGTCGGGGCGTTCTGCCGAATCCACCCCACTGTCACGATCGGCATCGCGCAGGGCGGCGTGCCGACTATCGGCGACTTCGTCTACATCGGCCCGGGCGCGGTGATCTACGGGGCTATCACGATCGGCAACGGCGCGGTGGTCGGCGCGAACGCGGTGGTCAACCGCGACGTCGCGGCCGGCGTCACGGTCGCCGGCGCCCCCGCACGGGTGGTCGCGACCCGCGACTCCACCTCGCTGATGCCGGCGGCCTTCGCCCGCGTCGAGAGCGCGAAGCGATGAAGGTCGTCCTCCTCGTCCCCCGGTTCTCCGGCGGCGGGGCCGAGTTCGTCGCCCGGCAGTGGGCGCTGCACCTCGCCGCGAGCGGGGACACGGTTGTGGTCGCCGCGACGAAGCTCACCGGCGACGACGACATCCCGGCCGAGCTGCGGCTGGTCGCTCTCGACGGTCGCGGGACCGCGCGGAAGCTGCTGCAGCTGCGCCGGCTGCTCCGCACCGAGAAGCCGGACGCCGTGCTCGCGCTGATGCCGTACTGGAACCTTCTCGCGCTCTTCGCGACGCGACTGCTGCCCGGCCGCCCGCGCGTGCTGATCAGCGGCCGCAACATGGCCGTCCACCTCCGTCGCACCTTCGGCCCCGCCTACGCGGCGAAGCAGCTGCTGGCGCGTCTGGCGTACCGGTGGGCCGACGAGTTCGTCGCTATCTCGCATCCGGTCGCCGCCGAGGCGATCGCGCTCTACGGCCTGCCGCCCGCCTCCGTCTCCGTCGTGCTCAATCCGTCGCTGAAGACGGAGTCGGCCGCGGCCGTCGCGCCGCGGCACGACGACGGTCCCCTCGCGCTGGTCGCACCGGCGCGGCTGGTCGCGCAGAAGCGCCCGCAGCTGGTCGTCGAGACCGCGGTGGCCTGCCGCGAGCTGCACGGCCGCGAGGTGGTCGCGCACTTCTACGGCGTCGGGCCGCTGACGGAGCAGGTCCGCGCGCTCGCCGCGAAGCGCGGGGTCCCCGCCGTCTTCCATGGCTGGGTCTCCTCCTGGTCCGCCGATTTGCCCGCGAACGCCGTCGTCCTCCTCCCGTCGCTGTCCGAGGGCTTCGGCAACGTGCTCGTCGAGGCGGCCCGCGTGGGTGTGCCGAGCGTCGCCTCCTCGCAGGCGCTCGGCGTGGCCGACGCCATCGTCCCGCGGCTGACCGGAGTCCTCGTCGCCGGCGAGTCGGCCGCCGACTTCGCCGCCGGCGTGATCGAGGCCGCCGGCATGACCGTCGCCGGACACGAGTCGTGGCTGAGCTCGTTCACTCGCGCGTCGAGCGGCGCGGCTCTCCGCAGCCGCCTGGAGGCCGTGGTGATGCAGAAGTGAGCGAGCGAGGTGCCGGACGCACCGTCCTGAGCGCGTCGACCGGCACGCTCGTCGCACGCGTGCTCGGGTTCCTCCGCAACATCGCTCTGGCCGCGGCGCTCGGGACGGGCCTGGTCTCGGACTCCTACAACCTGGCCAACCAGGTGCCGAACCAGATCTTTCTGCTGCTGGGCGGGGGAGTGATCGCCGCGGTGTTCCTGCCGCAGCTCGCCACGCTGCGGGTGCGGTCGGAGCACGACGCGGACCGCTACGGCACGGTGCTGCTGGTCTGCTCGGCGGCGTTCGGCGTGGTCGTCAGCGGACTGCTGCTGGCGTTCTCCGGCCCGCTGATCTCTGTCCTCGGCGGCGGCAGCTGGGGATTCTCGCAGCGCGAGCTCACCCTCGCCTTCTTCCTCTGGTGCACGCCGCAGGTCGCTGCTGCGTCGGTCTTCACGGTCGCGTCGCAGCTGATGAACGCCCGAGGCCGCTTCACCTCGGTCAGCTGGCTGCCGGCGGTCTCGAGCGTGGGGGTGATCGCCGGGGCGATCGTCGTGATCGCCGCCGGTGACGTGAGCGCCGATTCTCCCGGCTCGGTCTCGCTCGTCGCCATCACCGTGCTGGGCGCGGCGACACTCGGCGGGACCGTCCTGCAGAGCGTCGTGCTCTGCGTCCTCCTCGGCCGCGCCGGCTTCCGGCCGAGCTGGGGGACGAGCGGGCTGCGCGGACTCGGACTCCGCCTCGCCGCTCGCACCGGTCTGCTCGCCGTCGCCTCGGCGGTCTGCTACCAGATCTCGAATCTGCTCACGGCGGCCTGGGCGGCTCAGGCCGGCGCGACAGCGGCCGACGCCGGTGCGGTCGGCTTCGGCTACTCGGCGCTCTTCTACGCGCAGGCGATCGTCTCGGTGGTGCAGGGCGTGGCGGTGTCGAGCCTCGCCTCGGTTCTGCTCCAGCGACTGTCCCGGCACTTCGCCGCGTCGAACGACGAGGAGGCCTTCAGCGAGCTGAGCGAGGCGCTGCTGCGGCTGGCCTCGTTCATCCTGCCGGTCGCCGGTCTGCTCGTCGCCGTCGGCCCCGGTTTGAGCGAGCTGATGTTCGCCCGCGGCGAGACGTCGACCGATTCCGCGCGGATCATCGGCGTGGTCCTGGCGGTCTTCGCCTCCAGCCTGCTGCCGTTCGCCTGGCACGTCCTGCTCATCCGCCCCTTCTACGCGAAGCACGACGGGATCCGCCCGCTCTACAGCGCCTTCGTCATCAACACGATCTGGGCCGGGACCGGTCTGGTGGGGCTCCTGGTCCTGCCTCCGCAGGGAGTGATCCTGGGCCTCGCCACCGGCTTCGCCCTGTCTTACTGGATCGACCTGCCGATCAAGCTGCGCTGGCTGCGGCTGCGCCTCGGCTTCCGCGTCGAGCCGGCCGTCAGCCGCGGCGTCGGACGCGGTGCGGTCGTCTCCTCGTCGCTGGCGGTCGTGATCGGAGCGCCGGGCTGGGTGCTGCTGTTCGTGCTCGACCCGCCGACCCTCGCCGTCCTCGGCGTCGTGGCCCTCCAGAGCCTCGTCTTCGTCGGCGCCTACGTGCTCCTGACCCGTCGCTCGTCGATCTCCCCCGTCGACCTCGTGCGCTGGTTGAAGAAATGACACCCCAGAGAAGGAACCCCCAGATGAGCACTCGCCTGATCGTCGAGCAGTTCGACCCGGTGCGCCCCAAGCCCGGCGGTATCGACACCTGCATCCGCGGCCTCGTCAAGTTCGCTCCCGACACCGAGATCATCCGCATCGCGGGTGTCGACGCGATCGGCGACAAGGTGCTCGGCGAGTGGAAGCAGTACGAGATCGGCGGTCGCCGCTTCGACTTCATGCCGGTTGTACGCCTCGACCACGCGGACTTGACTCGGCGTATCCCGCACTCGGTCCGCCTGGCCCGCGGGCTGAAGAAGTTCCTGCCGACCGCCGAGGTCGACACGGTGCAGACCCACCGTGTCAACGTCGGTGCCGTCGCGCTCCGGCACTTCCGTGGAACCCCGCACGTGCAGTTCATGCACAGCAGCGGCGACGCGAATCTCAAGCAGGGCAGCGTCTCGTTCTTCCGGCGGGCGCGCGGGCTCTACCGCTTCCTCGAGCGGCGGGTCGTGAGGCAGTCGCGCGCCGTCGTCATCTTCAGCAGCGGTGGTGCGGAGCGGCTGCGCCGGCAGTCCGCCTCCGTGCACTTCTCGCCGACCTGGTTCGACCCGACCGAGTTCTACCCGAGCGCGAGCGAGAGCAGCGAGAAGGTGAACGTGCTCTGGGCCTGCCGGATTGAGCCGGCGAAGAATCCCGAACTCGCGATCGCAGCCTTCGCTCTGCTCGACGAGCGCTTCCGCCTGACGGTGGCGGGCAGCGGCACGCTCGAGGGCCGCATGCGCGACGCCGCCGCCGCCGCCGGGATCGCGCACCGCGTCGACTTCCGGGGCGCCGTGCCCAAGGGCGAGGTCGGCGCGCTGATGCGTGAGCACGACCTGCTGCTGATGAGCTCTCGGTTCGAGGGCTTCTCACGCTCGATCGTCGAAGCGCTGGCCACCGGTCTCCCGGTGGCGACCACTCCCGGTGGCGATCCGAACGCGCTCATCGTCGAGGGAGTGAACGGCGCACGCGCCTCTCGCGACGATCCTGCGGAACTCGCCACGGCGGTGGAGCGCGCCAGCGCAGCGTCCGCAGCGGTCGCCCGCGCTTCCGTGGAGGAGCTCAACGCCCCCCTCATCGTCGACACGATCCTGAGCAAGTAGAAGAGGTGAGTATGAAGATCTTCGTTCCCGTGGTCGGGCAGTACGAGAACATCGGCGACATCGTCCTGCGGCGTGAGCTCGTCGAGTGGCTGAGCGGTATGGGGGAGATGCACGCGTACGTCGGTGCCTCGCCCGCCTCCTACGACGAGGCGCTCGACCTCCCCGCCGACGTGATCACCTACCGGAGCGTCGGCGGCTGGGCACGCGAGCTCGGCTCCTGCCTCCGCCGCGGCGAGTGCGTCGCCTACATCTACAAGCCGGGTGAGATTCAGCTCACCTGGCGCGGTCTGAAGGAGCACATCGGTCTGCTCCCGCTGGTCGTCGCCACTCGCCTGCGTGGGGGCCTGGTCATCAGGGTCGGAGCGGGGTCCCGCAATTTCGACCGCTGGCCGACGGCAGTGTTCCGCTCAACCCTCGCACTCAGCCACTACACGATGTGGCGTGACGTCCGCACGGCCGACCGGCTGGGCCACGGCGGCGTCATGCCGGACCTCGGCTTCGGCCAGGTGGGATCCGAGCACGCCGCGTCGACCGAGCGCACGCGCTTGACGGTGACGATGCGCGGCGACCGGGTGCCGCCCTCCCGGCAGTGGCGGCAGGCGATCGCCCGCATCGCCGAGGAGCGCGGGCTCCGACTGACCGTGGTTACCCAGGTGGAGCGTGACGAACCGCTGATGGCGGAGCTCGCCGGAGAATGGGACGCCGACTACGTCGCGTGGGGCTCCCGCTCGCACAAGGTGCAGGAGGCGGCGGTCCGCCGCGCGTTCGCGGAGTCGGCTCTTGTCGTCAGCGATCGCCTGCACGCGCTGATCGTCGCTGTCGCTGAAGGGGCTGCCGTCGCCTCGATGGCGGATACGCCGACGGACAAGATCGAGCGCCACTTCGCCGCGGCGGGCATCCCGATCGTCGTCTTCGATGCCAAGGGCCGCTCGACGGACGCCATCGCAGACGCTCTGCGCAGCGTCGACACCGACGCCTCGCAGCAGAGCGCTTTGCAGGGTGCGGTCGATCAGCTCGCCGTCGTCCGAACCGCTGTCCGCACTCTCCTGGAGGCCCGAGCATGATCGATCTCGCCGACGCGTTCCAGATGGATCGACCCCCGCGCCTCCTCCTCGCGGCATCGACAGGCGGTCACCTCGAACAGCTGTGGCGACTCTCCCGGGGTTCGTCGATCGACAGCGCCTCTGAGTGGGTGACCTTCGACTCACCTCAGGCCGACGGGCTGCTCGCGGGAGAGCCGCACCACTACATCCCGGAGATCCTCCAGCGCGACTTCCGGGGGGTGCTCGGCGCCCTTCCGCGTTTCCGCCGGATCCTCGCGGGCGGTGGTTTCGACGGCGTGGTGAGCACCGGTGCGGCGATCGCAGCGCCGGCGTTCCTCGCTGCGCGCTCCCTTCGGATTCCCACCCACTACATCGAGAGCGTCTCGCGCGTCGACGGTCCGTCGATGACCGGCCGCCTGGTCTCTCGGACTCGCCTGGCACGCACCGTATGGACGCAGCACGAGCACTGGTCCGACGCGAGGTGGGCGTACCGCGGTTCGGTTCTCGACTCCTTCGAGTCGTACACCGCGCGCGAGAGAGTCGCGGACCCGAGCGTCTTCGTGACCCTCGGCACGATCAAGAAGTATCCGTTCCCGCGGCCGGTCGCGGCGCTGTCTTCTCTCGTCGGTGAACGCTCGATCTGGCAGCTCGGTGTCACGCCGCCCGTACAGGGTCTCTCGGGCGAGGTGGTCGATTTCTTCTCGAGTGCACGCTTCGACCGGTCGGCGAGAGACGCCGACGTGGTCGTCAGTCATGCGGGTGTCGGCAGCGTCCTGCGATTACTCGAGCTTGGCATCTACCCGGTTCTGGTCATCCGGCGGTCCCGGAACGGTGAGCACATCGACGACCACCAGGCGCAGATCGCACGGCTCCTCGCCGAACGCGACCTGGCGCTGGTTCGGGAGGCCGACGAAGTGAGCCTCACCGACCTCGCGCTGGCGAGCTCGCGCAGGGTGCGACCATTCACCAGCAGCCTCGGCGTCGAGTCGAACGACGTGCTGGCATGACCCTCGTCGCACTCGGATTCGTCGGCATCGTCGGCGCGATCGTCCTGATGTTCATGCCGCGTCGACTCATGCCCGCCCTCGCTCTCGCGGTGCTCGTCGTCCTGCCCGTCGGCTACATGGATCTACCCAGGCTCGTCGGCCGCTACTTCTCGCCCGCGGTGATCATTCTCGCTGTCTGGATGATCAGGACCGCGCTCGGCAAGCGAGATGCTCTTGCTCGACCAGTGCGCGTCGGCACGCTGCTGTGGATCCCGGTCCTCGGGGCCCTCGCCGTCTCGGTGGGGCTCGGCCTGGACCCGTTCCTGTCGGTTGCGTGGGTGCTCGTGGCTCTTGTCTGCGTGATTCTGCCCTACCTCTACGGACGAACACGTCGCGACGAGACCTGGGCTTCGACGCAGAAGGCATATCTCTGGATCGGCGTCTTCGTCGGTGCGCTTGCCGTGCTCGACTTCGTCGCGGGCTTCAACCCGTGGTCGTCGCTCTTCTCCTACGACGTCACCGAGAAGGTCTGGTCGGTGTTCCGCACTCGCACGAGCCTGGGCCATCCGCTCGTGACGTCCACTGTTGCGACCGTCTGTGCGATGATCGCTCTCTTCGGCTCGGACAAGAACCGGTGGCTCCGCATCGCCGCCCTTGCCGGATCCGGTGCAGCGGTCATTCTCGCCGTCTCGCGAACCGGAGTTCTCGCCATCGCCATCGGTCTCGCGCTGGGCTGCCTCGTTCTCCTCTTCGGCGCCTCTCCCTCCAAGCGCACCCGGAGGATCACAGCGTTCTTCCTCATGATCTCCGCGCTCGGATTCCTCGGCGTCGTGACGAACTCTCCTTTGCTCGACCAGCGAAATGAGTCGTCGGGTGGGGTGAAGTCCACGGATTACCGAGAGCAGTCCACGGAAGTGGCCCTCGGCTTGATCGACGACAACTGGTTGATAGGGCTGGGTCCGAGTAATTCCGCAGCGGAGTTCTCCTCGATCTTCGACGGCCCGCTCGAGAACTCGGTCTTCCAGCTTCTGCTCTCACTCGGTGTGCCGCTCGCAGCCCTCGGGCTGGCGGCGATCGTGGTCATTGTGCTCCGGGTCTCGAAGCGCGGGGATGCTGGAGTCGCGGCTGGGATAGTCGCGTTCTCGGTCAGTCTCTCGGGCTTCAGTGCCATCGACGTCAACCCCGCCCTCCTCGCATTCCTGGCGCCGCTGATGTTCCGAGCAGGTCAGATCATCGGCGATCCATGGCGGGGCGCGGCGTCCGAGACACCTGACGAGTTGTCGGCCACTCCCGCAGGGCCTTCTCGCGGAACGCGTGTGTCTCGCCGATGATCCTGGCGGGGTTCCCGCCGACGATGGCGCCGGAGGGGACCGACTTCGTGACCACAGCGCCTGCGGCGACGATACACTCCGCCCCGATGGAGACACCCGGCATCACGATGGACCTGGCGCCGATGAAGGAGTCGTCGCCGATGGTGATGGGGGAGACGCGGTACCTCCGCCCCCGCTCATCGTTGGCGAGCCAGCCGGCGCCGTCGTGGGTGATGAAGAGGACCTCGCTGCTGACGGTAACGCGGTCACCGATGCTCAGCAGGTCGTACTCCGACCGGACCTGGCAGGAGATGATCCGGCAGCCGTCGCCGACCTGGACACCGAGCGCACGGGCAGCGGCCGAGCGGCCCAGGGCGCGGGAGAGGATCCGCCACCGCCACTGCGGCGGGAGGCGCTTCGTAAGGCTGGAGAGAAGAGGCATCGCTGGTCCTTTTCGGTCGGGAGAAGTAGCTGAATTCTAGTCGATAAGGTTGCACACAAATAGTCGTCACGGCCTCTCGGGAAAAGGTTGAGTGGCGTCATCGGCGTTCTCGATAGAAGTCCCGCTATCGTGGCGGATCATTCTTCTCCGCTGCATCCCGACGCGGCGTCCGACCCTTGTTCGACATTCTCTGCGGCTGTGCGATCGAGTCGTCCGGTCGTCCGCCGGTAACGTGGAGACCGTTCGCGGCCCTCCGGCATGGAGTGCGATCACCGCGCTCGAGCGCGATCACCGCGCTCGACCTGCAGCGCATCGAGAAGGGAGGGCGTGTGCCCGGCATCAGAAGAACGAACCGGTTCCGGCACCTGCTGACGGTCGTCGCCCTCGGAACAATGCTCGCGATCCTCGCCGCGTGCACACCGCGGCCGGAGCCGACCCCCTCGGACGGCCCGGCTCCGTCCACCGCTCCGGTGCCGCTGCAGTCGGCGGACACCGGGCTCTCGACCTACCTCGACGGTGCCTCCTACCTGCGCGGTGTGAATCTGTACACGCTCCAGCAGCAGCGGACGATCACGACCTCGCGAGTCGAGCCCGACAATCAGGCGACGTACGACTACCTCGCCGGCCGGGGAGTCTCGATCATCCGCCTCGCCGTGCCGTGGCAGCGACTGCAGCCCTGGAAACCGGGTGACGACGTCCGCGCGGCGCTGGACGCCCCCGTCGATCCCGCGTACCTGGATCTCCTCGAGGAGCAGGTCGAGCGCGCGGGAACGGCAGGGATCCGTCTCGTCCTGGACCTGCACAACAGCTGCGCCTTTCCCTGGGGCACCGGACCGCGGCCGAGGGGCACGATCTACTGCGGTGGCGACCTGACGACCGACGACGTGCTCAAGGTCTGGCGGGCGATCTCGGACCGCTTCAAGGATGACGAGCGCGTCGCCGCCTACAACCTGGTCAACGAGCCGCGCGGGAGCCTGACCGGGGCGTCCAGCTACTTCGAGTACATGCAGGCGGTCGTCGACGACCTCCGGGAGCGGGGCGACTCGCACGCGATCTGGATCGACTCCATCCTCCTGTCGAGCTTCGCCGAGGATGCGCCTGACGGCCCGCCGATCAACGATCCGCAGAACGCGATCGTCTACTCCCAGCACTTCTACCTGCACGACGGCACGCGCAAGAGCCTCCTCACGCGGATCACGTCCTTCGCGAAGTGGTGCTCCGGGTTCGGCGTGCACTGCACGATCGGCGAGCTCGGCTGGCAGTCCGAGTCCGGCGCCGAGGACCGCGAGAGCTTCGAGCTCGCCTATCGCATCGCGGATCGCTACCATCTCGACGTCACCTACTTCGCCGCGACGAGCGTCGAGGATCCGAAGGGGCTCATCGCCTACTCGGCGAAGCCGGGGAGCTCGACGATCTCGGTCCGGCATTCTCAGGCATCGGTCATCGAGGCGCACCCCTCCGGCTGACGGGCGCGCTCCTCCTCGGTGCACCGCCGACCGCTGCGACGCTCAGTTCTGGCAGGCCAGGTTCGACACCCCCACCGCGCCCGGATCGTTGTCGCAGCCGACGATGTTGCCGTGCACGTCGACGGTCATCCGTGCAAAGTACCCGCTCGGTGTCGTCCCGAAGGTGTTGCCGAACACTTCGTTGTCCCAGCCGAAGGCGTTCTCCGAGGCGTAGACCTGGATCCCGTCGCGGTGCGCGGTGACCACGGTGTTGCCGGTCACGACCCAGGAGTTGCCGAGGATCACGAGCGGCGAGAGGTGGTCGGCGCCCATTCCGGAGCTGTCGACCGAGTTGTCCACGATCCAGCCGTCGAAGGTGCCGGCCTTCGCCTCGATGGCCTCGGAGGTCGTATTGGTGATCGTGTTCCCGCTGATCATGTTGCGGTTCGACGCGTCGGGGAGACACTCGCTGTAGGTGCAGCGGTTCTCCTCGGCCGTCCCGACGTAGATCCCCTCGCCGAAGAGCGGTCGGACCCGCCCCGTCCGGTCGATCACGTTCCCGGAGACGACGCTGTCGGTCGTCGTCGAGCGGAGGTGGATGCCCTCGTCGCCGATGTTCTGGATTTTAAGATGTGAGACGACGACGTGGTCGCTGCCGACCACCATCACGCCCTTGGTCGAGTTGCGGACGGTGAAGCCGACCAGCTTGACGTGACTGACCGACGAGACGAGCAGCGCGCGCGCCTCGGAAGTCGAGCCCGGGTCGAGCACCGCATCGCGGCCGCCGCAGATCCAGACGGGCGCTGCCGCCGTCCCCGACTTCGAGACGGTGAAGGAGTCCGTGTAGACGCCCGCGGCTAGTCGGATGACCGTGCCCGGCTTCGCCGCGCTCAGCGCCGCTTTCAGCTGGGCGCCGGTCGTCACCGTCACCGTCGCCGCCGGGCAGTCGGCAAGCGCCGGGCTCTCGATCACCGGCATCGCCGGCGCCGTCAGCGACGCGGTCGGTGTGCCAGGCGACTCGTTCCCGCTGGTGTCCACCGCGATCACCTTGTACTTGAAGCGCCCGCTCGGAGTGAGACCCGCGTCGTAGTAGCTGGTCCCTGTCACCAGGGCGCTCTGCACCGGCGTCCAGGTGGTGCTCGTCGTCGGCGTCCGCAGCAGGCGGTAGCCGGCGACGTCGGAGTCCCTGCTCGCGGTCCAGCTGATCCGCGCGCCGGTGCCCTCGGGGCCGACGACGAGGCCGGTGGCCGCGGCCGGCGCCGTGACGTCGGGGACGACGAACGCGTCGAGGGTGATGTTGCGGCCGATCGCCTCGTCGCTCTTCGTCCCCGTGCGCACCACCCGGATCGTATGCACGGCGTCGCGGAGGCCCGCCACCCGGTAGACGGTCTGCTGATAGAGCGTGGTCGAGGAGTAGAGGTCGACGGAGGCGACCTTCTTCCCGTCCAGGAAGACCTCGGCGATCCCCGAGGACGAGTTCTTCCGCGCGATCCACGAGACCCCGGTGCCGGTGAAGGAGAGCTCCGCGTACCCCGCGGTCGTCAGCTGCGAGTAGCTGCCCGCGCTGTCCACGGGTGACGTGGCGATGCCCCAGGTGCCGGACAGCGTCACGGCGGAGGAGTCGTTCTCGTAGGTGCCCGGGGGGACCGCGTTCTGCGGCATGGTCACCGAGGCGCTCGCGCTGCGCGCGGACGCGTTCCCCGCCCAGTCGACGGCGACGACCTGGTAGCTGTAAGCGGCGCCGGGCTGCAATCCGTCGTCGAGGTGGTCGGTCCCCGCGACGCCCGCGGTCGGGGTGAGCAGGGTCCAGGTCGACGAGCCGGAGGGGGCGCGGTAGACCCGGTACCCCGTCACGTCCTTCTCGGGGCTCGCGGTCCAGCTGATCCGGGCGCCCGTCCCCTCCACGGCAGCGGCGACGCCCGTCGGGGTCGAGGGCGCGGTGACATCGGCCACGACGAGGGAGTCGAGGGTGATGTTGCGGCCGATCGCGCTGACGTTCTTGGTGCCGGTGCGGACGATCCGCAGCGTGTGCGCGGTGTCGGCGAGTCCGTCGATCCGATAGACGGTCTGCCGGTACTGGGTGGAGGCGGAGTAGAGGTCGACGGTGTCGACGGAGCGGCCGTCGAGGAGCACCTCCGCGATGCCCGACGACGAGTTGCGCCGCGCCGTCCAGCTGATGCCGGTGCCCTCGAAGGACAGCTCGGCGTAGCCCGCGGTGGTCAGCTGGGCGTAGCTGCCGCCGCTGTCCATCGTCGAGGAGACGGTGGTCCAGGTGCCGGTCGTGGTGATCGCGGAGGATCCGTTCTCGTACAGGCCGGGCGGGACGGCACGGAGCGCCATCGTCGTGCTCGTGGTCGCGGTGCGCGCGGAGGTGTTCCCCGACGCGTCGAACGCGGTCAGCTGGTACGAGTAGGTCACTCCCGGCTGCAGATCGCTGTCGACGTGACTGGTTCCGCTGACGCCGTCCGCAGGGCTGATCCGCGCGAAGGTCGAATCCGTGGCGCGGTAGACCTCGTAGCCCGCGACGTCCGGCTCCGGGCTCGCCGTCCAGCTGATCCGCGCACCGGTGCCCTCCTGCGTCGCGGTGAGGTCCGTCGGCGGCGACGGCGCCGTGATGTCGGGCACGACGAACGCGTCGAGGGTGATGTTGCGTCCGCTCGCCGCCTCGCTCTTGGTCCCCGTGCGCACCACGCGGAGGGTGTGCGTCGTGTCGGTCAGTCCGTCGACCCGGTACGCGGTCTGCCGGTACTGCGTGGACGCCGAGTACAGGTCGACCGTCGCCACGGAGACGCCGTCGAGCAGCACCTCGGCGATGCCGGACGAGGCGTTCTTCCTGGCGACCCAGGAGACGCCCGTCCCGGTGAAGGAGAGCTCCGCGTAGCCCGCGGCGCCGAGCTGCGAGTAGGAGCCGCCGCTGTCCATCGACGAGGAGACCACGGTCCAGGGACCGGAGCGGGTGACGGCGGCGGAGTCGTTCTCCCAGGTGCCGGGGAGGACGGCGGCGATCGCGGTCGTCACCGCGGCGGAGGCGCTCCGCACCGAGGTGTTCCCCGAGCCGTCGAAGGCGACGACCTGGTAGCGGTAGCCGGTGCCCGGCTGCAGCGACTCGTCGAGGAGGCCGAGCTCGGTCGTGCCGGCGGCGGGCGTGATCTCCGTCCAGGCAGCGTCGGCGTCGACCGCTCGGTAGACGCGGTAGCCGACGGTGTCCGCGTCGGCGCTCGCGGACCAGGAGACGCGCGCTCCTGTCGATTCGGGGACCGCGGAGACGTCGGCGGGAGTCGCCGGCGCGGTGATGTCGGGGATCACGAAGGAGTCGAGGGTGATGTTCCGGCCGATGGCGCTGTCGTTCTTCGCGCCGGTGCGCACGACTCGGAGCGTGTGCACGCCGTCCGCGAGCCCGTCGACCCGGTAGACCACCTGCCGGTACGCGGTCGTCCCCGCGTAGAGGTCGACGGTGGCGACCGTCGTCCCGTCCAGGAGCACGTCCGCGGTTCCGGAGGACTGGTTCTTCCGGGCGATCCAGGAGACGCCGGTGCCGGTGAAGGAGATCTCGGCGTACCCGGCGGCACCCAGCTGCGAGTAGGAGCCGCCGCTGTCCATCGACGACGCGACGGCGCTCCACCCGCCCGAGAGAGTGACGGCGGCGGAGTCGTTCTCGTACGTCCCCGGCGCGACGGCGTTAAGTGGCAGAACTACCGAAGCGACACCGCTACGAGGCGATACGTTGCCGGCCGCGTCGACCGCAGCCACCTGATACGAATAGCCGCCCCCGGGCGCCAGTCCCTCGTCGAGCAGATCGGTTCCACTCACCCCGCCGTCGTCGGTCAATCGCGACCACTCGGTGCTGCCACTCGCCGCGCGGAACACCTGGTAGCCCGTGACGTCGCTCTCGGGGGCCGCTGTCCAACCGACCCGTGCGCCCGTTCCCTCCGCCGTCGCAGTGACGCTCGTCGGCGCGGATGGCGGAGTGATGTCCGAGACAATGAGGGAGTCGAGCGTGATGTTCCGGCCGATGGCGCTGTCGTTCTTGGTGCCGGTGCGCACGATGCTGAGGGTGTGCTCGCCGTCCGCGAGGCCGTCGACGCTGTAGACGGTCTGCCGGTACTGGGTGGTCGCCGAGTAGAGATCGACGGTGGTGACCTTCGCGCCGTCGAGGTAGACGTCCGCGAATCCGGAGGACTGGTTCTTCCGCGCGATCCAGGCGATGCCGGTCGCCGCGAAGGTGATCTCGGCCGCCCCGGCCGTCGAGAGCTGCGCATAGGTCCCGCCGCTGTCCATCGTCGAGGCGACCGTGTTCCAGGTGCCTGTCAGCGTTAAGGCGGGGGAGTCGTTCTCGTAGGTTCCCGGGGTCGCACTGGAGACCGCTGCGGAGGCAGGAGCGGCTCCGAGCGGCATCAGCCCCACCGCGAGCGTGGCGGCGAGGATTAGGGCGAGCGGTGCACTGCGTCGGGCACGTCGTAGCATGGGCCTCTGCCTTCGGCGAGGGGCGGAGCCGCGGCTCCTCCGTGATGCGGGACGGAGGATCGGGAGGGCGGCCACCCGAGGGTGATGGGATGCGCTCACCGTAGAGACGCGACTTGCCGCCCTGGCTGAAGTGAACAATGCCCCGCCGACGGGTCCCCCGAACGCGGCTCCCGAGTCGCGCTTGCGCGACGTCTGACGGGATCGGAGCGACATCGTGTCGTTCCCGAGAACGCTGAAGCGGCCGCCGTCCAAAGACGACGGCCGCTTCTCTCTGCAGCGCAGGGCGCTATGGCGTGGTGCTGACCTGCGCCGCGTACTTCGCCTCGGTCGCCGCCTTCTGCGGCCGCCACCACTCCTCGTTCTCGCGGTACCACTGCACGGTCGCCGCGAGGCCGGACTCGAAGTCGGTGTAGCGCGGCTCCCAGCCGAGCTCGGTCCGCAGGCGCTTCGAGTCGATGGCGTAGCGGAGGTCGTGGCCGGGCCGGTCGGTGACGTGGTCGAAGGCGTCGGCGCCCTGGCCGAACTCCTCGAGGATCAGGGTGACGACCTCGAGGTTGTTCTTCTCGCCGTCCGCGCCGATCAGGTAGGTCTCGCCGATCGTGCCGCGCTCGATGATCGCCCAGACGCCGCTGTTGTGGTCGTCGACGTGGATCCAGTCGCGGACGTTCTCGCCGGCGCCGTAGAGCTTGGGGCGGATGCCGTCGATGACGTTGGTGATCTGCCGGGGGATGAACTTCTCGACGTGCTGGTACGGGCCGTAGTTGTTCGAGCAGTTCGAGATCGTGGCCTTGACGCCGAAGGAGCGGACCCACGCGCGCACGAGCAGGTCGCTGCCGGCCTTGGTCGAGGAGTAGGGGCTCGAGGGGTTGTACGGGGTCTGCTCGGTGAATTTCGCCGGATCGTCCAGCTCGAGATCGCCGTACACCTCGTCGGTCGAGATGTGGTGGTAGCGGACGTCGTGCTTCCGCACGGCCTGCAGCAGCGTGAAGGTGCCGATGATGTTGGTCTCGAGGAACGGCGTCGGGTCGTTCAGCGAGTTGTCGTTGTGCGACTCCGCGGCGAAGTGCACGACCAGGTCCGCGTCCGCGACCAGCCGGTCGACCAGCTCGGCGTCGGCGATGTCGCCCTCGACGAAGGCGATCCGGTCGGCGACCGGCGCGAGAGAGGCGCGGTTGCCCGCGTAGGTCAGTTTGTCCAGCACGGTGATCTGCGCGTCGGGGCGCTCGCGGAGGGTGAGGTGGACGAAGTTGCTGCCGATGAAGCCGGCTCCGCCGGTGACGAGGATTCGCACGAGTGCTCCTGCTGTGAGTGGGAGGGACGGGGACAGGGGCTTCCAGCAGGGACGTTACCGCACCCCGGGCGGCCGCCTGGACGGCGCCGGAGCGCCCGCTCGCCGTGAGCGGGTCCCGCTCCGCGGGCGACGTCCCGCGCAGGCGGACGCCGATGCCGCGCCCGAGCGCTCTTCGCCGGCCGTCCGCTCCTACCGTGTTCTGCGGTGCGGATCCGCGCCGGCGACGGAGAGGGGCAGCAGGCACCGTGCGACCCACCGCTCACCTCCCGCTGCACGCCGCCGTCGGGCTCGCCCACGCGCTGGTCGACGACGTCGCCCGGAGAGCCCGGGTCCGTGCGCTCTTCATCAAGGGCCCGATCGCCGATGCGCATCGGATCCGCCGCCCCCATCCCTCCAGCGACGCGGACGTGCTGGTCGACCCGCGCGAGGCGGACCGGCTCCTCGCGCTGCTCGCCGAGCGCGGCTGGTCGGTCCGGCCGGGATCCGCCGCGCATCGCGCGTTCGTCACCCACTCGGTGACCCTCCTGCATCCCTCCTGGCCGTGCGACATCGATGTGCACACGAGCTGGCCCGGCTTCTTCACCGACCCGCAGCACGCCTTCGAGGTGCTCTGGCGGACCCGCTGCGAGATCGAGGTCGCCGGAGTGCCGGTCCGAGCGAGCGGAGTCGACGCGGCGGTCCTCGTCTCGGCCCTGCACAGCCTCCGCTCGCCGCACCAGCGGCGCAGCGAGGAGGAGCTGGACGAGCTCGTCGCGGCGGTCGCGGCCCAGCACCGGGAGGGGGCGGTGGCGGCACTGGCCGCCGAGCTGGGCTGCCTCGAGCCGATCGCACCCTTCCTCGCCCGGATCGGGGCGTCCGTCGCGCTGCCCGCCCGCCCGAGTCAGCAGTACGCGCTCTGGCGGCTGCGCACCCGTCGACCGAGCCGGACGGCGGACTGGCTGCTGGCGGTCGCGGAGGCGCCGACGCTCGCGGAGCGGCTCGTCCTGCTCCGGCGGGCGCTCCTCCCCACCCGTCGGGACCTCGTCGTCGATCACCCGCTGGCGCCCCGGACCGCCGTCGCTCGGCTGGGGCTCCGCGGGCGGCGGTTCGCGGCGGCGGCCGGCGCCCTCCCGGTCGCCGTCCGGGATCTCGTCGCCGTGCGTCGCGCTCGCACCGAGGTGCGCGGTGCCCCGGACCCGCGAGAGCGGACGGCCGAGCCTCGTCGATCCGATGCTCCTCCCGCCCCGGCGCCCGGCGGTCCTGCGGCCTCGAGCGTCGGCGGTGTCGACGGCGCGTCGGCGGAGACGACCGGCCACGCCGTGAGCGCGTCGTCCCGGCGTCCGCGGACCCGCGCCGGAGTGGCGACCATGGCGACGGCCGACGGCCTCTACCTCCTCCCGCTCGGAGCCCGGGGGCCGGCTCGGCCGTACCTTCTGCAGGGGGCCGCTCGGCTGCTCTGGGAGCTGTTCTCGGAGCAGGGATGCTGCACGCGTGCCGAGGCGGCCGCTGTCGTCCGCGACGCCCACGACCTCGAGGCTCTCGTCGCCGCGGACGCACAGGCCGACCTCGACCGGCTGCTCGACGACCTCGTCGAGCTCGGACTCCTGACGGGTTGATCCCAGCCGGCCCGCCGGCCGCCTCAGCGTGCGGACAGGAAGCGCCCCCGGCTGCCCGCGACGACGCCGCGGAGGATGGTGCCGGTCGTCGCGACCCGCCCCCATCGGAGGCCCCGGGCCGCGAGCGCAGCGCAGTACAGACCGCGATTGAGGGCGAACGCACGACGGCCGCGGCGTCCTGCCGTGCGGGCCAGCTCCAGGTCCAGGTACGTCCGGTTGCGGACGGCGAGGTAGAGCTCGCGCGTGTCGGAGGAGAGGAGGAGCGCGTCCGTCGCCGAGACGCGCTCCGCCGCCGATCGTCTCGAGTCGAGATCGTCGATCCGGCTCAGGGGGTGAAGGGTGATCGTGAAGCCGGCCCGCGTCAGCCGTCGCGTCCACTCCCGGTCGTCGCCCTTGAGCACGAACTCCTGACGCGGCGGTTCCACGTCCGTGAGCGCGGCCCGCGAGACGAGCAGACCGCCGTAGGGCGCGACCGGAATCACGATCGGCTCCTGCGGCCGACCTCCGCAGCGACCGCCGGCGCGTCGGTCGAGCAGCCGGCGGACGTCGTTGTCGAGGAAGCGGCCAGGGCTCGGGAACACCTCGGCGGCGGGCCGACCCGAGACGAGCTGGGACTGGTAGACGTCGGTCTCGCGCAGGCTCGCGTGGCAGGCCCTCGGATCGAGCGCCAGGGGCGAGGCCAGCAGCACGGCGAGGGCGTCCGGCCGCGGGACGGTGTCGTCCTCGAGGAGCCAGGCGTAGTCCGGCTCCTGCGTGCGGCAGTACTCGATCGCCGCCCGGAAGCCTCCGGCCGTGCCGAGGTCGTTGGGCAGGACGGTGCAGCTCACGCGCGCGTCCACGTCCGCCGGGAGCAGCTCGCGCAGCACGCGCTCCTGCCCGCCGTTCCCGCTGAAGACGACGTGCACCGATTCGGCACCCGCCTCCAGCGCCGCCTCGACGACGCGGGCGAGCATCACGCTGCGCCTGCCGGAGGTCACGGTCACGGCGATGACCCTGGGTGCGGTGCCGTTGAGGCGTCGGAGCATGGCGGTGGTCTCTTCTTCAGTCAGGGGCGGGAGCGCGGGGCGGACCGCCGTTCTCGGGACGGCCTCTCACGCAGGAGGACAGGAACGACACCGTACACGAGAACATGAGTCCGACTCGTGTATGCAGGAGAATCTCTCAGCTCCGTGTCCGTCGAGTCGCTTCTCCCGCCCGGTCCCGCCGACAGGGGGCGCCCTCCTCGGCGAGGACGACGTCGAGCACGCGCTCCGCGTACGCGCTCCAGTCCGTGATCGACGTCGCTGCGGAGCGCGCCGCCTCCGCGACCGCCCGCCGGGTCGTGCGATCGAGCAGCGGCACCCGGCCGAGCGCCTCCCTGAGCGCCTCGACGTCTCCAGCGGGCAGGACCGTGCCGGGCAGCGCACCGAGGAGAGCGGAGGCGCCGTTGGCGTCGGTCGTGATCACCGGGAGCCCGGAGGCCGCGGCTTCGGCGACGACCAGCGAGCAGGCGTCCTCCAGCGTCGGGAGGACGAACGCGTCGGCGGCCCGGAACTCCCGCGCCAGCTCGTCCGCGGACAGCGGTCCGGCGACGATCACGTTCGAGGGGGCGCCGCGCAGGATCCGCCGATCGAAGACGCCGCCGGCGAGGACGAGGTCCACCGGCAGTCCTCGGACGGCGTCGAGGAGCTGGGGGATGCCCTTCCGGCGGGAGACGTGGGCCGCGCAGACGAGCCGTGGCCGCTCGGGGTGGCGTTCGACCGCCGGCCCCTCGGGGGTGAAGCCTTCCAGGCTCACGCCGTAGGGGATCTCGACGATCTTCGCGCGATCGACGCCGTAGCGCGCCATCTGCGCCGAGACGATCGCCGACGGCGTGAGGACGACGTCGGCGAGCCGCAGCTCCTTCTCGATCCGGCGCACCAGGCGCGCGGGGTAGCGCTCGTCCCAGCTCCGACGACGGGAGAAGTGCCGGAGGAGCTCGCGGTTGTGTGCGCGCGGATGCGCGTCGACGGCATGGAAGACCCGCCGGGCGCCGGGGTGGGCGCGGAAGAGCGCGAGGCAGGCGCCGGGGAAGCCCAGCACGACCCGGGCCTCCGCGAGGTCGACGGACGCCGCCGCCCGGTCGAAGAGGATCTTGGAGAGGTAGGAGGCCCGCAGTGCGAGGCCGGGACAGGGCAGCCGGAGACCGGCCCGGAGCACCACCTCCGCCAGGTGCGACACCCGCTCGACCCGGTGGGCGGGGCGGGACGCGTAGCCGTCCCGCAGCGCGCGCATCCGCCGCCCGAACGGCGTGCCGGCCGCTGCGGACGGAAGGGGGATCGAGGCGGCGCGAGCGACCAGTCCCGTTCGAGGCAGGATCTCCGCGGCCAGGGCGCCCCGCGCCGCCGCTCCGGCGACCAGGGCTCTCGCCGCTCCCTCGGAGTACGGACTCACGACGACGAGTGCACGGCTCGACGCCGTCATCGCAGCACCGCCCGGAGCTCCTCGCCGATGCGCCGGACGAACTCGGCCTGGGAGAAGGTCACCGCGCAGTGCTCGTGCGCAGCGCGTCCGAACGATGCGACGGAGGCGCGATCCAGGGCCTCGAGGACGGCGACCCACTCGTCGACAGCACCGGGGGTGATCGTGCGCCCCGTCACTCCGTCCAGCACGATCTCCGGGAGCCCGCCCGAGCGGCTGACGAGCGCTGCGCGTCCGGCTCCGGCGGCTTCCAGGGCGATCGTCGGCAGGGGATCGGGCGCCGTGCTCGGCACGACGACCACGTGGGCCGCGTCCAGCACGCTCCGCACGTCCTCGCACTCGCCGCGCACCTCGACGGACTCGCCGTTCCGCATGCCGGCGACGATCCCGGGGACGTCCACGCCGGCTCCGCAGAGCGGCGGCCCGCCGAGGACGATCAGCCGCACGTCCCGACGCTCGAGTCGGCTCCACACCCGGAGGAAGTGCTCGTGGCCCTTCCACGTGTTCCACCGGCTCGCGAGAACGAAGACGAGGTCGTCTCCCTCGGGGAGAGGGACGGGCGGGGCGCTCTCGAAGCCGTTGTAGACGACGCTCGACCGTCTCCGGTTGGACGGGTCCAGCGTGTCCGCGACCGCCCGGCTCACGACGACGACGCGGTCCGCGCAGCGGAACAGCAGATTGAGGACTCGCCGCTCGATCCCTCGGCTGTGCTCGTGCAGATGCAGGAGCGTCGGCGCACCGAGGAGGCGCGCGACGGGCAGTGCGAGCGCGAGCGCTGCGGTGTTCACGTAGACCAGTGCCGGGTCGAGGTCGCGGAGCGCCCGACCGGTCGCCCTGATCCGCCGGAGGAACGCGGGGAGATGGCGCGGGCGGAGGTACGCGCGGCGCAGCACGGGCAGCGGCATGCGGCGCACGGTGATGCCGCGCCCCTCGAGCAGGCACGAGAGCGGGCGGGCCGGGTAGTCGAGGTCGTCCGGCAGCCAGACCTCGGCCGTCGTTCCCTCGGGGACCGCTCGCACCGCCTCGAGGAGGACGCGATCGGCGCCGTACGCCTCGTCCGAGGGATGCAGGAACAGGACCGTCGACGGGCGCGACGCCGCTGCCGGGAGACCGCCTCTCCCGTCGGCCGCCCTCCTCACCGGCTCGCCTGCGGCCGGCGCAGCGTGCGCGGACGGGTCGAGTGCGGCGCTGCGCCGTCGGCGAGCGCGGCCAGCGTCTCCTCGTAGCCGGAGCAGACGGCCTCCCAGGTGTAGTGCTCCCGGGCGCGCGCGAGGGCCGCTCGGCTCGCCGCGCACTGCCCGTCGGCGGAGAGGAGCATCCGCCGGACCGCGGCGGCGATCGACGCGGCCTCCGGTGCGACGAACACGCCGCCCTCCCCGAGCACCTCGCGGTTGTAGACGGTGTCGCGGGCCACGACCGGGGCGCCGCAGGCCATGGCCTGGACGAGCGCCGGGTTGGTGCCGCCCACGCTGTGCCCGTGGAAGTAGGCGCCGGCGTGCTGCCAGAGCGAGAACAGCCGGGCGTCGTCGCGGAGGTGGCCGAGGTAGTGGATGCGCTCGTGCGCCGCCGCGAGGCGCTCGGCCCGCACGTCCAGCACGCCGCTGCAGCCGGTCGACCCGACGATGACGACGTCGTGAGTGCGCGCGATCTCGGGAGCGGCGGCGAAGAACTCCGCGATGGTGTTCTCGGGCACGAACCGCGCGACGACGAGGGCGTAGGACCGGTGACGGAGTCCGGGCTCGACGGGCAGGGCGGGCGGGACGTCGCCGCCGTAGGGCAGGAAGACGCCGTCGCGCTGGAAGTCGGTGCTCCACCGCCGGGCGATCTCGTGCGCGTCGAAGGCGAGCTCGGTGGCGTGCGCGGCGGTCATCCGCGCCCCCGTGCGGAAGACGGACCGTGCGAGAGGCCCCCACTTCTCCCGCTCCCACTCCATGCCGTCCACGTTGACGAGGGTGGGGATGCCGGCCCGGGCGAGCAGCGGGAGGAAGAGGCCGTTCGCGGCGTTCATGACCAGGGCGACGTCGGGGGCACGTCGCACCGCGTCCCGGGTCGCGCTGAGTCCGTGGCTCAGCGTGCTCAGCGACCGGGTGTCCCAGCCCGAGGTGACGACGGTGCGGACCCGCGGGTCGCGGTCGGCGGCGTCATCGACGGTCGCTCCGGGGCGCCCGTAGACGGTGACGTCCCAGCCCGCCTCGACGAGGTGGGGGGCGAGTCGGCGGACCGCGGTCTCGAAGCCGCCGTAGTAGCTGGGGTAGCCGCGCGTTCCGAGGACGGCGAGGGATCTGGGCATGGCGGGGACGTTAGCCGCGCGCCTGCGGGCACCCGCCCGAGGGCGGGTGTTCGTCGGGTGACTGGCGCGCGGCGTCCCTTCGACCGTGTCAGACGCGCCGGAATCGACGCAGAAGGCGCAGGATGCGGGTCGTGGTCGATCGACGGCGGAGGCCCACGTAGGCGGACGGTGCCACGGCGACGAGCACCAGCGCGGCGGCGACGGCGAGGTGCCCGTCGCGGGCCGTGCGGACGATGTCGCTCGCCCGGACATCGGCCGAGACCTCCCGCTCGAGCGTCCGGCCCACGTCGTCCGTGGACGGGAGCTCGGCGACGCGGTGCAGGGCGGACAGGTGGGCGACCCGGGCCGTGTAGGCGCTCGCCGAGGGGTGCGCGGCGAGCCGCGGGAACTCCGCCTCGAGCAGGCCCACGACGTGACGGACGTTCCTCGACAGGTCGAGGAGGTCGACGCTCAGGCCGTCCGTGATGGCTCCCTGGCGGACGGAGTACACGTAGAGCTCGCGATCGATGAAGGAGACCGTGCGCGCTCGCGCGAGCAGGACGGCCATCAGCGCGGTGTCCTCGTAGGAGCGGGAGCGCGGGAAGCGCAGGCCGTCGTAGAGCTCGCGACGGACGAGCTTGTTCCAGAGGGAGGCCCAGAGCCGGAACTCGAAGAGCTCCACCACGGCGTCGCAGCCCGTCCAGAGCCGTGGCCCCGTGCGGGGCATCGTCGCGACGGCCAGGCGCTCACCCGACTCGCCGATCGCGAGCACTCCGGTGACGACGACGCCGACGTCGGCGGTCATCGCCTCGATCATGGCGGCGAGCATGTCCGGGTCGACGCGGTCGTCCGAGTCGACGAACCAGAGCACCTCTCCGCGGGCGTGCTGGAGGATCGTGTTCCGCGCCTCGGCCAGGCCGCGGTTCGTCTCGTGGACGACGACCTCGACGGCGAACGCCGGGGGAGCGTGCTCGATCGACGCCGACGCCTTGGCCATGGAGTCGTCGGGACTCCCGTCGTCGACGAGGACCACCTGCACGGCGCATCCGGCGGGGAGCCGGAGCGCCCAGAGCGAGGAGAGGCAGCGCTCGACGTAGGCCGAGACGTTGTAGACGGGGACGCCGATCGTGACCGAGCGGGGCGTGGTCGCGGGGCGGACGGTCATCGGCGGCCTTCCCCGCCCTCGTTCTCCCCGCCGCCCATCGGCTCCCGTCCCAGCAGGCGGTCCGCGGCGGCGAGCAGATCGGGCGCCACCGCGTCCGCTGTGAACGCGTCGATCCCTCGCGACGCGTTCTCGGTCAGCCGCTCCCTCAGCTCGGGCTCCTCGAGCAGACGCGCGATCGCACCGCCGAGGACGGCCGGATCGTCGCGCGGCACCATCAGCGCATCGACCCCGTCCTCGCAGAAGTCGTCGAAGCCGCTCCCCGTGGTCACCACGAGCGGGGTGCCCACGGCCTTGACCTCGAGCGCGGCGTTGCCGAAGCCCTCCCAGCGCGAGGGGCAGGTCACGATCGTGGCCGCACGGATCGCCGCGTAGACCTCTCCGCCGGCGACGTGGCCGAGGAAGGTGAAGCGGTCGTGGCGCTCCTCGGCGATCAGGGCGAGCAGCTCCTCCTCGGTCGGCTCGAGGAAGCAGAACGACCCCGCGAAGACGAAGGAGACGTCCGGGCGGGCCGCGGCCAGTTCGTCGAACGCCCGCATCGCGGTCAGGACGCCCTTCCGCCGCTCGATGCGGCTGAGGAAGAGGACCACGGGCCCCGGGCCCGCCGGCCAGCCGTCAGGGAGGCTGCTGGTCTGCGCGCTCCGCTGCACCGCCGGCACGTCGATGCAGTTGCGCACCACGACGGAGGGCGGGAGCGCGGGGATCCGGGCCGCGTACCAGTCCCGGACGGCTCGGGAGATGGGGATGAGGCCTCTGGATCGCGTCATCTGGCGCTTCTCGAGGCGCTTCTGGAGGGCGATGACGAGGCGCGTGCGGAGGGTGCGGCCCCGTGTCGAGGCGCCCGCGATCCAGTCCGCGATGTGGAACCCGGTCGCGAGGTTGGTCAGCAGCGGCGCACGCCGGGGGAGCAGCGCGCCGAGCCCCTCCCACTCGGCGAGGAACACCGCGTCGTAGCGGGAGCGGCGCACGAGCGCCCGCAGGTGCAGCGCCCGCCCGATGAGCGGCCAGACGGCGGGCCGGCGCCGCAGACGGACGTACTCGAGGATCCGGACGCCCTCCAAATCGAAGCCCTCGAGGGGAGGATCCCAGTGGTAGACCACGAGATCGACCTGCACGCCCGCTCGCACGAGTGCCGGCAGCAGGGAGGCGAAGCCGCGCCCGATCCCGCCGGTGAAGGGCGTCAGCCCCGCGTACTCGGTCGTGGCGACCAGCCAGCGACGCTTCGATTCCATGGGCACTCCTCGGGACGGCCGAGGACTCGGTGTCCAGCGGCGCGCAGGACGCTATCAAGCAGGCGGGGAGCCGGGTGCTCCGCGGCGCGGGCCTCTCCCTGGTTGGCGCGGCAGCACCGCAGCTCGTTCTCCGGTCGACGGGTTCCGGATCCTGGCGGCGAGTGGTTCCCGTCGCGGTCGAGACCCGGTCGGGGGGCGAGGAGAGGCTGGTTCTCGAGTGAGGGATCCACCGGGGAGGGAGGACGCGGCAGGTGCGAGACGCACCGGCCGGGCTCTCGCCTCGGCGAGAGTGAGCGCGATCGCGGAGGCCGGGACGATCAGCGCGGCCGGTACCGATTCGGAGAGATTGAAGGCGGAGGCGGAGACCGCCCACGCGATCAGCATCGCCGGTCCTGCGATCGCGCCCCGGGCGATCGAGCGCGTGAGCACGATCAGCAGATGACCGAGGAGAAGGACCGCGCCGATGACGCCGTAGCTCAGGATCAACTGCCAGAGACTGCTCTCGAGCACGTAGTGCCGTCCGCCGTTCTCCTGGAAGACGGTGCTCGAGAGGCCACCCCCCGACCCGAAGATCCCCGACTCCGTGGGCAGCAGCCTCAGTCCGATCCGCAGGACGAGGTCGCGGACCTCGGCGGAGAGCCTGCCCTCCTGGGTGGAGGACCGCGAGTCGAGCGCCTCCGGTCCGATGACGGCCACGGTCACGGCGAGCGCCGCGACGACGAGAGCGAGCCGGACGAAGCGGCTCCCCGTGAGCCGCAGGACCGTGAGGCCGCAGGCGATCGCCATCCCGGTGCCGATCGCCGCCACTCCACTGCGGGACCCGGTGAGGAGCACGGCGGTGCAGCAGGCCGCGAAGGCGACGAGTGCGCCCGGACGGCGCCCGGAGAGGAACAGGCCGAAGGCGAGCGAGCCGACCGACGCGAAGAACGTGCTGTTCACGAGCGGATGCCCCAGCGTCGTGAGGATGCGGTACTCGCTCCACTCCTGGGTCAGCGGGAAGGGACTCGCTTCGTAGAGCGCGGCGTAGACGTTCGACTGCGTCCCGGCCTCGACCATCCCGAGCACGGCCAGGACGACGGAGACCAGGAGGAGCGCGGCGCTGAGCGGCCGGAAGACGGAGGCGTCGCTCAGGCACAGCGGCAGCGCGATCAGAGCGAGGATCAGGACGGAGGTCGTCGCCAGGACGGTCTCGAGCTGCCCGTGCGGTCGGAGGCCCGGGAGGATCAGCGTGTACGCCGCGAAGACGATCGCGGGCAGCAGCGGGAGTCCGCGGAGCCACGGGGGCGGCGCACCGCCGGTCGCGACGGCGAGGAGTGCCGCGAGGACGATGAGCGGACTGAGCAGGTTCAGGGGCTGCGGTGCCGACAGGTGATCGAAGGGGATCGCCGCGTAGAGCACGATCACCACGATCCAGGCGGCGGCGGGGGAGAGCCGCCGTGCGACGACGAGCACGACCGAGGCGGCGGCCGCGAGCAGCGGGATCTGGCGAGAGCCCGAGACGATCCAGAAGACCGCCCCGCCGAGGAGGAGGGCGGTGAGGGCGAGGTACCAGACCGCGGTGGATCGCGGCGTCGGCGTCCCTCGGCGGGGAGGAGCCGGGGGTGCGGCCATGGGTGTCCTTCCGGGTCAGCGGGTCGAGGGGTCAGGGGGTCAGGGATCGGTGGGTCGGTGGGCTCGTGGATCCGGGCGCGGCCGGCTCACCCGTACTGCAGGAGCGCGAGGCCGTAGCCCGCTGCTCCGAGGAGTGCGCCGATCGCACTGCAGATCGCGATGCCGAGGACGAAGGCGCGGCCGAGGTCGCGCGCGACGAAGGGCAGTCGACCCGCGAGGGCGATCGCGTCCCGCACCACGGCCGAGCACGCACCGAGCAGCAGATCGTGAGCGAGGCCTGCTCCGACCCCGATTCCCAGCCCGAGGCCGATCCAGTGCCAGGGCAGGAGCACGTTCGCCCGGCCCTGGACGATCAGGAAGGAGGACACGCACCAGACGCAGGCCAGAGGAACGGACGAGGCGGAGAGGACCGGCACGATCAGCAGTGCCGGATGCCAGGCGGGGTCGAGGATCCGCCCGAGTGCGAGGACGTCGATCGCGACCATCGTCGTCTGGACGGCCAGGGCGGCGCCGATCGCCTGCGACAGGATCGAGCGCAGCACCGCCCTGCGCTCCGTCTGCGTTCCCGCCGTGGCCAGCCGCGACCGGAGCACGTTCGTGAGCCCGAGGACGACGGCGTCCGCGACGGCGCGGGCGACCTGGCTCGCGATCGAGTAGAGACCCAGCGTCGTGGCGCCCGCGAGCGCGGTGATGATGATCCGCTCGGACTGGCCCTGCAGCCAGCCGAAGAGGTTGCTCTGCGCGGTCGGCAGCACGTAATCGCGCAGGACCGGTCGTCGAGGCTGGTCGGGGACGGGCGTCGTCGTGGTCCGCAGGAGCAGGAGGAGCAGGATCCCCTCGGTGATGCAGGTCTGCAGAGAGCCGGCCGCGATGCCGATGACGGGCGCGAGGGGTACGCAGACGAGGACCGAGGCGACGCTGCCGACGGCCTGACTCCGGGAGATCGAGGCCCAGCGCCCGTCGTACTGGGCGCGGGTCAGCGCGGGGATGCTCGCGCCCTGGAGCGCCGCGACGGCGACGAACGGCACGAGGGCCGAGGCCTGGGCGGGGGGACGCGGCCGAGGTCGCCAGCAGGGTTCCGACGACGGCCGCCATGATCGCCGCCCCGCCGCAGGAGATCAGCACGGCCGAGCGCCGGACCAGGTCCGCCCCGCCGTCCATGCGCCACAGTCCGACGCCGAGCTGGCGCATCGTGTTCTCCCCGACCTCCTGCAGCAGGGAGAGCGCGAGGAACGCCATCGCGTAGACGCCCGCCTCGGCGGGGGAGACGTGGACGGCGACGACGAGGCCGACCACCGCACTCGTGCCGCGCGAGACCAGGCGCTCGAGCGCGGCGTTCGAGGAGTTGCGCACCGTCGGAGACCGCAGCAGCGCGAGGATGCGGCAGATCATCGAGCGCCGGGGTGGGGAGCTCCGGACGCCCGAGCAGGGCAGGACGTACCGTCCATCGAAGGAGCCTCCCGATCGGGATCACGACGGCAGGCGAGCCGCCGGAACACCGTAGGACGGCCGTTCCTCGTCGCCTCGCCTGGCGCGTACGGGGGCGCGGATCGCCCGCTTCCGCTCCTCGCGCCCGCTTTTCGGCGCGGTCCGACGGCGTTCGGGCCGTCTGCCGGAGCGGTGTGCGCGCCCTCCGGGCGGTCGCGACCGGCGGTCCCGTATCATTGCGGCGTTATGGCACGCATCTACGACTGCTCCGTCGACACGGACCTCCTGACCGGCACCCGTCTCGCGCGAACGGCGATCGGCCGGGGCGAGCTCGTCGTCCTCCCGACCGACACGGTGTACGGGATCGCGGCCAACGCCTTCGACGCCGCCGCGGTGCAGCGCCTGCTCGACGCGAAGGGACGGACCCGGCAGTCGCCGCCGCCCGTTCTGATCGGCGACGTCGCCGCGCTCGACGCCCTCGCCGAGAACGTCCCCGAGGCGGTCCGCGAGCTCGCGAAGGCCTTCTGGCCCGGTGGCCTGACCATCGTGCTGCACGCGCAGCCCTCCCTCGTCTGGGACCTGGGCGAGACCCGCGGCACTGTCGCCCTGCGCATGCCCGACAACCCCGTCACCCTCGAGCTCCTCGCCGAGACGGGGCCGCTCGCGGTCTCGTCCGCGAACCGCACCGGCCGTCCGTCCGCCACCACCGCGCAGGAGGCGTTCGAGCAGCTCGGCGACTCCGTCGACGTCTACCTCGACGCGGGCGCCGCGGGCCGCCGCTACACCGACCGCCCGGTCGGCGCGAGCGAGTCCTCCACCATCGTCGACGCGACGGCGCTCAGCTTCGAGGGCGGCACCCTCCGCATCCTCCGCCAGGGCGTCGTCTCGGCCGAGAGCATCCGCGAGGTCGTCGGCGCCCTGCTGCTCGACGGCGTCGCCACGGCCGAGGAGCCCGAGGTCCCCGCCACGAGCCCGTCCTACGACGCCTCGACCGAGCTCAGCGATCCGACCGTCGAGGACGACGAGCCCGTCGCCGCGGAGGAGCAGCCCGCTCCCACGGCGCGACCGGACTGGGCGTCGCGCGCCCAGGTGCAGGACGAGCCGGCGGCGAGCGGCACCGCGCGCCCCGACTCCACCCCGGGTGAGTAGCCGATGATCACCTTCGTCCTGGTCTCGCTCGCCGTCGCGGTCGTGACCTGCGGGCTGTCGTGGGTCATCTGGAAGCTGAGCCTGAGGTTCAAGCTGTACCCGGCGATCCGGGTGCGCGACATGCACACGCGGCCCACTCCGCGCCTCGGCGGGATCGCGATGTTCCTCGGCATCCTCGTCGGGTTCGGCATCGCCTCGCAGCTGCCCTACTTCCGGCTGGTGTTCGCGAATCCCGAGCCGATCCTCGCGATCCTCGGCGCCAGCCTCCTCATCGTCCTGATCGGCGTGGCCGACGACATCTGGGACCTGGACTGGACGACGAAGCTCGCCGGGCAGATGATCGCCGCAGGCCTGATCGCCTGGAAGGGCGTGCAGATCGTCTCGCTGCCGATCGGCGGCCTCACCGTCGGCTCGCCCTGGATGTCGCTGATCATCACCGTGCTGGCGATCGTGCTCGTGACCAACGCGCTGAACTTCATCGACGGCCTCGACGGCCTCGTCGCCGGCGTCGCGCTGATCGCCAACGGCGTCTTCTTCCTCTACAGCTACCTGCTGGTGCAGCAGACGTCGCCGACCGACTACTTCAACCTCGCGTCGCTGATCGCGGTCGTCCTCGTCGGGGCCTGCGCGGGCTTCCTGCCGATCAACTGGCGTCCGGCGAAGATGTTCATGGGCGACGGGGGAGCGCTGCTCGTCGGCATGCTGATGGCGACCTCGGCGATCGCGGTCACGGGCCAGATCGACCCCTCGCAGCTGGCGGCGAAGGAGCTACTGCCCGCGTTCATCCCGATCATCCTGCCGTTCGCGATCCTGGTCGTCCCGCTGATGGACTTCGGCCTCGCGGTGATCCGACGGCTGCGGGCCGGCAAGTCGCCGTTCAGCGCCGACCGCAAGCACCTGCACCACCGGCTGCTCGACATGGGGCACTCGCACCTGCACGCCGTGCTGATCTTCTACGCCTGGACGGCGGTCGTCGCCTTCAGCTGCCTGCTGATGTTCGTCGTCGACGTGCTCTGGGTGCCGCTGGCCTTCCTCGCCGTCGGGCTCCTGGTCTGCACCGTCGTCACGCTCCTCCCGCTCAGCCGCCGCAAGCGGCTCGAGGCCGCGGCGCAGTCGGCGGAGGCGTCCCCCGTCCTCGATCCCCTCGACCGCGCGTCCGAGACCGACACGCGCCGTCCGCCGATCGGGCTCCCGCTCGGTCGCGACACGACAGCGCCGCACCCGGCGCGGAAAGAAGCATCATGACCGGAGCCTCCCCGGCCACCCCCCGCCCCCAGCCCGCCTCGGTGCCCGTCCTCCGGCGCACGCTCGCGATCGGCGGTGTCTTCGTCCTCGTCCTCGCCGTCGTCGGCACGCTGATCGGCTTCCTCGCGGCCGGCGGCGAGGGCGCGATCGGCGCCCTGATCGGCGCCGTCGTCGGCGGCGTCATGGTGGCGCTCACGGCCGCCAGCATCCTCGTCGCCAACCGGATGGACATCGGCGGCTTCTTCGCCGTGGTGCTCGGCACCTGGCTGGCCAAGTTCGTCCTGTTCGTGATCGCGGCGCTCGTGCTGCGCGACCAGCCCTGGCTGAACAGCACGGCGATGTTCGTGACGATCATCGCGGCGGTCCTCGGCTCCTTGGTGATCGACGTCCTCGTCGTCTCGCGCTCGCGCATGGCGAACGTCAGCGACATCGCCCGATGAGCACCGGCCGAGCGCCGTCTGAGAGGATCACGATTCGGCTCTCAGGCCGTTCTGTTGCTACAGTAGGGTCCAATCCCCGCAGGCGACGTGTGCCCGTCCTCAGGTCGTCTCATCGTTGATGTCGACCGCCGAGTGCGAACGCCGTCCGAGCGGAATACCCCACCTTTCGTCGTCGCGAGAGCGTTGTGTCCGAACGATTCACGTCGTCCGTCTGCCACGTGCCACGCCCCGAATTCCAGGAGCTAGCGCTGTTTGCTAACGCTGTGACCCTGTTGGTCTCGTCCTCGACCGGTGAGAGTGACTTCCACACCCCGTCGATCTCCGAGTTCTTCCCGCCCGGTTTCCTCTTCGAGGGAACCCCTTTCGAGATCAACCGCGTCATGCTGGTCCGCTTCATCGCGGTCATCGCACTGATGCTGTTCTTCTACCTCGGGACGCGCAAGATGCGCATCGTCCCGGGACGCTTCCAGAGCGTCGTCGAGATGGCCTTCGACTTCGTCCGCGTGACGATCGCCAAGGACATCCTCGGCGAGAAGGACGCGCGCCGCTTCCTGCCGATCCTGGTGACGATCTTCTTCGCGATCATCGCGATGAACCTCACCGGCATCGTGCCGTTCCTGAACATCGCGGGAACGTCGGTCGTGGGCATGCCGCTCTTCCTCGGTCTGGTGGCCTACGTCACCTTCATCTACGCCGGCATCAAGGACCGGGGGATGGGCTTCTTCAAGAACGCCCTGTTCCCGCCCGGAGCCCCGTTCCTGATCTACTTCATCCTCACGCCCATCGAGCTGCTGCAGACGTTCATCATCCGTCCGCTCTCGCTCGCCCTGCGGCTCGTGATGAACATGATCGTCGGGCACCTCCTCCTGGTGCTGTGCTTCTCGGCCACGCAGTTCTTCCTCTTCAGCTCGCAGATCGACCCGGGCTTCAAGCTCTTCGGTGTCGTGACCTTCGCCTTCGGCGGCGCCTTCACGCTCTTCGAGCTGCTGGTCGCGGTGCTGCAGGCCTACATCTTCACCCTCCTCGCTGCGGTCTACATCCAGTTGGCCGTCGCCGAGGAGCACTGACCCCACTACTCACGGGCTCCCGCCCGTTCACACGATCACCCCACTGAAAGGACCCACTCGTGGACTCAGTCACCGTTCTCGCCGAACTCACCGGCAACATCGCGACGGTCGGTTACGGCCTCGCAGCGATCGGCCCCGGCATCGGTGTCGGCATCGTCGCGGGCAAGACCGTCGAGGCCATGGCGCGCCAGCCCGAGATGGCCGGCCGCCTCCAGACCACGATGTTCCTCGGCATCGCGTTCACCGAGGTGCTCGCGCTCATCGGTCTCGCCACCTACTTCATCTTCGCGGCGTAGTCGTGTTCAGCACCGCTGTGAACATCGCTGCGGAAGAAGGTGACGTCCCCGCGGTCATTCTGATCCCGGAGTTCTACGACTTCTTCTGGTCGGGGGTGATCTTCCTCATCCTGCTGTTCTTCTTCTGGAGGCTGGTCCTGCCGCGCATCCAGACGATGCTCGACGCGCGCTCCGCCGCCATCGAGGGGAACATCGCGAAGGCCGACGAGGCCCAGCGACAGGCTGAGATCGCGCTCGAGAAGTACACCGCTCAGCTGGCCGAGGCCCGCGCCGAGGCCGGAGTGATCCGCGAGAAGGCGAACGCCGACGGCAACGCGATCGTGGCGGCGAAGAAGGAGCAGGCGCAGGCCGAGGCCGAGCGCATCCTCCACAACGCGCACGCCCAGATCGAGGCGGACCGTCAGGCCGCCGTCGTCGCCCTGCGCTCCGAAGTCGGAACCCTCGCCATCGATCTCGCCTCCGGCGTCATCGGCGAGAGCCTCAACGACGACGCGAAGGCGTCCGCGATCGTGGACCGCTTCCTCGCCGACCTCGAGGCCTCGGAGAAGGCGAACAGCTGATGGGCAGTGCGTCACGACAGGCTCTGACCGCCGCGAAGGCGGAGCTGTCCGCCTTCGGCGGTCATGTCCCGCTCGAGGCGGCTCAGCAGCTCTTCGAAGCGGCCCGGGTCATCGACTCCCAGGCGCAGCTCCGCTCGGCCCTCTCGGACCCGAGCGTGGAGGCGGCGAGCAAGCGTGCCCTCGTGGCCCGCGTGTTCGCCCCCTTCGACGTGGCTGCCAAGCGCCTGCTCACCGTCATCGCCGGCCACCGCTGGTCGAGCCCGAGCGACCTGGTCGCCGGGATCGAGGAGGTGGGGGTCCGCGCGATCGCGTCCTCCGCACCCGAGGGCGTCTCGATCGAGCGCGAGCTGCAGATGTTCGGCGCGGTCGTCTCGTCCGACGCCGGCCTCGAGCTGGCGCTCGGCAGCAAGCTCGCCGCCGCCGACTCGAAGGTGTCGCTCATCCAGCGCCTCCTCGAGGGCAAGGCGTCGGCGGAGACGCTCGCCATCCTCCGGCAGCTGATCGCGCACCCGCGCGGTCGCCGCGTCCCCGAGCTCGTCCGCTTCGCAGCGGGCGTCGTCGCCGACCAGGGCGGCTTCACCATCGCCACGGTCTCGGTCGCGGCTCCGCTGCACCCCGAGCAGCTCGACCGGCTCCGCTCGGCGCTCACGCGCCAGTACGGCCGCCCGGTCTCCGTCAACGTGCTGGTCGATCCCTCCCTCCTGGGCGGCATGCGATTGAACGTCGGCGACGAGGTCATCGACGGCACCGTCTCGGCGCGGCTGTCCGACCTGAAGCTCCAGCTCGCGTCCTGACGGACGCACGTATCCTCAGGGAGCGGCTCGCGCCGCCTCCGACCTCCGCACCACCCAGGTCAGGCCCCGACGACCGCTTCGGCTCGCACGGACCCAACGAATAGGAATTCCCATGGCAGATATCACCATCAGCCCGGATGAGATCCGCGACGCGCTGAAGGACTTCGTCTCGTCGTACGAGCCGGGCAAGGCGTCCACCACCGAGGTCGGCTACGTCATCGACGCCGCCGACGGCATCGCCCACGTCGAGGGACTCCCCGGCGTCATGGCGAACGAGCTGATCCGCTTCTCCAACGGCGTCCTGGGCCTCGCCCAGAACCTCGACGAGAACGAGATCGGCGTCGTCGTCCTCGGCGAGTTCTCCGGCATCGAGGAGGGCATGGAGGTCACCCGCACCGGCGAGGTCCTCTCCGTCCCCGTCGGCGACGGCTACCTCGGCCGCGTCGTCGACCCGCTCGGCAACCCCATCGACGGTCTCGGCGACATCGCCTCCGAGGGCCGCCGCGCCCTCGAGCTCCAGGCCCCCGGCGTCATGTCGCGCAAGTCGGTCCACGAGCCGCTGCAGACCGGCATCAAGGCGATCGACGCGATGATCCCGGTCGGCCGAGGCCAGCGCCAGCTCATCATCGGCGACCGCCAGACCGGCAAGACCGCGATCGCGATCGACACGATCATCAACCAGAAGGCCAACTGGGAGTCGGGCGACACGAACAAGCAGGTCCGCTGCATCTACGTCGCGATCGGCCAGAAGGGCTCCACCATCGCCTCGGTGAAGGGCGCGCTCGAGGACGCCGGAGCGATGGAGTACACGACGATCGTCGCGTCCCCCGCGTCGGACCCCGCCGGCTTCAAGTACCTCGCCCCCTACACCGGCTCGGCCATCGGCCAGCACTGGATGTACGGCGGCAAGCACGTCCTGATCATCTTCGACGACCTGTCGAAGCAGGCCGAGGCCTACCGCGCCGTGTCGCTCCTGCTGCGCCGCCCGCCGGGACGCGAGGCCTACCCCGGCGACGTGTTCTACCTGCACTCCCGTCTGCTGGAGCGCTGCGCGAAGCTGTCCGACGAGCTCGGCGCCGGCTCGATGACGGGCCTCCCGATCATCGAGACCAAGGCCAACGATGTCTCGGCGTACATTCCGACCAACGTGATCTCGATCACCGACGGCCAGATCTTCCTCCAGTCCGACCTCTTCAACGCCAATCAGCGTCCGGCGGTCGACGTGGGCATCTCGGTCTCGCGAGTCGGCGGTGACGCCCAGGTCAAGTCGATCAAGAAGGTCTCCGGAACGCTGAAGCTCGAGCTGGCGCAGTACCGCTCGCTCGAGGCCTTCGCGATGTTCGCCTCCGACCTGGACGCCGCCTCGCGCCGCCAGCTCGCCCGCGGCGCCCGCCTGACCGAGCTGCTCAAGCAGCCGCAGTACTCGCCGTACCCCGTCGAGGAGCAGGTCGTCTCGATCTGGGCCGGAACGAACGGCAAGCTCGACGAGGTGCCCGTCCCCGACGTGCTGCGCTTCGAGCGCGAGCTGCTCGACTACCTGGGCCGCAACACGCAGGTCCTCTCCACGCTGCGCGACACCAACGTGCTCTCCGACGACACGGTCGCCGAGCTGCACCGTGCCGTCGACGGCTTCAAGCTCGAGTTCCAGACCGGTGAGGGCAAGCCGCTCGCCTCGGTCGGGCGCGAGGAGCACAAGGCGATCTCGGCGGACGAGGTCGGCCAGGAGAAGATCGTCAAGGGCCGTCGCTAACAGCGACCCCTCGACGATTCAGAGAAGGACTACAGGAGACACATGGGAGCGCAACTCCGGGTCTACCGGTCGAAGATCCGTTCGGCCCAGACGACCAAGAAGATCACCCGCGCCATGGAGCTGATCTCGGCCTCGCGCATCCAGAAGGCGCAGAACCGCGTCGCCGCCGCGGCTCCGTACTCGAACGCCATCACGCGCGCCGTGTCGGCCGTCGCGACCTACTCGAACGTCGAGCACCCGCTCACGACCGAGCGCGAGAAGCTCGACACGGCCGCGATCGTGATCTTCACCTCCGACCGCGGCCTCGCGGGCGCGTTCTCCTCGAGCGTGCTCAAGGAGGCCGAGGAGCTGGCCTCGCTGCTGCGCAGCGAGGGCAAGGAGGTCGTCTTCTACCTGGTCGGCCGCAAGGCGAACGCGTACTTCTCGTTCCGCCGGCGCCCGAGCGTCCGCATCTGGACGGGCGGCACCGACCAGCCGGTGTTCGAGACCGCGAAGGAGATCGCGGACGCGGTCGTCGACTCGTACAACCTCGACGACGAAGAGGGCGGAGTGGATGAGATCCACCTCGTCTACAACCGCTTCGTCAGCATGGTCACGCAGCAGCCGACGGTCGTCCGTCTCCTGCCGCTCGAGGTCGTCGAGGGCGCTGAGGATCAGAACACCGATCTGTACCCGCTCTACGAGTTCGAGCCCGACCCCGAGACGGTGCTCGACCGCCTCCTGCCGGTCTACGTCGAGAGCCGCATCTTCAACGCGATGCTGCAGTCGGCGGCGTCCGAGCACGCGGCGCGCCAGAAGGCGATGAAGTCGGCCAGCGACAACGCGGACACCCTCATCAAGACGTACACCCGGCTCGCCAACAACGCGCGCCAGACCGAGATCACGCAGCAGATCGCCGAGATCGTCGGCGGCGCCGACGCCCTGTCGTCCTCGAAGTAGACGGCGCACCTCCCCGACACGAAGCCTCCGCCCTCCGGGTGCGGTGAGACCACAGAAGGAAGAAGCAATGACACTGACCGCACCTGAGGCGGCGACCGGGACTCCGGGCGGGGCCGTCGGCCGTATCGCCCGCGTCACCGGCCCCGTCGTTGACATCGAGTTCCCCCACGACGCGATCCCCGAGGTCTACAACGCGCTGTACACGCACGTCGAGGTCGAGGGCGTCTCGTCCAAGCTGACCTTCGAGGTCGCGCAGCACCTGGGCGACGACCTCGTCCGCGCCATCTCGCTCAACCCGACCGACGGACTCGTCCGCGGCCAGGAGGTCCACGACACCGGCCTGCCGATCTCGGTCCCGGTCGGCGACGTGACCAAGGGCAAGGTCTTCAACGTGATCGGCGAGGTGCTCAACGCTGACGCCGACGGCACGATCAACGGCCAGGCGTTCGAGATCACCGAGCGCTGGCCCATCCACCGCAAGCCCCCGGCGTTCGACCAGCTGGAGTCGAAGACCGAGCTCTTCGAGACCGGCATCAAGGTCATCGACCTCCTCACGCCGTACGTCCAGGGCGGCAAGATCGGCCTCTTCGGCGGAGCGGGCGTCGGCAAGACCGTCCTCATCCAGGAGATGATCCAGCGCGTCGCGCAGGACCACGGTGGAGTGTCCGTGTTCGCCGGCGTCGGCGAGCGCACCCGCGAGGGCAACGACCTCATCGCCGAGATGGAGGAGGCGGGCGTCTTCGACAAGACCGCCCTCGTCTTCGGCCAGATGGACGAGCCGCCGGGAACCCGTCTCCGCGTCGCGCTCTCCGCGCTGACGATGGCGGAGTACTTCCGCGACGTGCAGAAGCAGGACGTGCTGCTCTTCATCGACAACATCTTCCGCTTCACGCAGGCCGGCTCGGAGGTGTCGACCCTGCTGGGCCGCATGCCCTCCGCGGTGGGCTACCAGCCGAACCTCGCCGACGAGATGGGTGTGCTCCAGGAGCGCATCACCTCGACGCGCGGACACTCGATCACCTCGCTGCAGGCGATCTACGTCCCCGCCGACGACTACACCGACCCGGCGCCGGCCACCACGTTCGCGCACCTCGACGCGACGACCGAGCTCTCCCGTGAGATCGCGTCGAAGGGCCTCTATCCGGCCGTCGACCCGCTGACCTCGACGTCGCGCATCCTCGACCCCCGCTACCTGGGTGCCGACCACTACCGCGTGGCCACGAACGTCAAGCAGATCCTGCAGAAGAACAAGGAGCTCCAGGAGATCATCGCCATCCTCGGTGTCGACGAGCTCTCGGAGGAGGACAAGATCACGGTGTCGCGTGCGCGCCGGATCCAGCAGTTCCTCTCGCAGAACACCTACATGGCGAAGAAGTTCACCGGTGTCGAGGGCTCGACCGTTCCGCTGAAGGACACCATCGAGTCGTTCGACGCGATCGCCCGCGGCGAGTTCGACCACGTGGCCGAGCAGGCGTTCTTCAACGTCGGCCCGATCACGGACGTCGAGGAGAAGTGGGCTCAGATCCAGAAGGAGAACGGCTGATCATGGCCGGGACCCTGAAGGTCAGCGTCGTCTCCGCCAACGCGGAGGTCTGGTCGGGCGAGGCGAAGCAGATCTCCGCTCGCACGGTCGAGGGCGAGATCGGCATCCTGGTCGGTCACGAGCCGATGCTCGCGATCCTCGCCTCGGGCGAGGTGCGCGTCACGGCCGCCGACGGCAGCCGGATCACCGCCCAGGCGGACGACGGCTTCCTGTCCGTCGAGAACGACGTCGTCACCGTCGTTGCCCGCGAGGCCGCGCTGGTCTGACGACCCGCCGCCTCGAGCGGCGACCGGAGGGGCCGGGTGATCATCGCGATCGCCCGGCCCCTCCGTCGTGCGCGGTGCAGCGGCGCCGCGCGTCACTCGCGTGCCTCCGGGCGCGCCGTCCTTCCCGAGGAGACCCGTGCACGTCCTGCTTCCCCCGTCCGAGACGAAGCGCGACGGCGGCTCCGCCGCGTTCCGGGTCGAGGAGCTGTCCTTCCCGGGCCTGATCGAGCGACGTCTCGCCCTGCGCGACGCGCTGATCTCACTCGCGGGTGATCGGGAGGCCTCCGCGCGGGCGCTGAAGCTCGGTCCGCGGCAGCTCGGCGAGATCGAGCGCAATGCCGCTCTGCCGACCGCACCGGCGATGCCCGCGGTGGATCGCTTCGACGGCGTGCTGTTCGACGCGCTCGACGCGGCCTCGCTCCCGGCCGGGTCGAGGGACGTCCTCGGCCGGGTCGTCGTGGTGCAGTCGGCGCTCTGGGGGCCGGTCCGCGGGCTCGACGGCATCCCCGCCTACCGGCTGTCGCACGACTCGCGGATCCCGGGCCTGCCGTTGAAGCGCTGGTGGGCGGCCGAGGCGGGTCGCGAGCTGTCGGCCCTCGAGGGCCTCGTCCTCGATCTGCGGAGCGAGTCGTACGCCGCGCTCGGGCCGCTGCAGCCGGGGGAGGGGCGCTTCTTCGTCCGGGTGCGGTCCCGCGACGCGTCGGGGCAGCTGCGGAACCTCAATCACTTCAACAAGCAGGGCAAGGGTCGCTTCGTCCGCGCGCTGGCGGAGGACGGCGTCGAGACCTCGTCGCTCGAGGAGCTCGCGCGCTGGGCGGCGGGCCGGGGTTTCGAGCTCGCTCCGAACGCCGGCAGCGGCGAGCTCGATCTCGTCGTGCCCTCGGTCTGAGGCTCAGGAGCGGGCGCGGAAGCAGCCCGTGAGGTGGTCGTCGACCACGCCGGAGGACTGGAGCAGGGCGTACATCGTCGTCGGACCGACGAAGCGGAAGCCGGCCTTCCGCAGGGCCTTCGAGAGCGCGAGAGAGGCCGGAGTCGACGCGGGGACGTCGCCGGGGCGGACGACGCGACCGGCGGGCACGTCCTCCTCGAACGACCAGACCAGGCGGTCCAGTGCGCCCTCACCGTCGCGCTCGCGCAGTGCGAGGGCCGCTTGCGCGTTGCCGATGGTCGCGAGGATCTTGGGGCGGCTGCGGATGATGCCGGCGTCGTCCATCAGGCGGTCGACGTCGTCCGCGCCCATCGCCGCCACGGCGTCGAGGTCGAAGCCGTGGAAGAGCTCGCGGAACCGCGGCCGCTTGCGGAGGATCGTGATCCAGGAGAGTCCTGCCTGGAAGCCCTCGAGGCAGATCTTCTCGAAGAGCGGGCGATCGCCGTGCAGAGGCACGCCCCACTCCTCGTCGTGATAGCGGCGGTACTCGACGTCGTCGCCGCTCCAGGCGCAGCGGACGGTGCCGTCGGCGCCGGTGATCAGCCCGTCGTCGGCGGTCATCGGTGGGGGATCCCCTCGTGATCGAGCAGCCAGGCCTTGGTGGCGATCCCCTCCCCGGCGCTGAAGCCCGTGATCCGGCCGTCGCCGGCGAGCACCCGGTGGCAGCCGACGAAGAGGGGGATCGGGTTCGCGCCGACCGCTCCGCCGATGGGGCGCCCGGAGCGGAGCCGGCCCGTCGCCTGCCCCAGAGCGCCGTAGGAGGTGATCTCGCCGAAGCCGATGCCCTGCAGCGCTCCCCAGATCTCGAGCTGGAACGGAGTCCCGCGCAGGAGGAGCGGGAGGTCGAAGGTGCGCCGCTCGCCGGCGAAGTAGGCGTCGAGCTGGTCGACGGCGGCGTCCAGGACGGGGAGGGAGCCGACGGGCAGGTGGTCGTGCGGGAGCGTTCCGCCGTTCTCGATCGCGAGGGAGACGATCGACTCTCCGTCGCTGCCGACCTCGATCCGGCCGAGGGGGCTGACGGTGCGGCGCACGTGCAGGGGAGTCGTTCTCATGCCACGAGAGTATCCGCGGTGCGCGAGGGCGACCGGCGGGAATCGGACATCGGTGGACGGCTGCGCAGCTCGCCGGCCTGGGGAGGACTCGTGCTGATCGAGCAGCCCGCGCAGAGGGCGTCTCGAGAGCCACCCGCCGAGCGACGCCGGGACCGGTGCGCCCCTGCAGGGGTGCTCGACCAGCGGGTGCGCAGGCGTCGGCCTCCTCCACAAGCGGCGATCCGGCGATCTGTCTTCCGACCGCTCCGGATCGCGCTCCGGAGCGCCGCCGCGGCCGCCACCGTTGCCGCATGACATCCACTGCATCGCTTCCGGTCCGCACCCTCGATCCCAGCGCCGTGCTCGCGGCGATCCCGCGCCTCGTCGGCCACCCGCCGCAGGAGAGCATGGTGCTCGTCCCGATGCGGGACGGGACGCCCACGGGAGCGCTCCGCTTCGACCTCGCCGTCGGTGATCCCGCACGAACCGCTCAGGCCTGGATCGGGGCGCTCGGGCGCTTCGGACGCGTCGAGCGCCTGGTGATCGTCCTCTACTCCCGCCGCGGACGCACTCCGTCCGCGGTCGCTCTCGTCGACGCGCTGAGCAGCCGGGCTCACGGCATCGGACTCCCCGTCGAGGTGCTCGTCCCCAGCGGTTCACTCCGACCGGTGCCGCTCAGCAGTGTCCCTCCAACCGTCGCGACCGCCCGGGACGTCACCGCCGGCCGTCTCCTGCCCGACATCGGCCGAGGGGAGGCGCTGGCGGTCGCGGCGGAGGTCGACGCCCTCCTCGACCGGCACCCGCGCGCTCGTCTCCCCGAGGCCCTCGCCGTCGATGCCGAGTCGCTCCTGCTGCGCGCGGCGTCGGGACGCCCCTGGCAACCGCGGAGCCACGCCCTCGCCGTGCTCATCGTCTGCGCGCAGCGGAGCGAATGGCGAGAGCGGGTGCTCGGCCTTCTCGCTCGTCCCGACCGCGTCGCGGAGACCTCCGTGCTCGAGCTCGTCGCCCGGGCGGCGGCCACGGCCCCGGCGACCGAGCGGAGTCCGCTGCTCGTCCTGCTCGCGACTCTGCACTGGTGGTCGGGGCTCGCTCCCTCGGCGATGATCCTGGCGCGCGAAGCGGTCCGCCTCGACCCGCACGATCACCACTCGCGGCTCCTCGTCGCAGCCCTCGACCGTGGTGAGCGATGGCCGTCGGCCGTCGAGGGGAATCGCGCCGCGTGAAGGGAGCCTGTGCGCGCCGACGGATCGATCGGCGGCGCGCGCGGGGCTCAGAGGCGGGCCCAGGCCTCGGTCAGGACCGAGCGAAGGATCTGCTCGATCTCGTCGAACTCCTTCGGTCCGATCGTGAGGGGCGGGGCGAGCTGGACGACGGGGTCGCCGCGGTCGTCCGCCCGGCAGTACAGTCCGGCGTCGAACAGCGCCTTCGAGAGGAAGCCGCGGAGCAGGCGCTCGGACTCCTCCGCATCGAAGGTCTCCTTGGTCGTCTTGTCCTTGACCAGCTCGATCCCGAAGAAGTAGCCCGCACCGCGGACGTCGCCGACGATGGGCAGGTCGAGCAGCTTCTCGAGGGTCGAGCGGAACAGCGGCGAGTTCTCGCGGACGTTCTCGTTGAGCTTCTCCTCCTCGAAGATGTCGAGGTTCTCCAGCGCGACCGCTGCCGAGACGGGGTGACCGCCGAAGGTGTAGCCGTGCGGGAAGGAGACCTCGCCGTGCCGGAAGGGCTCGTAGATGCGGTCGCTGACGATGGTCGCGCCGATGGGGGAGTACCCGCTGGTCATACCCTTCGCACAGGTGATCATGTCCGGCACGTAGCCGTACTCGTCGCAGGCGAACATGTGCCCGATCCGGCCGAAGGCGCAGATCACCTCGTCCGAGACGAGGAGCACGTCGTGCCGGTCGCAGATCTCGCGCACCCGCTGGAAGTAGCCGGGCGGCGGGGGGAAGCAGCCGCCCGAGTTCTGCACCGGCTCGAGGAAGACGGCGGCGACCGTCTCGGGACCCTCGAACTCGATCATCTCCTCGATGCGGTCCGCCGCCCAGACGCCGAAGGCCTCCAGGTCGTCGCCGTGCTGCGGCGCGCGGTAGAAGTTGGTGTTCGGCACGCGGAAGCCGCCGGGGACGAGCGGCTCGAACATCGACTTCATCGCCGGGATGCCGGTGATCGCCAGTGCGCCCTGCGGGGTGCCGTGGTAGGCCACGGAGCGCGAGATCACCTTGTGCTTGCCCGGCTTGCCCTGCAGCTTCCAGAAGTGCTTGGCCAGCTTGAAGGCCGTCTCGACGGCCTCGCCGCCGCCGGTGGAGAAGAACACGCGGTTGAGGTCGCCCGGGGCGTGATCGGCGAGGCGGTCGGCGAGCTCGATCGCCGACGGCGTGGCGTACGACCAGAGCGGGAAGAACGAGAGCTCGGACGCCTGCTTGGCGGCCGCCTCCGCGAGCCGCCGTCGGCCGTGGCCCGCGTTGACGACGAAGAGCCCGGAGAGCCCGTCGAAGTACTTCCGGCCCGTGCTGTCCCAGATGTGGTGGCCCTCGCCGCGGGTGATGATGGGCACTCCGGCGCCGGAGTCCATCACCGACTGCCGGGTGAAGTGCATCCAGAGGTGGTCCTTGGCCTTCTTCTGCAGCGCCGCGTCGTCGAATCCGGCCGGGGCGTCCTCGCCCTTCACCGGATCGCCGGACGCGAGGCCCTGGCTCGAGAATGCTGTCTCTGTGGTCATCGGTTACCGCGTTCCCCAGTTGTAGAACTGCTTGTGGAGTTTCAGATAGACGAAGGTCTCGGTGGAGAGGACCCCCGGGAGCGAGCGGATCTCCTGGTTGAGCAGGGCGATCAGGTCGTCGTCGTTCTCGCAGACGACCTCGGCGAGGATGTCGAAGGTGCCCGCCGTCAGCACGACGTAGTCGACGGCCGGGATCGCCGCGAGGCTGTCCGCGACGACCCGGGTGTCGCCCGTCACGCGGACCCCGATCATCGCCTGCCGGTAGAAGCCGAGCTGCATCGGGTCCGTCACGGCGACGATCTGCATCACGCCCGACTCGGTCAGCTTCTGCACCCGCTGCCGGACCGCCGCCTCGCTCAGCCCGACCGCCTTGCCGATCTCCGCGTACGAGCGCCGGCCGTCGGCCTGCAGCTGCTCGATGATCGCCTTGGAGACGTCGTCGAGCTGGAGCGGGCGCTGTGCAGGAGGGCGGGAGGGGCTCATGCGATGATCCTCGCAGCCCCGGCGGGCTCCGGCAAGTGAATCCGCATCCGGGAGGCCCCGGCGATGACGGAATGCGCCGTGCTGCAAGCGCTCTCCTCCGGCGGGCCAGGCGCAGCGGAGCGTCCGTGAGCGGCCATCGAGGTGGCCGCCGAGCGGGCGTCTGCGGTCCTCGCGCAGCCGATAGCATCGGAGGGATCGGCCCCGCACGCGCGGAGCCGGCGGAGGCGAGGAGACGCGATGACGCAGATCGGCCGCAGCCGAGCGTCGGTGACCGTCCCCGTCTCGGCCTGGTCCTCGGACACGCCCTCCGCAGTGGTCACGCTCGGCTGGGCGGCGCGCACCGAGGTGGGCCTCGTGCGCAGCGCCAACGAGGACAGCTACCTCGCGAAGACACCGATCTTCGCCGTCGCCGACGGGATGGGCGGTCATGCGGCCGGGGAGGTGGCCAGCGACGCCGTCGTGTCCCGGCTCTCGCTCGCCGCGACCGGTGCCACCGTCGGAGCGGAGGAGATCGACCGCGCGCTCCGCGAGGCCGTCGACGACATCGCCCGGCAGTCGCAGACCGCCGACGGCGGCACCGGCACCACCGTGACCGGCGCCGCGCTGACGGTCGTGGGCGGCGAGCCCTACTGGTCCGTCTTCAACATCGGCGACTCGCGCGTCTACCTCTGCGTCCAGGGGGCGCTGGTCCAGCTGACGGTCGACCACTCGATCGTCCAGGAGCTCGTGGACGCCGGGCTGATCACCCGGGACGAGGCGGACGTGCATCCGCACAGCAACGTGATCACCCGGGCGGTCGGCTTCCACGAGCCGCCCGTCCCGGACTACCGCCTGGTCCCCGTGATCGCCCCGTCGCGGCTGCTGGTCTGCTCCGACGGGCTGACGAAGGAGCTCACCGACGCGGGTCTCGAGCACGTGCTCTCGACCGCGGGAACCGCGCAGGAGGCGGCGGACGAGCTGGTCGAGGCGGCGCTCGGCAACGGCGGACGCGACAACGTGACGGTCATCGTCGTCGACGTGCTCGCCGTCACCGGCGACGGCGACTGAGCGAGCACCCGGGAGCCGCGGCGGGGCCCCGGGTACCATGGACGGAGGAGGGGTGGTCTCGGTGATCTGCAGCACGTGTGGCTCCACCCTCGCTCCCGGGGCGATCCTCTGCGGAGAGTGCGGCACCTCGGTGGCCTCGCACGCGACTCCCGGCGCCTCCCGCCCCGCCTCCTCCGGGGACACCACCGTCCTCGATCCCGCGCGCCGCGCCTGGCTGCCGGGCCTCGCCCCGGGCCGGCACCGTCGGCCCGCGCCCGGGGCGCCGATGGCGCCGCCGAGCCAGGGGCTCGTGCGGCTGATCTTCGCGTCCGGCCAGCACGCCATCGTCACCGGCAACGGACTCATCGGCCGCCAGCCGCTGCCGGATCCGGGCGAGACCTTCCGGCACATCCTCGCCGTACCCGACCCGTCTCGCTCGCTGTCCAAGACGCACCTCGAGTTCGGCTTCGACGAGGGCGGGCTGTGGGTCAGCGACCGCTGGTCGGCGAACGGCTCCGTGCTGGTCGCCCCCACGCAGGCTCCGCTCCCGCTCGAGGCGGGCCGCCGCTATCGCGCGAAGATCGGCAGTCGGCTGCTGCTGTCGTCCGTCGAGATGGCGGTCGAGCGGGTCGAGGGCTCCTCCACAGCGTCGAACCGTCCACCGATCACGCGCTGACCCGCCACGCGGCCCGGGCGTCCGCTTCGCTGGTCGCATGACGATCCAGCGCCCCGGAGCGAGGCTCCTGCCGCCGACGCCGCCGGCCGTGCCGCCGCGCCCGTCCTTTCCGTGGATCGCGGCGCTGGCCCCGGTGCTGACGTCGCTCGTGCTGTACGCGCTGACATCGTCGCCGTACACGCTGGCTCTCGCCGCGCTCGGGCCGGTCGTCGCGGTCGCGTCCTTCCTCGACTCGCGCCGTCTCCGCCGCCGGACCGCGCGTCGAGAGGGCGAGCGCTACGCGCGGGAGCTCACCGCCTACACGGCCGCAACGGCGCTGGCGCGTGCGGAGGAGCTCGACGCACTGCGCCGCGCGTCGCCCCGTCCGCTCGACGTCCTCGAGCACCGGGTGCCGGTGGACGCCCGCTGGCGGCGCGCCGCCGCGGGGCTGGAGATCGTGCTCGGGCAGAGACCGGCAGCGGGGGAGGACTCCACGGACGGCGGGGCTCCGCTGCCGGCGGCGCTCTCCTCGGGGATCGGCGTCGTCGGACCGCCGGTCCTCGCCCGGGCGCTGGTGCGCGGGCTCCTGGTGCAGGTGGCCGAGCTCGTGGCACCGGACTCCCTCCGGATCGAGCTGCCGAGCGGAGCCGGGTGGAACTGCCTCCGCGCCCTGCCGCACGTCCGCGCGGTCACGGCGCCGCTGGGCCTCGCCGTTCTGCAGGGGGACGGAGTGAGCGATGCCGACGCGGTCGTCGCGCTGGCCGGCAGCGCGGACGAGCTGCCGAAGCGGTGCCGCTGCATCGTGCAGGTCGGCGGCGCGGGTGCCGCGAGTGTGGTCGGCCGGGCCGGAGCCGGCGTGCTGGAGCCGCTGGTCGCCGACTACGTCTCGGTCGAGCAGGCGCGCGGCTACGCCGAGTCCCTCGCCGCGGCCCACGGCCCGGGAGCGGAGGAGCTGCCGGACACCGTCCTGCTCTCCGAGCTCGGCGAGCCGGCTCGGCTCGGCGGCGGCGGAGGCCTTCCGGTGCTGCTCGGGAAGGCCGCGGACGGCCCGGTCGAGATCGATCTGGTCCGCGACGGACCGCACGCCGTCATCGGCGGGACGACGGGGAGCGGCAAGAGCGAGCTCCTGATCGCCTGGGTGGTGGCGCTGGCGGCTCGGTACCCGCCCACCGCCGTGACGTTCCTGCTCGCGGACTTCAAGGGCGGCGCGGGGTTCGGGGCACTCCGGCGGCTTCCGCACGTCACGGGCATGATCACCGATCTCGATCCCGAGGGAGCGGTCCGCGCCTTCGCCAGCATCGGGGCCGAGCTGCGCCGGCGCGAGGTGGTGCTCGCCGAGCACGGAGTCCCCGACATCGCCCGGCTGCCGCCCGGGCTGCTCGCGCGCCTGGTGATCCTCGTCGACGAGTGCGCGGTCGTGCTCGAGCGCGCTCCGGAGCTGCACCGCACCTTCGCCGACATCGCCGCGCGCGGGCGCTCGCTCGGCCTCCACCTCGTGCTCTGCACGCAGCGGCCCGTCGGCGTCGTCCGCGACGCGGTCGCGGCGAACTGCGGCCTGAGGATCGCGCTCCGGGTGCACGATGCGGCCGACTCGCGAGCGCTGATCGGCTCGGACGCCGCCGCCCGGATCCCGCACCGAGCGGCCGGCCGGTGCGTCGTCTCGATCGGCGGTCAGGGGAGAGTCGTCCAGGCGGCTCTCGCGGGGGAGGACGACATCGCCACGGTGCTCCGCAGGGGCGGCCGGGACGCCTCCGTCCACCGGCCCTGGCTCGATCCGCTGCCGGCCCGGATCCCGCTGCCGGAGCGTGGGCGACCGGGTCGCGTCGCGCTCGGGCTCGTGGACCGCCCCGCCGAGCAGCGGCAGGACGTCGTCCACCTCGATCGCCGCTCGATCCTCGTCCTCGGCGCGGCGGGCTCGGGCAGGAGCGGCGTGCTCCGGACGCTCGCGGCGCAGCTCGAGGGAGCCCGCATCGTCGGCCCGCTCGACGCGGAGGAGGCCTGGGACGCGGTCGTCGCCGACGAAGGGCCGGGCGGTCTGCTTCTGCTCGACGACCTCGATCTCCTGCTCCGCCGCTGCGGCGACGACGAGCGCCGTCGGCTGCTCGACGCCCTGCAGACCGCGCTCCGCTCCGACGGCGCGCCGATCGTCGTCACGGCCCGCCGGGTGACCGACGGCCTGGCCGCGCTCCGAGACGCCTTCGACGACGTGCTCCTCCTGCGCGCCGCGCACCGCCAGGAGCACCAGCTGCTCGCGCTGCACGGGGAGCCGTACCGCGGCGACCTCCCGGCGGGCGGGGGGTGGTGGCGCGGCGAGCGGATCCAGGTCTTCGCGCCGCCGCCGTCGCCTCCCGCGCGTCGCCGTGCCGCCGTGCCGGTCGTGCCGACGGGAGAGCGGCCGTTCGCCGTCCTGACGAACCGTGCGAAGGCGCTGCGGGCGAGGCTCGCCGACGCTCGGATCCCGGCCGTCCTCGTCGGAGAGGCCGCGGACGTGCCGCCCCCGCCAGGTGCCGCAATCCTCGGAACGGTCGTGGAGTGGTCGGCCGCCAGGGGACTCCTCGCGCGGCTCCGCGCGGGCGCCCCCGTCGTGCTCGAGGTGCCGGCGGGCGAGGCGCGGGTCGTCCTGGGGCCGCTCCCGCCGGCACCCCTCTGCGTCGGAGAGCGGGTCCTGCTAAAGGCGGACGGCCGCCTCCGCCGCGCGCGCTGGCCGGACGCGAGCGCACGCTGAACGGGAGGAATCCGCGGTCGATACGCGTCTGGAACGCGGATTTCGTGACGATCATGTTTCCAGATGGCCGATCTCGTCGGTCCTTCATCGACAGACGTCCGAGCTCTGTGCCAGTATTTCCCCACGTTCACGCCGGTGGGCCCGAGCACCGACGCAGTCAGGAGCCGCAGCCATGACCCGTCCTCTCCCGAGGGACCCCGTACTCCGCGAGGCCATCGCCGTCGCGCGCTCCCGAGAGCGGGAACGGCGGGCGATGCTCTCGCGGCGCGCCGTCCTCGGCGGTCTCGGTCTCGGGGTCGGAGCACTGGCGCTCGCCGCCTGCGCGCCGGTCTCGCGCGCCGCACCGACCGCCGCCGTCGACGACTCCGCCGCAGACCCCCGTCTCGTCTGGGACAACTGGCCCGCCTACCTCGACGAGGACGACGACGGCGGCTACCCGACGCTGATGACGTTCGAGGAGCAGACCGGGATCTCCGTCACCTACAACGTCGCGGTCGACGACAACAACTCGTACTACGGCAAGGTGAAGGACCAGCTCGCCCTCGGCCAGTACATCGGCGCCGACACCGTCTGCCTGACGGAGTGGATGGTCTCCCGCCTGGCCCGTCGCGGCTACATCCAGGAGCTCGACCACGCGAACATCCCGAACATCGCGAATCTCACCCCGTCGCTCGCGAATCCGGACTTCGATCCGGGGCGCCACCGCTCGCTCCCGTTCCAGGCCGGCTTCGCCGGGATCTGCTGGAACAAGGAGAAGCTCCCCAACGGCCTCGCCAGCGTGGACGACCTCTGGGATCCGGCGCTGCGCGGGCGGGTCGGCGTGCTCAGCGAGATGCGCGACACGATCGGGCTGATCATGCTCGCCCAGGGCACCGACATCGCCGGGGCCTGGGGGGACGACGAGTACATGAACGCGATCGACGTCTTCCGGAAGCAGGTCGACGAGGGCCAGATCCGCAACATCAAGGGCAACGCGTACCTCAACGATCTGCAGAACGAGGACACCCTCGCCGCTATCTGCTGGTCGGGCGACATCACGCTGATCAACACCGAGGCCGGCGACAAGTGGGAGTTCGCGCTCCCCGACTCGGGCGGCACCCTGTGGAACGACACGTTCGTCGTGCCGATGGGCTCGCAGCGCAAGGCCAATGCCGAAGCGCTGATGAACTACTACTACGAGCCGGAGGTCGCCGCCGAGGTGGCCGCCTGGGTCAACTACATCACCCCCGTCGACGGAGCGAAGGACGCCATGGAGAGCATCGACCCGGAGCTGGCCGAGAACCAGCTGATCTTCCCCGACGAGGACACGCTCGCGCAGTCCCACATCTTCCGGACGCTCACCGCGGACGAGGAGAAGGACTACCAGGCCGAGTTCCAGAAAGTGCTGCTGGGCATCTGATGGCCACCGGAACCTTCGCCGAGCGCGGCGCCGACCTCGAACTGGTCGGGATCAGCAAGCAGTACCCGGGCTTCACCGCCATCGACTCGCTGGACCTCACGATCCCCGCGGGATCCTTCTTCGCTCTCCTGGGGCCCTCCGGCTGCGGGAAGACGACCACCCTGCGGCTCGTCGCCGGTCTCGAGGAGCCGAGCGCGGGCCGGATCCTGATCGGCGGGAAGGACGTCACGGCCACCAAGACGTTCCAGCGCCCGGTGAACACCGTCTTCCAGTCCTACGCGCTGTTCCCGCACATGTCGATCCTCGAGAACGTCGCCTTCGGCCTCAAGCGCCGCCGGATCGACGACCCGGTGGGCAAGGCGCACGAGGCGCTCCGGCTCGTCGAGCTCGACCACCTCGCCCAGCGCCGTCCGGCGCAGCTCTCCGGCGGGCAGCAGCAGCGGGTCGCCCTCGCCCGGGCGATCGTGAACCGGCCCGCTCTCCTGCTCCTGGACGAGCCCCTCGGTGCGCTCGACCTCAAGCTCCGCCGGCAGATGCAGCTCGAGCTGAAGTCGATCCAGGAGGAGGTCGGCCTCACCTTCCTGCACGTCACCCACGACCAGGAGGAGGCCATGACCATGGCCGACACCGTCGCGGTGATGAACAAGGGCCGGATCGAGCAGATGGGCGCTCCCGAGGCGCTCTACGAGCTCCCGCGGACGGTCTTCGTCGCCAACTTCCTCGGCCAGTCGAACCTCTTCACCGGCGAGGTCGTCGCCTCGACCGGCACCGCGCTGACCGTCGCCGCCGGCGACGCCCGGATCGTCGTGCCCACCGCCCGTGCGGCCCGCGAGTCCGGCGAGATGACGATCGGCGTCCGCCCCGAGAAGCTCCTGCTGCTCACCGAGGCGCCCGCCGACTCCCCGGACCGCAACGTGCTCGGGCCGGGGCGCGTCGTCGACGTCTCCTTCAGCGGCGTCAGCACGCAGTACACGATCGAGATCCCCACGCTCGGCTCGATCGTCGTCTTCGCCCAGAACATGGTCTTCGGGCCGGTCGTCGGCGAGGGTGCGCAGGTCTGGGTGAGCTGGAGCATCGAGCACGGCTTCGGGCTGGCCGACGAACCGGGCACCGTGCCGCGCTTCGCCGCCGACGACTCCACCCGCTCGATCGCCCTGCAGAAGCGCGGGCTGCTCGCCGGCCGCTCCGGAGGAGCGTAGGCATGGCCTTCGCTGCGTTCGCGTCCGGCTCGACCGACACGCTCGATCCGCCGGTCCGCCGGCGGTCGACGATCGCCCTGGTGCTCCTGCTGCCGGGCATCGTCTACATGCTGCTGTTCTTCCTCACGCCGCTGATCTCCCTCGTGCTGACCTCGTTCCAGGTCGAGGTGCCGGACGGCGACATCGGCGAGTACGCGCCGGGCTTCGCCTGGCAGAACTACCTCGTCGTGATGGCCGACTACTGGCCGCACGCGATCCGCTCCTTCGGCTACGCCCTGATCGCCACGGTGCTCGCGCTCGTGATCAGCTATCCGCTCGCCTACTTCATCGGAGTGAAGGCGCGGCCCTGGCCGCTGCTGCAGAACCTGCTGCTGACGCTGGTGATCGCGCCCTTCTTCATCAGCTTCCTGCTGCGCACGCTGGCCTGGAAGCAGATCCTCGCGGACGAGAGCCCGCTCGTGCAGGCCCTCAAGACCGTCGCGATCCTGCCCTCCGACGGGCACCTCACGGGCACCCCGATCGCCGTCGTCTTCGGCATCACCTACAACTTCATCCCCTTCATGACGCTGCCGCTCTACACGACTCTGGAGCGGCTCGACACCCGGCTCCTCGAGGCCGGCTCCGACCTCTACGCGCACCCCGCCTCGGTGTTCTGGAAGGTGACCGTGCCGCTCTCGATGCCCGGCATCGTCTCGGGCACGCTGCTCACCTTCATCCCGGCGGCGGGCGACTACATCAACGCGAGCCGCGACTTCCTCGGCTCGTCGCGGACCTCGATGGTCGGCAACGCGATCGAGGCGAACTTCCTCACCCTCGAGAACTACCCGGCCGCGGCCGCGCTCTCGATCGTGCTGATGGCCGTGATCCTGGTCATCGTCGGCTTCTACGTGAAGCGCAGTGGAACGGAGGACCTCCTGTGACCGCCACCGCCGACCGTCCCGTCGCGAGCGCCCAGGAGGCTCTGGGAGCACCGCCGCCCGCGCCCGTTCGGGGTCCGCGCCGCTTCCAGGGCCTCGGGCTGGGGATCTACACCGCCCTCGCGCTGATCTTCCTGCTGATCCCGATCGGCTACACCTTCGTCTACTCGTTCAACGACTCGGGCAAGAGCAATCTCGCCTGGCGCGGCTTCACCTTCGACAAGTGGGTCTCGGCGTGGACGAGCGAGGAGGTGATGACGGCCTTCGGCAACAGCCTCCTGGTCGGTGTGGTCGCGACCGTCCTGGCGACCGCGCTCGGCACGATGATCGCCATCGCGCTCGTCCGGTTCCGCTTCCGGTTCCGCTCCGCGATCAGCCTGCTGCTGTTCCTGCCGATGGCCACCCCGGAGGTGGTGCTCGGCGCCGGTCTGGCCGCCCAGTTCCTCGCGGTCGGCACCGAGAAGGGCCTGGTGACGATCATCCTGGCGCACACGATGTTCTGCATCAGCTTCGTCGTGGTGACGGTCAAGGCCCGCGTCGCGAGTCTGGACCCGCGGCTCGAGGAGGCGGGGCGCGACCTCTACGCCTCGCCGAGCCAGGTCTTCTGGCGGATCACCTTCCCGCTGCTGCTGCCCGGCATCCTCGCCGCCGCGCTGCTCTCCTTCGCGCTGAGCTTCGACGACTTCATCATCACGAACTTCAACTCCGGCTCGGTCACCACGTTCCCGAAGTACATCTACATCGCGGCGGCGCGCGGCATCCCTGCGGAGGCCAACGTCATCGCGTCGGCGGTGTTCGTGCTGGCGATCCTCATCGTCGTCGTCACGCAGGTGTCCTCGGCGGCGCGGGCGAAGCGGCTGGCGAGGACGCAGTAGCCGGCGAGGACGTCGTCACCGGCGAGGACGCAGGAGCGGCGGTGCCGCGCCTCAGACGTAGGAGGCGCGGATCGCGCCGACGGGCTGCCCGCCGCCGGTGACCACCGGGTTGAGGCGCACGAGCACCTCGTTCGCCGCGGTGCGGTCGACGCTGCCCGCCTCGACCAGCAGCTTCAGCGCCACGACGGTCGCGGCGCGCAGGCTCCCGTCCAGGATCTTCAGCGCGACGGTCGTGCCGTCCGGCGACGCCATCACGAGCACGCCCTCCGCGCCGAGCTTCGCGACCAGGCCGAGCCGCTCGATCACGACGGTGTTGTCGCGACCCGGTCCGTCCAGGGCCCAGGCGTTCTCGAGGATCGCCTCGGTGAGGACGCCGGCCTGACGGTAGAGCCCGAAGGGCGAGGCGGGGGAGGAGGAGACGATCCGCGAGATCCCCTTGGCCAGAGCGGTGAGCGGCAGCGCGTGCACCGGAGCGCCGCAGCCGTCGATGCCCGAGGCGACGATCCGCTCTCCGGTGAGCCGCTCGATGGTGTCGACGATGTGCTGCTGCAGCGGGTGCGAGCGCTCGAGGTAGTCGTCGGTGCTCCAGCCGTTCTGCACGCAGGCGAGCAGCATCGCGGCGTGCTTCCCCGAGCAGTTCATGTAGAGCGGATCCGCGCTCGCGCCGGCGCGCAGCAGCTTGGCGCGCGAGGCCGAGTCTGTCGGCCAGTCGGCCGGGCACTGCAGTGCCGAGTGGTCGAGCCCCGCGCGGAAGAGCAGGTTCTGCACCAGGGCGACGTGCTGCGGGATGCCGGCGTGGCTCGCGGTCGCGATGACCGCCTCCGCTCCGCTCAGCTCGACGCCGGCGGTCATCACGGCGAGGGCCTGGAAGGGCTTGAGGCAGGAGCGGGGGAAGACCGGCGCCGTCGGCGTGCCCAGGGTGCGGGCGACGCGGCCGTCGGAGTCGAGGAGCACGGCCGATCCGGCGTGGCGCGACTCGATGAAGCCGGAGCGCTCGACCACCGCCAGTTCGACGGACTCGGCGAGGGTGAAGGTACCTGCGGACATCCCCCCATCTTGCCCGACGGCCCGGCGCCTCCTGAGCGGAGGGGCCGGGCCGTCGTCGGGGGAGCCGGGCTCAGAGGGTCGCGAACGCCTCGCTGAGGACGGCGACGGCCTCGTCCAGCAGCTCGTCCGTGAGGGCGAGGCTCGGGAGGAAGCGCACCACGTTGCCGTAGGTGCCGGCGCTGAGCACGAGCACGCCGTGCTTCGCGGCGTAGTCGATGATCGCGGCGACGGCGGCCGTGTTGGGCTGCTTGGTCGTCTGCGCGGTGCCCGGCTCGACCAGCTCGATCGCCATCATCGCGCCGATGCCGCGGACGTCGCCGATGATCTCGTAGCGCTCCTGGAGCGCGCGGAGCGCGGCGCCCAGGCGGGCCCCGATCCGGTCGGCCTCGGCGAGGAGGCCGTCCTGCTCGATCCGCTCGAAGACCGCGACGGCAGCGGCGGCCGCGACGGGGTTGCCGCCGAAGGTGCCGCCGAGGCCGCCGGCCTGAGCGGAGTCCATGATCTCCGCGCGGCCCGTGACGCCCGCGAGCGGCAGGCCGCCCGCGATGCCCTTGGCCGAGAGCACCATGTCCGGGACGAGCCCGAAGTGCTCACTGGCGAACCAGGCGCCGGTGCGGGCCATGCCCGACTGGATCTCGTCGGCGACGAAGACGATGCCGTTCGCGGTGCACCACTCCTGCAGCGCGGGCAGGAAGCCCTGCGCCGGGACCATGAAGCCGCCCTCGCCCTGTACGGGCTCGACGACGAGGCAGGCCAGGGCCGAGGCGCCGACCGTCTTCTCCAGGTAGGAGATGGTGCGCTCGGCCGCCTCGGCGCCCGAGAGGCCGTCGTGATACGGGTACGAGCTCGGCGCGCGGTGCACGTCGCTCGCGAAGGGACCGAAGCCGAGGCCGTAGGGGAGCGCCTTGAAGTTCATCGCCATCGTGAGGTTCGTGCGACCGTGGTAGGCGTGGTCGAGCACCGCGACTCCGGGGCGGCCGGTGTGCTTGCGGGCGATCTTGACCGCGTTCTCCACGGCCTCGGCGCCGGAGTTGACCAGCACGGTCTTCTTCGCGTGGTCGCCGGGGGTGTGCTCGCCGAGCAGCTCCGCGACGCGGATGTACGGCTCGTAGGGCGTGACGGTGAAGAGCGTGTGGGTGAGGCGGCCGAGCTGCGCGGTGGCGGCCGCGACGACCGCGTCGTCGGTGTGGCCGATCGTCGTCACGCCGATGCCGGCGCCCAGATCGATGAACCGGTTGCCGTCGACGTCGACCAGGATCGCGCCGTGCGCGCGGTCGATGTAGACGGGCAGCGCGGTGCCGACGCCGGTGGGCACGACGGCGAGGCGGCGCTCGTGCAGGGCCCTCGATCGCGGCCCCGGGATCTCGGTCGCGACGCGACGCTCCTGGGGGACGGCCGACGTGGGAACCTGGGGGGCGAGCGTGTCTGTCATGGTCCCCCGAGTCTACCTTCGGGCGTCGGAGGACCAGGGGTCCAGACCGTCGAGACCGGCCTGAACCACGGCCGAGAAGGAGGGATCCGATGAAATCGGAGCACGATTACGCTCTTTCCGTCGTCTGGGAGGGCAATCGCGGCACCGGCACCAGCGGCTACCGGGACTACGGGCGCCAGAACGTCCTCGTCGCCGAAGGCCCGCCGCCGATCCTCGGCTCGGCCGACAAGCCCTTCCGCGGCGACCCGGACCGCTGGAACCCCGAGCAGCTGCTGCTCGCCTCCCTCGCGCAGTGCCACCTGCTCTCGTTCCTGCACGTCGCCGTCAAGAACGGGGTCGTCGTGACCGAGTACGTCGACGACGCCGTCGGGCGCATGGTGCAGGAGGGCGAGGGCGGTCGCTTCGTCTCGGTCACCCTCCGACCGCGGGTGCGGGTCGCGCACGAGTCGATGGTCGAGCTCGCGCAGTCGCTGCACGGCGAGGCGTCCCGGCTGTGCTTCATCGCGAACTCGGTGAGCTTCCCGGTCAGGCACGAGCCGCAGACCTCGGCGGCCGACGCGCGCTGACCCGCGCGGACCCGGTGGGTGCGGCGGCAGGAGCGGTCAGCGCCGCTCGTGCGGCAGCGCGCGCTTGATCCTCTCGACCGTGGTGACCGGCGGCGACTCGTTGTAGACACCCGCCGCCTCCTGGCCCGACAGCGCGTGGATGGCGGCCATCACCTCGTCCGTCGCGTGCCGGCGCGCGCGGCCCGAGTCGGCGGAGCCGTGCCGGGAGAGATCGAGCGGATCGCCGAAGCGCACCGTGATCCGGTGCAGCCGCGGGATCTTCGAGCCCACGGGCTGCAGCTCCTGCGTGCCGACGAGCCCGACCGGGACGACCGGCGCGCCGGTGGTGAGTGCGAGCCACGCCACTCCGGTGCGGCCGCGGTAGAGGCGGCCGTCGCGCGAGCGCGTCCCCTCCGGGTACACGGCGAACGCCTCGTCGCGCTCGAGGATCGCGCGCCCGAGATCGAGCGCCTCCTGCGCGGCCTGGCCGGCGCCGCGCTCGACCGCGACCGCTCCGACCGCCGTGAAGAAGGAGCGCGACAGGGCGCCGCGCGCGCCGGTGCCGGTGAAGTAGTCCGACTTCGCGAGGAACTGCACGGGCCGGGGCGCCAGCAGCGTCAGCACGGGCGAGTCGATGAACGACAGATGGTTGCTGGCGAGGATGACGCGGCCGGTGCGCGGCACGTTGTCGCGGCCCTCGACGATCGGCCGGTAGATCATCCGGCCGAGCCGGCTCATCGTGAAGCGGGCCACGCGAGCGGAGACGCCGATCCCCGGCGGCGTCGGCGGCGTCGGCGGTGTCGGAGCGTCGTCGGTCGGCATTCGCCCGACGCTACCGGCGGCTGCATGCCGCTCGGGTCATGCCCTGCCGGGCGCTCCGCCGACCACGCCGCCGGGTGCCGCGGCGGACGACCGCGGGCCGCCCCTCGTCGAGAGGAGCGGCCCGCGAGGGAGAGCGGAGGGAGCGACCGCTCAGCCGAAGGTGGCGAGCGCCTCCTCGATGACACCCGCGGCGTCGTCGATCAGCTCCTCGCTGATGACCACGCTCGGCATGATGCGCAGGACGCTGTCCCAGCTGCCGGCGTCGAGGGCGATGACGCCGTTCGTCGTGACGTGCTTCAGCACGGCGGAGAGCGCCTCCGGGTTCTGCTTCTTGGTGCCGGGGTGGACGAGCTCGACGCCGAACATCGCGCCCTTGCCGCGGACCTCGCCGACCACGGCGAAGCGCTCGGCCCAGTCGCCGATGCGGGCCTGCAGGGCGCGCTCGACGCGCTGGGCCTCGGCGAGCAGGCCCTCGGACTCGATCGCCTCGAAGGTGGCGAGCGCGGCGGCGGTGGAGACGGGGTTGCCGCCGAAAGTGCCGCCGATACCGCCGGGCTGCACCGCGTCCATGATCTCCGCGCGGCCGGTGACCGCGGCGAGCGGGAAGCCGCCGGCGATGCCCTTGGCCGTGGTGATGAGGTCGGGGACGACGCCGAAGTGCTCGATCGAGTACCAGGCACCGGTGCGGGCGATGCCGGCCTGGATCTCGTCCGCGACGAAGACGATGCCGTTCTCGGTGCAGAACTCGGAGAGGCGCTCGAAGTAGCCCGCCGCGGGGATGATGATGCCGCCGTCGCCCTGGATGGGCTCGACGAACAGCGCCGCGAGCTCCTCGGCGCCGATGTGGGTGCGGATGTAGTCGATGGAGCGCTCGGCGGCCTCCTCGCCCGTCATGCCCTCGGGGTCGCGGAACGGGTAGCTCATCGGGAGGCTGTAGATCTCGCCGGGGAACGGGCCCATGCCGGCGCGCTCGGGCCAGGGGCGGTAGGTCATCGCCATCGTGAGGTTGGTGCGGCCGTGGAAGGCGTGGTCGAGCGAGGCGATGGCGCGGCGTCCGGTGTGCTTGCGCGCGATCTTGACCGCGTTCTCGACCGCCTCGGCGCCCGAGTTGACGAGGATCGAGTGCTTCTCGAAGTCGCCGGGGGTGATCTCGCCGAGCTTCTCGGCGACCCGCACGTAGTTCTCGTAGGGGGTCACGGTGAAGAGGGTGTGGGTCAGCTTCTCCGCCTGGGCGGCGGCCGCGGCCGCGACCGCGGGGTGGGCGTGGCCGATGGTGGTGACGCCGATGCCGCAGCCGAGGTCGATCAGGCGGTTGCCGTCGACGTCGACGAGGACGGCGCCCGAGGCGTGGTCCATGTAGATGTTCGCGAGGGTTCCGGCGCCGCGGGAGACGCTGGCGACGCGGCGCTCCTGCAGCGCGATCGAGCGAGGGCCGGGGAGCTCGGTGACGAGCGCGCGGGACTGGGGGACCGAGAATTCACGCATTCCTCCATGCTAGGCGCGGCTCCCGGGAGCGAGCCGGAGACGCTCCGTGCCCGCTCGTCCGCGGACCGGTGCAGGGGGATCGTTCAGCCGGGGCGGAGGCACAGCCCTCAGGATGGAAGGATCCCCCCGACGTCGTCCCGCTCCCTGCCGGGCAGGAAAGGTGCACCCGTGCGCAGAACCCTCGCGATCCTCGCCGTTCTCGGCGCCTCCCTCGGCCTCGCGGCCTGCACGCCCGGCACCCCCGAGGCGTCGCCGAGTGCGACCCCGACTCCGCTCTCCTGCATCTCCTCCGGGGAGGCGTCCGACGCCGTGGACGCCGCCGGCGACTTCGCGACGAAGCCGGTCACCGTCTTCCCGACCCCGATGAGCGTCGAGGCGACCGAGGGCACCACCGTCATCGAGGGCACCGGCGAGGCGGTCGCCGAGGGCGACACCGTGCTGGTGGACTACACCCTCTACAACGGCACGAGCGGCGCCGAGTTCTCCGCGAGCAGCTACGCCTCCGGTGGGCGCGCCGCCTTCGAGGTGGACACCGATCAGTACCTCGCGGGCCTCGTCAAGGCGGTCAACTGCGCGACGGTCGGCTCGCGCGTCGTCGCTGTCGTCCCTCCCGCCGACGCGTTCGGCGACGCCGGCAGCACCGATCTCGGGATCGCCGCGGACGACTCCATCGTCATGGTGATCGACGTCGAGGGCATCGTCCCCTCGGCCGCGACCGGTGAGCCGCAGGCGCCGGTCGACGGGCTGCCGACGGTGGCGCTCGCCGAGGACGGCGCCCCGACGGTGACCATCCCCGCGACCGACCCGCCGGCCGAGCTGCAGCTCGAGGTGCTGAAGAAGGGCGACGGGCAGACCGTCGCCGACGGCGACTCGCTGATCGTGCAGTACCAGGGCGTCGTCTGGGGCACCGGCGAGGTCTTCGACCAGAGCTGGGGGAACGGCACACCCGCGTCCTTCGGGACCGGCGACGTGATCGAGGGCTTCAAGGAGGCGGTGGTCGGCCAGACCGTCGGCTCGCAGGTGCTCGTGGTCATCCCGCCGGACAAGGGCTACGGCGAGGCCGGCAACACCAACGCGGGCATCAGCGGCACCGACACCCTGGTGTTCGTCGTCGACATCCTCGCGGTGAGCTGACCCGCTCCGCTCCGCACCCCGGGAGGGCCGAGGGCCGCCGTGCCAGGATGGGCGGATGCGCAGGGTCATCATCCTCGGCTCGACCGGGTCCATCGGCACGCAGGCCCTCGACGTCATCGGCGCGAACCGCGACCGCTTCGAGGTCGTCGGCCTCGGGGCCGGCTCCAACCGCGAGGTCGTCGCCCAGCAGGCGCGCGAGTTCGGCGTCGAGCACACCGCCTTCGGCGCGGCGGAGGCCGAGCAGCTGATCCGCTCCGTCGACGCCGACGTCGTCCTCAACGGCATCACCGGCTCCGTCGGGCTCGGCCCGACGCTCGCCGCGCTCGAGGAGGGCCGCACCCTCGCCCTCGCGAACAAGGAGTCGCTGATCGTCGGCGGCGAGCTGGTCACCTCGCTCGCCGCTCCCGGGCAGATCGTCCCCGTCGACTCCGAGCACTCGGCGATCGCGCAGGCGCTGCTCGCGGGGGAGCACCGCGAGGTCCGCCGACTGGTGCTGACCGCGTCGGGCGGCCCGTTCCGCGGGCGCGACCGTTCCTCCCTCCGCGACGTCACGCCGGCCGAGGCCCTCGCGCACCCGACCTGGGACATGGGGCTGGTCGTCACCACGAACTCGTCCACGCTGGTCAACAAGGGTCTCGAGGTGATCGAGGCGCACCTGCTCTTCGACGTGCCCTACGACCGGATCGACGTGACCGTGCACCCGCAGTCGATCGTCCACTCGATGGTCGAGTTCGTCGACGGCTCGACGATCGCCCAGGCCTCGCCGCCCGACATGCGCCTGCCGATCTCGCTCGGTCTCGACTGGCCGCACCGCGTCGCCGGCGTCGGCGTGCCGCTGGACTGGACCCGCGCGCAGTCCTGGACGTTCGAGCCGCTCGACGAGGAGGCGTTCCCGTCCGTCCGGCTCGCCAAGAAGGTCGGCGCCGCCGGGGCGTCCTACCCGGCCGTCTTCAACGCGGCGAACGAGCAGGCCGTGCAGGCGTTCCACGCCGGGCGGATCGGCTACCTGGACATCCTCGCGACGGTCGAGGCCGTCGTCGACGCGCACACCGTCGAGGGCGCGCTGACCCGCGAGTCGCTGGCCGAGGCCGAGACCTGGGCGCGCCGCACGGCGGATGCACGGATCGCCGCCGCCTGACCGGCCCCCAGGAGCGCCGACGCGCTGATCGGACGCTCTTCGCGTTCCTCCAGCGCCTCTCCAGCCGAGGGGTACCCCCGCGGCCTACAGTGACCGAGTGGAATCCGTGCTGCTCTTCGTCCTCGGCGTCGTCATCATCGCCGTGGGCGTCGCCCTGTCGATCGCGCTGCACGAGGTCGGGCACCTCGTGCCGGCGAAGCTCTTCGGGGTCAAGGTCACGCAGTACATGATCGGCTTCGGCCGCACGATCTTCTCCGTCCGCCGCGGCGAGACCGAGTACGGCGTGAAGGCTCTGCCCCTCGGCGGCTACATCGCCATGATCGGGATGTACCCGCCCAAGCACCCGGGCGACCGCGTCGGCGAGTCGAGCACGGGCTTCTTCAACGGATTGAACGGCAACGAGTCGGCGCCCGACCCCGAACCCCGCCGCGGCGGCTACGCGACGATGATCGACGAGGCGCGCGCCGCCAGCGCCGAGACCATCGGCGAGGGCGAGGACCACCGCGCCTTCTACCGGCTCGCGGTCTGGAAGCGCGTCGTCGTGATGTTCGGCGGCCCGTTCATGAACCTCGTGATCGCGACCGTCCTCTTCACCGTCCTGCTCTGCGGCATCGGGGTCGCCCAGAACACCTCGACGATCTCGACCGTCTCGCAGTGCGTGGTCCCGGCGAGCGACACGACCGCCGAGAGCTGCTCCGCCGACGACCCGCTCGCGCCCGGCGCCGCGGCCGGCATCCTGCCCGGAGACACCATCACCGCGATCGACGGCACGCCCGTGTCCTCCTGGAACGACCTCACCCCGATCATCCGCGCCTCGGCCGGCGTCCCCCTCAGCGTCGCCGTCGACCGCGACGGCCAGAGCCTCACCCTCACGATCACCCCCGCCGAGAACGAGGTGGCCGTCACCGACGCCGCCGGCGACGCGGTGCTCGACGCGTCCGGCGCCGTCGAGACGCAGACCGTCGGCTTCATCGGCATCTCGCCCACTCAGGCGCTCGTCCAGCAGCCGATCACCGCCGTCCCCGGGACGGTCGGGGAGAACGTCGCCAGCGTCGCCCACGTCATCCTCAACCTGCCGCAGCGCCTCATCGACGTGGCCCAAGCGGCCTTCGGCACCGAGGCGCGCGACGCGAACGGCCCGATCAGCGTCGTCGGCGTCGGCCGCATCGCCGGCGAGATCGCCGCCTCCGACCAGCTGCCCGTCGTCTCCAAGGTGCAGACCATGGTCGGCGTCCTCGCCTCCCTCAACGTCGCGCTCTTCGTCTTCAACCTCGTCCCCCTCCTGCCGATGGACGGCGGCCACATCGCCGGCGCGCTCTGGGAGGGCCTGCGCCGCCGCATCGCCAAGCTCTTCGGCCGCCGCGACCCGGGCCCCGTCGACATCGCCAAGCTGCTGCCGCTCACGTACGCGGTCGTCCTGCTCCTCGGCGGGATGAGCGCCCTGCTGATCTACGCCGACATCGTGAAGCCGATCCAGCTGTTCTGAGCTGTCTTGCACGCCGGTCCCTGCCCGGCGTGCCGCGGTCGGCTTCGCGACGGGTCGGGCTGGGAGGAGCGGGTTGCGGTCGGCTGGCGCGAATCGCTGGCACGCGATTCGCGCTTTCGTCTTCGAGGTGGTGCCGGTCCCTGCCCGGCGTGCCGCGGTCGGCTACGCGACGGGTCGGGCTGGGAGGAGCGTGTTGCGGTCGGCTGGCGCGAATCGCTGGCACGCGATTCGCGCTTTCGCCTTCGAGGTGGTGCCGGTCCCTGCCCGGCGTGCCGCGGTCGGCTACGCGACGGGTCGGGCTGGGAGGAGCGGGTTGCGGTCGGCTGGCGCGAATCGCTGGCACGCGATTCTCGCTTTCGTCTTCGAGGTGGTGCCGACTCCGGTCCGGTCGGCTGAGCTCGGTTCGGTGTGCAGGAGATGTGCCGGAGGCTGCTCGCGGGGACGGAGGTGTGCACGCGATCTGCCGGAGATCGCCTGCAGATCGGACGTCGGCGGTTCCGGAATCCGGTCGAGGAAGGCGTGGCACGGAACGTGGAGATCGGCGGGACCTGGGAACAGGGGGAGCGGCGGCGTCCGGCCGGGCGGCGCGCGTACGATGGGGCTCGTGCCTGCTGTGAATCTGGGTTTGCCCAAGGTCCCCGTGACCCTCGCCCCCCGCCGGAAGACCCGTCAGATCAAGGTGGGGAAGGTGCTCGTCGGCGGTGACGCTCAGGTCAGCGTCCAGTCGATGTGCACCACGCCGACCACGAACATCAACGCGACGCTCCAGCAGATCGCCGAGCTGACCGCCTCCGGCTGCGACATCGTGCGCGTCGCCGTGCCGAGCCGCGACGACGCGGAGGCGCTGCCGATCATCGCGAAGAAGAGCCAGATCCCGGTCATCGCGGACATCCACTTCCAGCCGAACTACGTCTACGCCGCGATCGACGCGGGCTGCGCGGCCGTCCGGGTGAACCCGGGCAACATCCGCAAGTTCGACGACCAGGTCGGCAAGATCGCCGCCGCGGCGAAGGCCGCCGGCGTCTCGATCCGCATCGGCGTCAACGCGGGCTCGCTCGAGCCCAGCCTCCTGCAGAAGTACGGCAAGGCCACCCCCGAGGCGCTCGTCGAGAGCGCCGTCTGGGAGGCCAGCCTCTTCGAGGAGCACGACTTCCACGACTTCAAGATCTCGGTCAAGCACAACGACCCGGTGATCATGGTGCAGGCCTACCGCCAGCTCGCCGAGCGCGGCGACTGGCCGCTGCACCTCGGCGTGACCGAGGCCGGCCCCGAGTTCCAGGGCACGATCAAGTCGGCGACGGCGTTCGGCATCCTGCTCGGCGAGGGCATCGGCGACACCATCCGCGTGTCGCTCTCGGCGCCGCCCGCGCAGGAGGTCAAGGTCGGCCTGCAGATCCTGCAGTCGCTCAACCTCCGCGAGCGCAAGCTCGAGATCGTCTCCTGCCCGAGCTGCGGCCGCGCTCAGGTCGACGTCTACACGCTCGCCAACGACGTCACCGCGGGTCTCGAGGGCATGAGCGTGCCGCTGCGCGTCGCCGTCATGGGCTGTGTCGTCAACGGACCGGGCGAGGCCCGCGAGGCCGACCTCGGCGTCGCCTCCGGCAACGGCAAGGGCCAGATCTTCGTCAAGGGCGAGGTCATCAAGACCGTCCCCGAGTCCGAGATCGTCAAGACGCTGATCGAGGAGGCCAACCGCCTGGCCGCCGAGATGCCCGCCGACGACACCTCGACCGGCTCCCCGGTCGTCGTCGTCTCCAACTGACGCGGGCGGCGGACGGGGACACCACCCGTCCGCCGCCTCACCGGCGGCCGCGGGACACCCCGCCGTGGACTCCGGATAGGATCGTCCCTCGTGGTTACCCGTCTCTCGCACCTGTTCGTCCGCACCCTCCGAGAGGATCCGGCCGACGCCGAGGTCGCGAGCCACCGCCTCCTCGTCCGGGCCGGCTACATCCGCCGCCAGGCGCCCGGCGTCTTCGCCTGGCTGCCCCTGGGGCTGAAGGTGAAGCGGCGCATCGAGGCGATCATCCACGCCGAGATGGCGGCCGCCGGCGCGCAGGAGGTCCACTTCCCCGGGCTGCTGCCCCGCGAACCCTACGAGCTCTCCGGCCGCTGGACCGAGTACGGCGACGGCGTCTTCCGCCTGAAGGACCGCAAGGACGCGGACTACATGCTGGCGCCGACCCACGAGGAGTTCTTCACCCTCCTGGTCAAGGACCTCTACTCGTCCTACAAGGACCTGCCGCTCTCGCTCTACCAGATCCAGGACAAGTACCGCGACGAGGCGCGCCCCCGCGCCGGCCTCCTGCGCGGCCGCGAGTTCACGATGAAGGACGCCTACTCCTTCGACTACACCGACGCCGGCCTCGACGCGAGCTACCAGCTGCAGCGCGACGCCTACGAGCGGATCTTCCAGCGCTTCGGCCTCGAGTACGTGATCGTGCAGGCCGACGCCGGTGCGATGGGCGGCTCGCGCAGCGAGGAGTTCCTGCACCCGACCCCGGTCGGCGAGGACACCTTCGTGCGCTCGGCCGGCGGCTACGCCGCCAACGTCGAGGCGTACCGCACGCCCGTGCCCGAGGCGCTGCCGCTCGAGGGGCTCTCCGCGGCGCGCGTCTTCGACTCGCCCGGCACCCCGACCATCCAGACGCTCGTCGACCTCGCCAACAACCAGGAGCCGCGCGCCGACGGCCGCGCCTGGACCGCCGGCGACACGCTGAAGAACGTCGTCCTCGCGCTCACGGCGCTCGACGGCACCCGCGAGCTCGTCGTCGTCGGCCTGCCCGGCGACCGCGACGTCGACCTCAAGCGCGCCGAGGTCGCCTTCGCCCGCGCCGAGGTCGAGGCCGCGACCGAGGAGGACTTCGCGAAGCACCCCGCGCTGGTCAAGGGCTACATCGGCCCGTGGTCCGTCGAGGGCGCCGTGCTGGGGGAGGAGTCGGCGAGCGGGATCCGCTTCCTGCTCGATCCCCGCGTCGTCGAGGGCACCTCCTGGATCACCGGCGCCAACGTCGCCGGGAAGCACGTGCTCGACCTCGTCGCCGGTCGCGACTTCTCCGGCGACGGCGTCGTCGAGGTGGCCGATGTCCGCTCGGGCGACCCCGCCCCGGACGGCTCCGGCCCGATCGAGACCGCGCGCGGCATGGAGATCGGCCACGTCTTCCAGCTCGGCCGCAAGTACGCGGACGTGCTCGGCCTCAAGGTCCTCGACGAGAACGGCAAGCTCGTCACCGTCACCATGGGCTCCTACGGCATCGGCGTCACCCGCATCCTCGCGATCATCGCGGAGAGCAACCACGACGACCGCGGGCTGATCTGGCCCGAGAACGTCGCTCCGTTCGATGTGCACGTGATCGCGACCGGCAAGGACCCGGCGGCGCTCGCGCTCGCGGAGTCCGTCGGCGCCTCGCTCGAGGCGGCGGGCAGCGACGTGCTGATCGACGACCGGCCGAAGGTGTCGCCGGGCGTGAAGTTCGGCGACGCCGAGCTGATCGGGGTGCCGGTGATCGTCATCGCCGGCCGCAGCGCCGCCGACGGCGTCGTCGAGCTCTGGGACCGCCGCACCGGCGAGCGCGAGCAGCTGCCCGCCGCCGAGGCGCTGGCCCGACTCGGCGCCTGACCGGCGCCGCCCTCCGTCCGCGTCCGGCGCGGTCGGCTATGCTCAATGGTCCCGACGCGCGGGCCCGGCTCCGTGCCGTGGCGCCGCCGGCGTCGGGCCGGACTTCGACGTGGTCGCGCTGCGCCGCCACGCCACCCAAGTGAATAGAGAGAAAGGCCCGCCCGTGGACATCGACCTGAGCGTTCTGCGCCTGCTGGAGCGCGAGCGCGAGATCCCCTTCGAGGAACTCGTGCAGATCATCGAGCAGGCGATCCTCACCGCCTACCTCAAGCACATCGGACAGGCGGACGACGCCGACACGGCGACCGCCGTCGACGCCCGCGTGCACCTCGACCGCAAGACCGGGCACGTCAGCGTGTTCGTGCCCGAGATCGACGAGGAGGGCGCCGTCGTCGGCGAGTCCGAGGACTCGCCGCGCGACTTCGGCCGCATCGCGGCCTTCGCCGCCAAGCAGGTCATCAACCAGCGGCTGCGCGACATCGGCGACGAGAAGATCCTCGGCGAGTTCAAGGGCCGCGAGGGCGACATCGTCGCCGGCGTCATCCAGCAGGGCCCGAACCCCAAGATGATCCACGTGGACCTCGGCTCCATCGAGGCGATCCTCTCGCCCGAGGAGCAGGTGCCGGGCGAGGACTACAGCCACGGCCGCCGGATCCGCGTCTACGTCACGAGCGTCAGCCGCGGCACGAAGGGCCCGTCGGTCCAGGTCTCGCGGACGCACCCGTCGCTGGTCCGCAAGCTCTTCGCCCTCGAGGTCCCGGAGATCGCCTCCGGCGTCGTCGAGATCGTCTCGCTCGCCCGCGAGGCCGGCCACCGCACCAAGATCGCCGTGCGCGCGACCGAGCCGGGCGTCAACGCCAAGGGCGCCTGCATCGGCGAGCTCGGCCAGCGCGTGCGCGCGGTGACCGCGGAGCTGAACAACGAGAAGATCGACATCGTCGACTACTCCTCCGACCTGCCGACCTTCGTCGCCAGCGCGCTCTCGCCCGCCAAGGTGACCAGCGCCTTCGTGATCGACCAGAGCCTCAAGGCCGTCCGCGCACTCGTCCCGGACTACCAGCTCTCGCTCGCCATCGGCAAGGAGGGCCAGAACGCCCGACTCGCCGCCAAGCTCACCGGCGCCAAGATCGACATCCAGCCCGATTCGGTGATGGACGGGGAGTGATCCCCGCCGTCGGCGGTGCGGGGAGGCGCTCCCGGGAACGAGGGAGTACAGTGGAACCCGTCAGAACGTGCGTCGGCTGCCGTCTGCGCGCCCCAAGGGCCTCACTTCTGAGGCTCGTCCTCCCCTCGAACGTCCTCGTGGTAGATCCGCGGGGTGTCCGTGCTGGGCGGGGAGCGTGGCTGCACGACGCGTACGACTGCTACGAGCTCGCGGTGAAGCGCCGCGCGTTCAGCAGGGCGTTCCGGACGCGCGAGAGCGTGGACGCGAGCGCCGTGGAGCAGTACGTCACCCGTGACCTGACCGGCTCGGCTCCTCACCCTGAGGAACCGGCCAGGCGAACGATCACACCGCAGAGAGAACAGGCAGAACGGCCCGTGAACTGATCATGAGCAACGACTGATGAGCGGCTCGAAATGAGATCCGTCCGTTTGTGATGGCCTGCCCCGTCTTGGGCGCAGGTCCGAGACAGGAGAGAAGTGGCTAAACCACGCGTGCACGAGATCGCCGCCGAACTCGGCGTCGACAGCAAGGTCGCACTTGCGAAGTTGAAAGAACTGGGCGAGTTCGTCAAGGGACCGTCGTCCAGCATCGAACCCCCCGTCGCCCGCAAGCTCCGCCAGGCCCTTCAGGGCAGCGCGAGCACGGGCGCCTCCACGACCCCGTCGGCGCCCGCCGCCGGCACCGCCCGTCCCGGGGCCCCGCGCCCCTCGGGCGCCCGCCCCTCCGCGCCGATGCCCGGCCCGGCCAAGCCGCCCGCTCCGGCGCCGGCTCCGCCGATGTCGGTCGCCGAGCGTCAGGCTGCCGCTCAGGCCGCCCAGGAGGCCGCGGCCGCGGCTCGCGCCCAGGCCGCCGCCGACGCCCCCGCCGCTCCGGCTCCGACCGAGGCCGCCGCTCCGGCGCCCGCGCCCGAGAAGCCCGCTGCAGCGACCCCCGCCGCCTCGCCCGCCACCCCCGGCGGACCGAAGCCGGCGACCCCCCGTCCGGCCCCGGCGGCAGCCCCGCCGAAGTCCGGCGGCACCTCCGGCCCCGGCGGCTCCAGCCGTCCCGGTGGCGCACCGCGTCCGGGCAACAACCCCTTCGCGAGCAACCAGGGCATGGGCCAGCGTCCCGCGACGCCCCCGCGTCCGGGCAACAACCCGTTCGCCAGCTCGCAGGGCATGGGCTCGCGCCCGACTCCCAGCAACATCCCCCGTCCCGCGGCTCCCCGCCCCGGTGCGCCCCGACCCGGTGGACCCGGCATGGGCCAGCGCCCCGCCGGCTTCGGCCAGCGTCCCGGCGGTCCCGGTGGCGGAGCCGGTCGTCCCGGCGGCCCCGGCCGTCCGGCCGGCGGCGGCTTCCAGCGTCCCGGCGGCGCCCCCGGAGCGGGTGGCGGCTTCGCCCCTCGTCCCGGTGGCGGCGGCGGACGCGGTCGCGGCCCCGGCGGTGGCACCGCTGGTGCCTTCGGTCGCGGTGGCGGCAAGAGCAAGGCCCGCAAGTCGAAGCGCACGAAGCGTCAGGAGTTCGAGCTCAGGGAGGCCCCGTCGCTCGGCGGCGTCAGCGTCCCCCGCGGCGACGGCAAGACGGTCATCCGTCTGCGCCGCGGCGCGTCTATCTCGGACTTCGCCGACAAGATCGAGGCCATGACCGGCGTGCCGGTGCCCCCCGGCAACCTGGTCACCGTCCTCTTCGCCCTCGGCGAGATGGCGACGGCGACCGAGTCGCTCGACGAGGCCACCTTCGAGGTGCTCGGCGGTGAGCTCGGCTTCAAGATCCAGGTCGTCTCGCCCGAGGACGAGGACAAGGAGCTCCTCGAGGGCTTCGGCCTCGACCTCGAGCAGGAGCTCGAGGACGAGACGGACGAGGACCTCCAGATCCGTCCCCCCGTCGTCACCGTCATGGGTCACGTCGACCACGGAAAGACGCGCCTGCTCGACGCGATCCGCAACGCCAACGTCGTCGCCGGCGAGGCGGGCGGCATCACGCAGCACATCGGTGCGTACCAGGTCGTCGCGGAGCACGAGGGCATCGAGCGCCCGATCACCTTCATCGACACCCCGGGTCACGAGGCGTTCACCGCCATGCGAGCCCGTGGTGCCCAGGTCACGGACATCGCGATCCTCGTGGTCGCGGCGGACGACGGCATCATGCCGCAGACCATCGAGGCGCTGAACCACGCCCAGGCGGCCAACGTGCCGATCGTGGTCGCGGTCAACAAGGTGGACAAGCCCGACGCCAACCCGGCCAAGGTGCGCCAGCAGCTGACCGAGTTCGGCCTCGTCGCCGAGGAGTACGGCGGAGACGTCATGTTCGTCGACGTGTCGGCCCGCGCGAACACCGGCATCCAGGACCTCCTGGACGCCGTGCTGCTCACCGCGGACGCCGGTCTCGACCTGCGCGCCAACCCCGACAAGGAGGCCCGCGGAGTCGCGATCGAGGCCAAGCTCGACAAGGGACGCGGTGCCGTCGCGACGGTCCTCATCCAGTCGGGAACGCTGCGCGTCGGCGATGCGATCGTCGCGGGAACGGCCTACGGCCGCGTCCGTGCGATGGCCGACGAGAACGGCGTCGCCGTGCTCGAGGCCGTGCCGTCGCGACCGGTGCAGGTGCAGGGACTCTCGTCCGTGCCCCGCGCCGGCGACACCTTCCTCGTCACCGAGGAGGACCGCACCGCCCGCCAGATCGCGGAGAAGCGCGAAGCCGCTCAGCGCAACGCCCTGCTGGCCAAGGCCCGCAAGCGCATCTCGCTCGAGGACTTCACCCGTGCTCTCGAGGAGGGCAAGGTAGAGTCGCTCAACCTCATCATCAAGGGCGACGTGTCCGGTGCCGTCGAGGCGCTGGAGGAGTCGCTCGTCAAGATCGAGGTCGACGACTCGGTGCAGCTGCGCATCATCCACCGCGGTGTCGGTGCGATCACGGAGTCGGACGTCAACCTCGCGACGATCGACAACGCGATCATCGTGGGCTTCAACGTCCGCCCCGACCCGAAGGCCCGCGAGCGCGCTGCTCGAGAGGGAGTGGACATCCGCTTCTACTCGGTCATCTACAACGCGATCGAAGAGGTGGAGAACTCGCTCACGGGCATGCTCAAGCCCGAGTACGAGGAGGTCCAGTCCGGTATCGCCGAGATCCGCGAGGTGTTCCGCTCCTCGAAGGTCGGCAACATCGCGGGTGTCATCGTCCGCTCCGGCACGATCACCCGCAACTCGAAGGCGCGCGTCATCCGCGACGGCGTCGTCGTCGGGGACAACCTCGCCATCGAGTCGCTGCGTCGCTTCAAGGACGACGTCACGGAGGTCCGTACGGACTACGAGGCCGGTATCGGTCTCGGCAAGTACAACGACATCCAGATCGGCGACGAGATCGAGACGATCGAGATGAAGGAGAAGCCGCGAGGCTGACCCTGAATTCTCACTGGAAGGCCCGGGTCCGCCCGGGCCTTCCGGCGTTCCTGGGGGTTCTGGTTTCAGGCTCGAATCGGACGTCCGGTGAGGGATCGGGAGCTCACTCCCGCCCTCGCGCGACTTCCCGCGGGCCTGCGGCCCGCCCGCCAGACCCGAGCCAGTCGCGCGAGGACGGGAGTGAGCTCCCTCCCTTCGGGAGGTTCGACTCGCCAGAAGTCGCGGGAGTGGTCCGGTACTCCGGGGCATGTCGCGTCGGGTACCTGCAGCAGCACGTGGGGGTGGGGCGCCTGCGCGGGAGGGGGACCGGGAGCATGGACTTCTGCCTGTACAGACGGGAGGTGCGGGTGGGGTGTCTCGTCGCGGCTCCTGGCTCGGGTCTGGCGGGCGCGGCGCAGCCGGGCGGGAAGGAGCCGCGGCGAGGCACCCCACCCGCGCCGGCAGCGCCGCGCACCACTGCAGCGAAGACGACGACCCGGGTGTGCTCGGGAGAGCAAGCCCCCAGCAAGACGACCGGCGGGACTGCCGGGGAGTGGTTAGATGGCGAGCTGAACGGTTCGTCGAGAGAGATGAGGACCAGCCATGGCAGATCCGGCACGGGCGAGGAAGCTCGCCGAACGGATTCAGGTGATCGTCGCCAAGCGGCTCGAGCGCGGACTCCGCGACCCCCGACTCGGCTTCGTCACCATCACCGATGTGCAGGTGACCGGTGACCTGCAGCACGCCTCCGTGTTCTACACGGTCTACGGCACCGACGAGGAGCGCGCCGACTCGGCGCTGGCTCTGAAGGCGGCGACCGGCATGCTCCGCACGGAGGTCGGCAAGAACATCACGGCGCGGCTGACGCCGTCGCTCGAGTTCATCCTCGACGCGATCCCGGAGAACGCGAAGCACATCGAGGACCTCCTCGCGACGGCGCGCAACCAGGACACCCAGGTGCAGTCGCTCGCCGCGAAGGCGGATTACGCCGGCGACGCGGACCCGTACGTGAAGCCGCGCGAGGACGAGGACGAGGACTAGGCAGCAGGCCTGAACACCGCGGAGCCCGTGGCGACGTCGACCGATTCGAGGACGACGACGACACGGGCTCCCGGCGTCTGCGGGGTCGGCACGTCGACCGTGATCTCGGGGTCGAGCAGCTGGACCTGCGAGCGGGTCCTGGCGGAGGTGACGACGACGCCCTCGAAGGAGGAGCCCTCACGGCCGCGGAGGATCGCGGCCTCGACGACGGCGGTCGCGGCGCGGGAGGCGGCTCCGGAGCGGCGGTCGCTCGCGGTCATCAGGGCCGGGATCTCGGGCAGGGCCGCGCGGAGCCAGGGCTCGAGCTCTTCGCCGGTGGAGATCGCGAGGCAGGTCGCCAGGGCGAAGCGGTCGACCAGGCGGCGGAGCGGCGCGGTGACGTGCGCGTACGGGGCGGCCAGGGCGGACTGCTCGGGCTGCTCGGGGGCGGCGCCGTCGAAGGCGGTGTAGCCGGCGCCGCGGAAGAGCGTCGCAGCGGCCGACATGATCGCGAGCTGGGCGGGGTCCGCCGTGTCGAGGCGGCGGAGGTAGGCGCCGTAGGGCTCGTCGGCGGCCCAGGGGACGCCGAGGGCGTTCGCGCGGGCGCGGAAGGCGGCGACGGTGTCGTCGTCGGCGGCGGGCATCGTGCGGAGGATGCCGACGCCGGCGCCGAGCATCATCGTCGCCGCGGCCATGCCGGTGAGGAGCGAGACCTGGGCGTTCCAGCCCTCCGAGGCGAGGGGTGCCCGGCGCTCGATCCGGTAGCCGCCGTCGACGGCGACGATCTCCTCGTCGGGGAGGGCGAGGCTCGCTCCGCCGCGCTCGGCCTCCCGGGCCTGGCGCTCCGTGCCGAACCAGGGGAGCAGCGCGATCGACGGGTGCGGGACGCCGGCGTCGACGCTGTGCTGGACACCGGCGTAGTCGAGGCGGGCCGTGCTGCGGACGAGAGCACGCTCGAGGCGGACCGCTCGGGGCTCGGCGGCGTCGTCGAGCTCGAGGGTCCAGACGAGGGCGCGGCGCTCGAGGTCGGGGAGGAGGGAGGCGGTGCCCTCGGAGAGGACCGGCGGGTGCAGCGGGACGCGGCCGTCGGGGAGGTAGTAGGTCTGGCCGCGGCGGCGGGTCTCGGCGTCGAGGGCACCGCCGGGTCGGACGACGGCGGGCACGTCGGCGATGGCGTAGCGGAGCACGACTCCTGAGCCGCGCCGCTCGAGGTGCACGGCCTGGTCGAGGTCGAGGGAGCCTGGCGGGTCGATCGTGACGAAGGGGATGCCCGTGAGGTCGATCCGCCCCGCGTCGTCGGCGGCACGGTCGGCCTGCTCCGCCTCGGCGAGGGCCTCGGGCGGGAACGCGCCCGGGAGGTCGTTCGCGGTGCGGACGGCGGCGAGCGCGCTGTCGAGCTCGGCGTCGGGGCGGGGGAGTCGGAGGCGGCGACCGGTCACGGCGCCACGCTACCGGGCCTGTCCGACACCGGGCGCACGGTCAGGAGTGGGGGAGCAGGTAGCCGTCCTCCGGGGTGCCGGTGGCGAGACCGTCGGCGAGGAGGCCGGCGAGGGCGCGGTCGCGCTGCTCGGCGTCCGGCCAGAGCGAGGCGATCTCGGCGGCGGTCACCGGGCCGTGCGCGGCGCGCAGCTCGGCGAGGACGAGGCCGCGGACCTGACGGTCGGAGCCCTCGTACTTCTTCTGCCGCGCCTTGACCGGGCCGTCGTAGGCCGGGTAGCCGGCGGCCCGCCAGGCGCAGGCGTCCCGGATCGGGCAGGCGTCGCAGCGGGGAGCGCGCGCGGAGCAGACGATCGCGCCGAGCTCCATCGCGCCCGCGTTGAAGGCGGCGGCGTCGGCGAGATCGTCGGGGAGGAGCGCCTCCATCGCGGCGAGGTCGGCCTTGGCCCGCGGCGGGCCGGGCTCGGCCGCGCCGTCGATCGCGCGGGCGATCACGCGCCGGACGTTGGTGTCGACGACGGGGTGGCGGTGGCCGAAGGAGAAGACGGCGATCGCGCGCGCGGTGTAGTCGCCGATGCCGGGGAGGGCGAGGAGCGTCTCGACGTCGTGCGGGACGACGCCGCCGTGCTGCTCGGTGATCGCGACGGCGCAGGCGTGCAGGCGCAGCGCCCGGCGCGGGTAGCCCAGCGACTGCCAGGCGCGCACCGCCTCGCCCGGAGGGACGGCCGCCAGATCGGCCGGGGTCGGCCAGCGCTCGAGCCACTCGGCGAGCCGCGGGATCACGCGGACGACCGGGGTCTGCTGGAGCATGAACTCGCTGACCAGCGTGCCCCACGCGGGGAAGCCCTCGCGGCGCCAGGGCAGATCGCGGGCGTTGTCGCGGAACCAGTCGACGATCGCGGCGGAGAGTGCGGGCATCGGTGCGGTCGGCATCAGGTCACCCTAGGCCGTCCCGCGTATCGTGGGCGAATGACCAAGTGGGCTCCGCAGAAGGCCGATGTGCTCGACGCTCTCGCGGCGGAGGTGCTGCACAACTACGGGCACGGCCGGGTGGCGGTCGGGATCGACGGCGACGACCCGGAGGTGTCCGGCGCGTTCGCGCTCGCGCTGGCCGAGGCGGTGCGCCGGGCGGGCCGCGACGCGGTGGTCGCGCACCTGGCCGACTTCCGGAAGCCCCGAGCCGAGCGGGAGGATCCCTCGATCCCCGAGGCGCAGCGCGCCTACCTCGCGGGCTACGACTACGAGCTGCTGCGGCGGGTGCTGCTCGACCCGTTCAAGCTGGGCGGGAGCACCGGCTTCGTCCTCGCCGGCTACGACGGGGTGCGCGACGAGGCGCGGCAGGCGCGCTGGCGCACCGCCGGCCGCGACGCTCTGCTCCTCGTCGACGGGCCCTTCGCCCTGCGGCCCGAGCTGCGCGGCGCGTGGAGCACGTCGATCCGGCTCGACACGCAGGAGCCGCCGGTCGACGCGTCCTACCGGGCGAGCACGGATCCGAAGCGGATCGCGGGGATCCTGGTCGACGTCCGCGACCCGGAGCACCCGCGGCGGCTCTTCGCCGACTCCTGCTGAATCGTCCAGGGCTCCTCCGCTAGACGGAGGACGCCCGCCGGATGACGTCGTCCGCCGGCAGGAACGCCCCCGAGCGCTCGACCTCGTGCACGAGCTCGACGAGCAGCTGGTTGACCGGTGCCTCGCGGCCGAGGCGGTGGGCGGTGCGGACGACGGCGCCGGCCAGGTGGTCGATCTCGCTCGGGACCCCGCGCCGCACGCTCTGCAGCGTGGAGCCCGGGTTCGGCACGTCGCCCATCCGGGTCGCCATCCGCCGCGGCAGCAGCTCGACCACGGGCAGCGGCGCCGCCGCCAGGGCGCGGATCCTGGCGTCGGAGAGACCCTGCAGCGCGCCGAAGCGGACGCCGGAGGCCAGGCCGGTCCGCGCCGCCTCCCGCATCGCCCGCGCGAGCAGCTGGCGCAGACCCGGGTGCGCGATCGTCTCCTGCACCGAGAGGCCGGTGATCGCGGGCAGCGCGTTGACCTCGTTGATCAGCAGCTTCGTCCACTGCGCCCCGAGGAAGTCGTCGGTGGTGGCCGTGGGCACCGCCTCGCCGAGGATCGCTGCGGCGCGGCGGACGTCGTCGTCGGCCGGGCGGCCGGGGACGCCGAGAGTCGTCGTCGCCGGCGCGGTGACGGTGACGCGGCCGGGCTCGAGATGGCTGGCAGCGAAGAGCGCGAGGGCGCCGACCAGGCGCGCGTCGCGGACCTGGCGGGCGGCGGCCTGCAGTCCGTCGAGCCCGTTCTGCACCACGACGAGGAGCGTTCCGTCGACGGTGCGTCGGTTCGCGCGGAGCGCGTCCTCGGCGTCCTGCGCCTTCGTGCAGAGCACAGCGAGATCGGGGACGAGGTCGAGCGTCTCGCCGCAGCGGACCCAGGCGGTGTGCTCGCCCCAGGCGCCGTCGAGACGGAGCCCCTGCCGCCGGATCGCCGTGAGGTTCTCGCCCCGGGCGGTCACCTCGACGTCGTGTCCTGCGCGGTCCAGGAGGGCGGCGACGGTGCCGCCGACGGCGCCCGCTCCGAGTACGGCGATCCTCATCCGGACAGCCTAGAACCGCGGCGAGCGGCGGCCGTGCCGGGCGCGGGCTCCGGGGGCCGACTCCCGAACTGCGCGTGTATCCTCGCACCCGTGCACGAGACTCCCAGCCCTTCTGCGGCGGCTCCGAACGGGATCCTCCTGCTGGACAAGCCGGGCGGGATCACCAGCCACGACCTCGTCTCGCGGACCCGCCGCCGCGCCGGAACGCGCAAGGTCGGCCACGCCGGGACGCTCGATCCGATGGCGACCGGGCTGATGATCCTCGGGCTCGGCCCCTCGACCCGGCTCCTCACCTACCTGGTCGGCCTCGACAAGGAGTACGAGGCGACGATCCGCCTCGGCGCCGCGACGAGCACCGACGACCGCGAGGGCGAGACGCTCACCACCGCCGAGCCCGGCGCCGCAGCGGCACTCGGTCCCGAGGCGGTCGACGCCGTGGTCGCGACCCTCACCGGAGCGATCGAGCAGATCCCGAGCGCCGTGAGCGCCATCAAGGTGGACGGCCGGCGCGCCTACGCCCGGGTGCGCGACGGCGAGGAGGTCGTGCTGGCCGCACGACCGGTCACCGTGAGCGCCTTCGACGTGCTCGCGCGCCGCGAGATCGACGGCTTCCTCGACCTCGACGTCCGGGTCACCTGCTCCTCCGGCACCTACATCCGGGCGCTCGCCCGCGACCTGGGCGCCGCGCTCGGCGTCGGCGGCCACCTCACCGCGCTCCGGCGCACGGCGGTCGGCCCGTTCCGGGTCGCCGCGGCCGGCGTCATCGACGAGCTGGACGTCCCGGCGGCGCTCCTCTCGCCCACCGCCGTCGCGGGCGAGCTGTTCCCGCTCCTGCATCTCGACGCCCGCGAGGCGGTCGACCTCGCCAACGGCAAGCGGATCCCCGTGCCCGAGGCGTTCGCGGGCGCCAAGGGACTCCTCGCCGCCGTCGGCCCGGGGGAGCGCCTGGTGGGGCTCGCCGAGCGCCGGGGCGCCGCCCTGAAGAGCGTGGTCAACTTCCCCACCGAGGAGCTCCGGGTGGGCGCGCCGTGATCGACTGGTTCACGACGCTCCAGGTCGGCGTCGCCGTCGCGGCCGGCCTGCTCTGCCTCGTGCTCGGGATGGTCGGCCGGCGCCCCTCCGACGTCACGGTCGGGGCCACCGCGATCGTCGAGCTGCTGCTGATCGTCCAGCTCGCCGTCGCGATCGTCTCGCCGCTCGTCGGCAACCGGCCCTCGGGCAGCCTGCCCGAGTTCTACATCTACCTGGTCTCGGCGCTGATCCTGCCGCTCGCCGCCGGCTTCTGGGCGCTGATCGAGCGCAGCCGCTGGAGCACGGTGATCCTCGGCGTCGTCTGCCTCGCGATCGCCGTGATGGTCTACCGGATGCACCAGATCTGGTTCGTCCAAGGCGTCTGAGCCCCGCGATCCGCGGTCGCAGCGGAGTGGGCGCGGCGAACGCCTACCATTGACCCTGCGATGTCGAACCAACCCAGCGATGCGCCCGGACGGGCGGCCCAGGACCCAGCTCTGCCGAACCCCGATCAGCGACCCGCCCGCTCGGCGCGGTCCCGCGGGATCGGCAGCCTCCTCGTGGTCGTCTACGGCATCCTCGCGCTCGCCGCGACGGGCCGCTCGGTGTTCCAGATCATCGACCGCTTCGATGAGGCGCCGCTCGCGTTCTCGCTCTCGGCGCTCTCCGCCGTCGTCTACATCCTCGCGACCATCGCCCTCGTGGCTCCCGGCCACGTCTGGCAGCGCATCGCCTTCGTGACGATCACCTTCGAGCTGGTCGGCGTGCTCGTCGTCGGCGCGATCAGCGTGCTCGCGCCGCAGCTGCTCGGCCTCGCCAGCGCGGATCCGTTCGGCCGGCAGTCGACGGTCTGGGCGGCCTTCGGCGCCGGCTACCTGCTGATCCCGCTGGTGCTGCCGGTGCTCGGCCTGTGGTGGCTGCGGGTCCAGGGGCGCCGGGCGGCGGCGGGAGCGGCGGCCTGATGCGCGTCGAGCAGCGCGCGGCCGATCTCACCGGCATCGGCCCGTCCGCCGTCACCATCGGCAAGTTCGACGGGGTGCACACCGGCCACCGCGCCGTGATCGACACGCTCCACGCCCGGGCCCGCGAGCGCGGGCTCGCCGCGGTCGTCGTCACCTTCGACCGCAACCCGCTCAGCGTCATCGCGCCGGAGAAGTGCCCGCCGGCCCTCGTCGGCAACGAGCAGAAGCTCGAGCTGCTGGCGGGGACCGGGATCGACGCGACGCTGCTCCTGGCCTTCGACGCGCAGTTCCGCTCGCTCACGGCCGAGGAGTTCGTGCGGCAGGTGCTCATCGACGCCCTGGAGGCGCGCGTGGTGCTGGTCGGCTCCGACTTCCGCTTCGGTGCGCACGGCGCCGGCGACGTCGCGATGCTGCGGGCGCTCGGCGAGACCCACGGCTTCGAGGTCGAGCTGATCGACGACGTGCGTCCCGAGCACGGGCGCCGCGTCTCCTCGACCTGGATCCGCGAGCTGCTCGCCGAGGGCGACGTCGAGCACGCGACCTGGCTGCTCGGCCACGAGCCGGTGGTGCGCGGCGTCGTCGTGCACGGCGCCAAGCGCGGCCGCGAGCTCGGCTTCCCCACCGCGAACCTCTCGCCCGAGTCGCAGGGGCTGATCCCGGCCGACGGCGTCTACGCCGGCCGCTTCGTCACCGAGGGCCGCAGCTACCCGGCCGCGATCTCCGTCGGCAGCAACCCGACCTTCGTCGGCGTGCCGCCCAAGCAGGTCGAGGCCTACCTGCTGGACGAGACGATCGACCTCTACGACCGCGTGGTCGACGTCGCCTTCGTCTCGCGCATCCGCGGCCAGGTCGCCTACGAGGGCGTCGAGCCGCTGATCCGGCAGATGAACGACGACGTGGAGAAGGTCCGCGCGATCCTCGGCGCGGAGCCACCGGCCGGCTGAGTCTGCGCGCCGGGGTCCTTCCGGGCCTGCGACGGCGCCCTAGCAGCGGCCGTGCCCGCGCACCAGCGGGAGAGCGCTCAGGGGCGGCGGCGTACCGTGGCCGCATGAGCGAATCCTCACCCGCCCCGTCGCGCCCGCTGGCGCTCGTCACGGGGGCGACCGGCTACATCGGCGGCCGCCTCACCCCGCGCCTGCTCGAGGCCGGCTACCGCGTCCGCGTGCTGGTCCGCGACCCGCGCAAGCTCGCCGAGGTCCCGTGGGCCGGCGACGTGGAGGTCGCCCAGGGCGATCTGAGCGATCCGGAGTCGCTGGCCGCTGCGTTCGAGGGCGTCGGCGTCCTCTACTACCTCGTGCACTCGATGGGCTCGGGCGCCGATCACGCGCGCTTCGAGCAGGTCGAGAGCCGGGCCGCGACGAACGTGGCCGAGGCCGCACTCGCCGCGGGCGTCGAGCGGATCGTCTACCTGGGCGGTCTGCACCCGGATGTGGAGACGCTGTCGCCGCACTTGCGCTCGCGGGCCGAGGTCGGCCGCATCCTGATGGCCTCCGGCGTGCCGACGATCGCGCTGCAGGCCGGCGTCATCATCGGCTCCGGCTCCACCTCGTTCGAGATGGTGCGCCACCTCACCGACGTCCTGCCCTACATGCCGGCCCCGCAGTGGGTGCGCAACTTCATCCAGCCGATCGCCGTCCGCGACGTGCTGCACTACCTGCTCGGCGCCGCCGCCCTCGAGGACGCGACGCTGAACCGCACCTTCGACATCGGCGGGCCGGACGTCCTCCGCTACGGCCAGATGATGAACGGCTACGCGGTCGAGGCGGGGCTCGCGCAGCGGCCGATCGCCTCGCTGCCCGTCTTCACCCCGTGGCTCGCGTCGCAGTGGGTCAACCTGGTGACGCCGATCCCGCGCTCGCTCGCGGTGCCGATCATCGCCTCGCTGCAGTACGACTGCGTGGTGCGCGAGGACGACATCCGCGCGCTGATCCCGGACCCCGAGGGCGGACTGACGCCCTACCGCCGCTCGGTGCGCCTTGCGCTCGGCAAGATGCAGGCCGGTGAGATCGAGACCAGCTGGCAGAACGCCGAGGTCGTCGGCGCCCCCAGCGACCCGCTGCCGAGCGACCCGGAGTGGGCCGGCCACACGGTCTACGTCGACCTCAAGGTGCGCCGGACCGACGCCGATCCGGCCAAGCTCTGGCGGGTCATCGAGGGCATCGGCGGCACCAACGGCTGGTACTCGTTCCCGCTGGCCTGGGCGATCCGCGGCTGGATGGACAAGCTCGTCGGGGGAGTGGGCCTGCAGCGCGGGCGCCGCGACTCCGAGCGGCTGCACGCCGGTGACGCGCTGGACTTCTGGCGCGTCGAGGCGATCGAGCGTCCGACACTGCTGCGCCTGCGCGCCGAGATGAAGGTGCCCGGCGGCGCCTGGCTCGAGATGCGCGCGGAGCCCGGCGAGGACGGCGGATCCGTCTACACCCAGCGCGCCGTGTTCTTCCCGCAGGGGCTCGGCGGCCGGCTCTACTGGTTCGCCGTCCTGCCCTTCCACGGCGTGATCTTCAACGGGATGGCGAACCGCATCACGGCCACCGCGACCGACCTCGCCGACGCCGGCGAGGAGCGCTCCCCTGGTGGGCGCAGGGCGCAGCGGTGACAATGGAGGGGTCCGCGGGCGGCGACACCGCCTCGGACACGAACGAGAGGAGCACGATGAGCGAACGATCGGACACGGACGCGGGGCGCGATCTCCAGCTGGGAAAGGTCGCCTTCATCGGCGACAGCATCATCCAGGGCGGGTCCTGGGACGAGTGGTTGACCGCGTCGACGGTCGTCGACGAGGGGATCGGCGGAGCGACGAGCGACGACGTCGTCGAGCGGCTGCCCGAGCTCGTCGAGGCGGCGCCCGACACGGTGGTCCTGCTGGTCGGCACGAACGACCTGGCCTACCACCGGACGACCGAGCACATCGTGCGCAACATCGAGACGATCGTTGCGACCTTCCGCCGGGACCTGCCCGACGTGCGGATCCTGGTGACGTCGATCCTGCCGCGAGCGCGCGAGTTCGGCACGCAGATCCGCGAGGTCAACCGGCACCTCTGGCAGTTCGCGCCGACCGCGCACGCGGGCTACCTCGACCTCTGGCCGGTGCTCGCCGGCGAGGACGGCGCCCTGCTGGAGCAGTACTCGCCCGACGGCCTGCACCTCAACGAGGCCGGCTACGCCGCCTGGCGCGAGGCCCTCGGCCCGGCCCTCGACTCCGTGCTGCGGATGCCGCCGCGCACCCGGCCGATCACGCTGCCGTACGACGAGTTCGCGCGGCCCAAGACGGCCTAGCGCCGTCTGCGCGGCGACGCGCCGCGAGCCGAGGGGAGCCGAGACCGAGAGGTCCGGCTCCCTTCGTCGTTCCCGGGTGCGCGGGACGATGCGCGGCGCGGAACTGCACAGCTCTTCGGGGATCGATCAGCGGCTCTTGCCGGGGGTATAGGCGGTGGCGGCACTCTCGATCGTGCACCCGGCCGGGTGCGAAGGAGAGCCGGAGGCGCAGCATGAGCAGCACGATCGAGAATCAGGGAGCGGTGGCGGCGGAGTGGCCGCCGCCGACGGCGGGGACCGCGGCGCCGAGTGCGGCGGAGCCGGCGCAGTCGCGTCAGCCACTGTGGCGACAGCGACGCGTCCGCTGGATCGCGCTCGCCGTCCTCGCCGGTCTGCTGCTGCTGGGCGGCGGCTTCGGGATCGGCTACGCCGTCGGGAACTCGGTCGGCTCCTCCGCCGTCGGCGGGTTCGTCCCGTCACAGCGGGGCGGGATGCCGGACGGCGGCTTTCCCGGTGGCGGACCCGGGTCGTCCGGCGGCCAGGGGAGCGGCACCGGGACGGACTCGGGGACGGACTCCGGCACCGGAGCCGACTCGGGCACCGGAGCCGCGACCGGGACGGCGAGCTAGCCGAGCGCCTCGCGGAAGGCGGCGAGGGCGTCGTCCGAGAAGAGGACGAAGCGGACCTCGTCGAGGGCGCCCGGGCCGTCCTCGGCGGCGGCGAGCCGGACGGAGTCGACGGCGATGAGGGCCGCGCTGGCCATCGGCCAGCCGTAGACGCCGGCCGAGACGGCCGGGAAGGCGACGGTGCGGGCGCCGAGGGAGCGGGCGACGCGGATCGACTCGGTGTAGGCGGAGGCCAGAACGGCGGAGCGGTCGTCGCTCCGCGAGTACACGGGGCCGACGGTGTGCACGACCCAGCGGGCGGGCAGGCGGCCGGCGGTGGTCGCGACCGCGGAGCCGGCGGGGAGTCCGTCGCGCAGCTCACCGGCGCGGAGGGTCCGGCACTCCTCGAGGATCTCGGGGCCGCCCGCGCGGTGGATCGCGCCGTCGACCCCGCCGCCGCCGAGCAGCGACGAGTTGGCGGCGTTGACGATCACGTCGACCTGCTCGCGGGTGATGTCGCCGCGGACGGCGGTGACCGCGGTCACGAGCGGTTGTTGGAGAGCTCGAAGATCTTCACGAGCTCGGCGATCGCGGCCTCGCGCGCGTCGCCGCCCTCGTCGAACATCGCGGTGACGTGAGTGCGCAGGTGGTTCTCGACGATCAGCTTGTTCAGCGAGCCGAGCGACTTCTGGATGGCGAGCGACTGCGTGACGATGTCGACGCAGTAGTCCTCGTTCTCGATGGCCTTCTCGAGGCCGCGCATCTGGCCTGCCAGGATGCGGGCGCGGTGCAGGGAGCGCTTCTTCAGATCCTCGATCACCCGCCCAGTTTACGCCGGAGCGCCGATACCCGGCGGGGGTATCGGCCGGCGAGACGACGCGAACTATGACCCGTGAACGCGTCGGCGCCCGTTTCGAGTCGTCTCGATCGGGGTGCGGCGCGCGAGTGGACGCGTGCTGGGGTGTGCCGGCCTGTCCGGCCCCGATTCGCGTCCGTTCGCTCACGAGCAGGGCCGCGGGCCATCGAGTCGACGCTCGATGGGCTCTACGGGCGCACAAGCGCCCCGTCCGGGTCGATTCGCTCGGGGCGAGGAGGCCGAACGGACAGCTGCTGGGGTCTGCGGGTGGGTCAGGACCCGATCCGGGTCCGTTCGTGACGGCGCGGGGGCGTGGCTCTGCGAGTGGACGTGTTCTGGTGCCTGTGCGCGGGCGTGCGCCCGGATCGGGTCGGTTCGCGCGAGGGGCGGGAGCCGAACGGACCCGCGCGGGGTTCGGAGCGGAGCGGGCGGGACCGCCCCGTACGATCGACGGGTGAACGCGAAGAAGTCCGGCCCCCCGCGCGGCGGCACGACCGCCCGCTACCCGTCCCGCTCGAGCGCGCGGATGGCGCTGGCGCCGGGGATCCTCGCGGCGATCATCCTGCTCGCGGGGCTCGCACTCGTCGGCGGCGACGCCTACGACTTCGTGCGCTACCCGGTGGCGATCCTCGCGGCGGTCATCGGCTGGTTCGCGATCCAGGCGAAGGCCTACTACTGGCTGATCGGGCTCGCGCCGATCGTCGTGCTCTGGAACCCGGTCTTCCCGTTCTCCTTCCCGGACGCCGTCTGGTCCTCGCTCCACCTCGCCGCGGTCGGCGTCGTGGTCGCGGCCGGCCTGATCATCCGGGTGCGCGTCGCGGAGTGATCCCGTGGGCGCCGGACGCGCCCGCAGGCGCCGGGTGCCGCTGATCCGGCGCTGAGGAGTAGACTCGACGCGCACCCGCACGCCGGGGATGCTGCGACCGGGTCTCAGACCCGTTGCTCGGAGCTCCCGACGGCCACCGGGTGCATCGGTGCCCGTCTCGTCCCCGACGCGACGCGGCCAGTGCAAGGCAGTGCAACACCAGCACGGTGACGAACCAGCACAGTGCAATGCGACGGCAGAGCGCGGGAACCCCTCCTCCGCCCCCGTCCACGTCGAGGAGGAGCATGGCTCGCAGCGGCCAGCGTCAGTCCGGTCAGTCGCGTCGTTCGACGAGCGCGAGCCCGGGGACCCGCCCGCGCTCGCGTCCGCGCGGCGTCGACAACTCCGGGATCATCCCGATCCTCGCCCGCCGCGTGCGCGAGGTCGAGGCCAAGGCCCAGACCGGCAAGGTCGGGCCCACCAACCGCACGAAGTTCCTGGTGATCGCCCTGCTGATGCGCGAGGAGCGCAAGCGGGTGAAGACCGACACCGAGCTCAGCGACTCGCAGCGCGCGGAGGAGATGAAGCGCCTCGACGGCATCGCGACGATCCTCGCGAAGACCGCGGCGCGCGACACCAGCCTGATCGCCCTGCTCGAGTCCGAGGCCGGCATCACCGCGGCCGCGCAGAAGCTGCGCCGCGACTGGCTGCTGGAGGCCGGCGCCGAGCTGAGCCCCGACGAGCTGCTGATCGTGACCGAGCCGGAGCCCAAGCCGGAGGTGCCGGTCAACCAGGTCGTGCCGCCATCGGTGCGTGCGCGCCAGCTCGCCAACCCCTTCCTCCCGCCGGACTTCTCGATCGCGAGCGCGCCGACCCCCGCCCGCCGTCGCCTCGACGACTGGGAGCTGCTCGGACCGCTGTTCAAGGCGTTCGAGTACGGCGCGGGCGGCCGCGCCGCCAGCATGGAGCTGCCCGAGCCGCCGAAGATCGACCGGGTCACCCCCCGCGGTCGCGACCTGATGCCGCACCAGGCCCGCTTCATCGAGGGCGCGCGCGAGGGTCACCGCAGCTTCCTGCTCGCCGACGAGCCGGGTCTCGGCAAGACGGCGCAGAGCCTGCTCGCCGCCTCCGTCACCGGCTCGTACCCGCTGCTCGCCGTCGTGCCCAACGTCGTGAAGATGAACTGGGCGCGCGAGGTCGAGCGCTGGACCCCCCAGCGCCGCGCGACCGTCATCCACGGCGACGGCGGCACGCTCGACGCGTTCGCCGACGTCGTGATCGTCAACTACGACATCCTCGACCGGCACATCGGCTGGCTCGGCAGCCTCGGCTTCCGCGGCATGGTCGTCGACGAGGCGCACTTCATCAAGAACCTGCGCTCGCAGCGCTCGCAGAGCGTGCTGGCGCTGGCCGCGAAGATCCGCGAGACGACGCCGGGCCACGACCCGCTGATGATCGCCCTCACCGGAACGCCGCTGATCAACGACGTGGACGACTTCCGCGCGATCTGGCGCTTCCTCGGCTGGATCGACGAGACCAAGCCCGGGCCCGAGCTGATGAGCCTGCTCGAGGACACCGGGCTCACCCCCGCGGACACCGGCTTCTACCCGGAGGCGCGCGAGGCGGTCATCGACCTCGGCATCGTCCGGCGCAAGAAGATCGACGTCGCCGCCGACCTGCCCTCGAAGCGGATCGTCGACCTGCCGGTCGAGCTGGACGACGACCTCGGCCGCTCCATCCAGAAGGCGGAGCGCGAGCTCGGCGCCCGGATGCTGCAGCGCTACAAGGCCGTGACCGCCTCGATCACGCACGAGCTCGACGACGACGAGCGCGAGCGGTTCGTCCGCATCGTGGCGCAGAGCGAGCTCGAGGAGTCGAAGTCGGCCAAGACCGGCGAGAACGTCTTCACGATGGTGCGCCGGATCGGCCAGGCCAAGGCGGCCCTCGCCGCGGACTACGCCTCGCAGCTGGCCCGCTCGGTCGGCAAGGTGGTCTTCTTCGCCAAGCACATCGACGTGATGGACCAGGCCGAGGACACCTTCGAGAAGCGCGAGCTCACCTCCGTCTCGATCCGCGGCGACCAGAGCGCGACGTTCCGCCAGGCGCAGATCGACGCGTTCAACGAGGACCCCGACGTCTCGGTCGCGGTCTGCTCGCTCACCGCGGCCGGCGTCGGCGTCAACCTGCAGGCGTCGTCCAACGTCGTCCTGGCCGAGCTGTCCTGGACCTCGGCCGAGCAGACGCAGGCGATCGACCGCGTGCACCGCATCGGCCAGGAGGAGCCGGTCACGGCCTGGCGCATCATCGCGGCGCACACGATCGACGCCAAGATCGCCGAGCTGATCGACGCGAAGGCCGGCCTCGCCGCCCGCGCGCTCGACGGCGCGGACGCCGAGGTCGCCTCGGTCGACACGGTTCAGCTGGACGCGCTCATGCACGTCCTCCGCGAGGCGATCGGCTGAGCGGAGCCGCGAAGAAGTCGCGCTCGAAGAGACTCGAGCGCAGGAACGCGTCGCCCATGGCGGCGCGTTCCGCGTTCGTGCCGCGGGCGGCGGCCTCCTCGGTGATCGCGAGCGCCCGCTCGGTCGCGACAGCGAAGGCAGGATCCGCGTAGGTGACGAGCCAGTCCGCGTAGGGATGGCCGGGCCGGTTCGCCGCGGCGAGGCGCTCGCCGATGTCCGCGTAGAGCCAGAAGCACGGCAGCAGCGCGGCGACGATCTCGCCGTAGCCGCCGCGCGCGCCGACGGCGAGCAGGTGGTCGACGTAGCCGCGGGTGGTGGCGGAGGCCGTCGCCGTGCGCTCGCCGAGGCGGTCGCGGTGCAGCTGCGCCTCCGCCGCGAGGGCCGAGGCCGACGACTCCGCCCAGAAGACCTGCTCGGCGGTGCTCGGTGCGCGCTGCGCCGCGATCGCGAGGACCCGGGCGTACTGGGTGAGGTAGAGCGCGTCCTGCTCCAGGTACCACTCGAAGTCGTCGCGGGCGAGGGAGCCGTCGCCCAGGGCCGTCACGAACGGCAGCGCGTCGATCTCGGCGCGCAGCTGCTCCGTCTCGGTCCACATCCGCTCGCAGAACGCGGGGGCGCGCAGGCGGTGGAAGTGGTCGATCGGGCCGTTGCCCTCGCCGACCCGGAGCGCATCGGCGCCGCGGAGGGCTCCAGTCAGCCAGTCCTTCGCCTCGGTCAGCGCCTGGGCGAGGGTGTCCGGAGTCGTCTCGCCGCCGGCGAGGAGCGTCGCCATCGCGGAGGACAGCGAGCAGCCGGTGCCGTGGGTGTTCCGGGTGGCGACCCGCTCGCCCGGCACCTCGCGCACACCGCCGTCCACGGTGACGATCGCGTCCGGCGTCGCCGGGCCGTCGAGGTGCCCGCCCTTCACCAGGACGGCGGTGCCGAGATCCCGGGCCAGGGAGCGGGCCTGCTCGAGCGCGGCGGACCAGTCGGCGGCCGGCTCCGCTCCGGCGAGCACGGCCAGCTCGGAGAGGTTGGGCGTGACCAGATCGGCGCGGCGGACGAGCGCGCGGACCGCCTCCTCCGCCTCGTGGTCGAGGAGGCGGTGGCCGCTGGTCGCGACCATCACCGGATCCACGACGACGAGCGGCGGGCGGACGTCGTCCAGCCAGGCGGCGATGATCCCGCCCAGCTCGGCGTTCGCGATCATGCCGATCTTCACCGCGTCGATCTCGACGTCGTCGCTGACCGCGTCGAGCTGCTCGCGGAGGAACGCAGCGGGCGGCAGGTGGATCGAGCGCACGCCGCGGGTGTTCTGAGCGACGAGTGCGGTGACGACCGCCATCCCGTAGCCGCCGAGCGCCCCGATCGACTTGAGGTCGGCCTGGATCCCGGCCCCGCCGGTCGGGTCGGTGCCGGCGATGCTGAGCACCCGGGGGACCGGACGGGGCTGCGGGAGCGCGGCGCTCATCGGTCCCACTCCGCCCGGAAGGCGCGAGCCGCGGACTCCGGATCGTCTGCGGCGCAGATCGCGGAGACGATCGCGAGGCCGGCTGCTCCGGCTCGGCGCAGCGCTGCGGCGTCGTCGGCGGTGACGCCGCCGATGGCGACGCAGGGGAGCGGCGTCGCGGCGGCGAGGGCGGCGAAGCCGTCGATGCCGAGCGGGACCGGGTGGTCGGGCTTGGTCGCGGTGCTGCGGATCACGCCGACGCCGAGGTAGTCGACGGTGCCGACGGGCAGGGCGTGCGCGGCGGCGAGGTGGGACGGGGTGTTCGCGGTGAGACCGATCACCGCGTCGGCGCCGAGGATGCTCCGCGCGGCGAGAACAGGGAGGTCGGACTGGCCGACGTGCACGCCGTCGACACGGGCGCCGGCCAGGCGGGCGGCGAGGACGACGTCGACGCGGTCGTCGACCAGCAGGGTCGTGCGCTCGTCGAGGACGGCGGCGACGGCGCAGGTGAGGGGGACGAGCTCGGCGGCGGTCGCCTCGTGGTCGCGGACCTGGACGATCCGGACGCCGCCGGCGACGGCCGCGGCGACGACGGCAGGGACGCCGCGCGGGCCGCAGAGACGGGTATCGGTGACGAGCTGGAGCGAGAGGTCGATCATGCGATCCGCGCTCCGCTCTCGACGTCGGCCGCGGCGAGGGCGGCGAGGGCGTCGAGCAGGCCGACCGCGAACGAGCCGGGGCCGGCGGCGGTCTCGGCGGCGCGCTCGGCGGCGAGCCCCCAGACGACGGACGCGGCGACCGCGGCCCCGAGCGCGTCGGAGCCCGGCACGCCGAGGAAGGCGGCCATGACGGCGCCGAGCGCGCAGCCGCCGCCGGTGACGCGGGTGAGCAGCGGATGCCCGCCCGTGACGCGCACGACGCGCTCGCCGTCGGTGATCACGTCGACCGCGCCCGAGACGGCGACGACGGCGCCCGACCGGTGGGCGAGAGCCACGGCGGCCTCCAGCGCCTCCTCCGGCCCGTCGACGGCGTCGACCCCGCGACCGCCGGTGCCGAGGCCGGCGAGGGCGAGGATCTCGGAGGCGTTGCCGCGGATGATCGCGGGTCGCGCCTCGAGCAGCTCCGCCGCGAGGGCGGTGCGCACGGGCAGCGGGCCGACGGCGACCGGGTCGAGCACCCACGGGGTGCCGGCCGCGTTCGCCGCCGCGACGGCCTCGCGGGCGCCGTCGCGCTGCTCCGCGTGCGGGGTGCCGAGGTTCACCAGCGTCGCGGAGGCGATGCCCGCGAAGACGCCGGCCTCACCGGGCAGGTCGCACATCGCGGGGCTGGCGCCGAGCGCCAGCAGGCTGTTGGCGGTGAAGCCGGTGACCACCGCGTTGGTGATGCACTGCACGAGCGGCGCGGCGGAGCGCAGCCCGTCGAGGTCTCGGGCGACGGCTGCGCCGTCGAGGAGGGTCGGGTGGGCAGGCGTGCGAATGCTCATTCGCGACATCCCTTCGCTAGTACGAACTAGATCAGGTTCGACGGGTCTCATCTCAGCCCTGGCGGGCACCCCGTGTCACTGCCGACGACCCTAGCGGGTCGTGCCGTCACGCCGTGAGGATCCTGCTGTCGCCGCGATCGCTGACGACGACCTTCAGCCCGGTCGGCAGCCGCTCGCGCATCGCGTCGACGTGGCTGATCAGGCCGATGGTCCGCCCGCCGGAGCGCAGCGCGTCGAGCGTGCCGAGCGCCGTCTCGAGCGTCTCCGCGTCGAGCGAGCCGAAGCCCTCGTCGATGAACATCGTCTCGAGCGAGACGCCGCCCGACTGCATCGTGACCACGTCCGCCAGGCCGAGGGCGAGGGCGAGCGAGGCGAGGAAGGTCTCGCCGCCGGAGAGCGACGCGGGCTGCCGGCGGGCGCCGGTGAAGGCGTCGAGCACGTCGATCCCGAGCCCGGAGGCCGCGCCGCGATACGCGAGCGAGTCGTCGTGCACGAGGGCGTAGCGGCCGCTGGTCATCGCGTTCAGCCGCAGGTTCGCGGCGGCGACGATCTCCTCGAGCCGGCCCGCCAGGGCGAAGGCCTCGAGGTCCATCCGGCGGGTGTTCTGCCCGCGGCCGTCGATCGTCTCGGCGAGGGCGCGCAGCTCCTCGTGCCGGCGCAGGCGCTCGGCGAGGCTGCCCAGGCGCTCCTCGGCGCGGCCGGCCAGCTCGGCGAGCCGGGCGGCGCGGTGCTCGAGCACCGAGTGCCGCGAGCGGGCCTCGTCGCGGCGGGCGGAGGCGGCGCGCGCCTCCTCCTCCGCCGCGGCGAGATCGACGGGGGCCGTCGGCAGGCCGGCGAGCTCGGGGTCGGCCAGCACCGAGTCGACGGCGCTGCGGCGGCGCTCGTGCTCGGCGACGACGGCCTCGGCGCGGGCGCGCTCGCCCGAGGTGAGAGCGGCGGACTCGGCGTCGACGGTGCTCGCGAAGCCGCGGTCGGCGATCACCTCAGCGAGCTGGACTTCGGCCGCCTCGGCCGCCTCGCGGCGGGTGGTCGCCGCGTCCTCGGCCTCGACGAGCACATCGGCCAGGCGGCGCTGCGCGGTGATCGCGGCGACACGCTCGGCGATGCTCGCGGCGCCGTCGCGGTGAGCGTCGATCCGCTCGCGCAGGAGGCGCAGCGCCTCGGCGGCGAGGGCCTCGTCGGAGCTGAGGCGCTGGTGCTCGGTGCGGGCGGTCTCGAGGGCGGCCGTCAGCTCGTCGCTCCGGACGCGGAGGGTGGACCGTTCGCGCCGCAGCTCCTCGAGCCGGGTCGCGGCGCTCCGAGACTCTGCGAGGTGCTGCTCGGCCTCGACGCGGACGGCCTGGAGCTCCTCGGCGGTCGTGGCGCCGGCCCGCTCCTCGAGGGCGGCCAGGGCGAGCGCTCCGGCGCTCTCGGCCTCGCGCGCCGCGTCCATCGCGGCGAGGGCGCGGTCGACGGCGGTGCGCGCCTTCTCGATCTCGCCGGTGCCGACGGGCGGCAGCTCGCCGTGCTCGGCGGGGCGCGGGTGCTCGCAGGATCCGCAGACGGGGCACGGGTCGCCGGGAGCGAGGGCGCCGGCCAGCTCGCCGGCGAAGCCCGCGAAGCGGCGGGCGACAAGCTCGGCGTGCTGGGCGGCGCGAACGCCGTGCGCCCGGGCTGCGTCGGCGTGGGCCGAGCGGAGGCGCTCCAGCGCGGTCGCGGCCGTCGCGCGCTCGGCGGCGGCGCGGATCCGGCGGTCGAGCGCGGCCAGCTCCTCGGAGCGGGCCGGCAGCGCCGACGCGTCCGGAGCGAGGGCGTCCTCCTCTGCGGAGAGCGCGTCGAGCAGGGCGGGCAGCGCCCGGAGCTCGCCGTCGAGGACGTCGAGCGCGGCCGCGGACCGCTCGCGCGCCCTCGCGGTGCGCTCTGCGGAGCGGACCGCCTCCGGCAGGGTGCGCTCGTCGGCCAGCGCCTCGGTCAGCGCGCCGAGAACGGCGGCCAGGCGCTCGCCGGCACGGGCGGCGGCGGCCCGATCGGCGGGCTCGTCGAAGGCCGCGGTGAAGGCCTCCGCGGCGCCGTCGCGGGCACGGCCGGCAGCGGCGGCCTTCTCGGCGGCGGAGCGGGCGGTCTTCAGCAGCGGCAGCACGCCCTCGGCCCGGCGCGCCCGCTCGATCCGCTCGCGCTCCCGGACGACGAGCGACTCGGCGACCGCCAGCTCCTCGGCCTCGATCAGCGCGCTCCGGCGGCGGTCCTGCGCCCGCTTCACCAGCCGCGTCTCGTCCCGGGCGGTCTCGGCCGCTCGGCTCGCGGCGTCGGCCTCCGCCACGTCGTCGCGGGCGAGCGCGAGGGGAGCGTCGAGCCGGGTCACCAGGGAGCGGAACCAGGCCGTGTCGGGCGCCGCCGGTGCGGGCTCCTCGTCGCCTGCGAGGCGCACGGCCTCGTCGGCCAGCGCCGTCACGGCCGCGCGCTCCTCCTCGAGCGCCGCGCCGCTCTCCTGCCGCTGCTCGACGAGCCGCCGGCGCAGCAGGTCGTAGCGCTCCGTCGCGAAGAGGGTGCGGAGCAGCCGCTGCCGATCGTCGTTCTTCGCGAGCAGGAACTCGTGGAAACGGTTCTGCGCCAGCAGGATGACCTGGAGGAACTGGTCCTTGGTCAGGCCGACGATCCGGCCGATGTCGGCACCCGTCTCCCGCGCGCTGGAGGACAGTCCCCGCCACTCGCCGTCGACGTGCTCGAGCAGCGCGACCTTCGCCGCCTGCCGGGTGGTGCCGCCGCCGCGCTTGGCCGGCCGCTCGTACTCGGGGGAGCGGCGGACCCGGTAGAGCCGCCCGGCCGCCTCGAAGTCGAGCTCGGCGAACGTCTCGTCCTCGGGGGCGCTGTGGTCGCTGCGCAGCCGCGAGGCCGTGCCGTCGAAGCGCGGCACGGAGCCGTAGAGCGCGAAGCTGATGGCGTCGAGGATCGTCGACTTGCCGGCGCCGGTGCGCCCGGCGATCAGATAGATCCCCACATCCTCCAGCCGGTCGAAGTCGATCTCCTGCTCCGCGCGGAAGGGGCCGAGACCGGCGAAGGAGAGGCGGCGGATCCTCACCGCAGCGCCTCGGCGTCGACCTGCGCCAGCGCGTCGAGGGCCAGCGCGCGCTCCGTCTCGCTCGCGCCGTGGCCGCCGCGCACGTGGGCGAGGAAGTCGTCGATCACCTCGACGTCGCTCCGGCCGCGGATCCGCTCGGCGTAGCGGCGCTCGTCGACCGCCGCGTGCGGGGGCCGGTGCTCGAGGGTCGCGCAGCCGGGGAAGCGGGACTGCAGCCGGGCCATCGCGTCGAGCGGGCGGACCTCGTCGGTCAGCACGGCCGAGACCCAGTCCGGCTCGTACTCCGCCAGGGACGGGTCGCTCAGCAGCTCGTCCAGCCGCCCTTCGACCACGCTGAGCCGGCGCGGCACGGGCAGCGCCGACCAGGTCACCTCGCCGAGCCCGTCGGCGCCGAGCTCGACCAGCCAGCCGCCGCGCGGCTTCGCAGCCTCGCCGAACGAGTAGTGCAGGGGCGCGCCGGAGTACCGCACGTTCGGCAGCAGCTCCGCCCGCCCGTGGATGTGCCCCAGCGCCGCGTAGTCCGCCGCCGCGAAGTGGTCGACCGAGACGTAGTCGAGCCCGCCGGCCGTGATGTCGCGCTCGACCGTGGCGGCGGGAGCGCCGACGGCGAAGCAGTGCGCCAGCACCACCCAGCGCCGCCCGGCCGCCTCGGCGTGCGCACGGATGCGCCGCATCGCGAAGGCGAGCACGTCCTCGTGCCGGCGCAGCGACTCCTCCGGGTGCCGGTGCCGGTAGAGCGCGGGCTCGAGGAACGGGATGCCGTAGACGCCGACCTCTCCGTGCGCGTCGCGGAGGACGACCGGCTCGGCGTACGCCTCGGGATCGGTGAGCACGTGCACGCCGGAGCCGCGCAGCAGCCCGGCCTGGAAGCCCAGGCGGGCCGGGGAGTCGTGGTTGCCGCTGGTCAGCACGACCTCGGCTCCGGCCGCGCGGATCGCCTCCAGGGTGCGGGTCAGCAGCGTGTAGTGCTCGGCCGCCGGCACCGCGGAGTCGAAGACGTCGCCCGCGACGAGGACGACGTCGACCGCCTCCGTCCGCACCGTCTCGACCAGCGCGTCGAGCACGACGCCGAGCGCGGCGACGCTCGAGTGGCCGTGGAAGGTGCGGCCGATGTGCCAGTCGGAGGTGTGCAGGAGCTTCACGACCGTCCTTTCGCGGGGTCTGCGGGTGTGCGGTGGCGCTCCCTGTCGTGCCCCTCCAGGCTACTGAGCGCCTCCGACACCGGACGCCGGCCGGGCCGCCGCCGCCGGACACCTGCCGTTCACCCGGGGGTGCAGAATGGGTCGTCGGTCGATCAGAGGAGGCCCCGCGTGAAGCTGCCCCGAGTCCCCTCGACCCTCCTCGGTCTCGGCTCGCGCACGCGCGCCGCCGCGGAGGACACCAGCCCGATCGAGCGGATCCGCCCCGCCGAGGAGCCCGCCCGCCGGAGCACCGTGGACAACGCGATCTACCAGGACGGCCGGCGCGTCGTCTCGCCCGGCAGCATCCCGGAGGCGCTCGCCGCGCTGCAGAAGCTCCCGGACGCGATGGCCTGGATCGGCCTCTACCGCCCCACCGAGGCCGAGCTGGCCGCCCTCGAGGACGAGTTCTCGATGCATCCGCTGGCCCTCGAGGACGCGATCAGCGCGCACCAGCGCCCGAAGCTCGAGCGCTACGGCAGCGACATGTTCGTGGTGCTGCGCGCCGCGAGCTACGCGGACCAGCGCGAGGAGGTCGACTTCGGCGAGCTGCACCTCTTCGTCGGCCCGAACTTCGTCGTCACGGTCCGCCACTCCGAGAAGCCCGACCTCTCGCTGGTCCGGCGCCGGATGGAGGCCGACCCCGAGCTGCTGCGCAAGGGCCCGGTGGCGGTCCTCTACGCGATCCTCGACGCGGTCGTCGACCAGTACGCCCCGGTCGTCGCCGGCCTCGAGAACGACATCGACGAGATCGAGGCCCAGGTCTTCGAGGGGGATCCCGCGGTGTCCCGTCGCATCTACGAGCTGTCCCAGGAGGTCCTCGACTTCCAGCGCGCGACCCGCCCGCTGACGGGGATGCTCGGCCGGCTCGTCACCGACTTCGAGGTCTTCCGCGAGGACGTCGAGCTGCGCCGCTACCTCCGCGACGTCGCCGACCACGTCGCCGTGGTCGACGAGCGCGTCGAGGGCTTCCGGACCACGCTGCGCGAGATCCTCGCGGTGAACGCGACGCTCGTCGCCCAGCGCCAGAACGAGGACATGAAGAAGCTCGCGGAGGCGGGCAACCAGCAGAACGACGAGGTCAAGCGGATCTCGGCCTGGGCCGCCATCTTCTTCGCGCCGACCATGATCTCCAGCGTCTACGGCATGAACTTCGACGCGATGCCCGAGCTGCACCTGGCCTGGGGCTACCCGGCGGCGCTGGCGGCGATGGTCGCCTCGAGCGTGGTCCTGCACCGGCTGTTCAAGCGCTGGGGCTGGCTCTGAGCCGCCGTCGGCGGCCCGGCGCCCTGTCAACACCCTGACGCGCCCGGTCCCCGCGCGTAGCGTCGGTCCGAGCCGCCGTCCGCGGCCCGAGCTTAGGGAGACCCGATGAAGCGAACCGACGTGCCGGCGACCGAGGCGACCTCGCTCTGGCGGCAGGACGCCGCGCCGATTGCGGGCGACGAGTTCGTCCCGGGTGCGCACTACGACGACGTGATCGTCGGCGCCGGCCTCTCGGGACTCGTCACGGCGCTCCTGCTCCAGCGCAGCGGCCGTCGCGTCCTCGTCCTCGAGGCCCGCGAGGTCGGCGCGGTCGCGACCGGCAGCAGCACCGCCAAGCTCAGCCTGCTGCAGGGCGCGCACCTGTCGAAGATCGCCGCGCGCAACACCCCCGCGGTCACGCAGGCCTACGTCGCCGCGAACCTCGCGGGCTTCACCTGGCTCGTCGACTACCTCCGCGAGGCCGGCGTGCCCGTGCAGCGCCGCACCGCCTACAGCTACGCGCAGACCCCCGACGGCGTCCCCGCGGTGCTGCGCGAGCACGAGACGGCCCGCCGCTTCGGCCTCGCGACCCGCCTCATCGGGGAGCTGGACACGCCCTTCCCGAGCACCGCCGCCGTCGCGCTCGACGACCAGGCGGAGTTCGATCCGATGGCGGTGCTGACGGCGCTCGCCGCCGACTTCCGCGCCGCGGGCGGCGTCCTCGTGCAGGGCGTCCGCGTGCTCGGGATGCGGGCCTCCTCGCCCGTCCGGGTGCGGACCAGCGCCGGCGAGGTGACCGGCGAGCGGGCCTACCTGCTCACCGGCACGCCGATCCTGGACCGCGGACTCTACTTCGCCAAGCAGGTCGCGCTGCGCTCCTACGCCGTCGCCTTCCGCGGGGCCGAGTCGATCCCGGACGGCATGTACCTCTCCGTCGACGGGCCCTCGCGCTCGATCCGCGACGTGGAGCGGGACGGGGAGCGGCTGCTGCTGATCGGCGGCAACGGCCACGGGGTCGGCCGGCGCGCGCGGACGCAGGAGAGCGTCGACGACCTGATCGCCTGGACCCGCCGCTCCTTCCCCGGCGCCGAGCCGATCGCGCAGTGGAGCGCCCAGGACTACGAGGCGTTCCACCGCGTGCCGTTCGTCGGCTGGCTGCCGCGCGGTCGGGGCCGGATCTTCTTCGCCTCCGGCTACGACAAGTGGGGGATGACCAACGCGGTGCAGGCGGCGCTGACGCTGGTCGGCGACTCCCGGGGAGAGACGCCGCCGTGGGCGAAGGTCCTGCACCGCCGGCCCACCCTGCCCCGGGTGATGGCGGAGGGCGCCGGAGCGCTCGCCGCGGTCGGCGCCTGGTACGCCCGCGGCTACTGGTCGGCCCTGCGCGCGCCGCGGTCGGTGGACGTGGTGCCGGCGGAGGGCGAGGGCCTGCTCGCGCGCGACGGCCTCCAGCCGGTCGCCGTCTCGACCGTCGGGGGCCGCCGCTGCGCGATGTCGGCGGTCTGCCCGCACCTGGGCGGCGTCGTCACCTGGAACGACGCCGAGCGCAGCTGGGACTGCCCCCTGCACGGCTCGCGCTTCGCCGCCGACGGGACGGTGCTGGAGGGACCCGCGGTCACGCCGCTCGCGCCGGTGCGCTGACGCCGTTCGGCCCCCTGCGCCGGTCGCCCGGTAGGGTCGGCGCATGGGGGATCACACGCACATTCGACGTCCGTTCACGCCTCGACTTTGCGTGACCGCGCTCGGCCTCGCCGCCGCAGCCGCCGCGCTGACGGGCTGCACGCGCGGGGGAGGCGCCGAGGCGCAGACCCCGGCGCCGACCGTCACGGTGACGGTCGAGCCGACGGCGCGCGGCACCGTCCCGGGCGAGCAGGACACCAGCGCGTCCTACGCCTGCGGCCGGTACAGCTCGCTGCTCAGCCTCGGCTGGACGATGCAGTGGTACCACGACCGCGGCGACGTCTCCGACGAGGCGTACCAGGTGTTCCTCGAGCGGCAGGCCTTCCAGCTCCAGACGGTGCGGATGCAGAACCCGGAGCCGGACGAGACCGGCGTCTCCGCCGCGTCCTCCGGCATCCGGACCTACCTGCAGGACGCCCAGGCGGCCGCCGGCCGATGGACCTACGACCCGTCGTCACCGGAGTGGAGCACCCTGCAGTCCGACCTCGGGGTCGGCTGCGCCGCCGCCGGCTCGACCCTCGCCTCCTACGCCGAGCCCGAGATGGGCGGCTGAGCCGCCCTCGCAGCTCACCTGCTGGTCGAGCAGCCCGCGATGCGGGCCGCCCAAGCTGATCGAGTAGCTCGCGGAGCGGGCGTATCGCGATCCGCCATCGCCGGGAGTCCGGGTGATGGTCGGTCCCGATACGCCCCTGCGGGGCTACTCGACCAGCATGCCTTCCGGGCTACTCGTCCTCGGAGGGCTCGGCGACCTCGCGGCCGTCGGCGCCCGAGGCGTCGCCGGCCACGTGCAGGTCGGTGTCGCCGGGGATGCTGAAGTCGCTCAGCGGGTCGAGCGGCCCGTCCTCGCGGGTGTCGGAGTCGGGGGTGTCGCTGGTCTCGTCGCGTGCGGTCATACCTGCACCCTACGAGCGTCCGACGAGGCGCTGCACCGCGGTCACCGGGATCGACAGCCACTCGGGGCGGTTGCGCGCCTCGTAGATGGCCTCGTAGATCGCCTTGTCGAGCTCGAAGGCGTCCAGGACGGCGCGGTGCGCGGTGACCGCGTCGCCCGCCTCCTCGGTGTAGCCCTCGAGGAAGGCGCGGCGGCTCGCCAGCGCCCACGCGGCCCGGGAGCTGCCCGGAGACGCCTGCTCGTGCGCTCCGGCCGCGTAGTCGAAGGAGCGGAGCATCCCCGCCACGTCGCGCAGCGCGATGTCCGGCAGCAGGCGCTCGTGCATCGGCCGCAGCGGCTCGCCCTCGAAGTCGAGGAGCACCCAGCCGCGGCCGGGCACGGACAGCACCTGGCCGAGGTGGTAGTCGCCGTGGATCCGCTGCAGCCGCGGCCACGGGGCCTGCTCGGCCGCCTGGAAGACCGCGTCGATCGCGTCGGCGTCCTCGGCGATGACGGGCACCTCGGAGGAGGCGATCCGCAGCCGGCGCCGCATGGTCGCGATCATCCGCTGCACGACCTCGGGGGTCGCGTCCTCCGTCGGCATCACCTCGGCGAGGGTGGAGTGCACCTGCGCGGTCGCCAGGCCCAGTGCGCGGGCCGGACCGGTGAAGTCGCTGTCGCCGGCGACGGCCTCGAGCGCCACGCGCCAGGCGTCCTCGACGCCCGGCAGGAACTCCTGTGCGAAGGCGAGGTGGCCGAAGGCGCGCCCCGACGGCTCGCCGCGGTCGTCCCACTCGCCGGTGACGTTGCCGATCACGGGCGGCACGAGCGTGCTGCCCGCGGCGTTCAGTGCCGACTGCACGGTGACGTCCGGGTTCTCGCCGTGGTGCAGCGCACGGAAGACCTTGACGATCACGGGGGTGCCGGCCGAGCCGTCCTCCGCGGTGGTCTGCACGATGATCGAGGTGTTCGACTGCTCGCCGCTGAGGATCCGCGACGAGGCGAACGCGCCGATGACGGCGCCGGGCTGGCGGTGGCCCTCGGCGCGGGCGCCGCCCAGGGCGCCCTCCGCGTCGGAGGAGCCGCCGTCGGCGATCAGCTCGAAGAGCGCCCGCGCGAAGAGCGGGTCGCGGGGACCGTCGTAGACGAAGCGGGAGCCGTCGCTCTCGATCAGCGCATCCTCGAGGCCCGCGACGGGCGCCGAGCGCACCGTCACCGGCACCTGGTAGAGCACCGGGCTCGAGCCCGCGCGGTCGATGACGAGGTGCACGACGACATCGCCGTCACCGCGCTCCAGGCGCCACTCGCCCCGGATCTCCAGCTCGGGGCGGCGCCCCTTGCTCGCGTACCACCGCTGATCGGCGACCCAGGCCGCGGCCCGGTCGATCGACAGTCCTGCGCTCATCTCTGCACTTCCCCTCGGTCGGCACCCCGAACCTTACGCGGCGCGATCGACGCCCCGGTGGGGCTTGCGGCGCGCCCGCCCGATCCGGAGCGGGCGCTCACTCGCCGCGCGTCTGCTCCGTGTCCACCGCCAGCCCCAGCACGTCGAGGATCCAGGCGTACTCGAACGCCACCTCGCGCCAGCGCTCGTAGCGCCCGCTGACGCCGCCGTGCCCGGCCGTCATCTCGATCTTGAGCAGCGCCGGCGCCCCGACCTCGCGCAGCCGCGCCACCCACTTCGCGGGCTCGACGTAGAGCACGCGGGTGTCGTTGAGGCTCGTCGTCGCGAGGATCCGCGGGTACCGGACGTCCTCGCGGACGTTCTCGTAGGGCGAGTACGACTTCATGTAGGCGTAGACCTCGGGGTCGTGCAGCGGGTCGCCCCACTCGTCCCACTCGATCACGGTGAGCGGCAGCGACGGGTCGAGGATCGAGGTCAGCGCGTCGACGAACGGCACCTGCGCCAGGATCCCGGCGAAGGCCTCCGGCGCCAGGTTCGCGACCGCGCCCATCAGCAGGCCGCCGGCCGAGCCGCCCTGCGCGACGAGGCGCTCCGGCGTGGTGAAGCCCGCCTCGACGAGGTGGCGGGCGGAGTCGACGAAGTCGGTGAAGGTGGTGCGCTTGGCGAGGGTCTTGCCCTCCTCGTACCAGGAGCGGCCCATCTCGCCGCCCCCGCGCACGTGCGCGATGGCGAAGACGACCCCGCGGTCGAGCAGCGAGAGCCGTGCGATCGAGAAGCCGGGGTCGATGCTCGCCTCGTACGAGCCGTAGCCGTAGAGCAGCAGCGGCGCGGGCGCCTCGTCGGGTGCCGCCGCGTCGCGTCGCCAGACCAGCGACAGCGGGATGCGCGTGCCGTCCTGGGCGGTCGCCCACTCGCGGCGCTGCTCGTAGCGCTCGGGGTCGTAGTCGCCGAGGACCGGCTGCTGCTTGAGCACCGTCCGCTCACCGGTCGCGACGTCGAGGGTGAGCACCGTGGAGGGGGTGACGAACGAGGTGTAGGCGAGGCGCAGCGCGGGCTGCTCCCACTCCGGGTTGCCGGCGAGCCCCGCGTCGTAGAGCGGCTCGTCGAAGGCGATCTCCTCCAGGCGCGCATCGCCGTCGCCGTCGATCAGGAGGCCGAGGCGGGTCGCCCCCGCCTCGCGGTAGGAGACGACGACGTGCTTCGCGAAGGCGTCGACGCCCTCGATCCGGCGGCCGGGCGTGTGCGGGACGAGCACGCGGCGCTCGGCCGCCCGCTCCTCGGGGCTGAGCGAGAGGTCGGCCGGCTCCTCGACGATCTCGAAGTCGAGGGCGCCGTCGTTGTGCACGATCAGCAGGCGGTCGCGGCCGTCGACGACGGCGTGGTCGACCTCGTACTCGACGCCCTCGCGGCGCGGCCAGACCGAGCGGAACTCGCCGGTCGGCTCCTCCGCGTCGAGCAGCAGGCACTCGCTGGTGATCTTGCTGCCGATCTCGATGACGAGGAAGCGGCGGCTGCGGGTGAGCCCGACGCCGATCCAGTAGCGCTCGTCCGGCTCGGAGAAGACGACCTCGTCGGCCGTGGAGTCGGTGCCGACGGTGTGCCGCCAGATCGTGTCCGGCCGCCAGGACTCGTCGACCGTGGGGTAGAAGACGAAGCGGGCGTCGGCGCCGAAGGTGGCGCCGCCGCCGGTGCCCTCGACGACGTCGGGCAGGTCCTCGCCCGTGCTCAGGTCGCGGACGCGCAGGGTGTAGCGCTCGTCGCCCTCGACGTCGGTGCCGAAGAGCAGGAAGCGCCCGTCGCTGGACACGTCGAAGCTGCCGAGCGAGAAGAAGTCGTGTCCCTCGGCCTCGACGTTGCCGTCGAGGACGACCTGCTCGCCCTCGAGAGGCCCGCCCTCGGCGATGGAGGGCGGGGTCCAGTCGTCCGGACCCGCGATCGGCGCGCGGCAGTGCACGCCGTACTGGCGGCCCTCGTAGGAGCGGGAGAAGTACCACCAGGCGCCCTCGCGGACGGGCACCGACAGGTCGGTCTCCTTCGTCCGCGAGCGGATCTCCTCGAAGAGGCGCTCGCGGAGCGGGGCGAGGGGAGCGAGGAGGGCGTCGGTGTAGGCGTTCTCGGCGTCGAGGTGCGCGATCACCTCGGGCTCCTCCTTCTGCCGCAGCCACTCGTACTGATCGACCACGAGATCGCCGTGGTGACGGCGTTCGAGCGGGACACGGCGGGCGACGGGAGGGACGGGCGCGGTCATCCGCCCAGCCTAGGCCGACCGCGCGCCCCGCCGAGGGAGTGCCCCCGCGAGCGCCGCCCGCGTGCGCACAATGGAGCATGGCTGAGCGTGCGGACAGGACGAAGGCGGGCGCGCAGCGCCGAGTGCAGACCGAGGTGGAGCGCAAGTACGACGTCGGCGCCGACACCGCCCTGCCGGATCTGATCGGCGCGGGAGCCGTCGCCTCCGCGCGCGCCGAGGAGCCCGTCCGCCTCTGGGCCCAGTACTTCGACACCGCCGACCGGGCGCTGTCCCGCGGCCGGATCACGCTCCGCCGCCGCGAGGGCGGCGAGGACGAGGGCTGGCACGTCAAGCTGCCCGGCTCCTCGGGCCGCACCGAGATCCATGCGCCGCTCACCGCCTCGCGCACCGTGCCTGCCGAGGTCCGGGAGCCCGTGCTCGGCCACGTCGGCCGCTCGCGGCTCGAGCCGCTCGCCACCCTCGAGACCGTCCGAGCGATCACCCGCGTCGCGGACTCCGCCGGCCGTCGCCTCGCCGAGATCGCCGACGACCTCGTCATCGCGCACGACCAGCGCTCGGGCGTCGAGCGGCGCTGGCGGGAGTGGGAGGTCGAGCTCGTCGACGTCCACGGCCCCGAGGGCGAGGCGGTGCTCGACGCGATCGAGGAGCGGCTGCTGGCCGCGGGCGCCCGCCCCGCCGAGAGCGCGTCGAAGCTCGCCCGGGCCACCGGCGGTCCGATCGAGGACGGGCACTCCGCAGCCGAGGACGGCGGGGAGGCGGCGCTCGCCGCGATCCGCGAGCTCCTGGCCGGCCTGCGCGCCGTCGATCCGCGGGTGCGGCTGGAGGCCGACGACGCGCTGCACCGGATGCGCCTGCACACCCGCCGCCTCCGCAGCGTCCTGGCCGCCTCCCGGTCCGTGCTCGACCGCGAGGCCCTCGACCCGCTGCGCGACGAGCTGCGCTGGCTCGGCGGCGTGCTCGGCGCCGCCCGCGACGAGGAGGTGCTCGCCGCCCGGCTCCGCACCGCCGTCCAGGAGGCGGGGGAGGGACTGCCCGCGAAGGCCGTCGCCGGGACCACCCTCTTCGACGCGATCGAGCGCCGGCAGGCCGTGGCGCTGCAGCGGGTCGCGAAGACTCTGCGCGGCGCCCGCTACCTCGCCCTGCTCGACTCCCTCGACGCCCTGCTGGCGGATCCGCCGCGGACGGCGAAGGCCGCCGCGAGCGCGAAGAAGCTCGTCCGCCGCTCCCTCGCGAAGGAGCTCTCGCGGGTCGACGAGGCGCGGAGCGGCGAGGACGATCTCGAGGCCCGCCACGAGGTGCGCAAGGCCGCCAAGCGCCTGCGCTACGTCGTCGAGGCGTGGAGCGCCGTGGTCCCGGCCGCGGTCGGCTCGAAGCGGCGCAGGCTCGCGAAGGCGGCGGAGGCCGTCGCCGACGCGCTGGGAGAGGAGCGCGACGCCCTCGCCGCCCGCGACGTGCTCCGCGGCCACGCGCTCGTGGCGGCCCGCCGCAGCGAGCCGGCGTTCGCCCTCGGCGCCGCTTCCGCCCGCGAGGAGACGCGCGCTCGGGAGGCCGCGAAGGCCGGGGACGCGGCTCTGGAGCGGCTGCACTCCCTGTCAAGCTGAGCAGGACGGTCATCCGCACGAAACAGGCGGCGGATAATGTGAATCATGCCTTCTGTCCGTCCTCTGCCGTCTGCCCTCCTGCGTCCGCGCCATTTCGACCGTGACGACGTCGTCGTCCATGCCGGACTGTTCTCGCTGGTCAACTCGAGTACGACCCCGCAGGCGGCCTGGACCGAGGACCTGATCGCCCTCGGCGAGGTGCTCGACGAGGCCGAGTTCCCCTACCGCCTCATCCGCGGCACGAAGGGCGCTCCCTTCCTCGCGATCGACCGCTCGCTCGGCGCCGAGCTGGCGACGCTCCTGGCCCGCGCCTTCGCCACCGAGCCCTTCTACGTGAAGACGCTCGACAAGCGCGGCACCCCGCCCCTGCTCCTGGCCGAGGGCGCGATCGCCCCGTACCCGCGCGCCGCCGTCTTCTCGCTCTTCCGGCCCCGCGTCTCCTCGAGCGGCTCGCTCCGCTACGGCGCCCGCAGCGGTGTCCGCCTGGAGTTCTGGAAGGTCGGCGAGGAGGAGATCACCACTCCCGCCGAGAACGCGCTGATGCGCAGCAGCCTCCCCGTCGCCGAGGCGATCGACGCGCACGTCGAGGCCTACGGCCGCACCTGGCCGACCTTCGAGGGCATGTTCGAGCCGCTGGTCAGCGACATCCGCTTCGACGTGGACATCGTCTTCTCCTGGGTCGACGGGACGGACCTGGAGTTCCAGCGCGCCCGCGCCGCCCGGATGGCCAGCTACGTCGTGGGCGAGGGCGACGACGCCCCCGCGCGCTTCCGCCAGATCGACGAGCTGAAGTACGCGCTGCGCAGCGTCTACATGTACGCGCCGTGGGTCCGGCACATCTACATCGTCACCGACTCGCCGCGCCCGCGCTGGCTCGACGAGCACCCCGACGTCACCCTGGTCCGCAGCGAGGACCACTTCCGCGACCTCTCGGTGCTGCCCACGCACAACTCGCACGCGGTCGAGAGCCAGCTGCACCGCATCCCCGGCCTGGCCGAGCACTTCCTCTACTCGAACGACGACATGTTCTTCGGCCGCCCCGTCGACCCGTCGATCTTCTTCTCGCCCGGAGGCATCACCAAGTTCATCGAGGCGACCACCCGCATCGGGATGGGCGACTCCAACGCCTCCCGCAGCGGGTTCGAGAACGCGGCGCGTGTCAACCGCCGGCTGCTCCGCGAGCGCTTCGGCGCGATGACGACCCGCCACCTCGAGCACGCCGCCACGCCGCTCCGCAAGAGCGTGATGGCCGAGCTCGAGTCCGAGTTCGAGCCGGAGTTCACCGCGACGGCCGCGAGCCGCTTCCGCTCGGCGAGCGACGTCTCCGTCACCAACTCGCTCTACCACTACTACGCGCTGATGACCGGCCGCGCGGTGGTGCAGGAGAACGCCTCCGTGAAGTACGTCGACACGACGATGCACCAGGGCCTGAAGGACATGAAGAAGCTGCTGAAGAACCGCGCCGTCGACTTCTTCTGCCTGAACGACGGCAGCTTCCCCGAGATCTCCGCCGAGGTGCGCACCCGCGCGGTGATCGACTTCCTCGAGGAGTACTACCCGATCCCGGCGCCGTGGGAGACGGTCGACTGATCATGGGCTGGGCGATCGGCGGAGGAGTCCTCGGGCTGCTGCTCGGACTCGCCAGCGCGCTCGTCTTCCCCGGCATCGGGGTCGGCGCGGGTTTCGGCGTCGGGATCGCCCTCGGCGCGGCCCTCGCCTTCGCCGGCCGTCTGTTCGCCCTCGACCGCAACCGTTCCAAGCGCTGACGTCCGCTCTGCAGCACCTGCCGGTTCTGCAGGCTCCCGTCTGTTCTGCAGGCGATCCGCGGCTCCGGAGACTCGGATCCGCGGACGGGATCGTCTGTCGGCGCGGATCGCCTGCAGATCGAACGCGGGCCGCTAGGCGCTGACGCCGACCGGCTCCGCGACGGGCGGGTAGAGCGCCTCGACCTGCTCGAGCGGAGCGGCCGTGGCCGGGGCGATCTCGACGCCGTGCGAGGCGAGGATCCGCTCGGTCTCGTTCGCCGAGACGTAGGACACCTCGGTCGAGGCGCCGATCGGCACCACCGAGTGCAGCACCGTGCCGTCGTAGACGTGGATGAGGTTGAAGGCCTGCGCCGAATTGCGGGCGCGGGTGCCGCCGACCGGCACGTTGAGGTCCTGCGTGTAGCAGGTGGCCGACGCGACCGAGACGGGGATGCCCGCGAACGTCGCCGTCGAGGAGTAGTGCAGGTGGCCGGCGATGATGCTGCGGACGTCCGAGCCCTCGAGGACCTCCGCGAGCGCCGGCTGATCGCGGAGCTCGACGAGCACCGACAGGTCGAGCACGCTCGGCACCGGCGGGTGGTGCAGCGCCAGGATCGTGCCGTGCGGCGCCGGGCTGGAGAGCTCCTCGGCGAGCCAGTCGAGCTGGGCGTCCGAGATCTCGCCGTAGTGGGCACCGGGGACGGTCGAGTCCAGCGCGATGATGCGCAGTCCGTTCACGTCGTGCACGCGGTCGATCGGCTGCGTGGTCGGCAGCTGGTCGAGCAGGCCGGAGCGGAACGCTCCGCGGTCGTCGTGATTGCCCATCACCCAGATCACCTCCGCACCCAGGCGGGCGGCGGCCGGCTCGACGACGGCGCGCAGCTTGGCGTACGCCTGCGGCTCGCCCTTGTCGGCCAGATCGCCGGTGATCACGACCGCCTCCGGGCGACCGCCCGAGGCCTCCAGCTCGTCGAACAGGCGGCGGAGCTGCGCCTCGCTGTCGACGTCGGAGCCGTACAGCCCGCCGTCTCCGGCGATGAAGTGGGTGTCGCTGAGGTGAAGGATGAAGTGGTTCGGCCGGGGGTACTCGGCCTGGCGGACAGTCATGATCCTCGGGTTCCACGATCGGTGGGGCCGGCTCGATCGAGTCGGCGTCGGTACGGGATGTCGCATGGTGCTGTACTGCGGTCCGCGGGCTGGGAACTGCTCCCGCGAGGCTCAGTCCATCATCGCGGGGTGAACGGACGGCCAACGAGGACCGGCGCGTCATCGAACGGTTTTCCCAGATTCGGCGCTGCCCGGCGCCTCGGTCCTCAGGAACGGCACACCCTGCGCGCACTCCCCGCACACCGAGCGCCCACGCCGCGCATCGGCACTGCAGAGGGATTCGTCAGAGCTCGAGCAGGAGCCGCGCGTAGAAGGCGATGGCGCGCTCGAACTGGTCGACCTCGATCGACTCGTCGGCGCCGTGGATGCCGAGCTGCTGCTGCGGGCTGATCTCGAAGGGGATGAAGCGGTAGACCCCGTCGCTGATCGCGTGGAAGTGCCGGGCGTCGCTGCCACCGGTCTGCACGTAGGGCGCGACGATCGCCTCGGGGAAGACCTCCTGCACGACGCCGCGGAGCACGTCGTAGGGGCCGCCGTCGCCCGGCTCGCCGGTGGGGGAGACGGGGGAGGGCTCGTGCGCGACGCGCACCTCGATCTCGACCTCGGGGTCGTCGATCACCGCGCGGATCCGCTCGACCACGCCGGCGACGGTGCCGCCCGGGTTGATCCGCACGTTCGCGATCGCGCTGGCGGAGGACGCGAGGACGTTGGCCCCGGTGCTGCCGCGCAGCTGCGTGATCGCCACGGTGGTCCGCAGCATCGCCGCGGCGCGGTTGGAGTGCGAGGCGAGAGCGCCGATGACCGCGTCGGGGTGCTCGTGCGGGCTGGCGTACCAGACGGCGTGCGCGGCGTCGGCGCGGGGTGCGGCGGTGCGCACCAGCTCGGCGATCGGCTCCGGCAGCGTCGAGGGGAACGGGTTCTCGGTCAGGCGGTGGATCGCCCGCGCGAGGCGCTGGGTGGCGAGCATGCCCGGCAGGGGCGGCGGGGCGGAGGCGTGCCCGCCCGCGTCGCGGCAGGTCAGCTCGAGGTTCATGATGCCGCGCTCGGTGACGCCGATGACGGCGATCGGCGTGCTCACTCCGGGCACGATGCCGCGGCGGACGTTGCCGCCCTCGTCCAGCACGAAGCGGGGGCGCACCCCGCGCGCGCCGAGCAGGGCGACGATCGACGGCGCACCGTCGCCGGCCGTCTCCTCGTTGTGCGTCGAGACGAGGTAGACGTCCCTGCGGGGACGCTCGCCGCGCAGGACGGCCGCCTCGACGGCCTCGAGGAGCGCGACGAGGGAGCCCTTGTCGTCGAGCGCGCCGCGCCCCACGATCGCCGTGCGGCCGTCGGGGCGGAGGACGGTGTCGGCCGCGAACGGCGCGATCGACCAGTCGTCGGGGGTGACGCTGACCACGTCGTAGTGCGCCATCAGGACCGAGGGCTCGCCGTCCTCGGTGCCGCGCCAGCGCCAGACCAGGGAGTGACCGGCCACGGTCTCGCGCTCGAGGGCACTGTGCAGCGCGGGGTAGAACTGCTCGAGCAGCTCCTGGAAGACGCGGAAGCGGCTCCAGTCGGTGTCGGACTCGTCGGAGTGCGACACCGTGTCGACCCGCAGCAGGGCCTGGAAGCGCTCGAGCGCGGTCGTCGTCACCGGGCTAGCCTACGACGGCGGTCCCGACCCCCCGGACCCGGCGAGCGGAGGTGCGGCATGGGTGCGCAGCCCCCGATCCGCCCGCTGCCCGAGGTCTGCGTCGTCTACGTCCTCCGCGACTCGCCCCGCGGCGTCGAGGTGCTGCTGGGGCGGAAGCTCCGCGGCCTCGGCGAGGGCCGGATCGTGGCGCCCGGCGGCAAGCTCGAGCCGGGGGAGTCGCCCGCCGAGGCCGCCGTCCGCGAGCTCGCGGAGGAGGTCGGCCTGCGCACGGAGCCGACGGACCTCGAGCCCCGCGGCTCCCTCGACTACCTCTTCCCGCACCGGCCCGCCTGGAGTCAGCGCTCGCACGTCTTCGTCTGCCGCCGCTGGTCGGGCGACGTGGTCGCGTCGGGCGAGCTCGCCGCCGCCTTCGTCCCGCTCGACGAGGTCCCGCTCGACCGGATGTGGGACGACGCACGCTTCTGGCTGCCCGCGGTGCTGCGCTCCGGCGCCGAGGCATCGGGCACCTTCGAGTTCGGCGCCGACCTCGAGCACGTCGTCGCTCGGTCCTGATCCCGCCGTCCGGTCGCATCACCGCCGGATCCTCGACGCCTCCTCGGTCGGACGTCCTCGAGCTCACCGGCACGGCGCGACCTCGATCAGGCCGAGATCCTCGACTCCCGCATCCTCTGACGAGCGCGCACTCCGTGCGGCTAGACGTCGAGCACGTCGCCGGGCTCGAGGGCGTGGTACTCGCCGCCGCCCTCGCGGGTCGCCCAGCCGAGGCGGTCGTGGCCGAGCTTCTGACCGGCCTCCGAGAGCACCCGCTCGTGCGTCGCGAAGGCGTGCCGCGGTGCGAGCTCGAGGATGTAGTCGATCGACTCCGCGATCTTCATCCACGGGGCTCCCGAGGGGGCCGCCAGCACTTCGACGTCGGCACCGGTGGGCACGGTGAAGGAGTCGCCCGCGTAGTAGAAGCGGCCGTTCACCAGCACTCCGACGTTGTCGATCACGGGGATGGAGGAGTGGATCACCGCGTGCCGGGAGCCGAAGAAGCGCAGCTCGAACGGCCCGACCTCGACGACGTCGCCCTCGGCGACCGTCTCGACGTCGAAGCCCTCGGCCGCCGCGGCGACGCCGGCCGGGCCGAGGATGCGCAGTCCCGGGTTCGCGGCGCGCAGGCGCTCCAGCTGCTCGGGGGTCCAGTGATCGGCGTGCTCGTGGGTGATCACGACCGCGACCGTGTCGGCCGTGCCCTCGACGGGCCGGGTGAAGGATCCGGGGTCGAGGACGAGCCGCGAGCCCGCCTCCTCGACGAGGACGGTGGCGTGCTCGAGCTTGGTCAGTCGCATGATCCGAGCCTCTCGCGGGGGCCGCCGCCGTGCAAGGCGGTCCCGGCAGCCGCGCCGTCCACCCGCTCGATTTGCACCGGTGCGGATCCGTGTGCAACACTCTTCGAGTTGCAAAAACGCGGCCCCATCGTTTAGCGGCCTAGGACGTCGCCCTCTCACGGCGGTAACGCGGGTTCAAATCCCGCTGGGGTCACCACGGCAACACGAGCAGAACCCCCGGTCATGGCCGGGGGTTCTTCTCGTTTAACGGCCCGCTCCCCGGGGAGGGACCGTCGGAACACACTCACCCGGAAGGTCGTCCCATGCAAGAGCTGCCCGTCTGGTTCGTGACCGGCTCGTTCGTCGTCCTGAGCCTCATCCTGGCCGCGGACCTGCTGCTGGTCTACAAGCGCCCGCACGTGCCGAGCCTGAAGGAGTCGGGCCTCTGGGTCGGCTTCTACGTCACGCTCGCGCTGATCTTCGCGCTGGTGATGCTGCTGCTGGGCGGGGGAGAGGTCGCCGGTCAGTTCGTCGCGGGCTGGCTGACCGAGTACAGCCTGTCGATCGACAATCTGTTCGTCTTCGTGATCATCATGGGCCGCTTCGCGGTGCCGCCGAAGTACCAGCAGGAAGTGCTGATGGTGGGCATCATCATCGCGCTGATCTTCCGCGGGGTGTTCATCCTCCTCGGCGCGCAGCTGATCGAGAGCTTCAGCTGGATCTTCTACCTCTTCGGCGCCTTCCTCGTCTACACCGCCTGGAACCAGGCGTTCGGCAAGGAGGACGAGAACGAGGGCACCGACAACCTCCTCATCCGCCTGCTGCGCAAGCGCGTGAAGATCTCGGACGAGTTCGACGGCTCGAAGATCCGCACGGTGAAGGACGGGAAGAAGTACTTCACGCCGATGCTGATCGTGTTCCTCGCGATCGGCTCGACGGACCTGCTGTTCGCGCTCGACTCGATCCCGGCGATCTTCGGCATCACGGAGAGCCCGTTCATCGTCTTCACCGCCAACATCTTCGCCCTGATGGGTCTGCGCCAGCTCTACTTCCTGCTCGGCGGACTGATCGACAAGCTCGAGTACCTCAAGTACGGCATCGCGTTCATCCTCGCCTTCATCGGTGTGAAGCTCGTGCTGCACGCCCTGCACGAGAACGACCTGCCCTTCCTCAACGGCGGCGAGCCGCTGCCGGTCTGGGACATCGACACGATCACCTCGCTGGCCGTCATCGTCGTCAGCATGACCGTCGCCACGGTCGCGAGCCTGATCAAGATGCGCCGCGAGCACTCCCACATCGAGCTGCACGACGGCCACCCGGAGGTCGTCGCCGACGCCGACGGGCAGGACCGCGCCGAGAAGAAGTGAGCCCGGTCCCGTGACTGCGACGACGACCACCACCAGCATCGATCTGCCGCAGGGCACCCTCCTCCTGACGGTGTCGAGCAGCACCGACGTGGGCGCCGTCCGGCGGGTGAACGAGGACGCGCTGCTCGTCGCGCCGACCCTGGTGGCCGTCGCCGACGGCATGGGCGGGCACGCCCGCGGCGACCTGGCGAGCACGACGGCCGTCGAGAGCCTGAGGGCGGGCACCGCCGAGGCGATCGGGCCCGTCTCGGACGTCTTCGCCGCCGTCGAGACCGCCAACGCCGCCGTCCGCGATCTCGACGTCGGCGGTGCGCTCTGCGGGACGACGCTCACCGGACTGACCCTCGTCCGTCCCGACGGCGACGGGCCCGCGTCCTGGGCCCTCTTCAACGTCGGCGACTCCCGCGTCTACCGCTGGGACGGCGCCGGGATCCAGCAGCTCACCGTCGACCACTCGGCGGTGCAGGAGCTGGTCTCGGCCGGCCTGCTCACCCGCGAGGCGGCGGAGTCGCACCCCGACCGGAACATCGTCACCCGCGCGCTCGGCGCCGACGACGAGGTCGAGACCGACGTCTGGACCCTCCCGATCGTGCCGCGGGCGAGCTACCTGCTCTGCTCCGACGGCCTCACCAAGGAGCTCTCCGACGCCCGCATCGCCGAGCTCCTCGCCCGCCGCGACGCGGGTGCGCTGCACGGCGTCGACCTCGCCGAGGCGCTCGTGCAGGCTGCGGTCGACGCGGGCGGACGCGACAACGTGACGGTCGTCGTCGTGGACGCCGTGCTCGTCCCCCGAGCCTGAGCCGCGACCGTTCCGCGGGTGCCGTGACCCTCGAACGTGTCACAGTGGCGTCGACAACCGACTGCAGAGCCCGGCTGTCGATTGGCATACTGGAGGGATGGACACCGTCGAGGCTCTCGATCGCGCGAAGACGCGCTTCGCAGAGGGGGACGTCCGAGGAGCCGTGTCGCTCCTCGAGCGCTGTGTCGATGCCGACCCCACGTGGCTCGATCCCCGGGTCCTCCTGTCCGAGCTCTACCGGCGCTCCGGTGACCTCATCGAGGCGGGTCGCTGGGGCTACCTGATCGAGAACTGCGCCGCCCCCGAGGAGCGGCGGGCGTTCGAGCGCGCCCTGGTGCGCGCCGACGAGGATCCGTTCGAGTTCGCGGAGCGCGCCCTGGTGCGCCCGCTCGAGCTCGCCGCCGAGTCGTCGCACGCCGCGATGATGCTCGCCGAGCTGCCGGCCCGGATCGACGAGGCCGAGCGCTTCGAGCAGGAGTCGCCCGACCCGCTCGACGGCGATTGGTTCGAGCACGAGGCGCTGCCGGTCAAGCGGCGCTCCGGCTTCGTCGGGATGGTCGGCGCCGCGGTCGCCGCGGTCTTCGTGGTCGGCGGCGTGGTGGTCGGCGCGGCGGCGCTGCTGGTGGTCCCCGCGGTGCTGATCGCCATGCTCGTCGCGCCCTGATCGCGTGTCCGGATCGCTCCGATCCGCTCGGGCCGCGCCTCCCGGCCGGGCGTCGACGCGGTGCTATCCTCGGTCAATGCTGTTCGGCCGGCTCCTCCTTCTCCGCCGCGACGAGACCTCGATCTGACAGGCCTCTCTCGTCGCGGTGTCTCTCGTGGGCTGACCACCATTCCTGAGGAAGAGAATCCCGCCATGAACGACAGTTCCCCCGATACCGCTGTGCGCCCGGCCGCGGAGCGCCCGCGCACCCTGGCCGAGAAGGTCTGGGACGACCACCTCGTCGCCAAGGGCGAGGACGGCACCCCCGACCTGATCTACATCGACCTGCACCTCGTGCACGAGGTGACCAGCCCGCAGGCCTTCGACGGCCTCCGCCAGGCCGGCCGCCCGGTCCGCCGCCCCGATCTCACGATCGCGACCGAGGACCACAACACGCCGACGGTCGGCATCGACAAGCCGATCGCCGACCTCACCAGCCGCACCCAGATCGAGACCCTGCGGCGCAACGCCGCCGAGTTCGGCGTCCGCCTGCACTCGCTCGGCGACATCGAGCAGGGCATCGTGCACGTCGTCGGCCCGCAGCTCGGACTGACCATGCCCGGCATCACCGTGGTCTGCGGCGACTCGCACACCTCGACGCACGGCGCCTTCGGCGCGATGGCGTTCGGCATCGGCACCAGCGAGGTCGAGCATGTGATGGCGACCCAGACCCTGCCGCTCAAGCCCTTCAAGACCATGGCGATCACGGTCGAGGGCGAGCTGCGCGAGGGCGTCACCGCGAAGGACATCATCCTCGCCGTCATCGCGAAGATCGGCACCGGCGGCGGTCAGGGCTACGTGCTCGAGTACCGCGGCTCGGCGATCCGCGCGCTCTCGATGGAGGGCCGGATGACGATCTGCAACATGTCGATCGAGGCCGGGGCCCGCGCCGGCATGGTCGCCCCGGACGAGACGACCTTCGCCTACCTCGAGGGCCGTCCGCACGCCCCCGAGGGCCGGGACTGGGACGACGCGGTCGCCTACTGGCGGACGCTCCCGAGCGACGAGGGCGCCGTCTTCGACGCCGAGGTCGTCCTCGACGCCGACGCGCTCGAGCCCTTCGTCACCTGGGGCACCAACCCCGGCCAGGGCGTCTCGCTCTCGCAGGCCGTGCCCGACCCCGACGCCATCGAGGACCCGAACGAGCGCTCGAACGCCCGCCGCGCCCTGGAGTACATGGACCTCGAGGCCGGCACGCCGATGAAGGAGATCCCGGTCGACGCGGTCTTCATGGGCTCCTGCACCAACTCGCGCATCGAGGATCTCCGCGCCTTCGCGTCGATCATCGCGGGCCGCACCAAGGCGCCCGGCGTCCGGGTGATGGTCGTCCCCGGCTCCGCCCGCGTGCGCATCGAGGCCGAGGCCGAGGGCCTGGACAAGGTGATCACCGCGTTCGGCGCCGAATGGCGCTTCGCCGGCTGCTCGATGTGCCTCGGCATGAACCCGGACCAGCTCGCCCCGGGGGAGCGCTGCGCCTCCACCTCGAACCGCAACTTCGAGGGCCGGCAGGGCAAGGGCGGCCGCACGCACCTCGTCTCGCCGCTCGTCGCCGCTGCGACCGCCGTGCGCGGCACCCTCTCCAGTCCGTCGGACCTGGAGCCCGTCCGCGAGCTGGTGGAGGCCTGATCATGGAGAAGTTCGAGACCGTCACCGGCATCGCGGCGCCGCTGAAGCGCAGCAACGTCGACACCGACCAGATCATCCCGGCCGTCTTCCTCAAGCGGGTCACCAAGACCGGCTTCGAGGACGCTCTCTTCCACGGCTGGCGCCAGGACCCGGAGTTCGTGCTGAACCGGCCGGCCTTCCAGGGCGCGCAGATCCTCGTCGCGGGCCCCGACTTCGGCACCGGCTCCAGCCGCGAGCACGCCGTCTGGGCGCTGCGCGACTTCGGCTTCCGCGTCGTGCTCTCCTCGCGCTTCGGCGACATCTTCCGCGGCAACTCCGGCAAGCAGGGCCTGCTCGCCGCGGCCCTGGCCGAGAGCGACATCACGAGGCTGTGGGAGCTGATCGATGCGACGCCGGGAATAGAAGCGACCGTCGATCTGGTTGGTCGTACGGTCACCGCCGGTGGCGAGACCTTCCCCTTCGAGGTCGACGACTACACTCGTTGGCGCCTGATCGAAGGGCTGGACGACATCGGCCTGACCCTGCGCGACGAAGCGCTCATTTCCGAATTCGAGACCCGTCGCGCGAGCTGGCGGCCCAAGACATTGCCGGTGAAATAGCGTGAACACACTTCTTCAGGATGCCAAGGCGGCGGGAGCGCACGTGGGGATGACGACCGAGAGGCTCACGATCCACGGCGGTCGTCCGCTGAAGGGCCGGATCGAGCTCAAGGGGGCGAAGAACCTCGTCACCAAGGCGATGGTCGCCGCACTCCTCGGCGAGACCGCCTCGACGCTGCGCGACGTGCCCGACATCAGCGACGTCCGCGTCGTGAAGGGCCTGCTCGAGGTGCACGGCGTCAAGGTGAAGCAGGGCCCGGAGGTCGGCGAGCTGATCCTCGACCCGTCCGCCGTCGAGTCGGCGCACTTCGCCGACATCGACGCGCACGCCGGCTCCAGCCGCATCCCGATCCTCTTCTGCGGCCCGCTGCTGCACCGCCTCGGCGAGGCCTTCATCCCCGACCTCGGCGGCTGCCGCATCGGCGACCGCCCGATCGACTACCACCTCGAGGTGCTCCGCAACTTCGGCGCCATCGTCGAGAAGCTGCCCTCCGGCATCCGGATGTCGGCGCCCGAGGGCCTGCACGGCGCCAAGGTGTCGCTGCCCTACCCGAGCGTCGGCGCGACCGAGCAGGTGCTGCTCACCGCGGTCCGCGCCTCGGGCATCACCGAGCTGTCGGGCGCGGCGATCGAGCCGGAGATCATGGATCTCATCAACATCCTGCAGAAGATGGGCGCGATCATCTCGGTCGACACCGACCGCGTGATCCGCATCGAGGGCGTCGACCGCCTCGAGGGCTACACCCACCGCGCGCTCTTCGACCGCAACGAGGCCGCCTCGTGGGCCGCCGCGGCGCTCGCGACCGACGGCGACATCTTCGTCGGCGGCGCCCGCCAGCAGGAGATGACGACCTTCCTCAACGTCTTCCGCAAGGTCGGCGGCGCCTTCGAGATCGCCGAGGACGGCATCCGCTTCTACCACCCCGGTGGCGAGCTGAAGCCCGTCATCATCGAGACCGACGTGCACCCCGGCTTCATGACCGACTGGCAGCAGCCGCTCGTCGTGGCGCTGACCAAGGCCAAGGGCGTCTCGATCGTGCACGAGACCGTCTACGAGCAGCGCTTCGGCTTCGTCGACGCGCTGGTCGAGATGGGCGCGACCATCCAGATCCACCGCGAGTGCCTCGGCGGCCAGGCGTGCCGCTTCGGTCAGCGCAACTTCATGCACTCCGCGGTCATCTCCGGCCCGTCGAAGCTGCACGGCGCCGACATCGTCGTGCCGGACCTGCGCGGCGGGTTCTCGCACCTGATCGCGGCGCTCTCGGCCGAGGGCACCTCCCACGTCTCCAACGTCGGCATCATCAGCCGCGGCTACGAGAACTTCCTCACCAAGCTCGAGCTGCTCGGCGCGGACTTCTCGCTCGACGCCTAGTCCCGGAGCACCTCCGGCACGCGACAACGGCTCCGGCTCGCAGAGTCCCCCCGATCCTGCGAGCCGGAGCCGTTTCCGCGTGCCGGGACTCCGTTGGGCGGTCCCGGTGGCGCCGCGGCGTCCCGCTGACCGCACCGCGGCGCCTCGCGGGCGCGGGCCACGCGGGATGCGAGGATGGGCGGGTGTCTGAACGAAGCCGTCCGTCCATCTTCTGGCTCCTCGCGGCGGCGGTGATCCCGACGCTGACCGCCTCCGTGGACCTCCGGGTCCGCGACATCGACAAGATCCCGAGCAAGGGCGCGTTCGTCTTCGCGCCGAACCACTACAGCGAGATCGACCCGTTCATCACGGGCTGGGTGCTGTGGCGGGCCGGTCGCGCGCCGCGCTTCCTCGCGAAGGCGTCGCTGTTCAAGATCCCCGTCGCCGGAGCGATCCTCCGCGCCTCCGGGCAGATCCCGGTCGAGCGGGCGGGCTCCGTGCGCGGCAGCGAGCCGCTCAAGGCGGCGAAGGAGCTGGTCGACCGGGGCGGCTCCGTCCTGATCTACCCGGAGGGCACGCTCACCCGCGACCCCGAGCTCTGGCCGATGCGCGGCAAGACCGGAGCGGTCCGGATGGCGCTGCAGTACGGGCTGCCCGTCGTGCCCGTCGCGCACTGGGGCACCCAGCAGCTGATGGGCCGCTACTCCAGGAAGATCACCCTCTTCCGCCGCAAGCGCGTCGACGTCCTCGTCGGCGATCCGGTCGACCTGTCGGCGTTCCGCGGGCGCAGCCTCGACTCCGCCACGCTCAACGAGGCGTCGACCGTCGTGATGGCCGCGATCACCCGCCTGCTCGAGGAGCTGCGCGGCGAGACCGCGCCCGAGAAGCGCTGGAACCCCGCCGAGCACAACCAGAAGGGCACGGGACGCTTTGAGCAGGAGCAGTAGGGCCGAGAAGGCGCCGATCCCCGTGCCGCGCCGCGTGGCCGTCCTCGGCGCGGGCAGCTGGGGGACGACGTTCGCCAAGATCCTGGCCGACGGCGGCTCGGAGGTCGTGATGTGGGCCCGGCGGGCCGAGCTCGCGCGGGAGATCACCGAGGCCAAGCGCAACAGCGACTACCTCCCCGGCATCAACCTGCCGCGCAACATCCGGGCGACACCGCGGATCGAGGAGGCGCTCGAGGGTGCCGACCACGTCTACCTCTCCATCCCGTCGCAGACCCTGCGCGGGAACCTCGAGGCGATCACGCCGTTCCTCACGGAGCGGACCGTCCTGGTCAGCCTGATGAAGGGCGTCGAGAAGGGCACCGGCCAGCGGATGAGCGAGGTGATCTCGCAGGTGCTGCCGATCGATCCGAGCCGCATCGCGGTCGCCTCCGGACCGAACCTCGCACTCGAGATCGCCAAGGAGCAGCCGACCGCGGCGGTCATCGCCTCGGAGAGCCTCGTCACCGCGCAGGAGGTCGCGCTCGCCGCGACCAACCGCTACTTCCGCTCCTACGTCAACACCGACGTGATCGGGACCGAGTTCGGCGGCGTGCTGAAGAACCTGATCGCCGTCGCGATCGGCATCGTCGACGGGGTCGGCTACGGCGAGAACACCAAGGCCTCGATCATCACCCGCGGCCTCGCCGAGATGACCGACTTCGCCGTCGCGTACGGCGGCCGCCCCGAGACGATGTCCGGGCTGGCCGGCCTCGGCGACCTGATCGCCACGTCCAGCTCGTCGCTCTCGCGCAACAACACGGCCGGGCGCCTGCTCGGCCAGGGCTACAGCTTCGGCGACGTCGTGAAGTCGATGCAGCAGACGGCGGAGGGGCTCTCCTCGGTCGCGCCGATCCTCGAGCTCGCCCGCGCCCGCAGCGTCGACATGCCCATCGTCGAGCAGGTGTCGCAGGTGCTCGCCGGTACGCTCGATCCGAAGGACATCGCGCCGCACCTGACCACGGATTCGGACGAGCCCCAGGGGGAGAGGAACCTCGATGACCAGCAAGCTCGCAGTGGCCGTACTGTTCGGGGGGCGTTCAAGCGAGCACTCGATCAGCTGCGCAACGGCGGCGGGGGTGCTGCGGGCGATCGATCGTGACCGCTTCGACGTGATCCCGGTCGGGATCACCGCGGACGGCGCGTTCGTGCTCGAGGAGGACCGGCCGGAGAAGTTCGCGCTCGACGCGAGCGCCCTGCCGCGGGTCGAGGACAACGGCTCCCGGGTGCGCTGGCCGGAGTCGGCGCTCTCGCGCGAGCTGACCGTCACCGCGGCCGACGGCTCCATCCGCTCGCTGGGCGACGTCGACGTGGTGCTGCCGATCCTGCACGGCCCGTGGGGCGAGGACGGCACGGTGCAGGGGATGCTCGAGCTGGTCGGGCTGCCCTACGTCGGCTCCGGCGTGCTCGCCTCCGCGCTCGGGATGGACAAGCACTTCACCAAGACCGTCTTCCGCGCCGCGGGCATCGCGGTCGCCCCCTGGTACACGGTGACCGAGGCGGAGTGGCGCGAGGACCCGAGCGACGCCGCGTCGGCGCTCGACGAGCTCGGCCTGCCCGCCTTCGTCAAGCCGGCCCGTGCCGGATCGAGCGTCGGCGTGAGCCGGGTCGACGAGCGCTCGCAGCTGGACGCCGCGCTCGAGGAGGCGTTCTCGCACGACTCCCGGGTGCTGATCGAGTCCGCGATCGTCGGCCGCGAGGTCGAGATCGGCGTGCTCGGCGGGCGCCGGGGCGGGTCTCCGCGGGCGTCCGTGGCCGGCGAGGTCGTCGTCAGCGGCGGCGGCTTCTACGACTTCGAGGCGAAGTACCTCGGGATGAAGGGCGTCGAGCTCGTCTGCCCGGCCGACCTCACCGAGGACGAGCTCGCCGAGATGCGCGCCCTCGCGGTCAGCGCGTTCACCGCCATCGGCGCCGAGGGCCTCGCCCGCGTCGACTTCTTCCTGACGGACGAGGGCTTCGTCATCAACGAGATCAACACGATGCCCGGCTTCACGCCGATCTCGATGTTCCCGCGGATGTGGGGCGCGAGCGGCGTCGACTACCCCGACCTGATCAGCGAGCTGCTGGACCTGGCGCTCGAGCGCGTCCCGGCCGCGGTCCGATGACCGAGGCGGGCCTCGGGCTCCGGCTCGAGCCGGGCCCGCGGGCGCCGTTCGAGCAGATCCGGCAGGGGATCACCGCGCAGGTCGCCGCGGGGCTGCTCCTGGTCGGCACCCGGCTGCCCGCGGTGCGCGCGCTCGCCGAGGAGCTCGGCGTCGCTCCGGGGACCGTCGCGCGCGCCTACAAGGAGCTCGAGGCGGCGGGGATCGTCGAGACGCGCGGCAGGGCCGGCACCGTCGTGTCCGGCGGGGTCGACGCGGTCGAGCACGAGCTGCAGCTCGCGGCGGGCGTGTACGCCGCGCGGGTGCGAGCCCTCGGAGCGACGCCGGAGCGGGCGCTCCGGGTGGCGTCCGCGGCGCTCGGCACCGACGGCTGACGCGGGGTCAGCCCGTCGGCGTGCCCGCGGGGTCGAGGGTGTCCGTGTCGGACACGTTCGTGCAGGCGCGCTCCTGAGGGAGGTAGGAGACGGCGTTCGCGAGGTCGACGACCGCCGAGGTGCCGGAGGCGCGGTTCTGGTCCACGGTGATCTCGACGGCCGGGTCGCGGCCGTAGGTGGTCAGCGTGTAGACGTCGTCGGCAGCCTGCGACTCGTCGATGATCCAGTCGACGCCGCTGACCGAGACGCAGAGGTCGGTCGTGGGGCCGGGCGGCGTGACGCCGCAGTGCAGGATGACCGCGGCCGGGCTGCCCCAGGCGGCCGTGCCCTGCGCGTTCGTCTCGCGCTCGGGCAGCTCGGCGACGACGTCGGGCAGGCGCACCGAGACCTCGGCGCAGCCGGTGCTCGTCGCGTCCGCCGCGGGTTCGAGCGCCACGGCGGCCGAGCAGCCGCTCAGGAGCAGGACGGCGGAGGCCGCGGCCAGGGGAGCGCGGAGCAGGCGGGAGGACATCGACGGCAACGCTAGCGTGTGAACCATGGCACCGGATCCGAGCCCCACCCTGGCCGAGCTCAGCGAGGGCGAGGTCCTCGCGCGGATCCTGCCGAGGTTCGGCGGCGGCGCCGAGACGCTCGTCGGGCCGGGGGACGACTCCGCGGTGCTCCGGGCACCGGACGGCCGCTTCGTCGTCACGACGGACATGATGGTGCACGGCCCCGACTTCCGGCTCGCCTGGTCCTCGCCGTTCGATCTCGGCTGGAAGGCCGCCGCGTCCAACCTCTCGGACGTCGCCGCGATGGGGGCGCGCCCGACCGCGCTGGTGGTCGCCCTCGCCGCGCCGCAGCACCTCGGCGTCGACGTGCTCGAGGGGATCGCCGACGGCCTCGCCGCGGGCTGCGCGGCGATGGCGCCCGGCTGCGGCGTCGTCGGCGGCGACCTGTCCGCCTCCGGGACGCTGACCCTGGCGATCACGGCGTTCGGCTCGCTCGACGGCCGGCCGCCGGTGCTCCGGAGCGGCGCGCGCCCGGGCGACGTCCTCGCGACCGCCGGGCCCCTCGGCGTCTCCGGCCTGGGCCTGCGGCTGCTCTTCGAGCGCGCGCGGACGGCCGGCGAGCCCGACGCGGCACTCGCCCGAGCGCTCCGGGCCGAGCACTCCGAGGTGCTCGACGCCCAGCTGCGGCCGACGCCGCCGATCGCGGCCGGCATCGCGGCGGGCGGCGTCGCGACGGCGATGATGGACGTCTCGGACGGCGTCGTCCTCGACGCGCGGAGGATGGCCCGGGCGAGTGGCGTCGTCCTCGATCTCGACGCGGACGCCGTCGACGCGCACGCCGCCCCGCTGACGGCCGTGGACGGCATCGATGCGGCGCTCGCCCGCGCGCTGGTGCTCGGCGGCGGGGAGGACCACGCGATGCTCGCCTGCTTCCCTCCCGGCGCGGCGCTGCCTCCGGGCTTCACCGCCCTGGGGACGGTGCGCGAGGGCGCGCCGGAGGTGCGGCTCGGCGGAGTCGCGCTGGCGGAGCGCGGCGGCTGGGACCCCTACCTGGGCTGGGACGGCGCCGCGGGCTGATCCGCGGCGGCGGGTGAGGGCGCTACTCGGCCGGGGCCGCCGCGGGCGACGCCCACCAGATCGTCGTCTCCCCGTAGTCCTTCCGCCGGTCGCGCTCGAGCGCCGCGGGCCAGCCCGGCTCCGGGCTCCGTGAGCTCCGCTCGACGACGACGACGGAGTGCTCGGCGAGCAGCGGCAGGACGCCGGCGAGATCGGCCGCCAGCTCGTCCTCGGGGAGGTCGTAGGGCGGATCGAGGAAGACCGTGTCCGCGTTGACGGCGGGGGAGCCGTCGAGGAACGAGCGCACGGAGGCGATCACGACCTCGATCCGCGGCTTCGGGCGCTTGTTCGCGGCGGCGGCGGCCGTGATCGCGCGAGCGTTCTCCCCGGCCGTCTTCGCGGCCTTCGCGTCGCGCTCCACCAGCAGCACGGAGGCGGCGCCGCGGCTGGCCGACTCGAGTCCGAGCGCACCGGAGCCCGCGTAGAGGTCGATGACCGTCGCGCCGTCGAGCGCGTCGCGCGCCTCGAGCGCCGAGAAGACCGCCTCGCGGACCCGGTCGCTCGTGGGCCGGGTGCCGGCGCGGGGGACCCGCAGGGTGAGCGATCCGGCGAAGCCGGCGATGATCCTGGTCACCGTTCCGAGCATAGGACTCGCGCCGAGGGCTGGGAGCCCCCCGGAAGCCTGAGCTGTTTTCCGGTTCGCACTGCGAGAATCACCAGTTATGACGTCCCTCGATGAGACCCGCTCCGCAGTCGGCACGGCATCGGACCGCGGTGCGGCTCCCGGGTCGGCGATGACCCGTGAGGAGTTCAGCGCCCACTGCGCGGCGATCCTGAAGAACCTGTGCAGCGTGATCGACGGCAAGGACGCCGAGGTCTCGATGGCGCTGACGGTGTTCCTCGCCGGTGGCCACCTGCTGATGGAGGACGTCCCCGGCACGGGCAAGACCGTGCTCGCGAAGTCGCTGGCGGCGTCCGTCGGCGGCACCGTCTCGCGGATCCAGTTCACCCCGGACCTCCTGCCCTCCGACGTCACCGGCGTCTCGGTCTTCAACCAGGCCACCCGCGACTTCGAGTTCAAGCCCGGTCCGGTGTTCGCGAACGTCGTGATCGGCGACGAGATCAACCGCGCCTCGCCCAAGACGCAGTCCGCGCTGCTGGAGTGCATGGAGGAGCGCCAGGTCTCGGTCGACGGCGTCACCCACATCCTGCCGCGGCCGTTCGCGGTCGTCGCGACGCAGAACCCCGTCGAGATGGAGGGCACCTACAGCCTCCCCGAGGCGCAGCGCGACCGCTTCATGGCGCGGCTCTCGCTCGGCTACCCCGACGAGCGCGCCGAGCTCGAGATGATCCGCACCCGCGACGCCGCGAGCCCGCTGGAGGAGCTGCGCCAGGTCGTCGGCCACGACCAGCTGGAGCGGATGATGGACTACGTCCAGTCGATCTACGTCGCCCCGCCGGTGCAGGAGTACGTGGTGGCGATCATGCAGGCGACCCGCATCGATCCCGAGCTGCGCCTGGGCGGCAGCCCGCGCGCGACTCTGCAGCTGATCGCCGCGGCCAAGGCGCTCGCCGCGATCAACGACCGCGACTTCGTCGTCCCGGACGACATCGACGTCCTCGCGGTGCCGGTGCTCGGCCACCGGCTCCTCCCCGCGACGCGGCTCCCCGGCCGCTCCGGCAGCGGCGCCTCGCACTCGGTGACCGAGATCGTCCAGCGCATCGTCGCCGCCACCCCCGTCCCGTTCAGCGGCCGTGCCGACTGACCCGCGCGATCCGAAGCGCGCGCCGGGGCGCCTCGGCGCGTTCCCGGCCGTCCGCGGTGTCGCCCTCACCGTGCGCGGCTGGGCGCTGGTCGTCCTCGGCGCGGTCGCGATCGTGGTCGCCCCGATCATCGCCTTCCGCGAGCTCCTCTTCGTCGGGATCGTCCTGCTCGGCCTGCCCGTCGCCGCCGTCCTCGCGCTGCTCGTCGTGACGCCCGTGCTGCAGGTGCAGCGCCGCTTCGCCCCGCAGGTCGTCGCGGTCGGCGACGTGGTCGATGTCGACGTCGTCCTCGACAACCGCGGCTCGGCGCTGCGGGCCGGCGCCCGGGCGGAGGACCGGCTCGACCGGGTCGAGCGCGGTCTCGTCACCGGACGCACCGTCGCGCGGGGCGCGTTCACCCTGCCCTCGATCGCGCTGCCGGGGAGCGGTGCGAGCCGTGTCCGCGCCCGCTACCGGCTGCCCGCCGGGCGGCGCGGCATCCACCGCATCGGGCCGCTGCGGCTCACCCGCGGCGACGCCTTCGGGCTGGCCGTCCGCGAGACCGTCGCCGGCGCGGCCCAGCCCTTCGTGGTGACCCCGCGGGCCGTCCCGCTGCAGAGCGACGTGCTCGACGCGCACGGCGCCGGCGGCTCGAGCCCGGTCGCGCATGCGACGGCCGGGGCGGGCACCGACGACGTCATCCCGCGCGACTACCGCCCCGGCGACGCGATGCGCCGCGTGCACTGGCGCGCCAGCGCCCGCTCGGGCGAGCTCAAGGTGCGCCAGGACGAGCAGAACACCGACCCGCACGCCTGGATCCTGCTGGAGACGCGCGCCGCGCGGATCCTCGACGAGCGCGGCGGCGACGACCGCCTGGAGTGGGCGGTCTCGATGACCGCCTCGCTCGCGGTGCACCTGCTCGAGCGCGGCCTCGAGACGCACCTGATCGAGACCGGCGCGCCCGACCAGCCCGCCCGCTCCGAGGACGAGCGCGAGGCCGCGCACGACGTGCTGCTGCGCCTGGCCGAGCTCGCCCCCGCCGACGAGTCGGTGGAGGCGGTCGGCCGGATCGCCGCCGAGATGCGCGACGCGGGCGGCAGCCGCCCGGTCTTCGCCGTCCTCTCCCGCCTGCACGAGGAGGACCTGGCCGCGCTGGCCTCCCTCGCCGCGCACGCGCGCCCGGCCGTCGCGTTCCTCGTCGGAGGCACCCCCGAGGAGGAGGCCGCGCTGTCCTCCCTCGGCTGGTACCCCGTGCCGGTGTCGCCGCGCACCGCCGTCGAGGAGGCGTGGGCCCAGGCCCTCGCGCTCCGGGTGGTCGCGTGAGCCGCCGCGGGCGCGACGCCCGCTCGGGCTCGGTCCTGCTCTCGGTCCTGCTCTGGCTCTCGCTCGTCACGGCCTCCTCGGGGATCGGCCGCCTGCTCGAGGGGATCGGCTGGCTCGTCCAGCTGGCCCTCGCGGTCGGAGTCGTCCTCGCCGTCCCGGCCGCGGCGCGCGCCCTCCGCGCGCACCCGGTGATCCCGCCGGTCCTCGGCACGCTCGCGGTCGTCGGCGTGCTCACCGCGATGTTCGTCCCCGGACGCGCGCTGCTCTTCCTCGTCCCGACCCCGGGCGCCGTCGCCGACGCGCAGACTCTCGCCCAGGCGGGCTTCACCTCCATCGCGGAGCAGGGCCTCCCCGCGGTCGCCGACAGCGGGATCGCCTTCCTCCTCGTCGGCGGCGTCGTCGTGCTCGCCTGGGCCGCCGATCTCTTCGCGTTCTCGGTGCGCCTGCCCGCGCTCGCCGGTCTCTTCCCCGCCACCCTCCTGGCGGTGCCCGCGATCATCGATCCGGCCGAGGTCTCCTGGCCGAGTCTGCTGCTCACGGCGCTCGTCTACCTCGGGATCCTCGCCGTGAGCGCGCGACCCGAGCGCCGCGGCCCGCGCAGCGCCTCGCTCGGCGCCACCGTGCCGTCGATCGCGATCGCGGGCGCCGTCGTGATCGTCGCCGGTCTCGTCGCCGGGTCCGCGGGCGGATTCGCGCGCGTCGCCACGCCGTCCGGCGTCTCCGGCACGCTCTTCAACGGCTCGATCGACCCGGTCGTCGCCCTCGGCGCCGACCTGCGCCGCCCGAATCCGGTGACCGTGCTGCGCTACTCGACCGATTCCGATCTGCCGGTCTACCTCCGCGTGCTCACCGTCTCGGACTTCGAGGGCGAGGACTGGGCGCCGAGCGACACCGAGGAGACCGCTGACATCGCAGCTCCGATCGCGCCCGCCGGCCTCGGCGAGGCCGTCCCGCGGGAGACGGAGGAGGTCGACGTCTCGGTCGAGACCCTGCGCAGCCGCTGGCTCCCGGTGCCGTACCCCGTCTCCGAGCTGAGCGGTGTCGGCGACGGCTGGCTGCAGGACGTGCAGGACGGCTCCATCCGCGGCGACGCGACCACCCGGGCGGGCGACGAGTACGAGGTGCAGGCGCTGCGGCTCGAGCCCGACCCGCAGCAGCTGCTCGACGCCCCGGTGCCCAGCGGCTTCGACCGCTACCTCTCGCTCCCGGAGGACGTGCCCGAGATCGTGCGCACGACGGCGAGCGACGTGACGGCGGACGCGGTCACCGCGTACGACCGGGCCCGCGCGCTGCAGAGGTTCTTCCGCTCGTCGGAGTTCCGCTACTCCGAGGACACCCCCGCCGAGGAGGGCTACGACGGCGACGGCGTCGGCGTGCTCGCCTCCTTCCTCGAGGTCCGCGAGGGCTACTGCGTGCACTTCGCCTCGGCGATGGCCGTGATGGCCCGCGAGCTCGGCATCCCCTCCCGGCTCGCGATCGGCTACCAGCCCGGCTCGGTCGTGCCGTCCCCGGGCACCGAGCTGACGAGCTACCGGGTGCAGTCGTCCGACCTGCACGCCTGGCCCGAGCTCTACTTCGAGGGCGTCGGCTGGCTGCCGTTCGAGCCGACCCCGAGCCGCGGGGCTCCGGCCTCGTACACGCTGCCGAGCGCGACGACCTCCGCCCCCTCGACGACCCCCGGTGCCGCCGCGAGCGCGGCGCCCGGCGCGGAGCCCGGCCGGACCGCGTCGCCGACGCCCAGCGCATCGACCGCGACCGCGACGCCCGGCGCCCTCGGCGGCGGCACCGCGACCAGCGCGCCGGTCGTGACGCTGTGGTCGCTGCTGGTCCTGCTACTGCTCGTGCCGTGGCTCCTGCGCGTCGTCCAGCGCGCCGTGCGCCGGCGCCGCGCGGCCGACGGCTCCCTCGAGCCCGCCTGGGCTGAGCTGCTGGCGAGCGCGCGCGACCTCGGGGTCCCGGTCGAGGACGGCGAGTCGCCGCGAGCGCAGGAGGCGCTGATCGCCGGCGCCCTCGGCGACGACGAGGGCGCCCGCTCGGTGCTGCGCGGGCTCCGGGAGGGGGTGGAGCGCGTGCGCTACGCGCCGGTGCCCGCGGAGCAGGACGCCGGCTGGCGCGCCGCATCGACGGTGGTCGCGGGACTGCGCGCCTCCCTCGGAACCGGCGCACGGCTGACCGCCGCCGTCGCGCCGCGATCGGTCCTCCCGGGCCTCGCGCGGACCCGGCGTCCGAGGTCCGACCTATGATCGTCGGGTGATCCCGGACCCCCTCGACGCCTCGCTCGCGCCGCTGATCGGCCCGCGGACCGCCAAGCCTATCGAGAAGGCGTTCGGCTACCGCACGGTCGGCGAGCTCCTCGGCCACTACCCGCGCCGCTACGCCAAGCGCGGCGAGCTGACCGACGTGTCGCGGCTGCCGGTGGGCGAGAACGTGACGATCGTCGCCGAGGTCCGCGAGGTGCGCTCGCGCGAGATGAAGAACCGCCGCGGCGGACTGCTCGAGGTGATCATCTCGGACGGCACGGGCACCCTCTCGCTGACGTTCTTCGGCCAGCCCTGGCGCGCCACGCAGCTGCGCCGGGGCGTGCGCGGCATCTTCGCCGGGACCGTGTCGATGTTCCGCGAGACGAAGCAGCTCACCCACCCCGACTACCGGCTCTTCGACGACGAGGAGGTCACGGCGCACGGCCCGATCGCGAGATCAGCACTCACGAAGGACTGGACCGAGCGGCCGATCCCGATCTACCCCGCGACCAGCACGATCGCGAGCTGGCAGCTGCAGGCCGCGATCGAGGTGGTGCTCGACGACCTGAAGTACGTGCAGGACCCGATCCCCGCCGAGGTGCGCGCGAACCGGAAGCTGCTCGACCTCGGCGCCGCGCTCGAGCTGATCCACCGGCCGCAGCGCGAGGGCGAGGAGATCCCGGCGCGCGACACCCTGCGCTTCCACGAGGCGTTCCTGCTGCAGCTGGCCCTGCTCGAGCGGCGGGCGGCGGCCCGCTCGACGCCGGGGACCGCGCGGGTCGCCGCACCGGGCGGGCTGCTCGAGCGCTTCGACGCCGCGCTCCCGTTCACGCTGACCGACGATCAGAAGACGGTCGGCCGCGAGATCACCGCGGATCTCGCGGACGAGTCGCCGATGTCGCGGCTCGTGCAGGGCGAGGTCGGGTCGGGCAAGACCCTGGTCGCGCTCCGGGCCATGCTCGCGACGGCCGAGAGCGGCGGGCAGGCGGCGCTGCTCGCGCCGACCGAGGTGCTCGCCGGCCAGCACCTCCGCTCGATCGTCCGCACCCTCGGGCCCGAGCTGTCGGCGGAGCTCGTGCCGACCCTCCTCACCGGCGGTCTCGGCGCGGCCGCGCGGCGCGCGGCGCTGCTGCGGATCGTCTCCGGGACCGCGAAGATCGTCGTCGGCACCCACGCACTGCTCGGCGACAAGGTCTCGTTCTACGACCTCGGGCTCGTGGTGATCGACGAGCAGCACCGCTTCGGCGTCGACCAGCGCGACGCCCTGCGGCGGAAGGGCGCCCAGCCGCCGCACGTGCTCGTGCTCACCGCGACGCCCATCCCGCGCACCGTCGCGATGACGGTCTTCGGCGACCTCGACGTCTCCACCATCCGCGAGCTGCCGGCCGGCCGCCCCGGCATCAGCAGCCACGTCGTGTCCCTCGCCGACCATCCTGCCCTGATCGCCCGGGCCTGGGAGCGGGCTGACGAGGAGATCCGCAAGGGCCACCAGGTGTACCTCGTCTGCCCGGCGATCGAGCCGGGGGAGGCGGCGGAGGGTCCGCTCGCCGCGGAGGACGAGCCCACGGCGACCCCGCTGACGACGGTGTCGGAGACGATCGAGGGCGTCCGCAGGCACTCCCTCCTGGGGAAGCGCCGCTCGGCCGCCCTGCACGGACGGATGACGGCGGAGGAGAAGGACGCCGTCATGCAGTCCTTCGCGGCCGGCGAGATCGACGTCCTCGTCTCGACCACCGTCATCGAGGTCGGCGTCGACGTGCCGAACGCGTCGATGATGATCGTCCTCGACGCCGAGCGGTTCGGCGTCTCGCAGCTGCACCAGCTGCGCGGGCGGATCGGGCGCGGCGGCGTGCCCGGCGTCTGCCTCTTCGTCACCGCGGCCGAGGCGGGCACGACGCCGCGCGAGCGGGTCGAGACCGTCGCGGCGACGCTCGACGGCTTCGACCTGGCCGAGGCCGACCTGGAGCTGCGCCGGGAGGGCGACGTGCTGGGCGACTCGCAGTCCGGCGGGCGCTCCTCCCTGCGGCTGCTGCGCGTGGTGCAGGACTCCTGGCTCATCCTCGAGGCACGGGTGCTCGCCGAGCGGCTGCTCGAGACCGATCCGGTGCTCGCGACGCACGACCGCCTCCGCGCCGCCCTCGAGCGGCGCGTGCAGGAGCGCGACCGCGAGTTCCTCGGCAAGAGCTGACCCGGAGGGCTCCTCCGCTCCGATCCGGCCCGCGGGCGCCCGATACGCTGAGGGCATGGCCCGCATCGCCGTCGTCCCCGGTTCGTTCGACCCCGTCACCCTCGGGCATCTCGACGTCATCGAGCGCGCCGCGCGCCTCGTCGACGAGCTGCACGTGGTCGTCGTGCACAACCCGGCCAAGACCGCCCTGCTGCCGATCGCGCAGCGCGTCGCCCTGATCGAGCAGTCGATCGCAGAGGCCGGCATCGAGGGGACGATCGTCGTCGCCTCCTGGAGCATGGGCCTGCTCGTCGACTACTGCACCGACGTCGGCGCGAGCATCCTCGTGAAGGGCATCCGCTCGCAGGTCGACGTCGCCTACGAGACGCCGATGGCGATCGTGAACCGCAACCTCGCCCACGTCGAGACCGTCTTCCTCCTGCCCGACCCCGCGCACGCCCACGTCTCGTCCTCGCTGGTCCGCCAGGTCTCGGCCCTCGGCGGCGACGTCTCGCCCTACGTGCCGCCGGCCGTCGCGGCGTACCTCGCCTCCTGACCGCGCGCTCGCACGTTCCCGCCTCCGCTGGCAAGCGCCCGGCGGGCGTGCGCTCGACGCTGTCCTGGCCTGGGAGAATGGCGGGATGAGTGCGATGCGCGTGGCGGCCTGGGTCCTCGAGGGGATCCCCGAGGTGGTCCCGGGAGACGACCTGCTCGAGCTGATCCTCGCGGCGATCGAGGCCGCTCCGGCAGCGGACCGCCCCGTCGACGGAGACGTCCTCGTGGTGACCAGCAAGATCGTCTCGAAGGCCGAGGGCCGGGTGGTCGCCGCGGACGACCGCGAGGACGCCATCACCGCCGAGACCGTCCGCGTCGTCGCCACCCGGGCGCACGCGCACGGCGTCACCAGGATCGTGGAGAACCGCCTCGGCATCGTCCAGGCCGCCGCCGGGGTGGACTCGAGCAACGTCGCGGAGGGCACCGTGCTGCTGCTGCCGGAGGACCCCGACGCGTCGGCCCGCGCGCTCTGCGCGGGACTGCGCGAGCGGCTCGGCGCCCGGGTCGGCGTCGTCGTCAGCGACACCCTGGGCCGCGCCTGGCGGGTCGGCCAGACCGACGCGGCGATCGGAGCAGCGGGGCTGCTCGTGATCGACGACCTGCGCGGCGCCGTCGACGCGCTCGGCCGGACGCTCGCGGTGACCATGCCCGCGGTGGCCGACGAGATCGCCGCGCTCGGCGACCTCGTGAAGGGCAAGGCGACCGGGCACCCCGTCGCCGTCGTCCGCGGTGTCGGCCGGCTCGTCACCGGGCTCGACGCACCGGGCGCCCGCACGCTGACCCGCACCGGTCCGGACGACATGTTCCGCGTCGGCGCCGACGAGGCGCACGCCGAGGGCTATGCGGCAGGGCTCGCCGCTGCCGGGCGGGTCGCGTCATGAGCGGCGCCTGGACGGCCGTCGTCGTGTACCGCGGCCGCGGCACCTCCAAGACCCGGCTCGAGCTCGTGGCGCGCTCCGCCCTCGCCGAGGCGTTCCTCCTCGACACCCTGGCGTCGGTCGGCGCTGCGGAGTCGGTGGGCGCCGTCGTCCTCGTCACCTCCGACATGTCGGCGGTCGAGCGGGCCGCGCTCGAGCACCCCGGCCTGCACGTCATCGGCGATCCGGGGCAGCTCAATCCCGCGGTCGCCGCGGGAATCGCGCAGGCCCAGGACCTCCGCCCCGGTGCACCCGTGATCGCGCTGACGGCCGATCTGCCCGCGCTCACCGCCGCCGACCTCGACGCCGCCCTCGCGGCCGTCGGCGACGAGCCCTCGATGGTCGGCGACCGGGCCGGCAGCGGCACGACCGCGCTGCTCCTGCCCGGCGGGACCGGACCCGAGCCGGCCTTCGGCCTCGATTCGCGGGAGAAGCACGTCGGCGCCGGCTACCGCGTGCTCGACCTGCCCGAGTCCTCGACGCTGCGGCTGGACGTCGACACGGTCGACGACCTGCGCCACGCCGAGGCCGTGGGCGTCGGCGCCTGGACCGCGCGCGAGCTCGACGCCGCCGCCTGACGGTCCTCGGCCGTCAGCCGGCGAGCAGTCCCTCCTCGAAGGCCGCGGTCAGCCCGTGGTCGATCGCCAGGGGCGCTCCGTCGACGGAGCGGATCGGCACCGCGCGCCTCGTGCTCGACACCAGCCAGGCCGCAGCGGCGCCCGACAGTGCCGGGACGGGCAGGTCCCGCCGCGAGGATCCGAGCCCTCGCCGCTCGCCGATCGCGAGCAGCCGCGACACCGTCGTGCCGTCGAGGATCCCCGAGCCGGCAGCGGGCGTCAGGAGCACCCCGTCCGCGAGCAGCACGAGACTCGAGGTCGCCCCCTCGAGGAGCAGGCCGTCGCTCGTGCGCCAGACCACGTCCTCGGCACCGCGGCGCCTCGCCTCGCGCAGCGCCGCGCGGGTGACGGCACCGGAGGTCGACTTGACGCCGCCGAGCAGCCAGGGCGCGTCCTCCAGCGCCCCGTGCGCGTAGCCGCGGTCGAGCACGACGACCGGGACGCCGTGCTCGCGCAGCGCGGAGGAGTCGGCGGTCGGCTCGGCGCGGACCGTCGCTCGCGCCGTCGTCGCGTCGCGGTAGCCCGCGACCATCCGGATGCTGAGGTCCTCGACCGCGTCGTGCTCGTCCACCGCGAGGGCGATCGCCGCGGACCACGCCTCGGCCGACGGGATCCCGAGCCCGACGGCGGCGGCCGAGGCGGCCAGGCGCGCGAGGTGCTCCTCCCGCCCGTGCGCACGGCCCCGGATGACGGCCAGCGTCTCGAAGACGCCGTCGCCGCGCAGATACCCGGGCTCGTCGACGCGCACGAGACCGGCGTCGGGGTCGCGGAGGCGAGGAGTGCCGGAGTCGTCGATCTCGACGAGGACGGGGGAGGTCATCCCCCCATCCTGGCCTGCGGCGGTGCTCAGCGGGCGGTGAGACCGCGCGCGACGTCGTCCGCCGTGAGCAGCTCGCGCGGCGGTTCCGCGCGCGCTCCCGCCGCGGCCAGCACGTCCGCGGCGGCGAGCGCGTCGAGGTCGAGCCCGGTGGGCGCGGCCAGGCTCGACACCGCGACCTGGAAGGTCCGGTAGGCACCGAGCGGCGCGAGGCCCTCGCGGTCCTCGCCCTCGACGATGCGCTGCACCAGCGCGGTCTGGTCGAGCAGGTAGGCGCTGGCCGCGAGCGTCGTGCCGTCGGGGCTCCAGGCCGCGATCTTCCAGAACCGGAGCGGGACGCCGACCCCGCGGTAGACCGGGTCGCCCTCGGCGAGCACCGGGCCGGTGAAGACGTCGATCCGGGCGCGGTTCGCCTGGGCGTACTCGAGCACGAGGTCCTCGAGGCCGAGCCAGAGCTCCTTCGACTGGTTGAAGCCGCTCGCCTGCGGTGCCGCGTTCGTGTAGCAGAAGCTGTCCACGTTGCCGGCGCGGGCCTCGGCCGGCTCGCCCCAGACGGGGTCGCGGCGGCGCACGAGGTGGCCGCGGTCGAAGTCGTTCCGCGCGTACACCTCGGGGCCGGTCTGCTCGGCGGCGGGGACGCGCTCGTCCAGGTGCCAGTCGTCGCCGCGGCCCAGGTCGAGCAGTCGCGCGCCGTCGATGTTGACCGCGGTCGAGAGCGCGAGTCGCCGCTCCGGGTCGAGGAGCACCTCGAAGTGCGTGTACGGCAGCTGCCGCACCACGCGGTCTTCGGAGGGCCGCGGCGCCGCGAGCGGGACGCCGAGGAAGCCGGAGTCGAAGCCGCTCACTGGTCGACCTCCGCCGTCGGGGTGGCGGTGGGCGTCGCGGTCGCGGGCGCGGTCGGCGTCGCGGTCGCGGTCGGCTCCGCGGTGGGCTCGGCCGTGGCGGTCGGAGTCGCACTGGCCGTCGGAGCGGGCGCCTGCGTCTCGGGCGCGGGCACCAGGGCACCGTTGCTCACCAGCAGCGTGATGCTCGAGTAGCGGGCGATCGTCGTCCCGGCGCCGGGGTCGGTGCCGGCCACGGTGCCCGCGGGCGTCGCGGAGTCGACGGTGGCGCCCTCCTCGACGTCGAAGCCGAGGTCCTCGAGCACCTCGGTCGCGTCGTCGACCGACTGCCCGGCCACGTTCGGCACGGCGATCTGGCGGCCGTTCAGCAGCGCACTGCTCGGGTCGGCGAAGTCGTCTCCGCCGTACTTCTCGTCGGCGCGGGTCATCACGCGGTTCCAGATGTAGTGGCGCAGGTTGGAGGCGTAGGCGCGGGCATTCGTCTCCGCGCTCCGGACCAGGACGTTGCGCATCGATGCCTCGCCGATGATGTTGCCGACCCAGACCACGGTCGCGACGCGACTGGACGCGCCGTCCATCCAGGTGTGCACGGCGTCGTCGGTCGTGCCCGTCTTGCCGATGTGCTCGATGCCGTCCTCCGGATCCGAGGCGGCGGCGGTCCCGCTCGTGACGACGTCCTGGAGCGCATCGTTCGCGACGGCGGTGAGCTCGGGGGAGAGCGCCTGAGTGCAGGTCGAGACCGGTGCCTGGACGCCGACCCCGGCCGAGTCGGTGATCGCGTCGATCGCGATCGCGGTGCAGGCCGTGCCGTTGTTCGCGAAGCCGGCGAAGGCGGTCGCCATCGAGATCGGCGCGATCTGGTCAGCGGAGCCGAGGATCGCGGCCGGAGAGGGCGTGAGCGGGGCACCCGACGCGGTCTTCACGCCGAAGGACGCAGCCTGGTCGCGGATCGCGCAGAGGTCGAGCTGCTGCGCCATCGCGACGAAGACCGTGTTGATCGAGCGCATCGTGCCCTGGAGCACGCTGTAGGTGCCGTTCTCGTTCTCGTCGTTGCCGACGGCGAAGGTGCCGTTCCACTCGCCGCCCGGCTCGCAGGAGGAGGGGAACTCGGTGAAAGTGCGCTCGCGGCCGTTCACCGTCTCGAAGATGGTGTGGCCGTTGGCGATCCACTGCGCGAGGGTGAAGATCTTGTAGGTGGAGCCGACCTGGAATCCGGAGGAGCCGCCGTACGCCGTGTCGGCGTTGAAGTTGATCGCGGAGAAGTTCTCGCCGTTGACCGAGCCGGCCGCGTCGTAGTCCTTGTTCTGCACCATCGCCAGGACCCGGCCGGTGCCGACCTCCATCGAGAGGGTCGAGCTGCCGATGTTGACGTCGTCGATCGGCGTCTTCGGCACCCACTCGTTCGTGGCCGCCGTCGCGACGTCCTGCAGGTCGCGGTCGAGCGTCGTGTAGATCTTGTAGCCGCCGCGCTGGAAGTTGGCGAACCGGGTGTTCTCGTCGTCGCCGAAGGCGGGGTCGTTCTGGATGACCCGGGTCACGTAGTCGCAGAAGAAGGCGGCGTTGCCGGCCTGCTGGCAGCCCGTCGGGGTCTGCGTGATCGCGGGGACGACCTCCTCGGCCACCGCGGCGTCGTGGTCGGCCTGCGAGATCTTCCCCTCCTTCAGCATCTGGTCCAGGACGTAGTCGCGCCGGACCTTGTTCTCCGGGATGTTCTCCGGCTCGTCGATGCGGAGGCCGTTCGGGTTGTTCACCGTCGCGATCAGGCTCGCGGCCTGGGCGAGCGAGAGCGTCGCAGCGGTGCTGGAGAAGTAGTACTCGGCCGCGGCCTGGATCCCGTACACCTGACCGCCGAAGCCGGCGATGTTGAGGTAGCCCAGCAGGATGTCGTCCTTGCTGTACTTCTTCTCGAGGTCGACGGCGAGCTTCATCTCCTTGAGCTTGCGCGCCGGCGTCGTGGCGGTCGCCTCGTCGTAGGCGGCCTGCGAGGCGGCGGCGTCGGTGTCGCTGAGCGCCTCGGCCTTCTGCACGAGGACGTTCTTGACGTACTGCTGCGTGATCGAGGATCCGCCCTGCAGATCGCCGCCGACCACGTTGCTCAGCACCGCGCGGATCGTGCCCTGCAGGTCGACGCCGCCGTGCTCGTAGAAGCGCGGGTCCTCGGTGGAGACGGCCGCGTCCTTCACGAACTGGCTGACCTGGTCGAAGGCCACCTCCTCGCGGTTCTGCGCGTAGAAGGAGGCGAGGAGACCGTCGGTCCCGTCGGCGTTCTTCGCGTAGATCTCGGTCTTCTGCGCCAGCTGGCCCAGCTCGAGGTACTCGGGCACGGTCTCGAAGAGGCCGATCGGGTTGTTGGCGGCGAGCCCGGTGACGGCGAGGGCGGGAGTGACGCCGACGGTGATCAGCAGCCCTCCGGCCAGGCTCGCTCCGACGACACCGAGGACGCGGGCGAGCACGCCGCTGCGGGCGGTTCCTTGCGCAGACATGGCTACGAGAGTAGGCGACGAGTCTGCATCCCCGGTGCCGCCGTGCGCCGCGTCGGCTCGGAGTACGGTGAGCGGATGAGCCGGCAGCAGCGATGAGCACCTCCGCAGACACCGCGACGAGCCGCCCGCGCGCGGTCCTCGTGGTCGCGATCCTCGCCTCCTTCGTGGCGTTCCTCGACGGCACGGTCGTCAACGTGGCGCTGCCCGCGATCACCCGCGAGCTCGGCGGCGGGCTCGCCGTGCAGCAGTGGGTGGTCGACGGCTACCTGATCACCCTCGGCGCGCTGATCCTGGTCGCCGGCTCGCTGGCCGACCGGATCGGGCGCGCCCGCAGCATGACGATCGGCCTGATCGGCTTCGGCGTCACCTCGCTGCTCTGCGCGCTCGCGCCGACGGCGGAGGTGCTGATCGTCGCCCGGATGCTCCAGGGCGCCGCCGGGGCGATCCTCGTGCCCAGCTCGCTCGCGCTGATCATCGCGACGGTCCACGGCGCCGCGCAGGCGAAGACCATCGGCGCGTGGACCGCGTGGACGGGCACGGCGACGATCGCGGGCCCGGTGATCGGCGGGCTGCTGGTGGACGCCGGCTCCTGGCGCTACGTCTTCGCCCTCAACCTCCTCCCGATCGCGGTGACGCTGCTGCTCCTGCGGCGGCTCGGCCACGTCGACTCCGGCACCCGGGTGCCGATCGACGGCGTCGGCGCGGTGCTCGGCGTGATCGGCCTCGGCGGGCCGGTGTTCGCGCTGATCGAGCAGGAGCGGCTCGGCTTCGGGAACCCGCTGGTGCTCGTGGCCCTGATCGGCGGTCTCGCCGCCCTGGTCGCCTTCGTGCTCTGGGAGCGTCGGACGCCGAACCCGATGCTGCCGCTCTCGCTGTTCGCCTCGCGCAACTTCACGGTCGGCAACGTCTCGACGGCGTTCGTCTACGGGGCGCTGTCGTTCGGCTTCTTCGCCCTGGGTCTCTACCTGCAGCAGGGGCTCGGCTTCTCGGCCACGCTCGCCGGCCTCGCCACGCTGCCGCCGACGATCCTGCTCCTGCTGCTCTCGCAGGTCGCCGGCTCGCTGACGGCGCGGTTCGGGCCGCGGCTGTTCATGGGTGTCGGACCCCTGGTGGCCGGCGTCGGCTTCCTGCTGCTGGCCGGCGTCCGTCCGCCGGCCGACTACGCCACCCAGCTGCTGCCCGGCATCCTGCTCTTCGGGCTGGGCCTCGCGATCACCGTCGCCCCGCTGACCTCGACCATCCTCGGCGCGGTGGACAGCCGGCACAGCGGAGTCGGCTCCGCGATCAACAACGCGGTCTCGCGGATCGCCGGTCTGGTCGCGATCGCCGCCACCTCGCTGATCGTGGGCGACAGCCTCGACGCCGAGGGCTTCAGCCGCGCGGCGATCGCGACCGCCGTGCTGCTCTTCGCCGGCGGTCTGGTCTCGCTGCTCGGCATCCGCAACCCGGTGCGCGACGCGGAGCCGACCGCCGCGCGCTGACGGATCAGCCGTCGAGCTCGGCGACGTCGTAGCCGAAGATCGCACCGTCGGCGTCCTCCTCCTCGATGCCGGCGCAGGCGAAGCCGAACGGGTTCTCGCCGTCGACGATCGCGTTGGAGATCCCGTCGAAGGAGAAGCGGCCCGTCGCCGGGCAGGGCCGTGTGCCCCCTCCGAGGGCCGAGCGCGGCGTGAAAGTGTCCATCTGCCGTCGACTCGGCGCGCGGTGTCGAAAAAGGTTGTCGCTACATGGAATACTCGATACGTCGATGCGCTTGCATACATCGGACGGGGACGAGCTTCCCGCGCGATTCACACTCTCGAGGAGAAACCATGAGCGACACCACCACCATCCCCGGATACCGCGCCGGCACCTGGGTCATCGACCCCACGCACAGCGAGGTCGGCTTCAGCGTCCGCCACCTGATGATCAGCAAGGTCAAGGGCAAGTTCGAGCGCTTCACCGCCACCTTCACCACCGGGGAGAACCCGCTGGACTCCAAGGTCGAGGCCACCGCCGAGGTCGCCTCCATCAACACCAACGAGCCCAACCGCGACGGTCACCTCCGCACCGGCGACTTCTTCGAGGCCGAGAAGTACCCCTCGATCCACTTCGTGTCGACCGCGGTCCGCGCGAACGGCGACGACTTCCTCGTCGACGGCGAGCTCACCATCAAGGACGTCACCAAGCCCGTGACCTTCGAGGTCGAGTTCGGCGGCTTCGGCTCCGACCCCTACGGCAACTACAAGGCCGGTCTGACCGCCAAGGCGACGATCGACCGCACCGACTTCGGTCTCACCTACAACGCCGCCCTCGAGACCGGTGGCGTGCTCATCGGCGAGAAGGTCACCATCACGCTCGACCTCCAGGCCGCGCACCAGGCGTAGTCCGTCCCCGCACGACCGAGGCCGCCCCTCCCCACCCGGGGAGCGGGCGGCCTCGGTCGTTCGCGGTGCCCCGTGGAAGTGCATGCTGATCGAGCAGCCCGCGGAGCGGGCGTATCGAGATCCACCCGTCGCCGGACGGCGGGTCTGCAGTTCCGCCCTGCTGGGGCAGGCGGGTCTCGACACGCCCCGGCGGGGCTGCTCGACCAGCATGCAGCTACGCCCCCTGCGGCGCTGCTCGACCGGCACGGCTTCAGGCCGGGCTAGAGGATGCCGAGGTCCGTCAGCTGCTCGGAGATGCCGGCGCCGTCCGGGGCGTAGACCCACGGGGTGCCGCTGGTCTCGGAGAGGTCGGCGGCCTTCGAGCGCCCGCCCGCGAGAACCGCCTCGCCGTTCGAGAGCTGGCGGATCGCGATCGCCGCGACCTTCTCGGGATGCTCGTGCGCGAAGTCCGAGTAGATCTCCTCGTCGTGCTGACCGTCGTCGCCGACCAGCAGCCAGCGCACGTCGGGGAACTCGACGGCGAGGCGGCGGAGGTTCTCCTCCTTGTGCTGCTTGCCGCTGCGGAACCAGCGGTCGTGGGTGGGGCCCCAGTCGGTCAGGAGCAGCGCCCCCGCCGGGTAGAGGTGCCGCGAGAGGAACCGCGTCAGCGCCGGCGCCACGTTCCACGCACCGGTCGAGAGGTAGATCACCGGCGAACCCGGGTTCTGCCGCGAGAAGCGATCGAGGAACACCGCCATCCCGGGCGTGGGCATCCGTGCGTGCTCGTCGAGCACGAACGTGTTCCAGGCGGCGACGAAGGGCCGGGGGAGCGCGGTGACCATGACCGTGTCGTCGACGTCGGACACGACGCCGATCCTGGCCTCCGGGCGGACGATGAAGACGGGGGCCTCGACCGGCGCGCCGCCGTCCACCGTGAGGGTGATGCGGTGCCAGCCCGGCTCGAGCGTGATCGGGATGTCCGCGTCGACGACGCCGCCCCGGTCCGCGACGATCCGGTGGCTCTGCCCGTCGACGGCCACCGACACGACCGCTCCGCTGATGTAGAGGCTGGTGAAGCTGCGCCAGCCGCGGACGCTCTCGACCGGCTGGACCTCCTCCGCGCCCGGCGGCGTGGGCCGGGTGTAGAGGACGCGCGCGAGCACCCGGAGCTGCTCGGTGGTGCCGTACCCGGTGTAGGGGATGACCCGCGGCACGTAGCCCTTGCGCGTCACCCGGCGCATGCGCAGAGCGTGGATGCGGTCCTCGATGCGTGCGGCGCGGTGCAGGACCTCGGCCGCCCCGGCGCTCATCGGTTTGCTCTCAGGCGTCAGCGGCATCCGCCCAGTGTGCCAGACGCCTCCGGACACCGGTCGCCCCGACGCGATCGCGGACGGGCGCCCCGGCCGCCCGTCCGCCGCGGGTCAGTCCTCGACGGGCTCGATCAGCTCGGGACCGTTGCTGCTCACCGTGCCGACCGCGGAGCCGACGCGCTGCACCTCGAGCTCCTCGGCGAGCTCGGCCGCACCGTCGGAGGCCGCGCGCAGCAGCCCGCCGTCGCCCTCGGTGAGCGGGTCGAGCCAGTCCTCGATCAGCTCCGGCTGCAGCAGCACGGGCATCCGCTCGTGCACGGCCGCCACCGCCCCCGCGGAGGGGCGGGTCAGGATCGTCGCCGACAGCAGCCAGGGCGCGCCGGGCTCCGAGGAGCGCCACCACTCGTAGAGACCCGCGAAGAGCACCAGAGCGCCGCCGCCCGGGGAGACGAACACGGGCGCCTTCGCGCCGTCGGCGCCGACGCGCCACTCGTACCAGCCGGAGGCGGGGACGATCGCCCGGCGCGCCGCGAAGGACTCGCGGAAGGACGGCTTCTCGGCGACCGACTCGATCCGGGCGTTGAAGAGCGGCGCCCCGGACGGATCCGCGGCCGAGCGCGGAACCAGGCCCCAGCGGGCGCCCGCCAGGCGGCGTCGCGGCGGCTCGCCCTCCTCGACGCCCTTCATCGACTCGGCGACGACGGCGATCCGCTGCGTCGGCGCGATGTTCCAGGACGGCCCGGGCAGGTCCGGTCCGGGCTCGTCGATGTCGAACAGGGCGACCAGATCGGCACTGGTCTGAGAGAGGACGAAGCGTCCGCACATGGGTCCTCCTGGGTGGGCTGCGCGGCCACCCGACGTGGGGCGCAGAAAGCGAGAGACATTCGGTGATTCGACGCGAACGGCACGTCCCCGTGCGTACGATTGTAGAAACCGATACCGAAGGAGCTTCGCCGTGCCGCTTGGAAACCTCGTCGATCGACCTTTCGGAGAGTCGCCCCAGGTCCGCAACGAGCCCGTCCAGGTCCGCAGCGCGGCCCGGCTGGCCTCCCTCCTCGACGCCGCCGCGGCCGTGGTCGACGAGGTCGGCTTCGACCGGCTGACCACCGCGATGGTGGCCGAGCGCGCGGGCGCCGCGATCGGCACCGTCTACCGCTACTTCCCGGATCGCATCGCCGTGCTGCAGGCGCTGCGCGAGCGCGCGCTCGAGCGCTTCCGCAAGAAGGTCATCACCGACATCCGCGAGAAGCACCCCGACGACTGGTGGGGCGCGGTCGACTGCGCGATCGACGCGTTCTGCGACATGCACCGCACGGAGGCGGGATTCCGCTCGATCCGCTTCGTCGACACGATCCACGCCCCCGAGGTCGCGGGGGAGGCGTTCGAGGCCGGCTTCTTCGCCCGCCGCTTCGCCGAGATCCTCGCCTCGGAGTACGGCCTGCCCGGCGGAGCGCAGCTGTCGTTCCGGCTCGAGGTCACGGTCGAGGTCGCCGACGCGATGCTCACCCGCGCCTTCCTGATCGACCCCAACGGCGATCAGCGCTTCATCGACGAGAGCCGCGCGCTGCTGCGCAACTACCTCTCGATGCACTACGGGCCGATCGAGTCCTGACCGCGCGGCCGTCCGCGGCCTAGCTCTTTCCACGCTCCGGTGCAACACTGCGCCATCCGGGTTGGCACGCGTCTCCGAATGATGTTTTGCTGATCGCCAGGTTCTGACCGGGACCACGGGACAGGGAAGAGCAGGACCGTGATCGAATTCCGCGGAGTGAGCAAGCAGTATCCGGACGGCACTCGGGCGGTGGACGACTTCTCGCTCGTGCTGCCCTCGCGCCAGACCACCGTCTTCGTCGGCTCGTCCGGCTGCGGGAAGACCACGATCCTGCGGATGATCAACCGCATGATCGAGCCGACCGGCGGCACGATCGAGATCGACGGCGAGGACATCTCCACGCTCCCCGCCGTCTCGCTGCGCCGCCGCATCGGCTACGTCATGCAGAACTCCGGTCTTTTGCCGCACCGCCGGGTCATCGACAACATCGCCACGGTGCCGCGCCTGAACGGCGTGGCGAAGAAGCCCGCCCACGATCGCGCGCTCGAGCTGATGGACACCGTCGGGCTCGACCGCTCCCTCGCCACCCGCTATCCGAGCCAGCTCTCGGGCGGCCAGCAGCAGCGCGTCGGCGTCGCGCGCGGCCTCGCCGTCGACCCGAACATCCTGCTGATGGACGAGCCGTTCGGCGCCGTCGACCCGCTCGTGCGCGCCGACCTCCAGCGCGAGACGCTGCGCCTGCAGCGCGAGCTCGACAAGACGGTCGTCTTCGTCACCCACGACATCGACGAGGCCTTCCTGCTCGGCGACCAGGTCGTCATCCTCGAGAAGGGCGGCCGGATCGCGCAGAAGGGCTCGCCCGCCGAGATCCTCGCGAACCCGGCCAGCGAGTTCGTCGCCGGCTTCGTCGGCGCCGACCGCGGCAAGCGCTCGCTGTCGATCGAGGAGCGCGACGGCGCCCGGATCGTGGTCGACGGCGACGGGCGGCCCACCGGCGTCCTGCGCGCGCAGGACGGCGTCGGCGCGTGAACTGGGTCGTCAACAACACCGACCAGATCGTCGCGAACCTCCTGGCGCACCTCGCGCTCTCGGTCCCGCCGATCCTGCTCAGCTTCGTGATCTCGCTGCCCTTCGGCTGGATCGCCAATCGCTACCGCTGGAGCCGCGGCACCCTGCTCACCGGGCTCGGCGTGCTCTACGCGATCCCGTCGCTGGCGATGTTCATCCTGCTGCCCGCGCTGCTCGGCATCCCTCTGCGCTCGACCGCGAACGTCATCATCGGCCTCACCCTCTACGGCATCGCCCTGATGGTGCGCACCACCTCCGACGCGCTCTCCGCGGTGTCCGAGGACGTGACCCAGTCGGCGACGGCGATGGGCTACTCCGCCTGGGCGCGGTTCTGGAAGGTCGAGTTCCCGCTCGCCGGTCCCGTCCTGCTCTCGGGCCTCCGCGTGGTGACCGTGAGCACGGTCAGCCTGGTCACGGTCGGCGCGGTGCTCGGCATCCAGAGCCTCGGCCTGCTCTTCACCGACGGCTTCCAGCGCGGCATCCAGGGTGAGATCATCACGGGCATCGTGCTCACGATCGTGCTCGCCCTCGTGCTCGACGGCGTCCTCGTGCTGCTCGGACGCCTGCTGATGCCGTGGACGACCCTCGACCGGGCCCGCTCGCGCCGCAGGCCCGCGAGGAACGAGAAGGCGGTGACCGCGTGAACCTCATCGCTCAGGCCTTCGCCTGGATCGGCGACCCGACGCACTGGGAGGGCATCTACGGGATCCCCACGCGCGTCGCGCAGCACCTCGGCATCAGCCTCATCGTCCTCCTCATCGCCGCCGCGATCGCCATCCCGCTCGGCTACCTGATCGGGCACACCGGCAAGGGCAAGGGCATCGCCGTTCCGGTCGCCGGCGGCCTCCGCGCGCTGCCCACCCTGGGTGTGCTGGTCCTCGCGGCGATGAGCCTCGGCCTCGGCCTCGGTGCGCCGCTGATCGCGCTGGTGATCCTGGCGATCCCGTCGATCCTCGCGGGCGCCTACTCCGGTCTCGAGGCGGTCGACCGCCGCACCGTCGACGCGGCGCGGGCCGTGGGCATGACGGAGTGGCAGATCCTGTCGAAGGTCGAGATCCCGCTGGGCCTGCCGCTGCTGATCGGCGGACTGCGCGTCGCGGCCCTGCAGATCATCGCCACGGCGACGCTCGCCGACTACATCGGCGCCGGCGGTCTCGGCCGCTACATCTTCCAGGGCGTGAAGGCGGGCGACTACCCGCAGATGCTCGCGGGCTCGATCATCGTGATCGTCCTCACTCTGCTCAGCGAGGTGCTGTTCGCGATCCTGCAGAGGGTCGCCGTGCCCCGCGGGGTCGTGCTCGGCCTCGGCCGCGCCTCGACCGAGCGCACAGGTTTCCGCGCGTCGTCACTCCGACGCCGCGCGGTGGTGGGAATCCCCATCGACGAAGGGAAATAAGAGATGTTCACAGCAACCAAGAAGGGCCGTGTCGTTCTCAGCGCACTCGCGGTCGGCGCCGTGGTGGCGCTGGCAGGGTGCTCGTCCAGCGATCCGCTCGACGAAGGATCGGGAGCGACCGCCGGCGGCGACACCATCGTCATCGGCTCGCAGGACTACTACTCGAACGAGATCATCGCCGAGATCTACGCGCAGGCCCTCGAGGACGGGGGGATGACCGTGCAGCGCGACTTCCGCATCGGTCAGCGCGAGATCTACCTGCCCGAGATCGAGAGCGGCTCGATCGACGTCTTCCCCGAGTACGGCGGCAGCCTCCTGCAGGCGCTGGAGCCGGACACGACCGCGACCACGGCCGACGACGTCTACTCGGCGCTCACGGACGCCCTGCCCGACGGACTGCGCGCGCTCGACGCCGCGGACGCGAGCGACCAGAACTCGTACACCGTCACCCAGGCCTTCGCCGAGCAGTGGAACCTGACCGACATCGCCTCGCTCACGAACGTCACCGACCCGATCGTGCTCGGCGGCAACTCCGAGCTGCAGACCCGTCCCTACGGGCCCGACGCGCTGCAGTCGAAGTACGGCATCACCACGACGTTCCAGGCGATCGAGGACAGCGGCGGATCGACGACCGTCGACGCGCTGGCCAGCAACCAGATCCAGATGGCGAACATCTACACCGCCGACCCGAACATCGAGTCGAACGACCTCCTGCCCCTCGCCGACCCCGACGGACTGTTCGTCGCGGACAACGTGGTGCCGATCGTCTCCGACAAGGTCGACGACGACGCCGCCGAGATCCTCAACGGCGTCAGCGCGAAGCTGACCGCCGAGGACCTCGTCGCGCTGAACTCCGAGAGCGTCAACGAGCAGAAGTCGGCCGCGGCGATCGCGACCGAGTGGCTCACCTCGGCCGACCTCATCGGCTGATCCCACCCGCTCACGCCCGGAGGCGCGTCACTCGTCGAGGTGACGCGCCTCTGCGCGTGAGAGGAGCTTCTTCACGCCGATCACGACCAGCACGAAGACGACGATCGCCCCGACGAAGAGGTAGCCCGCGTAGTGCAGGCTGTCCGACAGCTCGCGGTAGCCGCCCGCCGCGGCGGCCCCGACGCCGACGTAGGCGAACGACCAGAGGATGCACGCGGGCGTCGTCCAGGCCATGAACGTGCGGTAGCTCATGCCGCTCATCCCGACCGTGAGGGGGATGAGCGAGTGCAGCACCGGCAGGAAGCGGGAGAGGAACACGGCGATGCCGCCGCGGCGCGCGAGGTAGCGCTCGGCCCGCAGCCAGTTCTTCTCGCCGAGCCGGCGGCCGAGCCGGGAGCCGCGGATCCGCGGCCCGAACCAGCGGCCCAGGTAGAAGCCGACCGATTCGCCGCAGAGCGCCCCGACGATCACGGCGACCGCCAGCGCGACGAACTGCGGGGGAGAGGTCACACCGGTCGCGCTCACGATCACGACGGTGTCGCCCGGGACGATCAGGCCGGCGAGGATCGTCGTCTCGAAGAAGACGGCGAGGCCGGCGAGCAGCGTCCGCCAGACGGGCGGCACGCTGACGACGAAGGCGAGGATGCCGGTCAGCGCGTCGTTCACGGCGTCGTGGTGTCCATCGGAGTCAGCGGACCCGCTTGAGCAGCGACCAGAACGTCTCGACGATCGATCCCATGTCGACCTGGTCGTCGAGCAGCCACTGCACCTGCAGACCGTCGGAGAGCGCGGTGATCATCTTGGCCGCCAGATCCGGGTCGATGTCGGCGGCGATGAGCCCCTCGCTCTGGTCCTCGCGGACGCGGGCGGCGAAGACCTCGTTGACGGTCCGGTAGCGCTCGATGAAGAACTCGTGCGCGGGGTGCGACTCGTCGGTCGCGTCCGCGGAGAGCGTCGCGTAGAGGTGGACGAGACCGGGGACCTCGCTGTTGTGGCGGATCAGCCGGACGACCTCCTCGATCGCCTGATCGCCCTTCTGCTCGAGGTCGTAGACGGCGCGGTCGGTGTCGTCGCGCTTGCGGAGGACCTCGGCGAAGAGCTCCTCCTTCGAGTCGAAGTAGTGCAGCAGCCCCGCCTGCGTCAGACCGACCTCCTCCGAGATCTCGCGCAGCGAGGCCTTGCGGTACCCCTGGCGCGAGAACACCTCGAGAGCGGTCTGCAGGATCTCCTCGCGTTTCGCGACGCCCTTGGCGTAGCTCCCCTTGCTCGGCATTCCTCGATCGTAGGGGGCGCGGCCGAGCGGGAGCCGCGAGCGTCGCGGGGTGACCGCGCACGATCGTCCAGGACGGACGGGGGGCGACACTCCAGCTGGGAAAAAGCTGGCAGTTGGCCTACCCCGTTCTCAGGTGGCGCGCGACGTCCGATCGCTCGCCGTCGAGAGGTCGATCGCCGGACCTCGGGCGGCGGCGGGCGCTGCTCGACCGGACGCTCGCGGCGAGATCGCTCGACGTCGAGACGCTCTGTCTCGACGTCGAGGAACCCCTGGCCCGGGAGTCGTCGCCGGGCTCCGAGGACGACCCCGGGAAGGGTGTCGTGGAGCGGCGCCGAGGGCCGCACATCCGCTCCAGTACTGGGATCGGAGGCCGTCGCGCCCCCGCCGCCGACCTAGGCTCGGACTCGTGAACGAACTCCTGGACCCGCTCCTCCTGTCGCGCTGGCAGTTCGGTCTGACGACGATCTACCACTTCCTCTTCGTGCCGCTCACCATCGGCATGGCACTGACGGTGGCGATCTTCCAGACCTGCTGGGTGCGCACCTCCCGCGTGCACTACCTGCAGCTGACGAAGTTCTTCGGCAAGATCTTCCTGATCAACTTCGCGATGGGGGTCGTCACCGGCATCGTCCAGGAGTTCCAGTTCGGGATGAACTGGAGCGACTACTCCCGCTTCGTGGGCGACGTCTTCGGCGCCCCGCTCGCGTTCGAGGGCCTCCTCGCGTTCTTCCTCGAGGCGACGTTCATCGGCCTGTGGATCTTCGGCTGGGACAAGCTCCCGGAGAAGCTGCACCTCGCGACGATCTGGCTCACCACGCTCGGCACGACGCTCTCGGCCTACTTCATCATCGCGGCGAACGCCTTCATGCAGAACCCGGTCGGCTTCCGGATCAACGAGGCCAAGGGCCGCGCCGAGCTCACCGACATCTGGGCCCTGCTGACCAACAAGGTCGCCCTCGCCGCGTTCCCGCACACGATCTTCGCCTGCTTCATGGTCTCGGCCGCGGTGATCGTCAGTGTCGCCGCCTATCACCTCTCGCGGAACCAGCACCTCGAGACGATGCGCCCGGCGCTGAAGTTCGGCGCCTGGATGATGCTGATCAGCGGTGGCCTCACCCTCTTCACCGGCGACTCGCTCGGCCTCGCCATGGTCGATACCCAGCCGATGAAGATGGCGGCCGCGGAGGCGCTCTACCGCACGTCCACCGGCGTGGACGCCTCCTTCTCGGTCTTCACCTGGGGCACGCCCGACGGCTCGAGCGAGCTGTTCTCGATCCGCATCCCGTATCTGCTCTCCTTCCTCTCGACGCACACCTTCACCGGGACCGTCGAGGGCATCAACGACCTGCAGGCGCAGTACAGCGCGGTCTACGGCCCCGGCGACTACACGCCGATCATCTGGGTCACCTACTGGTCGTTCCGCTGGATGATGGCGCTCGGCGTCCTCGCCATCGGCGTCGCCGCCGCCGGCCTCTGGTTCACCCGCAAGGGCCGCGAGCCGAAGCAGTGGATGTGGAAGATCGCGATCTGGGCCGCCCCTCTCCCGCTGATGGCCATGATCGTCGGCTGGGTCTTCACCGAGATGGGCCGCCAGCCCTGGCTGGTCTTCGGCCTGCTGAAGACCGCGGACGGCGTCTCGCCCGGCGTCAGCGGCATCGAGGTGCTGATCTCGCTGCTCGCCTTCACCGCCCTCTACGGCACCCTCGCGGTCGTCGAGTTCCGGCTGATCAAGCGGGCGGCCCAGGCCGGTCCCGACGACGCCCCCGAGATCGACGAGGAGAGCGGTCGCCCGCAGCTCGTCGGCACCGTCTACTAGAGGAAGGCACGCGCACATGGACCTCGGATCGCTCGATCTGGCCACGCTCTGGTTCTGGATCGTCGCCGTCTTCTTCATCGGCTACTTCGTGCTCGACGGCTTCGACTTCGGCGTCGGGATGTCGCTGCCCTTCCTCGGCCGCGACGACACCGACCGCCGCGTCCTGATCAACACGATCGGACCGGTCTGGGACCTCAACGAGACCTGGGTCATCGTCGCCGGAGCGGCGATGTTCGCCGCGTTCCCCGAGTGGTACGCGACGCTCTTCAGCGGGTTCTACCTGCCGCTGCTGCTGATCCTGCTGGCGCTGATCGCCCGCGGCGTCTCGTTCGAGTACCGCCACCAGCGCCCGGAGGCGGCGTGGAAGAAGCGGTTCGACACGATGATCGTGGTCGGCTCGGCGGTTCCCGCGTTCCTCTGGGGCGTCGCCTTCGCGAACATCGTGCAGGGTGTGCCGCTGGACGCGGACCACAACTACATCGGGACGGTCTTCGACCTGCTGAACCCGTACGCGCTGCTCGGCGGCGCGACCACGCTCCTGCTCTTCTTCACCCACGGCGTCGTCTTCGTCTCCCTGAAGACCGACGGCGAGATCCGCGAGCGGGCGCGCCGGCTCGCGATGCGGGCGGGACTGGTGACCATCGCGGTCGCCGCGGTGTTCCTCGGCTGGACGAACCTGGCGCAGGGGAGCGGTCCCTCCTGGCTGCTCTCGATCGCCGCCGCGACCGCGCTGGTGCTCGCCTGGGTCGCGAACCTGCGCGGGCGGGAGGGGCGCGCCTTCGCCCTTCTGGCCGGCACGATCGCCCTCGCGGTGCTCGCGCTGTTCACCACGCTCTTCCCGGCGGTGATGCCCGCCTCGAACGAGATCGCGAACAGCCTGACCATCGAGAACGCCTCGAGCACGCCCTATACCCTGACGGTGATGAGCTGGACGGCGCTGGTCTTCGTGCCGCTCATCGTCGGCTACCAGGCCTGGACCTACTGGATCTTCCGCAAGCGCATCAGCCGGACCCACATCCCGGCGGACGCGCACTGACCGAACGCAGACGTGAAACCCCTCGATCCCCGACTGCTCCGCTACGCCCGCGCCGCGCGGCTGTTCCTCCTGCTCGGCGGGGCGCTCGCGCTCGCCCGCACGGCGACCGCCGTCGCGTTCGCGTGGCTGGTGGCGCAGCTGGTGGCGGGGGCGGTCGACGGCCGGTCGGCCACCGAGCTCGCGCCCTCGCTCGCGGCGCTGCTCGGCGTGGTCGTGCTGCGCTCCGTGCTGGCCTGGGCCGTCGAGGTGAACGCGACACGGGGCGGCGCCGGTTCGAAGGCGCAGCTGCGGTCGGCGGTCCTCGCCGCGCTCGTCGCACTCGGGCCGTCCGGTCGCACGGCTGGATCGGGCGGGGTCGTCGCTCTGCTCGGCGGTGGGCTCGACGCGCTCGACGGCTACTTCGCCCGCTACCTGCCGCAGCTGATCGCGACCGCGATCACCACGCCGATCCTCGTGCTCGTCGTCTTCCTCGCCGATCCGCTCAGCGCGCTCTTCCTCGTCGTGACCCTCCCGCTGATCCCGGTGTTCATGGTCCTGATCGGCTGGGCGACCCAGGCGGTGCAGAAGAGGCAGTGGAGCCGCCTGCAGGCGCTCGCCTCCGGCTTCGTCGACACGGTCGGCGGGCTGGCCACGCTGAAGATCTTCGGGCGGGCGGAGAGGCAGGGCGCCCGCATCCGCGCGCTGACCGAGGACTACCGCGTGCACACGATGAAGGTGCTGCGGGTGACCTTCGTCAGCAGCTTCGTCCTCGAGCTGGCCGGATCGCTCTCGGTCGCGCTCGTCGCCGTCTCGATCGGACTGCGCCTGGTCGACGGCTCGCTCGGCCTCGCGATCGGGCTGTTCGTGCTGGTGCTGGCGCCGGACGTGTTCCTCCCGGTGCGGCAGGTCGGCGCCGAGTTCCACGCCGCGGCGGACGGGGTCCAGGTGGCGGACGAGGCGTTCACGATCATCGAATCCGCGGCGGCCGTGCCGACGCGGACCGCAGCGCCCGGCCGCTCGGGGGCGCTCGAGCTCCACGGCGTCGCGGTCGACGACGGAGCGGGTCGCGTCCTCGCGCCCGTCGACGCGACCCTGCTCGCCGGCTCGATCACCGCGCTGACCGGACCCAGCGGCTCCGGCAAGTCGACGCTGCTGGCCGCTCTGGCCGGCTTCGCCCCCGCGACCGGCTCGATCGCCCTCGGCGGCGAGACCATCGACGCGGCCACCGGTCGCGACTGGCTCGCCTGGTCCGGGCAGCGGCCCGACCTGCTCCCGGGGAGCGTCGGGTCCAACGTCGCGCTCGGCTCGCGCTCGCCCGACCCGGAGCGGATCCTGCGGGCACTCGCGATCGCGGGCACCGACCTCGACCCGGATCGGCGCATCGACGCCGACGGCACGGGGCTGTCCGGCGGGCAGGCGGCGCGGGTCGCCGTCGCGCGCGCCGTGCACCGCGTCCTCGAGCGCGGCTGCGCGGTGCTCGCCCTGGACGAGCCGACCGCCGCTCTCGACGAGGAGTCGGAGCGCCGGCTTCTCGCCGGGCTCCGCGGGCTCGCGGACCAGGGCGTCGTCGTACTCGTCGCGACCCACCGCCCCGCGACGATCGCGGCCGCCGACGCCGTGCTCGCGCTCGCTCCGGCCGAGGCGGTGCTCCGGTGAACCGCGCCGACGTGCTGCGGGCGGCGATGCCGGCTCCGCGGCGCTTCCTGCCCGGACTGTCCTTCGGTCTGCTCTCCTCGGCGTCCGTCGTGGCTCTGCTCGCCTGCTCGGCGTGGCTGATCGTGCGAGCGGCCGAGCAGCCGCCGATCCTCTTCCTCTCGATAGCCGTCGTCGGGGTGCGCGCGTTCGCGCTCTCGCGCGCCTTCTTCCGCTATCTCGAGCGCCTCTCCGGGCACGATGCCGCGTTCCGGGCGCTGGCGGAGCTGCGCGCCGGCGTCTACGAGCGGCTGGTGCCGGTCGCGCCCGACGGGCTCGGGCGGGTGCGCCGCGGCGATCTCGTCTCGCGGGTGGTCGCCGACGTCGATGCGCAGCAGGACGTGCCGCTGCGGATCGTGCAGCCGCTGCTCGTCTCGGCGGTCGTGTCCACCGTCGCGGTGGTGGGCGTCTGGCTGCTGCTGCCCGCGATGGGCGCCGTGCTGCTCGGCCTGCTCGTGCTCGCCTTCGCCGGGGGAGCCCTCGGCGTGGGACTGGTGTCGGCCCGCGCCGATCGCGAGCTCGCGCCGCTGCGCGGCGAGCTCGCGGAGCGATTGAATCTGCTGGTGACCCGGCTCGACGTGCTGATCGCCTTCGACGCGGCGGACGACGCGATCGCCGATGTCGCGGAGGCGGAGGCGGCGCTCACCCGAGCGGCCCGGCGGCGTGCCGCGTCGGCCGGGCTCGCCGCCGCCGTCCTCGCGCTGTGCTCCGGCGGCGCGGTCTGGGCCGGTCTCGCCCTCGGGATCCCCGTGGTTGGCGAGCTCGGCGGCCCGGCTCTCGGGGTGCTCGCCCTGGTGCCGCTCGCCGTGTTCGAGGTCGCCGCCGCGGCCCCGCTGGCCGTGCAGAGCGCGCGCTCGGCGCTCTCGAGCGCGCAGCGGCTCGCGGACCTCGACGCGCAGGCCGCGTCGTCCGCGCTCGCGACCGATGCCGACGTCGATCCCTCCGCCGCTGTCCCGCTCGGCCGCGACATCGTCCTCCGCGACCTCTCCGTGGGCTGGCCCGGCGCCGCGACTCCCGCGCTCACCGGCGTCTCGCTCGATCTGCGCGCCGGCGAGCGGGTCCTCGTCACCGGCGGCAGCGGCTCCGGCAAGACGACCCTCGCGCACGCCCTCGTCCGCTTCCTCGACCACACCGGCTCGTACCGGATCGGCGGGGTCGAGGCGCGCATGCTCCCCCAGTCCGAGCTCCGGCGCATGGTCGGCCTCGTCGAGCAGCAGCCCTACCTCTTCGACGACACGATCCGGCAGAACCTGCTGTTCGCGCGACCCGAGGCCGACGACGCCGTGCTCCTGGGTGTCCTCGAGCGGGTGGGCCTCGCCTCGTGGACGGCGGCCCGCGGTGGCCTCGACGCGCGCGTCGGCGAGCGAGGCTCGCTGGTCTCGGGCGGTCAGGCCCAGCGCCTGGCGCTCGCGCGGGCCCTGCTCGCCGACTTCGACGTGCTGGTGCTCGACGAGCCGACCGCCTCGGTGGACGCCCCCGTCGCCGACGCGCTGCTCGCCGACCTGCTGCGCGCCGCGTCCGGCCGCACGGTCGTGCTGATCGCGCACCGCGTCCCCGGGTCCCTCGCCTTCGACCGGCGGATCACGGTCGCGGACGGCACCGCGGGCTGACGCGTGACACAGCGGATCCCCGGGCCGAGAAGACGGCCCGGGGATGCGGTTCAGTGCGCGTGCACGGGGGTCAGCGGCTCGACCAGCTCGCCCGTCCGCGCCCGTCGTACTGCACGAGGTTGCCGTCGTCCTGCATCACCAGGCGGAACGGCGGGACGGCGGGGCCGACGTTGACGAAGTAGCGCGGGAGGACGCTCCAGCTCACTCGGCCCTGGGCCGCGACCGCCATGTACCCGTCCTCGTCGATCGAGAAGAAGTCGCCCGACGTCGACGTTCCGGTGGACCAGACCGGACCGGAGCGCCCGTAGACGACGAGGTTGCCGTCGGCCTGCATCACGGCGTTGTAGGCGCCGTTCCCGGAGCGGAGTCCCTCACCTCCGTACAGCGCGGCAGCTGCGAACAAGGTGCTGTTCGGGAAGGCGATCCGGCTGCTCCAGAGCAGGTCGTCGTCGATGCTGTAGAGAACCAGTCGCCCCGTGTTGTCGAGGTTCATCCGCACCCCGGAGCCGCTGGTGCCGGTGAACCACTTCACCGCGCCGTCCGCGCCGTAGATCACGGCGTTGCCGTCCTCCTGCAGCACGAAGCGGTTCCCGGCGCCGGACGTGCCCGTGTTCCAGGTGACTCCCTGCGGTCCGTAGCCGACGAAGTTGCCGTCGCTCTGCATCACGGCGGTGAAGCGGCCGTCGCCGGAGGTCAGCCGCTGACCGGCGCGCAGCGTCTCGGTGGGGTAGAGCGAGTCGGTCGGCGGCGCCGGGATCGTCGTGCCGATGCTGCTCGCCCACGCGGGGGTGCCGTTCGCCCGGCTGACGACGAGGTTGCCGTCGTTCTGGATCCGGACGCTCGCGCCGTTCTCGTCACCCGTTCCGGTGAACCAGACGGGCCGGCCGTCCGCGGCGTAGATCACGAGGTTGCCGTCGGCCTGCATCACCAGGCGATCCCCGCGACCCTGGGTGCCGGTGCTGAAGGTGGCACGGCCGCTCGCGTCGTAGGTGACGGCGTTGCCGTCGGTCTGCAGGACGAACCGGTAGCCGCCGCCGACCGAGACGATGCTCTCGCCGCGCGCGAGCTGCTCCCCGCTGACGAGGGCGTCGGTGAAGACGTTCGCGGCGGTCGCGACCGCGGTCGAGACGGGCCCCGAGCCGGCCGCGAGGGCCGGGGTCGCTCCGAGCAGCAGGGCGGCTGCGGTCACGAGCACCACCGCCCCGGAGAGGAGTGTGCGGGCGGGGTGGAGAGGCGTCATCGCTGGTCCTTCGAGCGGATCGGTGGGCAGTTCTCCCGCATGCTCCCATGCCGCTCGCCGCGCCACGCCGCCGGAACGCGGTCGTGATCGAGTGGTGACCCGGCCTTCTCAGTCCGCTGACCGAACCCGTCTCTCGGCCTCCGCGAGCGACCCGCCCTCGGAGGCCCACCGGTCGAGCACACCGTCGACGCGGGCCCGCGCGGATCCGCTGCTGCTCGCGCGCAGAGGGAGGATCACGTCGCGGGCGAGCGATGCCGTCAGCTCCTCGACCCGCGCATCACGGACGAAGCCCTCGAGCCGCGTCAGGTCGGAGGCACGCAGCATCGCTGCTCGCGACTGCAGCAGGACGATCGCCGCGAGCCGCGTCTCGAAGACAGGCGGCTCCCACAGCTCCGAGGACAGCGCCGTGACGTCGTCGTGCTCGAGCCCGCGGAACTTCTTCAGGGCGTCCCGCACGGTGCCGCGGACCGCTCCGACCGAGGCCCCGGTGGAGTCGAGCCCCGCGCCGAGCCGCTCGCGCACGTCCTGCGCCCGCCAGACGTCGCCCTCGTACTCCAGCGCCGCGCGGATGAAGTCGCCGGCGTCGCTCACCCCTCCATCATGCGACGAGAGGGGGAGTGGCGGCGAACCGGGCGCCTCGGCGCGCCCCCTACGGGTCGCGCAGTCCGGAGACGCCGACGGCCCGGTGCGTGCGGGACATGCACGAACCGGGCCGTCGGCGCGGGCCCACCGGAGGGCGGGGACCCGATCAGGGCCGCGTCGAGGCGACCGCGCTCAGCGGCTCGACCACACCGCCTGGTTCCGTCCGTCGTACTCGACGAGGTTGCCGTCGTCCTGCATCACGAGGCGGAACGGGGCGACCGCGCTGGAGCGGGGCGTCACCGTCCAGGTGCCGATCCCGTCGCCGCGGACGACCGCCATGAAGCCGTCCTCGTAGAGGTTGAACGAGCTGCCGGCGCCCGAGGTGCCCGTCGACCAGATCGGGCCGGAGCGGCCGTAGACGACGAAGTTGCCGTCGCTCTGCATCACGGCCCGGTAGACGCCGTTGGCCGAGCGGAGGAGGCTGCCGGCGGCGAGCCCGTTCTCGGCGTAGAGGCTCGAGCCGGGCAGCTGCGCCTGGCTGGTCCAGAGCACGGCGTCGGCCTGGTCGACGATGATCAGCGATCCGCCGTTGTCGATGCCGAGGCGCAGATCGCTGCCGCGGGTACCGGAGGACCACTGGACCGAATCGTCCGGGCCGTAGATGACGGCGTTGCCGTCGGTCTGCAGCACGAGCCGGTTGCCGGCGCCGCGGGTGCCGGTGTTCCAGACGACGCCCTGGGGGCCGTAGCCGACGAAGTTGCCGTCGGTCTGCATCACCGCACGGAAGCGGCCGTCCGCCGAGGTGAGCTGGCGCCCGCCGCGGAGGGTCTCGCCGGTGAAGAGCGTGTCGGTCGCCGGAGCGGCGATCCTCCCGTTGACGCTGCTCGCCCACGCGGGGGAGCCGTTCTCGCGGGAGACGACGAGATTGCCGTCCTCCTGGATGATCAGGGAGGCGCCGGGCTCGTCGTTCGTGCCCGTGCTCCAGACGGGGCGGTCGTCTGCGGAGTAGATCACGACGTTGCCGTCGGTCTGCATCGCGAGGTGGTCGCCGCGGCCGGCGGTGCCGGTCGCGAAGACGACCCGGCCGTCGGGCGCGTAGGTGACGGCGTTGCCGTCGGTCTGCATCACGAACTCGTAGGCGGGGCCCGGGTCGTTCGAGTAGATGCTCTCCCCGCCGGCGAGCTCCTCGCCGCCGATCAGCGCGTTGTAGTAGACGCCGGCGGCGCGGGCCTGCGCATCGGCGTTCGGCTGGAGTGCGGGTGTCGACTCGGCGGCGGAGGCGGAGGAGAGCGTCTGCTGCACCGCCTCCTCGGCGAAAGCAGGCGTCGCGGTGAGGAGGAGTGCCCCGGTCGCGACGAGCGCGACGAGGCCGGAGCCGACGAATCGGGCGGGCCCGGTGGAGCGGGAGAACCCGTTCGAGCGGGAGGAAGAGGGAGGCGTCATCGCAGATCTTTCTCGAGAGGTCGGCATCGCCGAGCGGATCCTCGAATGCTCGCACGCGCCGGCGGCATCGGGCGTGCGCTCGGGACGCCGTGTCCCGGTGGCGCGTGCGTCGGCGCCGCCGAAGCGCTCGCTCGCCCGTGGCCCGGACCTCGGGCCTTCATGACGGCGGCCCGGTCCGTGCGGGAGGCGCACGACCGGGCCGTCAATGCAGAGCGGACCGCCTCGGCGGAGCCCGCTGGTGGATGCCGTCAGCGGCTGGACCAGACGACGTGGCCCTGTCCGTCGTACTCGACGAGCTTCCCGTCGTTCTGCAGCACGAAGCGGAACGGCCCGGTCGCGCCGGAGGCGGAGCGGTTCGCCCAGACCACGGTGTCACTCCAGTCGTAGATCGACGCGACGCCGTTCTCGGCGACGTACAGCCCGTTGGCGATGCCGTGAGTCCCGGTCTGCCAGATCAGACCCGTCGGGCCGTGGACGACGAGGTTCCCGTCGGACTGCATCACCGCCAGGTACAGACCGTCGTCCGAGCGCAGCACGTCACCGGTCGAGAGGTGGTTCGGGGCGTACAGGACCGACCCCGGCAGCTGGGACTGGCTGTCCCAGCCCAGGTCGCCCTCGTCGTCGACGATCGTGAGCACTCCGCTGTCGTCGAGTACGACGGCGAGGTTCTCGACGTTGGAGTCGGTCGACCACGCGGCGGTGCCGGACGACCACTCGACGGAGCCGTCGGTGCCGAGGACGACGGCGTCGCCGTCGTCCTGCAGGACGAAGCGGTTGCCGGTGCCGCGGGTGCCGGTGCTCCAGATCTTTCCGGCGGGTCCGTCGCCGACGAGATCGCCGTCGGTCTGCATGACCGCGTGGAAGAGCCCGTTCTCCGACGTGAGCTGGTCACCCGGTGCGAGGGTGCCGCCGGTGGGGAGGGTGTCGTGCGGCGGTGCGGCCGTCGTCCCGGCCCCGTCCGACCGGGCGGGAGTGCCGTTCTGCGAAGCCGCTGCTCCGACGGCGCTCTGGGCGAGGGCGGGTGTCGTGCCGAGGAGCAGGGCTCCCGCCGCGACGAGCGCGACGAGGACGGAGGCGAGGGAGCGTGGTTGTGATGGGGACGTCATGGCAGTTCCTTCTCGTGGAGATGGGCACCGCCGTCGACGAGGCGGCATCGCCGAACGGTCTTCCTCCCACGAAAGCACTGCCGCAGGATTTCCACATCTTGTGGCGCGGGGCGTGGGGTCACCGTCGCGCCGTCGCGCTTCTCTGCTCTGCAGGAGAGCAGGCGCAGGGTCGGACCCTTCGCGAGAACGCCGATGGCCCGGCTCGTGCAGGGCGTGCACGTGCCGGGCCATCGGACGGGATGTCAGCGCATCCGCGAGCGCATCGACCTCCGGGCGGTCAGCGGGTGGACCAGACGGCCCGGCCCTGCCCGTCGTACTCGACGAGGTTCCCGTCGGTCTGCATGACGAGACGGAACGGCCCGACCGAAGCGGAGGCGGGGCCGGACGACCAGGTGACCTTGCCGACCTCGGTCTCGATCGTCGCGACGCCGTCGGCTGCGAGGACGAGAGCGCTCTCGATGCCCGAGGTCCTCGTCTGCCAGATCGCCCCGGACGGGCCGTAGACGACGAAGTTCCCGTCGGCCTGCATCAGCGCTCGGTAGGCGCTGTCGTCCGAGCGCAGCAGCCCCCCGATCTCGAGGACGCCGGGTGCATACGCGACCGACCCCGGCAGAGCGGTCTGACTGTCCCATTCGAGAGCACCGTCGGGATCGACGATCTTCAGCACTCCGCTGTCGTCGAGGGCGACGGTGAGGTCCTCGCCACCGGTGCCGGACGCCCACCTGACCGAGTCGTCGGCGCCGTAGACGACGGCGTTCCCGTCGTCCTGGATGACGAAGCGGTTGCCGATGCCGCGGGTGCCGGTGCTCCAGATCGCTCCGGCGGGGCCGTAGCCGACGAGGTTGCCGTCGCGCTGCATGACCGCGCGGAACAGCCCGTTCTCGGAGGTGAGCTGGTGACCGTGGAAGAGCGTGCTGCCGGTGTCGAGCGAGTGGTGCGGCGGTTCGGCGATCCTCCCGGCGGCGGCGGACCAGGCGGGCGTGCCGTTCTGGCGGTAGAGGACGAGGTCGCCGTCCTCTCCGAGCACGAGGTGGGCGCCGGGCTCACCGTCCGTGCCGGAGCTCCAGAGGGGACGCCGATCCGCATCGACGACGACGATGTTCCCGTCTTCCTGCACGATCAAGGAGTTGCGATCTCCCGAGGTGCCGGTTCTGAAGAGGACCCTCCCGTCGTCCGAGCGGAGGACAGCGTCGCCGTCCGTCTGCATGGTGAGGACGAACGTGTCCTCCGGATCGGAGAACACACTGAAGTTCGGGCCGAGGGTCTCGCCGCTGAGGACGGCGTTGTAGTACTCGTACTGCCCTCTGCTGCCGCCGCTGGGCCACGGCTTGAGGGCGGGTGTGGTCGGGCTCCACTCGGTCGACGAGGACCACCCGGGTGCCCCGCTCGCCGCGAGGGCGGGCGTCCCGCCGAGGAGCAGGCCTCCGGTTGCGACGAGCGCGACGATCCCGGCGGCGAGGGGGCGTGGAGATGTTCTGAGTGACATGGCAGTTCTTTCTCGAGAGGACGGCACCGCCGCGATCGAGGCGGCGTCGCCGAGCGGTCTTCCACCCACACAAGCACTCACCCCCGGGTCCGATCGCGTTCCGGCGCGCAGTGCGGGGTCGTTGTCACGTCACCCGCGAGAACGCCGTCGAGCGCCCGGTTCGAGCGAGGCGAGCGCGAACCGGGCGGTCGCCGTGGAGCTCGGACCGGTCGTGACCGAGGCGCGGACGTCTTCGCGCGCACGGCGACGGCCCGGCTCGTGCGGACTGCGCACGAGCCGGGCCATCGGAGGGAGACGTCACCGGATCGGCGCGCCCGACGACCTAGGAACGGTCAGCGGAGGGACCAGACCGGCCGATCCTCGCTGTCGTACTCGACGAGGTTGCCGTCGCTCTGCAGGACGAAGCGGTAGGGCGCGGTGCCGCCGGCGGCGGGCGTCGCCGTCCAGACGACGCTGCCGTCGCCCGCGACGATCCGGGCGGTGCCGTCCTCGGAGAACTCGAACGAGCTGTCGACACCCGACGTGCCCGTCCACCAGTCGGCGCCCGTCGGGCCGTAGACGACGAAGTTCCCGTCGGCCTGCATCACCGCGCGGTACCGGCCGTCGTCGGAGCGGAGGTGGTCGTCCACCGCGAGGGTGTTCGGCGCGTACATGCTCGACCCGGGCAGCCCGGACTGGCTGGTCCACAGCACGTCGTAGTCCTCGTCGCTGATGCTGAGCACGCCGTTGTCGTCGAGGAGGATGCTGCTCGCCGCGCCCTCGGTGTCGGCGGCCCACTTGATGCCGCCGTCCGCACCGACGATCACGGCGTAGCCGTCCTCCGACACGAGGAGCTCGTTCGCCTCGCCGCGCGTGCCGGTGTTCCAGACGACCCCGTCGGGTCCGTAGCCGACGAGGTTGCCGTCGCGCTGCATCACCGCGCGGAACAGTCCGTTCTCCGAGGTGAGCTGGTGGCCCCGCAGCAGCGGCTCGTCGACGTTCAGGGTGTCGAACGGCGGCTCGGGGAGCGCGCGGCCGACGCTGCTCGCCCACGCGGGCGTGTCGTCCTCGCGGTAGAGGACGAGGTTGGAGTCCCCCTGGACGACCAGGTGAGAGCCCGGCTCGTTGTCGGTTCCGGTGCTCCACAGGGGGCGGTCGGCGGACGAGTAGATCACCACGTTGCCGTCCTCCTGCAGGACGAGGCGGTTGCCGCGGCCCGAGGTTCCGGTGCTGAAGAGCGGGTGACCGACCTCGTCGTAGACCACGGCGTTGCCGTCGTCCTGCATCCGGAAGGTGGATCCTCCTCCGGACCCGTCGGAGGCGATGTACTGGCCGGCGAGGAGCTGCTCGCCGGCGACCAGCTCGTCGGAGACCTCGCCGCGCACTGTCGCGGCGGCGGCGACGGAGGTCGTCGCGGAGGTGCTCGAGGAGACGGTGCTGTGAGCGCTCTGCGCGAGCGCCGGCGTGGCGGTGCAGAGCAGGGCGCCGGCGGCGGCGAGGGCGACGAGCCCTGAGGCGAGTGGTCGTGAGGTGTGGGATGTCATCGCAGTTCTTTCTCGAGAGGGGGGCACCGTCGGAGAGAGGGCGGCATCGCCGAGCGGACTGCCTCGATCCTGGCGCGCAGGAGTGCCGTGCTCCGCGGTCCGGCGCGTGATGCGGGGTCCCTGTCACGCGGTCCCTCCTCCCCGCCGAGAAACGGCCCGGCTCGTGCGAGGAGTGCACGAGCCGTCGGAGGGAGGCCGGCGTCGCCGAGCAGGTGCCTCGAGGGCCGCGAGACGACGCCTCGGCCGTCCGTGGCACGCGACCGGCGTCAGCACGGCTCGGTGCCGCAGACGAGTCAGGGGAGGGGGCGTCGGAGGGCGTCCAGGCGGCGGCGCCAGGCGTCCAGCCGGCCCGGCACCGCGGCGAGCGCCGGCCCGTCGACCCAGCTCGTCGCCAGACGCAGCCCGTGCAGCGCGTTCGCCGTCCACACCTCGCGGCCGTCGAGGTCGGCCGGCTCGGCCGGGGCCTCGATGACGTCGACGCCGAGCGCTCCCGCGAGCACGGAGACCGTGCGGGCGGTCACGCTCCGGACGCGGCGGCTGCTCGCGGGCGGAACGACCAGCGCGTCGCCGAGCCACCAGAGCACGGCGCTCGACGCGCCGTCGACGACCGTGCCGTCTGCACCGAGGATCACGGCCTCGTCCGCACCGGCCGCGAGAGCCCGCGAGCGCAGGAGCGCGAGACGCGCGATGTCCGGTCCCTTGCGCGCCGGAACGCGCCGAGGATCGACGGGGCTCGTCCAGAGCACGACGGTGCGGCCCTGCGGCGGCGCGGGGCGAAGACGCAGGCGCAGTCCCTCCGCGGTCAGCTCGACCCGGGGGAAGGAGTCGCCGGTGCGGGGGAGCGCCGCGACGGCGGCGTCGAAGAACGCCCCGGTGTCCTCCGGTCCAGCGGCGTCGGCGACCGCGGCGAGGAACCGCTCCCGGTGCAGCTCGAGACCGCGCACGCGGCCCGCCGACACCAGCCAGGAGTCGGCCGCGAGGAGGGCGCCGGCCGGAGCGTCGGCCGCGGGACCGAGCTCGCGCCCGTCCCACACCCGCACCAGCTCGCCGTCCACGACGGCCTACGCTAGCCCAGTGGCCGCTCTCCTCGAGGACCCCGCACTCCGCCGGGAGCTGCCGTGGGTCGATCCCGAGCGCGCTCACCTCGCTCTGTTCTCCCGCGCGCACGCCTCCTTCTGGCTCGACTCCGGCCGCGACGCCGTCGAGGGACTCTCCTTCCTCGGTGCCTCCGACGACGTGCTGATGATCGAGGCCGGAGCCGACGTCTCGACGGCGCTCGCCGCGGTCGGCACCGAGCGGACCGGTGACCGGGCACTCGGCCGGTACGGCTGGATCGCGTACGAGGCCGGCGCGCCCTTCGTCTCCCTCCCCGCCGCGTCCTCGGACGCGGAGGCGCCGCCCGCACTCGCGCTGATCCGCGGCGATCCGGTGCTCGAGTTCGATCATGCCCGGAGGACCCTCCACCTCGTGTCCTCCCCGCGGCAGGAGCGGGAGGCGCGGCGACTCGAGCAGGCGCTGACGGCGCTCGCCGCGACTCCCGCCGACAGCCGGGGCCCCGGCGACGCCGAGCCCGCCGGCCCCGCCGTCTGGCGGCACGGCCCCGAGGAGTACCGCGCCCTGATCGCGCGCTGCCAGGCCGCGATCCGCGCGGGTGACGCCTATCAGCTCTGCCTCACCAACGAGGTCCTGGTCGAGGGCGCCTTCGACCCCGTCGAGGCGTACCGCCGCCTCCGCCGCTCGAGTCCCAGCCATCACGGCGGACTGATCCGGATCGGCGGGCTCGCCCTCGTCAGCGCCTCGCCCGAGCGGTTCCTCGCCGTCACAGCGGAGGGCCGCGTCGCCACGCACCCGATCAAGGGGACCCGGCCGCGCAGCGCCGACCCCGCGGCCGATGCGGAGCTGCGGGCCGAGCTGCTCGCGAGCGTCAAGGAGCGCGCCGAGAACGTGATGATCGTCGACCTCGTGCGAAACGACCTCGCGCGGATCGCCGCTCCCTCCTCCGTGCGGGTGGATCGCCTCCTCGAGGTCGAGAGCTACCCCCACGTGCACCAGCTGGTCAGCGAGGTGTCGGCGCAGCGCGCGCCGGGCGTCGGCCTGGCCGACCTGCTCGCGGCGACCTTCCCCGCCGGATCGATGACGGGAGCCCCGAAGCGGCGCGCGATCGAGCTCCTGCGCGAGTGGGAGGCGGGGCCCCGGGGGATCTACGCCGGCGCGTTCGGGCGGCTCGGCGGCGACGGCTCGCTGGATCTCGCGATGACCATCCGCACGCTCGTGCTCGACGGTGTCCGCGCCAGGATCGGCACCGGCGGAGGCATCACCACCCTGTCGATCCCGGACGAGGAGGTGGAGGAGACGCGCCTCAAGGCCCGCGCGCTGCTCGCCGTGCTCGGAGTCGACCTGCGCGTCGCGGACGAGTCGTCGCCCGGTCACTAGAGGCCAGTAGGGTGGTTGGTCGAACGCAGGCGCCTCGATCGCGCGCGTTTCCCCCTCCCTTTAGAAGTGAGACACACCTGTGGCAGAAGAGACCTCCCAGCAGACCGGCGCGACCGACGAGGAGCGCTACGACTTCCGCGCGCTCCAGGAGAAGTGGCTCCCGATCTGGGAGGAGACCCGGCCGTTCGCGACCGGCGACTCCACCGACAAGCGCCCGCGCAAGTACGTGCTCGACATGTTCCCCTACCCCTCCGGCGACCTACACATGGGTCACGCGGAGGCGTACGCGCTGGGTGACGTCATCGCCCGCTACTGGCGCCAGCAGGGCTTCAACGTGCTGCACCCGATCGGCTGGGACAGCTTCGGCCTGCCCGCCGAGAACGCGGCGATCAAGCGCGGCCTGAACCCCGTCTCCTGGACCTACGACAACATCGAGCAGCAGAAGCGCTCGATGAAGCGCTACGCCGCGTCCTTCGACTGGGACCGCGTGCTGCACACCTCCGACCCCGAGTACTACAAGTGGAACCAGTGGCTGTTCCTCAAGATGTACGAGAAGGGCCTCGCCTACCGCAAGGACAGCTGGGTCAACTGGGACCCGGTGGACCAGACCGTCCTCGCGAACGAGCAGGTCCTCGCCGACGGCACCTCGGAGCGCTCCGGCGCCGTCGTGGTGAAGAAGAAGCTCACGCAGTGGTACTTCAAGATCACCGACTACGCCGACCGCCTGCTCGACGACCTCAACCAGCTCGAGGGCTCCTGGCCGTCGAAGGTCATCGCGATGCAGCGCAACTGGATCGGCCGCTCGATCGGCGCCGACGTCGAGTTCGAGATCGAGGGCCGCGACGAGCGGATCACGGTCTTCACGACGCGCCCCGACACCCTCTTCGGCGCGACCTTCATGGTCGTCGCACCCGACTCCGACCTGGCCGCCGAGCTGGTCGAGGGTGCCGACCCGGAGCTGCAGACCGCCTTCCGCAGCTACCTCGAGAAGGTGCAGAAGTCGAGCGAGATCGAGCGCCTCACCGTTGACCGCCCGAAGACCGGCGTCTTCCTCGGCCGCTACGCGATCAACCCCGTCAACGGCGAGCGCCTGCCGATCTGGTCGGCCGACTACGTGCTGTCCGACTACGGGCACGGCGCGGTGATGGCCGTCCCCGCGCACGACCAGCGCGACCTGGACTTCGCCCGCGCCTTCGACCTGCCCGTGCGGGTCGTCGTCGACACGACCGCCTCGGTCACCGGCGCGATCCCGGTCATCCCGAAGGACCCGGAGGAGCTCGCCGCGCTCGAGAAGGAGTACTCGCTCGACCCGGCCACCACCGGCGAGGCGCTGACCGGCGACGGCCGCCTGATCAACTCCGGCCCGCTCGACGGCCTCTCCAAGCGCACCGCCATCGAGCGCGTGATCAAGCTGCTCGAGGAGCGCGGCCGCGGCCGCTCGGCGAAGAACTACCGCCTGCGCGACTGGCTGATCTCGCGCCAGCGCTACTGGGGCACGCCGATCCCGATCATCCACGGCGAGAACGGCGAGCTGATCCCCGTCCCCGAGGACCAGCTGCCCGTGCGCCTGCCCTCGACCGACGGCCTCGACCTGCAGCCGAAGGGCTCGTCGCCGCTCGGTGCTGCGGAGGACTGGGTGAACGTCGCGAACCCGAACGACGGCAGCCCCGCGCGCCGCGACCCGGACACGATGGACACCTTCGTCGACTCCTCCTGGTACTTCCTGCGCTTCCTCTCGCCGAAGGACGACACCCAGGCGTTCGACCCGAAGCTCGCCGAGAAGTGGGCGCCCGTCGACCAGTACGTGGGCGGTGTGACGCACGCGATCCTGCACCTGCTCTACGCGCGCTTCATCACCAAGGTCCTCTTCGACCTCGGCTACGTCTCCTTCACCGAGCCGTTCACCGCGCTGCTGAACCAGGGCATGGTGCAGATGGACGGCGCCGCGATGTCGAAGTCGAAGGGCAACATCGTCCGCCTGTCCGATCAGCTGGACGAGTTCGGCGTCGACGCCGTGCGCCTGACGATGGCGTTCGCCGGGCCGCCCGAGGACGACATCGACTGGGCCGACGTCTCGCCGTCGGGCAGCGCGAAGTTCCTCGCCCGCGCCTGGCGCCTGGCGAAGGACGTCACGACGAAGCCCGACGTGGAGTGGAAGAACGGCGACGCGGCGCTGCGCCGGCAGACGCACCGCTTCCTCGCCGAGTCGCCCTCGCTGATCGAGGCGTTCAAGTTCAACGTCGTCGTCGCGCGCCTGATGGAGCTGGTCAACGCCACCCGCAAGGTCATCGACTCCGGTGCCGGCGCGGGCGACCCCGCCGTTCGTGAGGCGACCGAGGTCGTCGCGATGGCGCTCAACCTGTTCGCGCCGTACACGGCCGAGGACATGTGGAACCGGCTCGGCTACGAGGGCTCGGTCGCGCACGCGCTCTGGCGCAAGGCCGACCCGACGCTCCTGGTCGAGGAGAAGGTCACCGCGATCCTCCAGGTCGACGGCAAGGTCCGCGATCGGATCGAGGTCTCGCCGAAGATCTCCTCGGACGAGCTCGAGCAGAAGGCGCGCGCGGCCACCGGTGTCGCGCGGGCGCTGCAGGGCCGCGAGGTCGTCACGGCCGTCGTCCGGGCGCCGCGCCTGGTCAACCTGGTGACGAAGCCGGCGTAGGTCGTCCCGACCACCTGCTCTCCTCGAAGGGGCCCCACCACTGCGGAGGGGCCCCTTCGGCGTTCCCGCCCGACGCGCTGTCAGGCGGGCGGCACCGAGCCGTTGCGGATGTGCTGGTAGACGACCGAGGTGCGGACGTCCGCGACCTCGCGGCGCTCTGTGAGGCGGTCGATGACGAAGGCGTAGAGGTCGTCGTTGTCGCGGACGGCGACGTGGATGATGAAGTCCTCGTTGCCGGCGGTGACGAAGACGCCGAGGGTCTGCTCGAGGCCGCTGACCCAGTCGCGGAACGACTCGATGACCTCGCGGGACGGCGGCCGGATCCGGACGGCGATCAGCGCCTGGACGCCGCGTCCGATCGCGGCGAGGTCGACGTCGAGGGTGGCGCCTCGGATGACGCCGCGGGTGCGCAGCCGCCGCATGCGGTCGAGGGAGGTGGTGGGGGAGACGCCGACCGCGGTCGCGACGTCGCGATTGGACATCCGCGCATCCGACTGCAGGAGGCGGAGGATGGCGATGTCGAGCGCGTCGAGGACCACCGGATCTCGGTTCTGCTGGTCGTTCATACGGACATTATGCGGGACGCTCGCGCATTGCCTATCGTGAGCGCGGTCGGTCGGGAGGATCGACCAGAGAGGGACGACGATGAGCACTGCACCGGTCGGCTACGCCGAGGACGAGATCGACACCGCGGCGCCGACGCGATCGGCACGGCTGAAGTGGGTAGTCGTGGTCGACGAGACACTGCCGATCGGTCGCGCGGTGAACGCCGCCGTCTGTGTCGCGGCCGCTACCGGCGCGCAGGTGCCCGGACTGCTCGGTCCCGCTGCGCAGGACGCCTCGGGCTCCGAGCACCCGGGGCTGCCGTGGGCGGGCTGCACCGTGCTCGCGTCCGACGCGGCGACGCTGCGGACGATCCGGGCGAAGGCGGAGGCGCACGAGGGGACGTTCGTCGCCGACATGCCCGCCGCCGCGCAGGACACCCGGGTGTACGACGAGTACCGGGAGGTGCTCGGGGCGACCGGGCCCGAGCTCGTCGAGTACCTGGCGGTCGGTCTGATCGGGCCGAGGAACCGCGTGGACAAGATCGTCGGGCGGCTGCGACTGCTCTGAGCGGTCGGGGCGGGCGTCCTCCACAGGACGGGATCTCGAGCTTCTTCCTCTGATCCGCAGGAGTCGCTGATCGCCCGAACCGGGCCGCCCTAGCGTCGTCGGATGCAGCAGACGAGCCAGGCCGACGACCCCGCGGGGCTGCTGCGGCGTCCGCGCCGAGCGCGATCGCGCTGGCGGATCGGGGTCGGCGCGGCGATGGTGCTGGTGATCGCGGCAGCGGTCGTGGCAGTGCTCCTCGCGGGAACGCGGGCGAGCGGCCGGACGGAGGTGCTCGCGCCGGCCGGTGGTGCCGGTGCTGCGGCGGGTCCGTCGGGAGCGCCGGCGTCTGCGGGCGCGACCGGTTCGCCTGCGCCGAGCAGCAGTCCGGGCGAGGTCCTCTTCGTGCACGTCGCCGGAGCGGTCGCGGCTCCCGGGCTCTACCTCCTCGATCCTGGTGCGCGGGTCGCGGATGCGCTCGCGGCGGCTGGTGGCTTCACGGAAGCAGCCGAGCGGGCAGCCGTGAACCTCGCACGGCGGCTCGTGGACGGTGAGCAGATCCTCGTCCCCGAGCGGGGTGTGGCGGCCCTGCCGGGAGGCACGGGTCCGGCCGCAGCTGCGGGCACCACCGGCGGAATCGTCAGCCTCAGCACGGCCACGGCCGCGCAGCTCGAGGAGCTGCCCGAGATCGGTCCCGCTACGGCGGCGAAGATCGTCGCCTATCGCGAGGAGCACGGGCCGTTCACCTCGGTGGACCAGCTGCTGGAGGTGCCGGGCGTCGGCGAGAAGACGCTCGAGGCGTTCCGCGAGCAGGTGGCGCCGTGATCCGCGCGCAGGACCTGCGGCTGCTCCCGCTCGCGCTCGCGGCGTGGGCGGCGGCCGCGGCGACCGGGCTGCTGCCGGTCACGGCCGTTCTCGGGGGCGGGGCGCTGCTCTGCACGGTGGCGTGGTCGGTGACCCTCGTCGTCGTCACGACGGTGCTCGCGTTCCGTCGTCGCCGCGCGGCCGTCGTCCTGGCCGGGATCGCGGTGGCACTCGGGGGAGCGGCGCTGGCCGTCACCTCCGTCGTGGTCGCAGCGCCCGAGCGGCATCCTCCGGAGCTGCGGGCGGCGGCGGAATCCCGAGCGGTGCAGGCGGTGCTCGTCCGCATCGAGACCTCCGCGCGGCCGCTCACCGCCGGCGGAGTGTGGTTCGACGGCACCGCGCTGCAGCTGGAGGATCAGCCGATGTCCGCGCCGGTGCGGGTGTTCCTGGCCGAGCCCGGCGGCCGACTGCCGGTCGGCTCCGAGGTCGTGCTCCGAGTCCGGGCCGAGGAGCCGGGCTCAGTCGGCGAGAGCACGCTCCTGACCGCGAGCGCCGTGCTCGAGCGGCGCCCGCCCGTGGGAGTGGCGGCGGTCGCGGAGGTGCTGCGCGCGGGCTTCCTCGCCCGGACCGCGGTGCTCGGGGGAGACGTGGCCGGCCTGCTGCCCGGGCTCGCGACCGGGGACACCTCCGCCCTCCGGTCCGATCTGGAGGACGACATGCGGACCGCCTCGCTCACCCACCTCACTGCGGTCTCCGGAGCGAACTGCGCGGTCGTGGTCGCGGCCGGCTGGCTCGTCGCCGCGCTGCTCGGCGCCGGCCGTCGCCTCCGCACCCTCTCGGCGCTGGCGGTCCTCGCCGCGTTCGTCGTGCTGGTCACTCCGGAGCCGAGCGTCGTGCGGGCGGCGGTGATGGCGACCGTCGTGCTGCTCGCCCGGCTGGGGCGGCGGTCCGGTGCGGCGGTCCCGGCGCTGCTGGCGAGCGTCGTCCTGCTGATGCTCGTCGATCCATCGATCGCGGGGCGGCTCGGCTTCGTGCTGTCCGTGCTGGCGACGGGCGGGCTGCTGCTCGCGGGGGAGCCGATCGCGGACCGGCTGGGCGACGTGCTGCCGCGTCCGCTCGCGCTGGTGGTCGCGGTCCCGCTGGCGGCGCAGCTGGCCTGCCAGCCCGCGGTCCTGCTGATCGACCCGTCGATCCCGGTCTACGGGGTGCTGGCGAATCTGCTCGCCGAGCCGGCGGCCCCGGTGGCCACCGGACTCGGGCTGATCGGCTGCCTCCTGGCGCCGTGGTGGCCGGGCGGTGCCGACGTCGCGATCCGTCTCGCGGCCGTGCCTGCCTGGTGGATCGCCTCGATCGCGCGCGCCGTCGCCACCTGGCCGTCGCCGCGGATCGCCTGGCTGCCCGGGCTCGGCGGGATGCTGGCGCTCACTCTCCTGACCGTGCTCGCCTTGCTGCTCGTCACCCGTTCGCGTCGCCTCGCGCGGGCGCGACAGGTCGCGGCGACCGTGCTCGCCGGGGCGCTTGTCGTCGGGGGAGCGTCGAGCGTGGCGACACCGCTGCTGCGCTCCGGAGCCGTCCCGTTCGACTGGCGGGTGGCGATGTGCGACATCGGGCAGGGCGACGCGGTGCTGATCCGCGGCGACGCGGGGGTGGTCCTCGTCGACACCGGGCCGCTGCCGGAGCGGCTCGACGCGTGCCTCGACCTGCTCGGCATCGACCGCCTCGCGATGCTCCTGCTCACCCACTACGACCTCGACCACGTCGGCGGCCTGGCGGCCGTGGTCGGCCGCGTCGACGAGGCGCTCGTCGGCCCAGTCGCGGACGAGGGCGACACCCGGGATCGCGCGGCCCTCCTGTCCGGTGGCGCAGCGGTGCGGGAGGCGGCGCGCGGAGACACCGGCTCGGTCGGCTCGCTGCGCTGGCGGGTCGTCTGGCCGGAGCGGGGGACCACCCTGCGCGGCAACGAGGCGAGCGTGACCCTGCGGATCGACATCGCCGCGGACGCGACGGGCGGCCCGCTCTCGCTGGCCATGCTCGGCGACCTCGGTGCCGAGGAGCAGGGCCGACTCGCGCGCCTGGACCCGGGCCGCGTCGACGTCGTGAAGGTGGCGCACCACGGCTCCGCCGACCAGTCGCCGGCCCTCTACGACGCGCTCGGCGCCCGCATCGGCCTCGTCTCGGTCGGCGCGGACAACACGTACGGCCATCCGACGCCCTCGCTGCTCGCCCTGCTGGCCGAGCGCGGCACTCGCGCGCTGCGGACGGACCTGGAGGGGACGGTGCTGCTCTCATCCCGACCGGAGGGCGTCGTGGTCTGGTCAAGTGGAGCGGCCGCCCCTGTGGCTGCTCCGGACGAGCGCGGAGGTGGACTCGCGCCTGTGCTCAGCCGAGGGTCGCCCGTCGCCGGGGAGGGCGGTGCTGCCGGAACCCGATCTGCGGGCGTCTCACGACGGCGTCGACATCCTGTCGCCGCAAGTCGGTAGCGGATGTCTCCGACTGCTTGGATTCGGGATCGACGTGTCAGGACGAGGAGAAGGAGCCGGCGTGACTCGGAAGGAACGACCCGAACTCCGGAAGGACCAACCGGGTGTCTCGATCCCACTGGTCATGTTCGCCCACATGGCAGTCCTCCTGTTCCTGGCCGCGGTGCCGCACCAGCCACCGTGGTGGATCGTCGTCTCCGCGGTCGCGCTGGTCGGAACGGGGATCGGCGCCTTCTCCGATTCCCGCAGGTATCGACGGAAGTACCTGGAGAGGCAGCGACGGCGCGGTCCGTCCTCACGGCGCGACCTCTCCTCGCTTCTCCAGCGCGGGTCTCCGGACTCGTAGAATCGAGGGTCACGGAAGGACGACGGCATGGCAGGCAGAGCCCCGGCGCGCGGCAAGGCGGCCCCCTCGAAGGCGGCGATCCCGCAGCTCGCGTGGAACCAGACGCGACCCGCTCCGATCGTCCTGATCACCGGTCCGGAGCAGTTCCTCGCCGACCGGGCGCTGCGGTTCCTCCGCGAGTTCCTGCGCGCCGAGGACCCTAGTCTCGAGGTCAACGACATCGACGCCGGCGGCTACGCGCCGGGGGAGCTGCTCACGCTGGCGAGTCCCTCACTGTTCGACGAGCCTCGGCTGCTGCGCGTCTCCAACGTCGAGAAGTGCTCCGACGCGTTCCTCGTCGAGATGATCGAGTACCTCGCCCAGCCCGCGGACGGCGCGACCGTCGTGCTCCGGCACGGCGGCGGCAACCGCGGCAAGAAGCTGCTCGACGCGATCCGCTCGGGTACCGGCGGCGGCATCGAGATCGTCTGCGCGGAGCTCAAGCGGGAGAGCGACAAGGTCGACTTCGCGATCGCGGAGTTCCGCACCGCCGGGCGCACGGCGACCACCGGTGCGGTGCGGGCGCTGGTGTCGGCGTTCTCCGACGACCTGGACGAGCTCGCCTCGGCCTGCCAGCAGCTCGTCTCCGACGTCACGGGGGACATCACCGAGGCGACGGTCGCGAAGTACTACGGTGGTCGGGTCGAGACCACCGCGTTCACGGTCGCCGATGCGGCGATCGCCGGCCGGCACGGGGAGGCGCTCCTGGGGCTCCGACACGCGCTGGCGTCGGGTGCGGACCCGGTGCCGATCGTCGCGGCGTTCGCGAGCAAGCTGCGCACGATGGCGAAGGTCGCCGGGTCCCGCGAGGGCTCGGGCCAGATCGCCTCACGGCTGGGACTCGCGCCGTGGCAGGTGGACCGCGCGCGCCGCGACCTGGCCGGCTGGACCGGTGACGGCCTGGGGACGGCGATCCTGACCGTCGCGGAGGCCGACGCGAACGTCAAGGGCGCGACCCGGGACCCGGTCTTCGCGCTGGAGCGCATGGTGTCGGTCATCTCGGCGCGCGGAGTCTGACACGCGTCCGCCGCCCGGAGCCCCCCCCCCGGCCGGAGGTGGCGGGTCTCGATACGCCCCTGCGGGGCTACTCGACCAGCATGTGGTCGTGCGGGCTCGTGCTGCGCGTTGTCCTGGCGAGCCGGCGCCGGTGGTGCTGAAGCCGCGGCTGCGCAGGCGAACAGGCGATTCGCGTGCCAGCGAATCGTCGTAGCCGGAACGCGACCCGCTCCTCCCAGCGCGACCACCTCGGGGAGCCGACCGCGCGACGGACGACGAGGAACGAGGAGTCCGTCGACGGCGATCGGAAACGACGAAGGGCCCGGCCAGAGGCCGGACCCTTCGTCGTTGCGGCGAGACGCAGCCTTACAGCGCGGCGACCTGCTTCGCGATGGCCGACTTGCGGTTCGCGGCCTGGTTCTTGTGGATGACGCCCTTGCTCGAGGCCTTGTCGAGCTTCTTGGCGGCGAAGGCGAGCGCGGTGGCGGCCTTCTCGGTGTCGCCGGCGGCGATGGCGGAGTGCACCGCGCGGACGGCGGTCTTCAGCTCGCTCTTGACCGCCTTGTTGCGGTCGTTCGCCTTCTTGTTGGTGAGGTTGCGCTTGATCTGCGACTTGATGTTTGCCACGTCTATTACCTTCTTCTCGGATGTGTGTGCAGCCGGCTACTCGACGGAGTGCCCCTTCCGGTGGCGTGGAAACGCCATCCCGGTGCGACTGGAGGTCGCCGGCTTCTGAATCACTCCACACACGCCAATGGTGGAGCGCAAGCCAACAAGGAACTTTAGCGCACCCGCCGCCACCCTTCAACCGCGACGCGCCTCCGTCCGTGCCCCCTCCCGCGAGATGCCACTTGCGCACGCGACACGTCGCGCGAGGCGTACGCAAGTGGCATCTCGCGGGAGGAACCCGCCAGTAGCCTGACCAGCGATGCCCCGACTCGCCGATCACATCCCCGCCGTTCCGCCCTCGGGCATCCGCCGGCTGTTCGAGATCGCCCTCCGCCTGGACGGCGTGACGCTGCTCGCGGTGGGGGAGCCCGACGTCGCCGTCGCGCCGCACATCATCGAGGCGGCCCGCGCCGCCTGGGCCGCGGACGACACCGGCTACGGCCCGAACGGCGGCCTGATGGAGCTGCGGCGTGCGATCGTCGCCAAGCTCGCCCGCGACAACGGGTTCCGCGCCGACGTCGAGCAGGTCTGGGTCACGGTCGGCGCCACGCAGGCGCTGTACCAGGCGATGACGCTGACGCTCGGCCCGGGCGACGAGGTGCTCCTGCCCGACCCCGGCTACACCACCTTCACGATGAACGCGCGGATGATCGGTGCCGTCCCGGTGCCCTACACGCTGCGCGCCGAGAACGGCTTCTTCCCGGATCTCGACGAGCTCGAGCGGATCGTCACCGACCGCACCCGGGCGATCATCGTGAACAGCCCCTCGAACCCGCTCGGCATCGTGCTGCCGCGGCCGATGCTCGAGCGGCTGCTCGAGTTCGCTCGTCGCCACGACCTCTGGATCATCAGCGACGAGGTCTACGAGTGCTTCACCTACGGCCGCCCGCACGTGAGCCTCGCCGCGCTCGCACAGGAGGCCGGTCACGACGACGACCGCGTCTTCAGTGTCTTCTCCTTGTCGAAGACCTACGCGATGACCGGCGTCCGCGTCGGCTACCTCATCACTCCTCCCGGCCTGACCTCGACGATGGTCACCGTTCAGGAGGCGTCGATCAGCTGCGTCGCGACGCCCGACCAGCGCGCGGCCCTCGCGGCGCTGACCGGCCCGCAAGACGCGGTGGCCGCTGCCTCCGCGCACTACCTCGCCAATCTTCGGCTCGCGACGGCGCTGCTCGACGAGCGCGGCATCCGCTTCCGCGAGCCGGAGGGCGCCTTCTACCTCTGGATCGACGTCTCGCATGCGAGCGACGGCGACGTCGCCTCCTGGGCCGAGTCCTTCCTCCTCGAGACGCTCGTCGCGGTCGCGCCGGGCAGCGCCTTCGGCCGCACCGGCGAGGGCTGGATCCGCGTCTGCCTCGCGGCCGACCCCGCCGACCTCGAGCACGGGCTCCGCGCACTGCCGGCTCCGATCGCGGCGGCGAGCGCATGAGCGCCGACGACGTCCTGGTCCGCCGGGTGCGCCCCGACGAGTACGCCGAGGTCTCGCGCCTGCGTCTCGCCGCCTACGCGCACGACTACGAGCTGGGGGAGGAGTACGCGGCGGACGTCGCCGACGTCGCCCGGCACGACCGCGAGGGCGAGGTCTGGGTCGCCGAGGAGGCCGGCGCGATCCTCGCGACCGTCACCACCGCGGCTCCCGGCGCCAACCTCTACTCCCTCGGCCGCCCGGGCGAGCTCGACTGGCGACTGCTCGCCGTCGCCCCGGAGGCGCGCGGCCGCGGTCTGGGCCGCCTGCTCACCGAGTTCGTGGTGATGCTCGCGGTTGAGCGCGGTGTCGAGCGCATCGTGATGAACAGCGGCACGGACATGCTCGCCGCGCACGCCCTCTACGAGAGCATGGGCTTCGTCCGGCTCCCCGAGCGCGAGAACCCGCCCGGGATCGAGCCCACGCGCACCTACGGACTCGACCTCTAGGCACGATCGCCCGCAGAACATCAGCGGAGAGGCGCTTCTATCGCTGATCGGCGATGAGACCCCTCCACAGCTGATGCTCTGCACCGCATCCGGCCGGTCCCGGCCCCTCGCCCGCCGTCGCACCCCGGCCATGGGACACTGGACGCACGATGTCTCCACGTGCACACCTCGGGCTCGAGCCCGCCGCGACCGATCCGGCGTCCATCCGCAACTTCTGCATCATCGCCCACATCGATCACGGCAAGTCCACCCTCGCCGATCGCATGCTCGGCATCACGGGCGTGGTCGAGGACCGCGCGATGCGCGCGCAGTACCTCGATCGGATGGACATCGAGCGCGAGCGCGGCATCACGATCAAGTCCCAGGCCGTCCGGATGCCGTGGGAGCGCGACGGGCAGACGTTCGCGCTCAACATGATCGACACCCCCGGCCACGTCGACTTCTCCTACGAGGTCAGCCGCTCGCTCGCCGCCTGCGAGGGCGCGATCCTCCTTGTCGACGCCGCCCAGGGCATCGAGGCGCAGACACTCGCCAACCTCTACCTCGCGCTCGAGAACGACCTGGCGATCATCCCGGTCCTCAACAAGATCGACCTGCCCGCGGCCGATCCGGAGAAGTACGCGGCCGAGCTCGCGAGCCTCATCGGCGGCGACCCGGCCGACGTCCTCCGCGTCTCCGGCAAGACCGGCGTCGGCGTCGAGGCGCTGCTCGACCGCGTCACCGAGCTGGTGCCCGCGCCGGTCGGCGACAAGAACGCCCCGGCCCGCGCGATGATCTTCGACTCGGTCTACGACTCCTACCGCGGCGTCGTCACCTACGTCCGGATGATCGACGGCCAGCTCTCGCCGCGCGAGAAGATCCAGATGATGTCGACGCGCGCGACGCACGAGATCCTCGAGATCGGCGTCTCCAGCCCCGAGCCCGTCTCCACCAAGGGCCTCGGCGTCGGCGAGGTCGGCTACCTGATCACCGGCGTGAAGGACGTGCGCCAGTCGAAGGTCGGCGACACCGTCACCACGGCGTCCAAGCCCGCCACCGAGGCGCTGCCCGGCTACACCGAGCCGCTGCCGATGGTGTTCTCCGGCCTCTACCCGATCGACGGCAGCGACTACCCGGATCTCCGCGAGGCGCTGGACAAGCTCAAGCTCTCCGACGCGGCGCTCGTCTACGAGCCCGAGACCTCGGTCGCGCTCGGCTTCGGCTTCCGCTGCGGCTTCCTCGGCCTGCTGCACCTCGAGATCGTCACCGAGCGGCTGGACCGAGAGTTCGGCCTCGACCTGATCACCACGGCGCCGTCCGTCATCTACGAGGTGACCACCGACGACAAGAGCACCGTCACGGTCACCAACCCGAGCGAGTTCCCGGTCGGCAAGATCGCCAGCGTCACCGAGCCGATCGTCCGGGCCGCGATCCTCGCGCCGAAGGACTACGTCGGCACGATCATGGAGCTCTGCCAGAGCCGCCGCGGCACGCTGATCGGCATGGAGTACCTCGGCGAGGACCGCGTCGAGATCCGCTACCACATGCCCCTCGGCGAGATCGTCTTCGACTTCTTCGACAACCTGAAGTCGAAGACGGCCGGCTACGCCTCGCTCGACTACGAGCCCGCCGGCGACCAGGAGGCCGACCTGGTGAAGGTCGACATCCTGCTGCAGGGCGAGCAGGTCGACGCGTTCAGCGCCATCGTCCACCGCGACAAGGCCTACGCCTACGGCGTGCTGATGACGGGGCGGCTGCGCAAGCTGATCCCGCGCCAGCAGTTCGAGGTGCCCATCCAGGCCGCGATCGGCGCCCGCATCATCGCGCGCGAGTCGATCAGCGCGATGCGGAAGGACGTCCTCGCCAAGTGCTATGGCGGTGACATCACCCGCAAGCGCAAACTGCTCGAGAAGCAGAAGGAGGGCAAGAAGCGCATGAAGATGGTCGGCCGCGTCGAGGTCCCGCAGGAGGCGTTCATCGCCGCCCTGAGTGGTGACGTCGAGACGAAGGACAAGAAGTGAGCGTCCGGCGCTCGAGCTTCGAGGGGCAGCCGCAGGTCACCTACGCGGCGGTCGGCGGCACGCTCGCGCCGGACCTGCTCGAGTACCCGCCGGACGGCTTCACCGCCGAGCGGTTCGAGGCGCGCCTGGGCTCGGGCGCCGAGCGCTTCGCGATCACGACCGCGTCGCTGATGACGTGGGGCGTGCAGCGCGGCAGCGGCATCGCCGTCACCGACATCACCGCCGGCAGCGGGGTGCAGTACACGGGTGTCAACTTCGACTCCGCCGGCACGCCGATCGACCTCGCCAGCCGCCCGACCGAGGAGCAGTTCTCGGCCGACGGCACGCCCTACATCACCGCCGGCGTCACCGCCGTGCTCAAGATCACCCTGCTCGGCCGGACGGTCGACGCTCCCGTGCGCGTCGTCTACGTCGTGGACGAGCCCGACCAGGTCGGCTTCGCCTACGGCACCCTCGAGGGCCACCCGGAGAGCGGCGAGGAGTCCTTCGTGGTCGAGAAGCGCGCCGACGACTCGGTCTGGCTCGTCATCCGCGTCTTCTCACGGCCCTCCACCGCCCTCTACCGCCTCGGCACCCCCGTCCTCCGCGCCGTGCAGAAGCGGCAGGTCAAGAAGTACCTGCGCGCGCTGCTGCCGGCGCGCGTCAGCTGACGTGGGCAGCGCCCTCCCGCTCGCCGACCCGGCTCCGCTCGACGGACTCCTGCCGGCCTCCGTCGCCGACGGAGTGCTGAACCGCGACCTCGGGCTGTACGTGCACGTCCCGTTCTGCCGGGTGCGCTGCGGCTACTGCGACTTCAACACCTACACGGCGACGGAGCTGCGCGGCGCGAAGCAGCAGGACTACGCGGACGAGGCGATCGTCGAGATGGCCCTCGGCGAGGGCGTGCTCGCGGCGGCGGGTCTGCCGCGGCGTCCGGCGGCGACGGTGTTCTTCGGCGGCGGTACTCCGACGCTGCTGCCGGCCCGCGACCTCGTGCGGATGCTCGACGGGCTCCGCCGGCACTTCGGCATCGCCGACGGTGCCGAGATCACCACGGAGGCGAATCCCGACTCGGTCGACGCCGCCTATCTCCGCGAGCTGGCCGAGGCCGGCTTCACCCGGGTCAGCTTCGGGATGCAGTCGGCCGTGCCGCACGTTCTCGCGACGCTCGAGCGCACCCACGACCCGGAGCGCGTGCCGCTCGTGGTCGAGTGGGCGCGCGAGGCGGGGCTGCAGGTCAGCCTCGACCTGATCTACGGGACGCCGGGGGAGTCGCTGGCCGACTGGGAGCGCTCGCTCGACTCGGCGCTGGCGAACCGGCCCGACCACCTCTCGGCGTACGCGCTGATCGTGGAGGACGGGACGAAGCTCGCGCGGCAGATCCGCCGGGGCGAGGTGGCGACTCCGGACGACGACCTGACCGCGGACATGTACGAGCTGGCGGATGCTCGGCTCGCCGCGGCCGGCTACTCCTGGTACGAGGTCAGCAACTGGGCCCGCGACGACGCGCACCGGTCGCGGCACAACCTGTCCTACTGGCTCGGGCACGACTGGTGGGGCGTGGGTCCCGGCGCCCACAGCCACGTCGGCGGGGTGCGCTGGTGGAACGTGAAGCACCCGGCGGCCTACGCCGAGCGACTGCACTCCGGATCGTCGCCGGCTGCGGGGCGGGAGACCCTCGACGACGCGACCCGCCGGGTGGAGGACGTGCTGCTGCGCTCCCGGCTGGCCGACGGGCTGCCGATCGACGCGATCGACCCGGAGCGGCGTCGCGAAGTGGCGGGTCTCATCGCCGACGGACTCGTCGACGGGCGTGCCGCGCTCGGCGGGCGGATCGTGCTGACGCTGCACGGCCGACTGCTGGCCGACGCGGTCGTCCGCCGCCTGACGGACGGCTGAGCCGGCCGGGGTTCGTACGGGAGGGTGGGTCTCGATACGCCGCCTGCGGCGGCTACTCGACCAGCACGGGGTGCAGCCTGCGACGGCTACTCGACCAGCATGAGGTGTCGCCTGCGGCGGCTACTCGACCAGCACGAGGCGTCGCCTGCGGCGGCTACTCGACCAGCGCGCTGCGCAGCGGGCGCATCGAGATCCCGCCCGGTCTCTACTTGAAGAAGGGGATGCTCAGCGGGTACGTGTAGTACTCGCCGGCGCTGGCGCGCACCGAAGCGATGATCGCGAAGACGATGACCAGGATCGGCACGACGAGGAAGACGATGAAGCCGACGAGCACGAAGCTCAGGATCGTCCCGGCCACGTAGGCGATCAGCGTGGTCAGGTGGAAGTTCAGCGCCGTCTTCGCGTGCGCCTCGAGGAAGGGCCCGCGGCCCTTGAAGACGAGGTAGACGATCAGCGACGGGATGAAGCTGAAGAAGATGCCCGTGACGTGGGTGACGATGGCCCAGGTCTTCTCGTCGGCCGGATTCAGCGGCGGCGCGGGCGTCGAGTAGGCGGGCGGCGCGGGCGGGGTGGCCGACATGGTGATCTCCGTCTCAGGCATCGGCGCGTCGGGCGACCCCGGGCGCTCGGCGTCCATCGTGGCAGAGAGGCGGCCGCTCCGGTGCGGATCCTGGGCGAGCCCCGCCCTCCTCCGTTCTGCGCGGTTATGATTGGCACTCAATCTCGCGGAGTGCCAAGCTCCGCGCGGCGCCACGGCGCCGAGGTGGTCGTGCCGCGAGGCACCCGGAGTCCGGCGGGAGGTCGGTCGTATGGTGACGGAGCGCGGTCTCCAGGTCCTGCGCGTGATCGTGCAGGACTACGTCGCGAACCGCGAGCCGGTGGGCTCCAAGTCGATCGTCGAGCGCCATGCGTTCGGCGTCTCCGCGGCGACCATCCGCAACGAGATGGCGCAGCTCGAGGAGGAGGAGCTGATCGCGGCCCCGCACACCTCCTCCGGCCGCGTCCCCACCGACAAGGGCTACCGCCTCTTCGTCGACCAGCTGACCGACCTGCGCCCGCTGACCGCGGCGCAGCGGCAGGCGATCGAGACCTTCCTCGGCCAGAGCCCCGACCTCGACGAGGTGCTCGTGCGGACGGTCCGGCTGCTCTCGCAGCTCACCAACAGTGTCGCGCTCGTGCAGTACCCCTCCTTCGGGGCCGCGCGCATCCGTCACGTCGAGCTGGTCGCTCTCGCCCCGCGGCGGCTGCTCTCCGTGCTGATCACCGACACCGGCCGCGTCGACCAGCGCGTGCTCGAGACGCCCGAGGACGTCGACGAGCTGCTGCTCGGCGAGATCCGGGCGAAGCTCAACACGGCCGTCCTCGGTCTGGGCCTCGCCGCTGCGGCGGAGACGCTGCAGAGCGCGACCGAGCAGTTCAGCCCCGAGCGCCGCGACGTCGTCGACCCGGTCGTGCAGACCCTGCTCGAGCAGGTCGGCGCGAACCGGCAGGACCGCCTGGTGATGGCGGGCGCCGCGAACCTGGTGCGCACGGAGGAGGACTTCTCCGGCAGCATCTATCCCGTTCTCGAGGCGATCGAGGAGCAGGTCGAGCTGCTGCGCCTCTTCGCCGAGATGACGCCGGACCCGCGCGGCATCTCGGTCCGCATCGGCCGCGAGAACGCGCCGTTCGGCCTGCAGGAGACCTCCGTCCTCACCAGCGGCTACAACACGGCCGGCGGCCAGGTCTCGCGCCTGGGGGTCCTCGGACCGATCAGGATGGACTACTCCGGCAACATCGCGGCGGTCCGCGCCGTCGCCCGCTACCTCTCCCGCCTCCTCGGCGAGGAATGACCCGCTCTCAGACCCTCGCCGGACACCCCCGGCTCCCGACAGGTCCGCCGCGCCCGGCGCACCGACCACGAACGAAGGACGAAGCCCCCTGTGGCCGATCACTACGAAGTCCTCGGCGTCGACCGCGACGCCTCCGCCGACGAGATCAAGAAGGCGTACCGCCGGCTCGCACGCGAGCTGCACCCCGACGTCAACCCGAGCGCGGACGCGTCCGAGCGCTTCAAGCTCGTCACGCACGCCTACGACGTCCTGAGCGACGCCCAGCAGCGCCAGCAGTACGACCGCGGCCCGCAGGACGGCTTCCCCGGCGGCGGCGGGCAGGGCTTCGGCGGCTTCGGCGACATCTTCGAGACCTTCTTCGGCCAGGGCGCGCAGGGCTCCTCGCGCGGCCCGCGGTCGCGCCGGGAGCGCGGCCAGGACGCGCTGCTGCGCGTCGAGGTCTCGCTCGACGAGGTCATCTTCGGCACGCACCGCGACCTCGAGGTCGACACGGCCGTGCTCTGCGAGACCTGCCAGGGCTCCTGCTGCCAGCCCGGCACCTCGCCGGTCACCTGCGACATCTGCCACGGCTCCGGCCAGATCCAGCGCACCGTCCGCTCGCTGCTCGGCAACGTGATGACGGCCAGCCCCTGCGGCACGTGCCGCGGCTACGGCACCGTCATCGCCACCCCGTGCTCCACCTGCCAGGGCCAGGGCCGCGTGCGCGCGCGCCGGACCATCCCCGTCGACGTCCCCGCGGGCGTGGACACGGGCCTCCGCCTGCAGATGCCCGGCAGCGGCGAGGTCGGCCCGGCCGGCGGCCCGAGCGGCGACCTCTACCTCGAGATCAAGGTCAAGCACCACGACATCTTCAGCCGCAACGGCGACGACCTGCTCTGCACCCTCGAGGTGCAGATGACGGACGCGATCCTCGGCTCGACGACGACCCTCGCGGCGCTCGACGGCGACATTGAGATCGAGGTCAAGCCGGGCACCCAGAGCACCGAGATCGTCACGATCAAGGGCCGCGGTGTCACCAAGCTGCGCGGCAACGGCCGCGGAGACCTCCGCGTCGGCATCCAGGTGGTCACGCCCACGAAGCTCGGGCACCGCGAGCGCGAGCTGGTGCAGGAGTTCGCCAAGCACTACAAGCCGCAGAAGCCGGCGCTGACGCACTTCCAGCAGGGGCTGTTCTCCAAGCTCCGCGACCGCTTCCTGGGCTGACCGGAGCCGGCGTGGCGCACCACTACATCGACGAGTCCCTCGACTCCGGGGACTTCGTCGCCGGCGGCCGGCTGGAGCTCTCGGGCGCGGAGGCGCGCCACCTCGCGACCGTGAGCAGGATCCGCGCCGGCGAGAGCGTGCGGATCGGCGACGGCCGCGGCCGGGTCGCCGTCGCGGTCGTCGAGACCGCGGAGGCGTCGCGCGTCGTCCTCGGCGTCGTCTCGGTCGAGGAGGTGCCCGCGCCGAGCCCGCGGCTCGTGCTCGTGCAGGCGCTCGCGAAGGGCGACCGCGACGAGCTGGCGATCCAGGCCGCGACCGAGCTGGGCGTGGACGAGGTGGTGCCGTGGCAGGCTGCGCGCTCCGTCTCGCGCTGGTCGGGCGTCAAGGAGGAGAAGGGCCGCGAGCGCTGGCGCAGCATCGTCCGCGAGGCGAGCAAGCAGTCGCTCCGCGCCCGGGTGCCGGAGGTGTCGGCGGTCGTCGGCCTCCGCGCGCTCGTGGACCGTGCGGCGACGGCGCGCGTGCTCGTGCTCGAGCCGTCGGCGGGCGAGCGCCTCACCGCGATCGAGCCGGACGGGCGCGACCTCGTGCTGGTCGTCGGCCCCGAGGGCGGCATCGCCGCGGAGGAGCTCCGCGCGCTGGCCGATGCCGGGGCCGAGGCCGTCGCGCTCGGCGACTCCGTCCTGCGCACCTCGACCGCCGGCCCGGCCGCGATCGCCGTGCTGTCGGCCCGGCTCGGCCGCTGGTGACCCCCGCCGATCCGCGCGCCCTGGGCGAACGCGCCCCCGCCCGGGTCGCCCCGCCGTTTAAGATGGACGCATGACCGAGCCCACTGTCTTCACGCGCATCGTCCGCGGAGAGATCCCCGCCGACGTGGTGTTCGAGAACGAGCGGATCCTCGCGATCCAGGACATCGCGCCCAAGGCCCCCGTGCACCTGCTGATCTTCCCGAAGACCCAGGAGTACGCGAACGTCGCCGAGCTCGCCGCGGGCGACCCGGCACTGCTCGCCGAGATCGCCCGGGTCGCGCAGACGCTCGCCGACGCGCACAGCAACGGCCAGTTCCGGCTGGTCTTCAACTCCGGCGAAGAGGCCGGTCAGACCGTGTTCCACGTCCACGCCCACGTCCTGGGCGGCCACCTGACGGAAGGCTCCCTTGCCACCGGTTGATCACGCGGACGACGGCTCCGCGAGCCCGAACCCCACTCGACCCGGCTCCGCGGAGCCGACGCCCCCGCAAGACCCTGCGGACGGCACCACCGGCGGGACGCACCGCGTCATCGCCGTCGACGGAGTCGCCATGGTGCGTCTCCTCGGACCTCAGGACCGCCTCATCCGGGCGGTCGAATCGCGATTCCCCGATGTCCGGGTGCACGTGCGCGGCAACGAGGTGACCCTCGACGGCGAGGGCGTCCCCGTCGCCGCGGCGGCGCGCCTGGTGGAAGAACTGGTGCTCATGACGGCAGGCGGCCACGACCTCGACCCAGAGGGCGTGCGCGAGTCCGCGCGCATCCTCGAGAACGGCGGGCCGGTGCGTCCCGCGGACGCGTTCGGCCAGGCCATCCTCACGGCGCGCGGGAAGAGCATCCGCCCCAAGACCCTCGGGCAGCGCGAGTACGTCGACGCCGTCGATCAGAACACGATCGTCTTCGGCATCGGCCCCGCCGGCACCGGCAAGACCTACCTCGCGATGGCCAAGGCGGTGCAGGCCCTGCAGCGCAAGGAGGTCGAGCGGATCATCCTGACCCGCCCCGCGGTCGAGGCAGGGGAACGGCTCGGCTACCTGCCGGGCTCGCTCACCGACAAGATCGACCCGTACCTGCGCCCGCTCTACGACGCGCTGAACGAGATGATGGACCCGGAGATCGTCCCGAAGCTCCTCGCGGCGGGAACGATCGAGGTCGCCCCGCTGGCGTACATGCGCGGCCGCACGCTGAACACGTCGTTCGTCGTGCTGGACGAGGCGCAGAACACCACGCCGGAGCAGATGAAGATGTTCCTGACCCGCCTCGGCTTCGGCTCGAAGATGGTGATCACGGGCGACATCACCCAGGTCGACCTCCCCGCCGGCTCCAGCGGTCTCCGCCTGGTGACCCGGGTGCTCGACGACATCGACGACATCCACTTCGCGCGGCTGACCAGCGAGGACGTGGTCCGCCACAGCCTCGTCGGCCGGATCGTGGACGCCTACACCGAGTACGACCAGCAGAAGCAGGCGCAGAGCTTCGAGCGCGAGCAGGCCCGCGAGTTCGCGGCCCGCGCCGAGCGCCGGGCGGCCACCCGGTCGACCGGCGACGCGCAGCCCAAGCGGCCGCGCGCCTGAGCACGGCACTCCCCGTCTCCGCACCGCCCTCCCGCCGAGCACCCTCCCGACCGAAGGAACCCCGCACCCCGTGAGCATCGAGATCAACAACGAGTCGAGCATCCCCGTGGACGAGGCGACCCTGCTGCGCCTCGCGGGCTACGCGCTCGACTCGCTGCACGTGCACCCCGACGCCGAGCTCGCGATCGTGCTGGTCGACGAGGGCGCGATGGAGCAGCTGCACGTGCAGTGGATGGACGAGCCCGGCCCCACCGACGTGCTGAGCTTCCCGATGGACGAGCTGCGCCCCGGCACCGAGGACGAGCAGACCCCGGCCGGCCTGCTCGGCGACATCGTGCTGTGCCCGCAGGTGGCGCAGAACCAGGCCGAGGCGGCCGGCCACTCCGTGCTCGACGAGCTGCTGCTGCTGACCGCGCACGGGCTGCTGCACCTGCTCGGCTTCGACCACGCGGAGCCGGAGGAGGAGCGCGAGATGTTCGGCATCCAGCGCGACATCCTCGTCGGGTTCCACATCAGCGAGCGACGCCGCTAGGCCCGGCGTGCTGACCGTCCAGCTCCTCATCGCCGCCCTCGGCCTCGTCGCCCTCGGCGGCTGGCTCGCCGCCACCGACGCGGCGCTCGGCGTGCTCTCGCGCAGCGACGTCCTCGAGATGGCGCACCACTCGCGCAGCTCCCGCGCCCTGCGGGCCATCGCCGGCGACATGAGCGCGCACGTCAACGTCGTCAACTTCACCCGGATCGCGGCCGAGACCACGGCCGCCGTCTTCGTCACCACCGTGCTCGTCGTCGTGGTCGACGCGCTCTGGCTGGCGCTCCTGCTCGCGATCCTGATCATGGCGGCCGTCTCGTTCGTGCTGGTCGGCTCGAGCCCGCGCAGCGTCGGCCGCGCGCACGCCCGCGCCGTGCTCGGCTCCAGCGCCTCGCTCGTGCATGTGCTGCGGGTCGCGCTCGGTCCGGTCGCCCACGGCCTCGTCGCGCTGGGCAACCGGGTCACCCCGGGCACCGGCCGCTCGGCAGGCTTCTCCTCCGAGGAGCAGCTGCTGAGCATGGTCGACGAGGCGACCGAGCAGTCGGTCCTCGAGCAGGACGACCGCGAGCTCATCCACTCGATCTTCGAGTTCAACGACACCCTGGTGCGCGAGGTGATGGTGCCCCGGACCGACATGGTCACGATCGAGGCGGGTGCCTCGGTCGGCGCCGGCATGGGCCTGCTGCTCAGCCGCGGCATCTCCCGCCTGCCCGTCATCGGCGACGGCGTCGACGACGTGCTCGGCGTGCTCTACCTCCGCGACGTCGCCCGGCACACCTACGAGCGCCCGGACGACGACGACTCCGCCGCCGACCTCGCCCGCCCGGCGCTGTTCGTGCCGGAGTCGAAGAAGGCCGACGAGCTGCTGCGCCAGATGCAGCTCGAGTCCAACCATCTCGCCATGGTGGTCGACGAGTACGGCGGCATCGCCGGGCTGGTCACGCTCGAGGACCTGATCGAGGAGCTGGTCGGCGACATCTCGGACGAGTACGACCGCGAGGTCGACCTCTTCGAGGAGACCGAGCCGGGCGTCTACCGGGTCTCGGCCCGGCTGCCCGTCGACGAGCTGGGCGAGCTGTTCGAGCTCGACCTCGAGGACGACGACGTCGACTCGGTCGGCGGACTGCTCACCAAGGCCTACGGCCGCCTGCCCGAGCGCGGCGCGACCGCCCGGATCGACGGGGTGATCCTCGAGGCCGAGCAGGCGGATCCCCGCCGCGGCACCATCTCGACCGTCATCGTGCGGCGCGATCCCGACTACGATCCCTCAGGCGAGACCAGCACCGGACCGGTTCCGGTCGTCGCGGAGACAGACCACCAGGACGAGGACGCACGATGACCGACCAGAGCACCCCCAGCACTCCCTACCGGGCGGGCTTCGTGTCGTTCGTCGGCCGCCCGAACGTGGGCAAGTCGACCCTCACGAACGCGCTGGTCGGCGAGAAGATCGCCATCACCAGCTCGAAGCCGCAGACCACCCGCCGCGCCATCCGCGGCATCGTGCACCGCCCCGACGGCCAGCTGATCGTGGTGGACACCCCGGGCATCCACCGCCCGCGCACCCTGCTCGGCGAGCGGCTCAACTCCCTCGTCACCTCGACGCTCGGCGACGTCGACGTGATCGGGATGCTCTTCCCGGCCGACGAGCCGATCGGCCCCGGCGACCGCTTCATCAACGAGCAGCTCGAGTCGTTCCCGCGCGCCCGCAAGGTCGCGATCGTGTCCAAGGTCGACCTCTCCTCGAAGAAGTCCGTCGCGAAGCAGCTGCTCGCCGTCTCCGAGCTGCGCGAGTGGGACACGATCGTGCCGATCTCGGCGGTCACCGAGGAGCAGCTCGACGTGCTCGCGGTCGAGCTGCTGCGCCTGATGCCCGTCTCGCCGGCGCTCTACCCCGAGGAGGCCGTGACCGATGAGGACACCGGCTCGCGCATCGCGGAGTTCATCCGCGAGGCGGCGCTCGAGGGCGTCTCGGACGAGCTGCCGCACTCGCTCGCCGTGACGCTCGACGACATGGTCGAGCGCGAGGACGGCTCCTTCATCGACATCTACGCGAACGTCTTCGTCGAGCGCGACAGCCAGAAGGGCATCATCATCGGCAAGGGCGGTCAGCGCCTGCGCGAGGTGGGCGCGGTGTCGCGCGAGCAGATCGAGCGGCTGCTCGGCCGGCGCGTCTTCCTCTCGATCCGGGTGAAGGTCGCCAAGGAGTGGCAGCGCGACCCCAAGCTGCTCGGCCGCCTCGGCTTCTGAGCCCGCGGTGACCCGGGGCGCCGCTCCGGCAGGGGGACCGCGGTCACTCTCCCGGACGACGACGCCGACCGCGCCGCCGCGTAGCGTGGGGCCCATGCGTGCGCTCCTGGACCGTCCCGCGACGCTCCCGATCGCCGGAGCGCTGCTCGCCGTCCTCCACCTTGGTCTGAGCGCCGCGGGTCTCGTCGCACCGGAGCATCTCAGCGGTGGTCTCCTGATCGCGCTCGGGCTCGCCGTGGCGGCGTTCCTGCCGGCGCTCTCGCCATCCCTGATCGCCGTCGGGGCGATCGTCGGCGGCGGCCTCCCCCTGCTCGGCGTGCCGGTGGACGGGGTCCTCGCGGGCCTGATCGCGCTGTGGTCGACGGCACGCCGACTCGGACCGTGGACGCGGACGCTGACCCTGGTCGGCGCCCTGCTCCTGGCCGCGATCGGCGGCGTCGCCGCCGCGCTGGCCGGGACCCAGCAGCTGCTGCCGGACGACGCGAACGCCGACGAGGTCCTCCTCTTCCGTGCGGTCACCGCTCTGGTCGTCGCCGGCCTCCTCGTCGGGCTGGAGGTGCTCGCCTGGCGCGGTGGGGTGCGGCGCCCCGTCGGTGTCGGCGACCGCATCGACGCCCTGCTGGTGCGGGTCGCCGGGCCGCAGGACGGCTTCGCCGTCGGCAGTGCCGGCTGGCAGGCGCTCCTGCTGCTCCTGATCTCCACGGTGCCGTTCGCCGGTCCGGCGGGCTCGCTCCAGCCGGTCGTCGGCGGAGTGCTGGCCGTCGCGCTCGTGCTGCACCGCCGGGCGCCGGCGCTCGCCCTCGCGATCGCCTGGGGTGGCGCGCTCCTGCAGATGGGGCTGGGGCTGGCGCCGGGTCCGCCCGACCTCGCGATCCTCGCGGTGCTGTTCGGCACCGGCGCGTCCGAGCGACGCCGGGTGCGCGCGGCCGGAGCCGTCTCGGCGGTGCTCGGCGCGGTCGTGGCCGTCGGCTACCTCGTGCTGATCTTCGGGCTGATCGCGAACACCACGTCGCCGATCCTGACCGGGGGAGCGGTGTTCGGCGGGATCCTCGCCACGCTCGGGCTCTCCTGGACGGTCGGCCTGCTCTCCCGCTCCGTCCGGCGGGCACGGGAGGGCCAGACCCTCCGCGCCGAGGCGGAGCGCGAGCGCGCGGCGGCGCAGCGCGAGCTCGACACGGTCGAGGAGCGCAACCGGATCGCGCGGGACATGCACGACGTCGTGGCGCACTCGCTCGCCGTCGTGATCGCGCAGGCGGACGGCGCCCGCTACCTCGGCGCGTCCAGCCCTGAGCAGACCGACGCCGCCCTGCTGACCATCTCCTCGGTCGCCCGCGACGCGCTCGGCGACGTCCGCGTCCTCCTGGCGCAACTCCGGCACAGCCAGAGCGACGGCCCGCAGCCCGAGGCGCGCGACCTGCCGGCGCTGCTCGAGAGCGTCGCCGGAGCCGGGACGCAGCTGCGCTCGGAGCTCGAGGTCGACCTCGAGACGGTGCCGCGCGGCATCGGCCTGGCGCTCTACCGCATCGTGCAGGAGGCGACGACGAACGCGCTCCGGCACGGCCGGCCCGGCTCCCCGCTCGACATCGCCCTCCGCCGCGAGTCAGGCGACATCGTCCTGACGGTGCGCAACGCGCGCTGCGCCGATGCCGAGGCCGCCGCTCGCGTGCCGGGGGAGGGCCACGGCCTGGTCGGCATGCGCGAGCGCGCCGCACTCGTCGGCGGCGTGCTCCGCGCCGGCCCCGAGGGCGACGACTTCGTGGTCGACGCGCGCCTGCCCGCCCCCTCGTCCCCCGCCCTGACCGTCGCCTCTGGAGGCCACCCCGCATGACCGACACCATCCGCCTCGTCCTCGTCGACGACCAGGCGCTCTTCCGCGCCGGCATCCGCATGCTGCTGAGCTCGCAGCCGGACCTCGAGGTGGTCGGCGAGGCGTCCGACGGCGCGGAGGGCGCGGAGATCGTCGGCCGGCTGGCTCCGGACGTGGTGCTGATGGACATCCGGATGCCGGGCGTCGACGGCATCGAGTCGACGCGGCGGATCCTCGCCGACGCCGCGGAGAAGGGCGTGGAGCCGCCGCGCATCCTGGTGCTCACCACGTTCGACCTGGACGAGGCCGCCGCCCGCGCGATCCGCGCCGGGGCGAGCGGCTTCCTGCTCAAGGACACCGAGCCGGGCTTCCTGCTCGCCTCGGTCCGCACCGTGCACGCCGGCACCGCGGTAGTCGCCGCCTCGGCGACCCGCGAGCTCTTCGAGCACTTCGGCGCACCGGGCAGCGGCCGGGAGACTCCGGCCGCGTTCGGCACGCTGACCGACCGCGAGCGCGAGATCTTCCACCTCGCCGCCCGTGGCCTCAGCAACACCGAGATCGCGCGAGCCGAGTTCCTCAGCGAGGCGACCGTGAAGACGCACATCAGCCGGACCCTCGGCAAGCTCGGGCTGCGCGACCGGGTGCAGCTGGTCGTCTACGCCTACGAGAACGGGCTCGTGGCCTGAGGGCGACGTCCGCACCGCGGTGGTGCCGGTGGGTGCCGCGCCGCGGGGGCAGTGCTACCGTGGTCGCGTGCGCATCGGTCTGCTCCTTCTTAGCCGCCGCGACGAGATCTGATCCTCAGGCCCTCCTCGTCGCGGAGTCCGTCGTCGGCTGAATCAGACCCATCGTCACCACAGACCACCCGCGTGGTTCGATCCGCATCCGGATCCCCGCGAGACGAGAGACAGGCGCGTTCGCGCGCCGGGAGAGCACCCTCATGAAGAACACCCAGAAGCCGTCGTCGCTGCCGATCGGCAAGTACAAGCCGTTCCACGAGCAGATCGTCGTCGAGCTGCCCGACCGCACCTGGCCGGCGAAGCGCATCACCAATGCCCCGCGCTGGTGCGCCGTCGACCTGCGCGACGGCAACCAGGCGCTGATCGACCCGATGAGCCCCGAGCGCAAGCGGATCATGTTCGACCTGCTGGTGCGCATGGGCTACAAGGAGATCGAGGTCGGCTTCCCGAGCGCGAGCCAGACCGACTTCGACTTCGTCCGCAGCCTCATCGAGGAGGACGCGATCCCGGAGGACGTCACCATCCAGGTGCTGACCCAGGCGCGCGACCACCTGATCGAGCGCACCTACGAGTCGATCCGCGGGGCCCGCCAGGCGATCGTGCACCTCTACAACTCGACGAGCGTGCTGCAGCGCGAGGTCGTCTTCCGCAAGGACCGCCAGGGCATCATCGACATCGCCCTCGCCGGGGCGCGCAAGTGCCGCGAGATGGAGGCGTCGGTGCCCGGCACCGTCGTCTACTACGAGTACTCGCCCGAGAGCTACACCGGCACCGAGCTCGACTTCGCCCGCGAGATCTGCGACCGCGTGGTCGAGGTCTTCGAGCCGACCCCGGACCGCAAGGTCATCCTCAACCTGCCCGCCACGGTCGAGATGGCGACGCCGAACGTCTACGCGGACTCGATCGAGTGGATGTGCCGCAACCTGGCCCAGCGCGAGAACATCATCGTGTCGCTGCACCCGCACAACGACCGCGGGACCGCGGTCGCCGCGGCGGAGCTGGGCTACCTGGCCGGCGCCGACCGCATCGAGGGCTGCCTCTTCGGCAACGGCGAGCGCACCGGCAACGTCGACCTGGTCGCGCTGGGCGTGAACCTGTTCACCCAGGGCATCGACCCGCAGATCGACTTCAGCGACATGGACGGCATCAAGCGCACGGCCGAGTACTGCAACCAGCTGGCCGTGCCCGAGCGCAGCCCCTGGGCCGGCGACCTCGTCTTCACCGCGTTCAGCGGCTCGCACCAGGACGCCATCAAGAAGGGCTTCGAGGCGATGGAGGCCGAGGCCGAGCGCACCGGCGTCAGCCGTGACGAGCTGACCTGGGCTGTGCCGTACCTGCCGGTGGACCCGAAGGACCTCGGCCGCTCCTACGAGGCGGTCATCCGCGTCAACTCGCAGTCCGGCAAGGGCGGCGTCGCCTACCTGCTGAAGACCGACCACGCGCTGGACCTGCCGCGCCGCCTGCAGATCGAGTTCTCCGCCGTCGTGCAGGCCAAGACGGACGCCGAGGGCGGCGAGGTCACCAGCGAGCAGATCTGGACGATCTTCCAGGACGAGTACCTGCCCGCGCCCGCGCACCGCGCCGAGGACAAGTGGGGCCGCTTCGAGCTGACCCGCACGAGCACCTCGAGCGACCTGGGCGGCTCGATCGCGCTCGACGCCGTGCTGCGGGTCGGCGACGAGACGGTGACGGCGAGCGCGACCGGCAACGGCCCGATCAACGCCTTCGAGGCGGTGCTGGCGCAGCACGGCGTCGAGGTCCGCGTCTTCGACTACGTCGAGCACGCTCTCAGCGCCGGAGGCGACGCACTGGCCGCCTCCTACGTCGAGTGCTCGGTCAACGGCCGCACCCTGTGGGGCGTGGGCGTCGACGCCGACATCTCGACCGCGTCGCTCAAGGCGATCGTGTCGGCCGTCAACCGCGCCCTGCGCGAGGAGGCCCCGGACCGCGAACTGGCGACGGCCTCGGCCTGAGCCTCATCGGCTGGTCGAGTAGCCCGCGGAGCGGGCGTATCGAGACCGACGTCCATGCGGCGGTGGGTCTCGATACGCCGCGTGCCGCGGCTGCTCGACCAGCATGAGGACGCCGCGTGCCCCGGCTGCTCGACCAGTATGAGGACGCCGCGTGCCGCGGCTGCTCGTGAGGCCGTGGCGCAGTGCCGTCAGGCGCGGCCCTGCAGGATGAGGTTCCAGTAGACCCAGGGGAGCAGGTAGCGGTCGGCGAGGAAGGTGAGCCGGCGCTCCTTCGCGAGACCCTTCCAGAACGGGATGGTCGGCTTCGGGCGGTACCGGTCGTCGAACTCCGCGAAGACGACCGTCGAGCGCGAGACGACGAACGGGCAGACCGAGTAGCCGTTGTAGACCTGGGGGAGCGGCTTCCCCTTGCGCGCCGCGACGAGGTTCTTCGCCAGGGTCTTCGTCTGCTGCCGGAGCGCGCCGCCCGACTTGGAGTTCGTGGTCGCCGCGGCGTCGCCGAGCGCCCAGACCTCGGGGTGGCGCGGGTGGCGCAGCGTCAGAGGATCGACCTCGACGAAGCCGCCGACCTCCGCCTCCGCGGTCAGCCCGGTGTCCGCGAGCCAATCGGGTGCCGACTGCGGGGGCACCGCGTGCAGCACGTCGTAGGAGAGCGTCTCCCGCTGCTCGGTGCCGACCTGCCCCGCGTCGTGGTCGACGCCCAGCTGCGCGCCGCGGTGATCGTCCCCGGCGATGACCACGGTCCGCTGCTCGGCGTCGACGGAGACCAGCTCGCGGCTGTAGCGCACGTCGATGCCGTACTCCGCCACCTTGCGCTCGAGCTCCGCGTCGATGAGCGGCATGCCGAACATCGTGGGCGTCGGCACGACGAGCACGACGTGGATGTCGTCGAGCACGCCGATCTCGCGCCAGTAGTCGCACGCGAGGTACATCGGCTTCTGCGAGGCGCCCGAGCAGGTGCCGGGGCCGCTGGGCTGGGTGAAGACGACCGTGCCGGAGCGGACTCCGCGGAGCACGCTCGACGCCTTCCGCGCGTAGTCGAACTCGTAGTTCGAGACGCCGACCGGCGACGCCATCGCCTCTGCCAGCCCGGGCACCGCGTCCCAGTCCTTCTGGATGCCGGGGCAGACGACCAGATCGCCGTAGCCGACCTGCCGACCGGAGGCGAGGGTGACCGACTTCGCGGCGGGATCGATCGACTCGACGCGATCGCGGATCCAGGTCACTCCCTTCGGCGTCACCGAGCCCTGCGGCCGGGTCGCCTTCGAGGCGGGAGCGGTGCCGCCCGCGACGTGGGAGAACATCGGCTGGTAGAGGTGCGTCTCGCGCGGCTCGATCACCGCGACGTCGTCGACCCCGTAGCGGCGCAGTCGCCCCGCGACCGAGAGCCCCGCGTTCCCCCCGCCGATGATCAGCACGTCGTGTCGGTCGGTCGTGGTGCCTGCGGCAGTCATGCTGCCCACCCTAGGTCGGACCCCCGACACGGGCCCGGGCTTCCGCGGGCCGCTCCGACGTGCATCCGCTCTCAGCCGCGCTTGCGCCAGCCGAGGCGCGGCACCCGGCTCAGCGCCCGCTGCTCGGGCAGGCTCCAGCCGTAGCGCACCGCCAGCAGCCGGATGACCGCCGTGACGAGCACCGCGATCGGCGCCGCGTAGTCGATCACCATCTCGAACCGCAGCGCGACCACCAGCACCACCGTGCCGCCCGTCGCGGCGATCGCGTAGAGCGAGCCCACGTGCATCAGGGCGATCGGCCGGTTCAGCAGGATGTCGCGGATCACCGACCCGCCGACGGCCGAGACGGTCCCGACGAACACCGCGGGCACCTCCGGAACGCCGAGCGAGAGCGCCTTCGTCGTGCCGATCGCGCCGAAGAGGCCGATCGTCAGAGCGTCGAGCGCCGTGATCGTGCCGTCGACGCGGTTGAGCACGTGCTGCAGCAGCATCCCGAAGAGCGAGGCTGTCACCGCGACGATCAGGTAGGCGTTGGTGTGCAGCGCCACGAGCGGTGTCTGCAGCAGCAGGTCGCGCAGCACGCCGCCGCCGAGTCCCGTCGCCGTGCCGATGATCGTGACCCCGAGCAGGTCGATCCGCCGGTCGCGGAACTCGCCCGCGAACATCGCGCCCTGCAGGCAGCCGATCGCGATGGCGAGGAGGTCGGCCCAGGCGGGGATCTCGAAGAGGGAGGCTGCCACCGGGACATCGTTCCACGGGCGGGAGCGGGCGCGTGCCGGTCCACCGCGGGGTTGTCAGGGGTGGGGAGGATAATCGAGCACATGCCCACCTACCGTGACGAAGCCGTCGTGCTGCGCACCCACAAGCTGGGCGAGGCCGACCGCATCGTGACGCTGCTCTCGCGCAGCCACGGCAAGATCCGCGCGGTCGCGAAGGGCGTGCGCAAGACGGGCTCCAAGTTCGGCTCGCGGCTCGAGCCGTTCATGGTGGCCGACCTCCAGCTCTACGAGGGCCGGAGCCTCGACATCGTCACCCAGGCCGAGTCGCTCGGCGCCTACGGCGCGATCATCGCCGCCGACTACGACAGCTACACCGCGGCGAGCGCGATGGTCGAGACGGCCGACCGGCTCACCGACGCGGACGCCTCGCTGCAGCAGTACCTGCTGCTCGTCGGCGCCCTGCGCTCGCTCTCGAAGCACGAGCACGAGCCGGTGCTCACCCTCGACTCCTACCTGCTGCGCGCCCTCTCGATCGCCGGCTGGGCGCCGAGCTTCGAGGACTGCGCCCGCTGCGGTGCGCCCGGCCCGCACGGCGCGGTCGTCGTCCAGCTCGGCGGGGTCGTCTGCGAGGACTGCACGCCGCCCGGCGCCCCGCGGGTCGCCCCCGAGGTGGTCGTCCTCCTCGGCGCCCTGCTCACGGGAGACTGGGGGCACGCCGAGACGACGGAGCCCTCGACCCGCTCCCGAGCGAGCGGCGTGGTCGCCGCCTACACCCAGTGGCACCTCGAGCGCGGACTGAGATCTCTGGAGCACGTCACCCGATGAAGCCCTTCACCCACAAGGACGCCGTGGCGTTCCGCCCCCTCGACTGGACCGGCGTGCACCCGCCGGAGCTGCCGCGCAAGGCCGTCCCCGAGCACGTCGCGATCGTGATGGACGGCAACGGCCGCTGGGCCAACTCCCGTGGGCTGACGCGGGTGGAGGGCCACAAGCGCGGCGAGGCGTCGCTGCTCGACGTGGTCGCGGGAGCGATCCAGATCGGCGTGAAGCACCTCAGCGTCTACGCCTTCTCGACCGAGAACTGGAAGCGCTCGCCCGACGAGGTGCGCTTCCTGATGGGCTTCAACCGCGACGTGCTGCACCGCCGCCGCGACCAGCTCAACGAGTGGGGCGTCCGCGTGCGCTGGGCCGGCCGGAAGCCCCGGCTCTGGGCGTCGGTCGTCAACGAGCTGCAGTACGCCGAGAAGCTGACCGCGGGCAACGACGTCCTCACGCTGACGATGTGCGTCAACTACGGCGGCCGCACCGAGATCGCCGACGCGGTGCAGCGGATCGCGGCCGAGGTCGCGGCCGGCCGGCTGAAGCCGTCCGGCATCACCGAGAAGACGATCGGCAAGGCGCTCTATCTGCCGGACATGCCGGACGTCGACCTCTTCGTGCGCTCCTCCGGCGAGCAGCGCACCAGCAACTTCCTGCTCTGGCAGAGCGCCTACGCCGAGATGGTCTTCCTCGACCGGCTCTGGCCCGACTTCACCCGCGAGGACCTCTGGGGCGCGATCGAGCACTACGCCGGCCGCACCCGCCGCTTCGGCGGCGCGGTCGACGTGCCGGGGGCGTCGGCATGACCGGGGGTGGGACCGTCCGCGTCGGACTCGTCGGCTACGGGCTCGCGGGCCGCGTCTTCCACGCTCCGTTCCTGGAGGCGGAACCGGACGTCGCGCTGGTCGCGATCTCGACGAGCGACCCCGAGCGAGCGGCGGCGGCGGCGGACGCGCATCCCGGCGCGCGGATCGTCGCCGGGCTCGACGAGGTGCTCGCTGAGCGGCCCGACCTGGTCGTCCTCGCGACACCGCCCTCCGTGCACCGCGAGCAGGCCGAGCAGGTGCTCGCCGCCGGAGTCGCGGTGGTGATCGACAAGCCGTTCGCGCCGAGCACGGCGGACGTCGACGCGATCCTCGCCGCGTCCGAGGCGGGCGGGGCGCCCGTCTTCGTCTTCCAGAACCGCCGGTGGGACGCCGACTTCCTCACCCTGCGCAGGCTCCTGGCGGAGGGCGCGCTCGGCGACGTGATCCGCTTCGAGTCGACCTTCGAGCGCTGGAGCGCCCCGAAGACCGGCCGCTGGCAGACGGCGATCGGGCCGGAGCAGGGCGGCGGCATCCTCTTCGATCTCGGCAGCCACCTCGTCGACCAGGCTCTGGTGCTCTTCGGCCCGGCCGTCGTCACCGCCGCGGAGACCCGCGTCGTGCACGAGGGCGGTGCGAGCGAGGACGACGCCTTCGTCTCGCTGCTCCACGAGTCCGGCGTGCGCTCGCACCTGACGATGAGCCGGGTCGCCCGCGCCTGCGCACCTCGCTTCCGGGTGCTCGGGACGCGCGCCGCCTTCTCGGTCGACGGCCTCGACCCGCAGGAGGGCGCGCTGCGCAGCGGCGGTGCGACTCCGCTGGACGAGGACTTCGGCGTCGTCCCCGCCGGCGCGGAGGGAGTGCTCGTCGACGAGCACGGGAGCGCGGCCGTCCCGAGCGAGCGCGGGCACTACGCCGCCTTCCTCGCCGGAGTCGCCCGCACGCTGCTCGACGGGGCCCCGTCGCCGGTCGACGTCCGCGAGGCGAGAGCCGTGGTCGCGCTGATCGAGCAGGCGCACGCCCTCGCGGCACGGTGACGCACGACGCGCCCGGAGCCGCCGCGAGGTTGGCGATCCGGGCGCCGAGGGGGATCCTCGGAGGGTGAGCACCGCACCTCCGGCCCCCGCCGATCTCCGAGCGCTGTTCCCCGGCGCCCGCGGCTATCACAACGCCTGCACGCTGGGGCTGCCGCCGCGCGCGACCGCCGACGCGCTGCGCGCCGATCTCGACGAGTGGTCCGCCGGCGAGAACACCGCCGCGGGCTACGGCGCCGTCGCCGAGCGCGCGCGCGCCGCCTTCGCCGACATCGCCGGAGTGCCGGTCGACCGGGTCGCGATCGGCTCGCAGACCTCGGCGATGGCGGCCGTCCTCGCGGCCTCGCTCCCGGACGGCGCGCACGTCCTCTGCATCGACGGAGACTTCTCCTCGATCGTCTTCCCCTTCCTCGCCCAGGCTCACCGCGGCGTCGTGGTGCGCTCCGTGCCGCTGGAGGCGCTGGCGGACTCGATCGAGGACGCCGACGACCTCGTCGTCTTCTCGGCCGTGCAGTCGAGCAGCGGGGCGCTCGCCGATCTGGATGCGGTCGTCGAGGCCGCCGCCCGACACGGTGTGCGCACGGCCTGCGACCTGACCCAGGCGGCGGGCGTGCTGCCGGTCGACGCCTCCCGCTTCGACGCGACCCTCACCCACGCCTACAAGTGGCTCTGCTCGCCGCGCGGTGTCGCCTTCCTCACCGTCTCGCCGGAGTACGCGGCCGAGCTGCTGCCGGTGCAGGCCGGCTGGTACTCGGGGGAGGACGTCTGGTCCTCCTGCTACGGACCGGCGATGCACCTGGCCGAGAACGCCCGCCGCTTCGACGTCTCGCCCGCCTGGCAGGCGTTCGTCGGGGCGGAGGCGTCGCTCGAGCTGTTCCGCTCCCTCGATCTCTCCGCCGTCTGGGCGCGCGCCTCCGGGCTGGGGGATCAGCTCTGCGAGCGCCTCGACCGGCCGCCGCAGCACCGGTCGATCGTCTCCTGGCCGGACGAAGACGGCGCCGACCTGGCGCGCCTGCAGGCCGCAGGGCTGCGCGTCTCGGGCCGCGGCGGGCGCCTGCGGGTCGCCTTCCACCTCTGGAACGACGAGTCCGACGTCGACGAGCTCGTCCGGGTCCTCCGGGAATAGCTCCCGGCGGCGGCGGTTGTCCTCGGAGTGAGCGAAGCGCAGACCCCCATCACCGTCGACATCTGGTCCGACATCGCGTGCCCCTGGTGCTATATCGGCAAGCGGAAGTTCGAGCGGGGGCTGGCGGCGTTCCGCGCCGCGAACCCCGACGCGCCCGAGGTCGCGGTCGAGTATCGCAGCTTCGAGCTGTCGCCGGAGACGCCGGAGGACTACCGCGGCGGCACGGCCGAGTTCCTCGCGCAGCACAAGGGCGTCCCGCTCGAGCAGGCGCAGCAGATGCTCGACTCGGTGACCGCGATCGCGGCGGGCGTCGACCTCGACTACCACTTCGAGTCGGTCGTGCACGTGAAGACCGTTCGGGCGCACCAGGCGCTGCACCACGCGAAGGCGAACGGGCTGCAGCTCGAGCTCAAGGAGCGGCTGCTCCGGGCCTACTTCGTCGAGGGGCGCGACCTCGCGGACTCCGACGTCCTGGCCGCCCTCTCAGCGGAGGTCGGCCTCGACGCCGACGAGGTGCGGCGCGCGCTCGACGAGCAGCGGCACCTCGCCGACGTGCAGTCCGACATCGCGCAGGCCCGCGAGTACGTGATCAACGGCGTGCCGTTCTTCGTGCTCGACGGCCGCTTCGGGGTCTCGGGCGCGCAGGAGCCGACCGCGTTCACCGAGGTGCTCGAGCACGTGCTGTCGCAGCGGGCGGTCGTCTCGTGACCGATCGAGCGCCGGTCGCGCCGTTCGAGATGCTCGGCGCCGCGGACGTGCCGATCTGCGAGGACGGGGTCTGCGCGGTGCCGGCGCCTGCCGCTCCCGCGATCAGCGAGCGGGCTCCTCGACCGTGATGTCGGCGACGGTCGCTCCGTAGGCGGCGATCAGCGCGTCCGCCTCGACGAAGGCGCTCCGGCCGCTCGTGCCTGCGCCCATCGCGATCCGGCGGCCGACGATCCGCTCGTCTGCGACGACGGGCCAGGCGGTGGTGGAGCCGATCGGCGTGATGGTGCCGCGGCGGTAGCCCGTCGCCTTCAGGGCCACCGACTCGTCCGGCAGCCGCAGCTTGTTCACGCCGACCACCGCGCGAAGCAGCGGCCAGGAGATCTGCCGCCCGCCGGGCACCAGCGCGAAGACGAAGCCGCCGTCGTGGCGCTTCACCACCAGCGACTTCACGATCGAGCCGGGCTCGATGCCCAGCAGCGCGGCCGCCTCGGCCAGGCTCCCGGCCTCCGGGCGGTCGACGATCTCGACGTCGAGTCCACGCTCACGCGCGTCCGCCTCGAACCGCGCCGGTCCGTCCTCCACGGTGCCGTTCTCCACGGTGTCGTTCTCCACGGTGCCGTTCTCCACAGTGCCGTTCCCGTCCATCCGTCCCCACCTCTCCGCTCGTTCGCCTTCCCCAACACAGGATCTGGGAGAATCGATACCGATGTCCTCCACTCTCATGGCCGCCCCGCCCGCGCGCACCGCGCCGGCGCTCCGGATCGGCCCCCTCGAACTCGACGCCCCCGTCGTCCTCGCGCCCATGGCCGGGATCACCAACACGGCGTTCCGCCGACTCTGCCGCGAGTTCGGGAACGGCCTGTACGTGAGCGAGATGATCACGTCCCGCGCGCTCGTCGAGCGCACCCCGGAGTCGATGCGCCTCATCCGCCACCACCCGAGCGAGAAGGTCCGCTCGATCCAGCTCTACGGGGTCGACCCGAAGACGGTCGCCGAGGCGGTCACCATGCTCGTCGCGGAGGACCGCGCCGACCACATCGACCTCAACTTCGGCTGCCCCGTCGCCAAGGTCACCCGCAAGGGCGGGGGAGCGGCCCTGCCGTGGAAGCTCCCGCTGTTCCGGCAGATCGTCGAGGGCGCGGTGCGGGCCGCGGGCGACGTCCCGCTGACCGTCAAGATGCGCAAGGGCATCGACTCCGACCACCTCACCTACCTCGAGGCCGGCCGGGCGGCGGAGGGCGCGGGAGTCGCCTCCATCGCGCTGCACGCGCGCACCGCCTCCGAGTTCTACAGCGGCCAGGCCGACTGGTCGGCGATCGCGACCCTCAAGCAGGCGATCTCGAGCGTCCCGGTGCTGGGCAACGGCGACATCTGGTCGGCCGAGGACGCGCTGCGGATGATGAGCGAGACGGGCTGCGACGGCGTCGTCGTCGGGCGCGGCTGCCTCGGCCGCCCGTGGCTCTTCGGCGACCTCGCCGCCGCGTTCGCCGGCTCGGACGAGCGCTTCACGCCCACCCTCGGCCAGGTCGCCACGGCCTTCCGCCGGCACGCCCAGCTGATCTGCGAGTTCTTCGAGAGCGAGGAGCGCGGCTGCCGCGACATCCGCAAGCACGTCGCCTGGTACTTCAAGGGCTACCCGGTCGGCGGCGACCTGCGCGCGCGGATGGCCTCCGTGGTCACCCTCGCCGAGCTCGACGAGCTGCTCGCCACCCTCGATCCCGACGTGCCGTACCCCGGCGAGGCGGCCGAGGGCCAGCGCGGCCGCGCCGGCTCGCCGAAGACGCCGTCGCTGCCCGACCGCTGGCTCGAGTCCCGCGAGCTGAACGCCGACCAGCGCGACGCCGTCTCGGCCGCCGAGATCCACCACAGCGGTGGATGATCGCGCGCTCTGGGGGTACTCGCTCGTCGACGTCGAGCGGTTCCTGCCGGAGGACCACAGCACCCGCCGCTCCGACTTCGCCCGCGATCGCGCCCGGCTCTTCCACTCCAGCTCGCTCCGCCGCCTCGCGGCGAAGACGCAGGTGCTCAGCCCGACCGCCGGTGTCGACTTCGCCCGCAACCGGCTGACCCACTCGCTCGAGGTCGCCCAGATCGGCCGCGAGCTCGCCACGAGCCTCGACCTCGACCCCGACGTCGTCGACACCGCCTGCCTCGCGCACGACATCGGCCACCCGCCCTTCGGGCACAACGGCGAGCGGGCCCTCAACACCTGGGCCGAGTCGATCGGCGGCTTCGAGGGCAACGCGCAGACCTTCCGGCTGCTCACCCGCCTCGAGCCGAAGGTCTTCGGCGGCGACGACCGCCCCTACGGCCTGAACCTCACGCGCTCGAGCCTCGACGCCAGCTGCAAGTACCCGTGGCCCGACACCCGCTCGGTCGCCGACCCGTCCGGCCGCGCCAAGTACGGCTTCTACGCCGACGACGAGCCCGCCTTCACCTGGATGCGCGAGGGCGCCCCCGAGGGAGTCCGCTGCATCGAGGCCGAGGTGATGGACCTCTCCGACGACATCGCCTACTCGGTCCACGACTTCGAGGACGCCGTGTTCTCCGGCTACATCGACGTCGCCGCGCTCGGCTCCCGCGTGGATCACGACGACCTCGTCGAGTCGATGCACTCCTGGGTCGGCGGCGAGATCGGCCACGACGAGCTCGTCGCCGCGTTCGACCGCCTCGACTCGCTCGACGTCTGGGTCGACTCCTGGGACGGCTCCCGCCGCGACCAGGCCCGGCTGAAGAACCTCACCAGCCAGCTCATCGGCCGCTTCGCCGCCTCCGCCACCGAGGCCACCCGGGACGCCTACTCCCACCCCGACCTCGTCCGCTTCGGCGGCCACGTCGTCGTCCCCCGCGAGCAGCAGGCCGAGATCGCCGTCCTCAAGGGCATCGTCGCCACCTTCGTGATGTCGCGGAACACCCGCCAGCCGATCTACGCCCAGCAGCGCGAGGTCCTCACCCGCCTCGCCGACACCCTCCTCGAGCGCGGCGCCGGCGCCCTCGACGCCGGCTTCGCCGAGGACTGGAACGCCGCCGGCACCGACGACGCCCGCCGCAGGGTCGTCGTCGACCAGGTCGCCAACCTCACCGACCAGAGCGCCCTGAGCTGGTTCGAGCGGCTGTGCCACTGACGTGAGCGGGTCGCGGCCCCGCTCACGTCGGACGCCGGTCCCTGCCCGGCGTCCGCGCGGTCGGCTCCTCGGGGTGGTGCGTTCCGCAGAGCGGGGCGCGAACGCCTAGCGCGATCCGCTGGCACGCGGATCACCCGTTCGGCTCCGCCGTGCCCGCGCGAAGGGCGGTCCTTGCTGGTCGCGTGCTTCGAACGACGAGGCCGCGAGTCTTCCTGCTTGCGGGTCGCGTGCTGCGCACGACGACATGAGCGGTCCCCTGGCCGTAGGCCGCCCTCGCATGCTGGTCGAGTAGGGCGCGGAGCGACCGTATCGAGACCGACGTGTGCGGAGGGCGGGTCTCGACACGCCGCGGTCCGCGGCTACTCGACCGGCATGCACGGCGCCGCGGTCCGCGGCAGCTCGATCGGCGGGCGGGGCGGAAACGGCGCACTCGGCCGAGGGGCGGGTGGCGGCGGATACGATGGGGGGCATGCCTCGGATTCGACAGACGGATGTCGAGGAGGTCAAGGCCAGGGTCAACATCGCGGACGTCGTCGGCGAGTACGTCACCCTGAAGTCGGCGGGCGTCGGTTCGCTGAAGGGGCTCTGCCCGTTCCACGACGAGCGCAGCCCGAGCTTCCACGTGCGCCCCCAGGCCGGCTTCTACCACTGCTTCGGCTGCCAGGAATCGGGCGACGTCTACAGCTTCGTCATGAAGATGGACCACACCTCCTTCAGCGAGACCGTCGAGCGGCTCGCCGGTCGCATCGGCTTCCCGCTGCAGTACGAGGAGGGCGGCGGCCAGGCCCCCGAGACCGGCGGACGCGCCCGCCTCATCGCCGCGAACAACGCCGCCGAGGAGTTCTTCCGCGAGCAGCTCGCCACCCCCGGCGCCGACGTCGGGCGCCGCTTCCTCGGCGAGCGCGGCTTCGACCGCGCGGCCGCCGACCGCTTCGGCGTCGGCTTCGCCCCCGACGGCTGGGACGGTCTGACCACCGCCCTCAAGCGACGCGGCTTCTCCGAGGAGGAGCTCACCACGGCGGGCCTCGTCAGCAGCAGCAACCGCGGCGGGGTCTACGACCGCTTCCGCGGCCGGCTCGTCTGGCCGATCCGCGACGTGACGGGTCAGACCGTCGGCTTCGGCGCGCGCCGCCTCCTCGAGGAGGACAAGGGCCCGAAGTACCTGAACACCCCCGAGTCGCCCGTCTACCACAAGTCGCAGGTGCTCTACGGGCTGGACCTGGCCAAGCGCGACATCTCCCGCGGTCACCGGGTCGTCGTCGTCGAGGGCTACACCGACGTGATGGCCTGCCACCTCGCGGGCGTCACCACGGCGGTCGCGACCTGCGGCACCTCCTTCGGCGTCGACCACATCAAGGTCCTTCGCCGGGTGCTCGGCGACGACAGCGGGGTCGGCGAGGTCGTCTTCACCTTCGACCCGGACGCCGCCGGCCAGAAGGCGGCCATGCGCGCGTTCCAGGAGGAGCACCGCTTCGCCGCGCAGACCTTCGTCGCCGTCGCGCCCGAGGGCCTGGACCCCTGCGACCTGCGGCTCAACCGCGGCGACGACGCCGTCCGCCGCCTCATCGACGACAAGAAGCCGATGTTCGAGTTCGTCATCCGGCAGCTGCTGGCCCGCTACGACCTCGACACGGTCGAGGGCCGGATCGCCGCCCTGCGCGCCGCCGCCCCGGTCGTCGCCGAGATCCGCGACCCGGCGCTGCGCCCCGGCTACTCGCGCGAGCTGGCCCGGATGCTCGGCCTGGACATGTCCGAGGTCAACTCGGCCGTCCGCTCCGCCGGCTCGCGCGCGCGCAACGCGCCGGGCGGGCGCGAGGAGCGCCCGCAGGAGGACGCCCCGGAGGCGCCGGCTGGCGCCAGGATCGCCGACCTCCCGGTCGACGTCGTCACGCGGATCGAGCGCGAGGCGCTGATGGCCATGCTGCAGCTGCCCCAGGTGATGGGGGAGGCGCTGCTCGCCCGGGCCGCGCACGCCGCGGTCACCAACGAGACCCTCCGCGTCGTCCGCGACGCCGTCGTCGCCAACCTCGAGCGCGCGCAGGACCGCGACTGGGTCGAGCACGTGGCGGCCGACGTTCCGGGGCCGTTCGCCTCGCTCGTGCACCAGCTCGCCGTGGCGCCCATCCCGGCGGCCGACGAGGCGGGCCTCGCCCGCTACTCGAAGGACGTCGCGATCTCGCTGATCGAGCGCGACCTGCTGCGCGAGATCGCGGAGCTGCGCGGCGCCCTGCAGCGCGCCTCGACCGATCCGGTGCTGTCCCGCGCCGTGCAGGTCCGCCTGGTCGAGCTGGAGCGCGAGAAGCGGGCCCTGCGCACCGAGTGACGGCGCCGCGAGCCTCGCGTGCCCTCGATGAGGGACGTGTTGCAGTCGTGTGAAGAAACGGCCGGACGGCTCCCGCCGGTTCGGAGAGCGCTTCCGCATGTGTTACCACTGAGGAACAGCAATGCGGGCGCTCAGCGTCGTGGCCCCCGTGCGCCCAGAGAACACCGTGCGCCTGAAGGACAGTGCGCCGGATCGACACCGCTCCGCACGGACCCCGTGCGAGACGGACTCTGCGCCGCGGGACCGCGTTCCACGCCGAGGTCCGCATCCGATTTCTGACAGGAAGAGGCAGACGGAGATGACATCCGGATTCACTCGCGGTTCGCGAGCACTCGGCACGGCAGCAGGCTTCGCCGCGGTCGCGCTCGTGCTGGCGGGCTGCTCCGCCGGCGGCGGGGACTCGACCGGCGGCGCCGCCGGCGGCACGCTCACCATCGGCACCACCGACAAGATCACCACGCTCGACCCCGCCGGTTCGTACGACAACGGCTCCTTCGCCGTGATGAACCAGGTGTTCCCGTTCCTGATGAACACCCCCTACGGCAGCCCGGACGTCGAGCCCGACATCGCCGAGTCGGCCGAGTTCACGGCGCCGACCGAGTACACGGTCACGCTCAAGGACGGCCTGAAGTGGGCCAACGGCCACGACCTGACCTCCTCGGACGTCAAGTTCTCCTTCGACCGCCAGGTCGCCATCGCGGCCGAGAACGGCCCGTCGTCGCTCCTCGCGAACCTCGACAGCGTCGCTGCGCCGGACGACACCACCGTCGTCTTCACGCTGAAGTCGGAGAACGACCAGACCTTCCCGCAGATCCTGTCGAGCCCCGCGGGCCCGATCGTGGACGAGGAGGTCTTCTCGGCCGACGCGCTGACCGCCGACGCGGACATCGTCTCTGGAGACGCCTTCGCCGGGCAGTACACGATCGCCAACTACGACGTGAACAACCTCATCCAGTACAAGGCCTACGACGACTACCAGGGCGTCCTCGGCGAGGCGAAGACCGGCACCGTCAACGTCAAGTACTACGCGGACAGCTCGAACCTCAAGCTGGACATCCAGGAGGGCAACATCGACGTCGCGTACCGGAGCCTCTCCGCGACCGACGTCGAGGACCTCCGCGGGAACGACGCCGTCAAGGTCGTCGACGGCCCCGGCGGCGAGATCCGCTACATCGTCTTCAACTTCGACACGCAGCCGTTCGGCGCGACGACCGCCGAGGCCGACGCGGCCAAGGCGCTCGCCGTCCGCCAGGCCGCGGCCGATCTGATCGACCGCCAGGAGATCGCCGACCAGGTCTACAAGGGCACCTACACCCCGCTGTACTCCTACGTCCCCCAGGGCCTCACCGGCGCGACCGAGTCCCTCAAGGGCCTCTACGGCGACGGCCAGGGCGGTGTCGACGCCGACAAGGCGGCCGCCACGCTCCAGGCCGCGGGCGTCACCACCCCGGTCACCCTCAACCTGCAGTACTCGAACGACCACTACGGTCCGTCCTCGGGCGACGAGTACGCGCTGATCAAGGACCAGCTCGAGTCGACCGGCCTGTTCACCGTCAACCTGCAGACGACCGAGTGGGTCCAGTACTCCAAGGACCGCTCGAGCGACGTCTACCCGGCGTACCAGCTCGGCTGGTTCCCGGACTACTCCGACGCCGACAACTACCTGTCGCCGTTCTTCATCAAGGAGAACTTCCTCGCGAACCACTTCGACGACGCCGACGTGCAGAGCCTGATCGCCGAGCAGGTCTCCACCACCGACGCCGATGCGCGCACCGCGCTGATCGAGGAGATCCAGGACAAGGTCGCGGCGCAGCTGTCGACCCTGCCCTACCTCCAGGGCTCGCAGGTCGCGATCGTCGGCAGCACCGTGAGCGGAGCCGAGGACACCCTCGACGCCTCGTTCAAGTTCCGCTACGCGGCGCTCAGCAAGGGCTGATCCACCCCTCCGGCCGGCGCCTCCCCACCCGGGAGGCGCCGGCCGTTCTCCACGAAAGGCATCACGTGACGACAGCCACGACGGCTGCGGCGACGGCGCCCACCCGGCGACCGCGCGGCTCCGGAGGAGGACTCGGGCGCTATCTGCTCGTCCGCTTCCTGCTCATCATCCCGACCGTCTTCATCCTCGTGACGATGGTGTTCCTGCTCATGCGCTCGACGGGCGACCCGATCACCGCGGCGCTGGGCGGTCGGCTCACCGCCGACCAGCTGGCCGAGCGCGTGGCCGCCGCCGGCTACGACCGCCCGCTGATCGTGCAGTACCTCGAGTACCTCGGCAACCTGCTGCGCGGCGACTTCGGCACCACCCTGAGCGACAACCGCCCGGTCACCGAGGTGCTGGTCACCTACGGCGCCGCGACCGTCGAGCTCGCCTTCTACGCCCTGATCGTGGCGTTCCTCGTCGGCATCCCGCTGGGGATGCTCGCCGCCTACCACCGCGACCGCACGCCCGACGCGGTCCTGCGCATCTTCGCGATCCTCTGCTACGCGACGCCCGTCTTCTTCGCGGGGCTGCTGCTCAAGCTCGTCTTCTCGGTCTGGCTGAAGTGGTTCCCGGTCGCCGGTCGCGCGACGACGAACACCGAGCTCTCACTGCAGTTCCTCGAGAACAAGACCGGCATCTACCTGATCGACGCGATCCAGACCGGCGACCCCGCCGCCGTCGCCGACGTGCTCTCGCACGCCGTGCTGCCGGCCGTCGCGCTCGGCCTGCTGACCGCCGGCATCTTCCTCCGCCTCGTGCGCACCAACGTGATCGGCACCCTCGGCACCGACTACGTCGATGCCGCCCGCTCGCGCGGAGTGAGCGAGTTCCGCCTGGTCCGCACGCACGCGTACCGCCCGGCGCTCATCCCGATCATCACCGTCATCGGCCTGCAGATCGCCCTGCTGCTGGGCGGCGCGGTGCTCACCGAGACGACCTTCGAGTGGAAGGGCCTCGGCTTCCAGCTGGCCGAGTACCTCCAGGCGCGCGACTTCGTCGCCGTGCAGGGCATCGTCGCCCTGCTGGCCGTGATCGTGGCGCTGACCAACTTCATCGTCGACGTCATCGCGGCGCTCATCGACCCGCGAGTGAGGTACTGACCCATGAGCACCACCCCTCCGGCGCGCCCGCGCCGCCGCCTCATCGACCGGCTGCCGGTCGTCCACCAGCTCCGGCAGAGCGTGGGCCTGCAGCGCGGGATGCTCGTCACCGGTCTCGTGATCACCGGCGTGTTCCTCCTCGTCGCGGCCCTCGCCCCGCTGATCGCCCCCTACGGCTACTCGCAGCTGCGCACCGGCACCGAGTCGTTCGGCGCGCAGCAGCCGCCGAGCGCGGAGCACCTGCTCGGCACCACCGTCGGCGGCTACGACGTGCTCTCGCGGGTGATCTGGGGCGCGCAGACGGCGTTCCTCGTCATCGTGGTCGCCGTCGTGCTGTCGATCTTCCTCGGCGTCTTCCTCGGTCTCGTCTCCGGCTACCTCGGCGGCTGGCTCGACCGCGTGCTCGTCGTGATCTGCGACGCGATCTACGCCTTCCCGACCCTGCTGCTCGCGATCGTGATGTCGATCGTGATCTCCGGCGGGCAGTCCAACCTCTGGTCGGGCATCTTCGCCGCCGCGGTCTCGATCACGGTCGTCTACATCCCGCAGTACTTCCGGGTGATCCGCGCCGAGACGGTGCGGATCAAGGGCGACGCCTTCGTCGAGTCGGCGAAGGTCATCGGAGCGTCGACCCCGCGGATCATGTTCAAGCACGTGCTGCGCAACGCCACCCGCACGCTGCCGCTGATCTTCACGCTCAACTCGTCCGAGGCGATCCTCACCCTCGCGGGACTGGGCTTCCTCGGCTTCGGCATCGAGCCGACCTCGGCCGCCGAGTGGGGCTACGACCTCAACAAGGCGCTGTCCGACGTGACCAGCGGCATCTGGTGGACCTCGGTCTTCCCGGGCCTGGCCATCGTCCTCGTCGTGCTCGGCATCACGCTGGTCGGCGAGAGCCTGAACGACCTCGCCGACCCGCGCCTGCGCGGTCGGCGCGCGGTGGCCGCCGGTTCCGGCGACGTCGCCGCGACGTCCGTCGTCCCGGGTGGCACCCTCCCCGCGGACGGCCTGGAGACGCCGGGACACGATCCCGTCGCCGGAGTGGAGAAGACCCGATGAGCGTCCAGCGACCCGCCGACGGCACCCGTTCCGCCGACTCGAGGCCGATCGTCGACATCCAGGACCTCGAGGTCGCCTTCGCGAGCGATCGCGGCGCGGTCCGCGCGGTCGCCGGCGTCAGCCTCCGGGTCGAGCGCGGCGAGGTGCTCGCCATCGTCGGCGAGTCCGGCAGCGGCAAGACAGTCACGGCCAAGTCGATCCTCGGGCTCCTGCCCGAGACGGCGACGGCCTCGGGCGTCATCCTGCTCTCGAAGAAGGACGGCAGCTCGTCGACCGACGTGGTCTCGGTGCCGAAGTCGCGCCTGCGCGAGCTCCGCGGCACCGACGTCGCCATGGTCTTCCAGGAGCCGGGCACCGCCCTGAACCCGGTCTTCACCGTCGGCTGGCAGATCGCGGAGGGCCTGCGCGCGCACGCCTCCGTCTCGCGCAAGGAGGCGCGTCAGCGCGCCATCGACGTGCTCCGCACCGTCGGCATCCCCGAGCCGGAGAAGCGGGTCGACTACTACCCGCACCAGTTCTCCGGCGGGCAGAAGCAGCGCGTCGTCATCGCGATGGCGCTCGTGCTCGACCCGGGGCTGATCGTCGCCGACGAGCCGACCACGGCCCTCGACGTGACCGTGCAGGCCGAGATCCTCGACCTGCTCCGCCGCTGCCGCGACGACTTCGGCACCTCGATCGTCCTGATCACCCACAACATGGGCGTCGTCGCCGACCTCGCCGATCGTGTCGCCGTGATGTACCAGGGCGAGCTGGTCGAGGAGGCGCCGGTCGCCGAGCTGTTCGCCGCGCCGAAGGCCGAGTACACCCGCACGCTGCTCGCCGCCGTGCCGCACGTGGGCCAGGGTGTCGCCCGGGCGAAGGAGCGCGCCATCGAGCGCGCCGGCGCCCCGGAGGCGGAGACGCTCGTCCTCGCCGAGGATCTGCGGATCCAGTACCCGGGCCGGCTCGGCCGCCCCGGCTTCGTCGCGGTCGACGGCGTCTCCTTCCGCATCCGTGCCGGGGAGGTGCTCGGCCTGGTCGGCGAGAGCGGCTCGGGGAAGACGACCATCGGCCGCGCGATCGCCGGGCTCACCCCCGTCACCGGCGGCTCATTGCGGGTGCTCGGCAAGGAGATGCGCGGCATCCGCGAGCGCGCCTTCCGCCCCGTCCGCGGCGACATCGGCTTCGTCTTCCAGGACCCGGCCTCGAGCTTCAACCCGCTGCTGACGATCGCCGAGTGCGTCGCCGAGCCGCTGATCGTGCACGGCCGAGCCCGCGACGCCGGCGCCGCCCGGAAGCGGGTCGACGAGCTGCTCGAGGCGGTTCAGCTGCCGCGCTCCTACGGCGACCGCTACCCGCACGAGCTCTCCGGCGGTCAGCGCCAGCGCGCCAGCCTGGCCCGCTCGCTCGCGCTCGAGCCGAAGCTGCTGATCGCCGACGAGCCGACCTCGGCGCTCGACGTCTCGGTGCAGGCGCGCGTGCTCGAGCTGTTCGCGGAGCTGCAGCGCGAGTTCGGCTTCGCCTCGCTCTTCATCAGCCACGACCTCGCCGTCGTCGACCTCCTCGCGGACCGGATCGCCGTGCTCTACCGCGGCGAGCTGGTCGAGGAAGGCACCGGCGAGGAGGTGCTGTCCGCGCCGAAGCACGCGTACACGCAGCGGCTGCTGGCCTCGCTGCCGGTGCCGGACCCGGGGGAGCAGGCCGAGCGCCGCGAGCTCCTGCGCAGCATCGTCGAGGCGGAGCGGACGGCGTGAGCCGAGCCGCCACCTCGGCGCCCATCGTCGTCGACGACCTGAGCGTCGAGTACCCGCCGCGGGGGATCAGCGGGCGCTGGACCGCCCTGCGCGGGGTCAGCCTCCGCGTCGAGCCCGGCGAGGTGCTCGGGATCCTCGGCGGCAGCGGCTCCGGCAAGTCGACGCTGGCGCGCGTCCTCGGCGGCGAGGGTCTCGACGGCCCGGCCGGCGCCGGCGCGCGGACGCGGCCGGTGATCATCGGCGGCGAGGCCACCGTCTCCGGCCACCGCCTCCGCGGCATGCCCGCCCGCGAGGTCAAGCGGTTCACCTTCGACGTCGCGCACCTCGCTCAGGACGCCGGAGCGGTGCTGCGCCCGGAGCTGACCGTCTCCGAGCTCATCGCCGAGCCGATCTTCCTCCGCGACCGGCACTACGACCCGAAGAGCGCGGCGGTGCGCGTGGCGACGCTGCTCGACTCCGTGCACCTGCCGCTGTTCCTGCTCGACCGCTTCCCCTACGAGCTCTCCAGCGGTCAGCGGCAGCGCGTCGCGATCGCCCGCGCGCTCGTGCTCGGTCCGAAGGTGCTGATCGCCGACGAGCCGACCTCGGGCATCGACGCGACCGTCCGCGAGTCGATCGTCGACCTGCTGACGGATCTCCGCCGGCAGGAGGGCTTCGCGGCGGTCGTCGTGAGCCACGACATCGACGTGCTCAGCCGGGCGACCGACCGGATCGCCGTGCTGGTCGAGGGCGAGGTGATCGCCTACGGCCCGCTGCTCGAGGTTCTGACCGAGTCGCGGCACCCCTACGTCCGTGAGCTCGGCGCCGCCTTCGCGGAGTTCGAGCGCTTCGACGCCACCCGTGCCGCGCGCACGGCGCCCGCGGAGGACGCCGGATGAGCGCGCCGCGCGTCGCCGTCCTGCCCCGGCCGAAGCCGGTCTTCGCCGACGCGATCGAGGCGGGCGGCGGCACCGTCGTCGGCGTCGAGGAGGCCGAGGCGCTGCTCTGGCTCTCCTACGGACGCACCGACGAGCTCGCCGCGGTCCTGGCGGAGCATCCGGGCATCCGCTGGGTGCAGCTGCCCTGGGCGGGCGTCGACGTCTTCGCGCCCGTGCTCCGCAGCACCGGGCATCGAGGCCTGCGCTGGACCAGCGCGAAAGGCGCCTACGCGGAACCGGTCGCCGAGCACGCCCTCGCCCTGACCCTCGCACTGCTGCGCTCGCTGCCCGAGCGCGCCCGGGCCGACTCCTGGGGAGCGAAGCGCGCCAGGACCCTGCACCGCGCGCGGGTCGTCGTCGTCGGCGCAGGCGGCATCGCCGTCGAGCTCCTGCGGCTGCTGAGCGTCTTCGACGCGCACGTCACCGTGGTGCGCCGGACCGATGCCGCCGTGGCCGGAGCCGACCGCACCGTCACCGCCGAGCAGCTGCCCGACGTGGTCGGCGACTCCGACGTCCTCGTGCTCGCGGCCGCCGCGACCGGCGGCACCGCCCGGCTGGTCGACGCCGAGCTGCTGCGGCGGCTGCCGGCCGAGGCCGTTCTGGTCAACGTCGCCCGGGGGAGCCTCGTCGACACCGACGCCCTCGTGACCGCCCTCGCGGAGGGGCGGCTCGCCGGCGCCGCGCTCGACGTGACGGATCCGGAGCCGCTGCCCGACGGGCATCCGCTCTGGAGCGAGCCTCGCTGCCTGATCACCCCGCACTCCGCCGACACCCCGGAGATGACGACGCCGCTGCTCGCCGCGCGGGTCCGCGCCAACGTCGCCGCGTTCGCCGCGGGCCGCGAGCTGCTCGGCGTCGTCGACCCGGCGCTCGGCTACTGATCCAGGATTTGGAGTTCGCGCAGACTTTGCTAAAGTAGTCACGCGCTGTTCGCCTCCGGGCGAGCGGATGATCCTCGATAGCTCAATTGGCAGAGCAATCGGCTGTTAACCGGTAGGTTCTTGGTTCGAGTCCAAGTCGGGGAGCGAAGGGCCTGGGACTCCACTCCTGGGCCCTTTTTCGTGCCCGCGAGTCGTTCCTCCGGGCCCGGTCTCCCTGCCGGGTTCCCGCGTCCCCACCGGTCCGCCGTGCTCTCTGCCACGACCCCGACCGGAGCCCCCATGCGCGACGACGTCCTCGACCTCCTCCGCCGCCGGCCCGACGTCGAGGCCCCCGATCTCGTCGCGGTCGACGCGAGCGACCGCCTCCTCCTCGACCTCGCCGCGGGGCACTCCCGGGTCGCCGTCGTCGGCGACGCCTTCGGAGCGCTGACGCTGGCCCTCGCCGCCGACGGCGTGGCGGTCTCCTCCGCCCAGGACTCGATCGTCGCGGAGCGCGCCCTCGCGGCCAATGCCGAGACGGTGCGCGCCACCGGCATCGAGCTCGCGCCCTTCACGATCGCCGACTCGATCGCCCAGGCGGTCGAGGGCGCCGAGATCGTGCTGCTGCGTCTTCCGCGCTCGCTCGACGCCCTGGCCGCCGTCGCGGCCGAGGTCGCACTCGCGAATCCCGCCGCGCAGCTCATCGGCGCCGGCCGGATCAAGCACATGTCGCTCGGCATGAACGAGGTGCTGGCACGCCGCTACGACAGGATCGACGTCAGCCTCGCGCGGCAGAAGTCGCGGGCGCTGCTCGCGAGCGAGGCGAAGGCGGACCAGCCCGCCGCCGCCGTCGCGGAGCGCCGCCGTCTCGCCGACCTCGGGCTCGAGGTCGTGGCGCTGCCGGGCGTCTTCGCCGGCGCGAAGCTCGACCTCGGCACGCGCGCGCTGCTCGCCGCGCTCGACCCGGCCGCCCTGCCCGGGGGAGTGGCGGTCGACCTCGGCTGCGGCTCCGGAGTCCTCGCCGCCTCCCTCGCCCGCGCCCGCCCGGACCTCGACGTCCTCGCCACCGACAGCTCCCTCGCGGCCGTCGAGTCCGCCGGTGCCACCGCCGAGGCGAACGGTCTGGGCGACCGCATCCGGCTGCTCCGCGACGACAACGCCTCCACGCTCGCCGACGGATCGGTCGACGTGGTGCTCTGCAACCCGCCGTTCCACTCCGACGGCGCGGTGACCGACCTCGTCGCGCGCCGGATGATCCAGGCCGCCGGCCGCATCCTCCGGCCCGGCGGGGAGCTCTGGACGGTCTTCAACTCGCACCTCGCGCACCCCGCCGAGCTGCGCCGTTCCGTCGGGCCGACCAAGATCATCGAGCGCAGCGCGAAGTTCACCGTCGCGCGGAGCCGCCGCGAGGGTTGACCGCGAGCCCGCGTCGCCCGGGCAACCGCAAGCCCCCGTCGCGCCTCCGGCTCCGACGCCCGCTCCCGGGTACCATCGCTCTCCGGCGTCCCCCGCGCCGTTCCCTGATGCCCCGGAGGCCGTCGTGCTCGAAGTCGTCCTCGTCCTCGCCCTGATCGTCGCGGCGGCGGCGATCGTGCTGTGGCGCCGCTCCGCCGCCGCCGAGCGCCGCGCGCTCGACAGCCGGGCCGAGGAGGCGGCGCGCGCCGTCGCCCTCGAGCTGTCCGTCCGGGAGCAGGAGGCGCGGCTGCGCATCGTCGGCGAGCTCGAGCAGCTCGCCGTCCGCGCCGCGTCGAAGGTGGTGGAGGAGGCCGAGAGCGTGCGGCTCACGATCGACCGCGACCCCGCCGCGGCCTCGCGCTCCGCGGGTCGGGCCGTCAGCGCCGCCGAGGCGTCGCTCGCCCAGCTGCGCCGCATCGCGACGGTCGCCGCGGTCGATCCGCGCGAGCTGCCCGCGGCAGGCGGGACGGCCTCCCTGATCGAAAGCGCCCGGGAGCGCGGCCTGGTCGTGCAGGAGGAGACCTTCGGCGAGCCGTTCCCGCTCCAGGACGGCGCGGACGTCGCCGTGATGCGCGTGCTCGAGTACGCCTTCGACGAGGCCCTCGAGTCCGGCGGCACCGGCACCGAGCTGCGGATCACCTCGCGCTGGACCGCCACCGGCCTGCGCGTCGAGGTCGACGACGACCGCGAGCGCCACGCCGGCGCCGAATCCGACGCGAGCGCCGTCGATGCGGATCTGCACGCCCTCACCGACCGCATCGACAGCCCCGCGCTCTCGGAGCTGCGCGAGCGGGCCGGCCTCTTCGGCGGCGACGTCGTCGAGAAGCGCACGCCCGGTGTCGGGCGCAGCGTCACCGCGTCCTTCCCGACCGTCCGCCACCACAACGGCGTGCACGGCGTCGACCTGGCCTAGGGCCTGCCTCGCCGCTCGGGCTCGGTCCTGCCCCGGCTCAGCTCTTCGCCGACTCAGTCCTCGAGGTGCTCGACGCCCGGGGTCCAGGACACGCCGGGCACGCCCCAGCCGCGCTTGCGGGTGATCTTCGCGACGGGCTTGGCGTACTCGTGCTCGAGGCGGTCCGTGTAGAGGACGCCGTCGAGGTGGTCGAACTCGTGCTGGAAGACGCGGGCGAACCAGCCCTCCGCCTCGATCTCGAACGGCGTGCCGTCGAGGTCGACCGCGCGCAGGATCGCGCGCTCGGAGCGCCGCAGCGGGAAGCGCTCGCCGGGGAAGGACAGGCAGCCCTCGGACTCGGTGTCCTCGTCGGCCTCGCCGAGCGGCGTCGGCGTGACGAAGAGCTCGGGGTTGATCGCGACGCCGCGGCGGGGCGTGCCGTCGTCGGCCTCGTAGTCGTAGACGAAGAGCCGCAGCGGCACGCCGACCTGCGGTCCGGCCAGGCCGACGCCGGGCGCCGTGTCCATGGTCTCGAACATGTCCGCGACGAGCGTGCGGAGCGCGTCGTCGAACTCGGTGACGGGGGCGGCGGGGGAGTGCAGGACGGGGTCGCCGGCGATGCGGATGGGGAGGACGGCCATGGGGATCAGGGTATCGCGGGCCCTGCGGACGGCCGTCCTGATCGTCATCCGCTCGTTAGCCGAGGTCCCCCGTGCGTCGGAGGATGCGCGGATCGATCGTGGGTAGGGTCGTGCCCATGCCCACTGACCTCGCCGACCTTCTGAACGACCCGGCGAAGTTCATCGGCATCCCGATCGCTCTGGTCGGGGCGGTCTTCCTCTCCCTCGGCGCTCAGTTCCAGCACCGCGGAGTCGTCAAGGTCGAGCGGTTCTCCAAGCGCTCCGGCTCGAGCGGGCTGAGCGGTGGGCAGCTGTTCGCGCTGCTCTCCCGGCCGTCCTGGGTGATCGGCACGCTGATGCTGGCGCTCGCGATCGTCTTCCAGCTCACCAGCCTCGGCTTCTCGCCGCTGATCGTCGTCCAGCCGCTCGGCGCCGTCGCCCTCGTCATCACGGCGATCGTCAACGCCCGGGTGAGCAAGGTCCGGCTGAACGCGTCCTCGATCCGGGCGATCATGCTCTGCGTCGGCGGCGTCGGGGTCTTCGTGCTGGTGGCCGCCTTCAACGCGGTCGACGAGTCGATCCGGACGTCGCAGCTGATCACGATCCTGGTGATCCTCGCGGTCGTGATGACGATCTTCGTCATCGCCTTCCGCGTCTTCCGCAAGAAGGCCCGGGCCATCTTCTACATCCTCGGCGCCGGCGTCGTCTACGGCTTCGTCGCCACCCTCGCCAAGGTCGTCCTCAACCGGATCAAGTTCGGCGAGTTCGACCCGCTGACCGTCGTCTGCATCGTGGCGCTCCTGGCCGCGACCGCGCTCGGCGGCTACTTCGTGCAGAACGCCTACGCGTCCGGGCCGCCCGACCTCGTCGTCGCCGGTCTCACCGTCGTCGACCCGCTCGTCGCCGTGGCGATCGGCATCATCGTCCTCGGCGAGGCGCAGTACGCCGCGCCGTGGGCGATCCCGCTCTTCATCGCGGCGGGAGTGGTCGCCATCTGGGGCGTCTTCCTCCTCGCGAAGCACCACCCGCAGGCCCGCTGAGCCGCCCGACGCGAGGCGCCGCAATCCCCGGATCCGGCGCTCTCCGCGCCTACACTGGGACCGCTTCGAGACGCCGTGCACCCGCCCGAACCCACGCCGATCGCTCCTTCCTCCGAGCGACACGACATCGTTAGGACCCACTCCGTGTCAGATCCCCGCGACGCGTCACGACCCGAGTCGTCGACCGGTGAGCCCGCCCCGGCGGACGCCGCCCGCCGCCCGCTGACCGTCGTGATCGGCTGCGACACCTTCGCCCCCGACGTCAACGGAGCCGCCAAGTTCGCCGAGCGCCTCGCCGCCGGCCTTCAGGCGCGCGGCCACGAGGTGCACGTCGTCGCGCCGTCGGCCGACGGCTGGAGCGGCACCCGCGTCGAGAGCCACGAGGGTCAGCGGATCATCGTGCACCGCCTCTTCAGCCTCCGCTGGTACCCGCACGACTGGCTGCGCTTCGCGCTGCCCTTCCGCATCCGCCAGAACAGCGCGCGGATCCTCGACGAGGTGAAGCCCGACGTCGTGCACTTCCAGTCGCACGTCATCGTCGGCCGCGGTCTGGGCCAGGAGGCGGCGAAGCGCGGCATCCGCATCATCGGCACGAACCACTTCATGCCCGAGAACATGCTCGAGTTCACGCTGCTGCCCAAGGCCGCCCAGGCGAAGGCCGTGGCGATGGCGTGGCGGGCCGCCCGCCGCACCTTCGGCCGCGCCGAGGCCGTGACCACGCCGACCCGCAAGGCCGCGCAGTTCCTCGAGAAGTACACCGGTCTGCAGGGCGTGCACGCCATCTCCTGCGGCATCGACGCCGACAACTACACGCCCGACTTCACCCCGCGCACCGCCAACCGCATCCTCTTCGTGGGGCGCGTCACCGGCGAGAAGCACATCGATGTCCTCCTCCGCGCGGTAGCGCTGCTCGATCCTTCGCTCGACGCGCAGCTCGAGATCGTCGGCGGCGGCGACCAGATGCGCAATCTGCAGCAGCTCGCCACCACCCTCGGCATCGCCGACCGCGTCCACTTCGCCGGCTACGTCTCCGACGCCGAGCTGAAGCAGGCGTACAGCCGCGCCACCGTCTTCGCGATGCCCTCCATCGCCGAGCTGCAGAGCATCGCGACCATGGAGGCGATGGCCTCGGCCCTCCCCGTGGTCGCCGCCGACGCGATGGCCCTCCCGCACCTCGTCCACGAGGGCGAGAACGGCCACCTCTTCGAGCCCGGCAACGCGCAGGCCCTCGCCGACGGCCTCACCGACGTCCTGACGGCCGAGCCCGAGCGCCTCGAGGCCCTCAAGCGCAGCTCGCTCCGCATCGTCGCCGCCCACGACATCAACCGCACGATCAGCACTTTCGAGAGCCTGTATCGTGGGGAGCCGGTGGCCGATCCGGCCGCCGACGCAGCGTCCGCTCCGGCAGGCCGAGCCGCCTCCTGACGGTCCGTCCCGCTCCCTCGGGTGCCGCGGGGCGTTAGCTCAGCCGGTCAGAGCAGCGGACTCATAATCCGTCGGTCACGGGTTCAAGTCCCGTACGCCCTACGTCCGTCTCTCGTTCCCCACTGCGGCGGAGACGTCCTCCGTCGTTCGTGGAGCCGCCGCGGAGGAGACGCCTCACGGTGTCGGAGCACTCGTCACGGCCTCCGCGATGACGTCGGCGAGCATCGTCGAGTACTGGATCGTGAGGTGGCTGGAGTCGGCGTGGACCGGCGTGGTGCCGACGAAGCCGGGACAGCGCTGGTGTGCGCAGAACCAGCCGAGAGTATCGACGTGCTCGGCGGGACTGCCCTCGAGGGCCCGCTTCTCCGCGGCGATCGTGGTGGCGAATTCGCGCGACGGCGAGGTCACGCAGTCCGCCGGTGAGGCGAAGGCCGTCGCGCACTCGCGCATCTGCTTCCCCTCGGGAGGAGAGGACAGCACGATCATCCTGTCGCTGCTCGAGGAGATGCCGTCGACGGTCCGGCGGAGGCCGGCGGCGAGCTCCTCGGCGTGCTCAGCGGGGGAGCCCGGCGACGTCATCCGGAGGATGGTCCCGTGGGACTGGGCGAGGATCGTCAGCTCCGGTGCGATCTCGGCCACCCGCTCCTGCCGCCACTCGTGGATCTCGTCGCACTCCGGGTAGGCGGCGCCGGTGCCGTGAGTCACGCTCACGAAGGAGGCGGGGCACTCTCCGCGGGTCAGCGGGTGGATGCGGTAGCCGAGCGGCTCGAGCGCGGCCTTGATGCCGGGCGACCAGGCGATGGCGAACGAGTCGCCGAGCACGACGACGTCCAGGCCCGTGTCGGTGGGGCCGCTCTCGCAATCGATGCTCTGCTGCGTCGTGGTGATGTCCAGGCAGTCCGGAGTCGTGACGGACGAGAACAGCGCCTCGGTGCTGAGATCGGCGATCGGCGGGTCGAACTCGGGGAAGGTCGTCGATGCCAGCGCCTGCTCGATCCGTCCCGTGAGCTCCGTCGCAGCGGTGACGGGCGCCGCTGGGCTCTCGGACGCGGCCGATGCGGTCGGCGTGAGCGGCCCCGGGGCGGCGCCCGCGGGCGGTGGCGGCGGCGGGGTGAGGGCGATCGAGACGGGGACGATCGTCGCGACGGCGAGGGCTGCGACGGCGCCGATCCTCAACCGAGGTCCGAAGACGCCCCACCAGGTGTGCCACGCCTGACGCCGTTCCCGCCGTCGTCCACCGGCCAGGAGAGGCGACGCCTGCGCGGGCTGCTCGATCAGGTGGTACGACGCGATCGACAGGACGAGGGCCGCGATCAGCGAGGACGCGACGAGGAGTGGCGACCCCGCGGGGAAGAAGGAGCCGGCGAAGACGACGGCGGGGAAGTGCCACAGGTAGAGCGAGTACGAGATGTCGCCGAGGAAGGTCGACACCCGGTTCGTCAGTGGCAGGAGGTGAGTCGCCTGGCTCCGCGTCCCGCTGTTGGCCGCGAGGACGAGGACGGTGGAGAGGACGGGCAGCAGCGCCCACGGGGCCGGGAACGGGAGCTCGTCGTCGATCAGGGCGAAGGAGACTCCGATGCCCGCCAGCCCGGTCCAGGCGAGGACCGGGCGCACGGCGGCAGGCAGGTGTGCGAGCCGGCCGGCGAGCACAGCGAGGATCGCGCCGGCGCCGAGCTCCCACGCCCGGCTGAGGGTCGAGAAGTAGGCGACGGTCGGGTTCGCCGTCGACTCCGTCATCGCCCAGGCGAAGGAGGCCACCGTGAGGAGGCCGATGACCACCCCGACCGCGGTCCGAGCGGCGGAGGCCGGGCGTCGCGCGACCGAGACCGTCAGCCAGAGGACGAGGAGCATCAGCCCCGGCCAGACCAGGTAGTACTGCTCCTCGACGGACAGCGACCAGAAGTGCTGAAGCGGGGAGACGGCGTCCCCGCTCCGGAAGTAGTCCGTCCCGATGGCGGCGAAGCGCCAGTTCGCGGTGACGAGGAAGGCGAAGAGCGAGTCGACTGCGACGCTCTCGAACTGGCGCGAGCCGTACAGGGCCGCGGCCGCGGCGAGGGTGGCGAGCAGGACGACGATCGCTGCCGGCACAATCCGCTTGATGCGCCGCGCGGAGAAGTCGAGGAGCGAGATGCGCCCCGAGCGCTCCCACTCGCGGAGGAGGAGCCCGGTGATCAGGAAGCCGGAGACGACGAAGAAGACGTCGACTCCGACGAATCCGCCCGACGGCCAGGCCAGGACGTGATCGAGGACCACCGCGACGACGGCGACGGCGCGCAGGCCCTGGATGTCGCGCCGACTGTGCGTTCCACCCGACGAGGTGCCCGCACCCGGACGTCCCGTGGTCTGCAGGACCGTGCTCTGCGACATCCGCACTCCCCTTCCGCGGTGCCTCGAGAGGAGGTCCCGCGGAAGCACCGGTGGAGTTTTGCACGCTCGCGCTGCGGGGCGTCGCGATGTCGTGCGGTGCGTGCTCCGGCTGGCGCCGACCGCCGCGCTCGGGAAGGACTCCGCCCCCGAGCTGATGATCGGTCGTCGGGGTCCGAGCCGGTGGAGCTGTGGGGTCAGGCGTCCGGGCGGGACTTCTTCAGGCGGGTCTTCGCGGCGCGCTCGGTGAGGACGGAGAGGTAGTCCTGGACCGGGCGGTCGGCGAGGGAGTCGAGCTCCTTCTGGACGGCCGACTCCACCTCGGCGGCGGGGCGGTCGGGGAAGCGGGTGCGCAGGCGCGCGGACACTTCGGAGACGATCTGGTCGAGGTTCACTTCAGCGGTCACGGGCGGATCTTCCTCCCTCCTGGTTAACGGACGGTGTTGTGCACACGTCGACCGCGCGGGCGCTAGCACGTCCGCCGCCCGGAAGCCCGTAGTGGCCGCTCCCCGCACGACGTGGTTCGCTGTTCTCGTGCCTGACCTCCCGATGTTCCCGCTCGGCTCCGTGCTGCTGCCGCACATGCCGCTCCCGCTCCGGCTGTTCGAGCCGCGGTACCTGCGGATGCTCGGCGACGTGCTCGAGGACGACACGCTCTCCTTCGGCGTCGTCCTGATCGAGCGCGGGCAGGAGGTGGGCGGCGGCGACCAGCGGTTCCCGATCGGCACGGTCGCGCGCATCCTCAACATCGACGGCGCCGAGTCGTTCGTCACCCTCGACAGCGTCGGCGAGAACCGCTTCGAGGTCGTCCGCTGGTACGAGGACGACCCGTACCCGAAGGCCGAGGTGCGCCCCGTGGCTCCGCTCGAGTGGGCGCCGGAGCACGAGGAGCTGCTGCGCTCCGCCGAATCGGCGGTGCGGACGGCGCTGGCGGTCGCGAGCGAGTTCGTCGAGCAGCGCTACGGCGCCGTCGTCGAGCTGGCCGAGGACCCGGCCGCGCACGCCTGGCAGCTCGCGGGAGTCGCTCCGGTCACCGAGCTCGACCGGCTCGCGTTCCTGCGCAGCACCTCGATGGTCGAGCTGCTGGAGGCCGTGCGCGAGCGCTCGTCCGAGGCGACGGAGTCGTTCCGCGCCGGCTGGGCCTGACCGACGGTCTCCGCTGACCGCTGGGGCACACCTCACTCCTCGAGCGCGACTCCGCGCTCGGCGGCCAGCTTCGCCAGGTCGTCGACGACGACGAGCGCCATCCGCACCGAGCGGTCGCGGCGGTACTCCTCGGCGTCCGCGTCGATCAGCGGCGCCCGATCGAGGGTCTCCTCGATCGACTGCGACAGCTCGCGCCAGGCGTCCTGCCGGGCGTCGTCGACGAGCGCGGCCAGGTACTGCTCGTCCCGCGCACGCTTGCGCAGGGAGTCCGCCACCGACAGCGAGAGCCGCTCGCGGTGGTCGAGGTTGTCGATGTCGGCCGAGCGGTAGTCGTGCACGTGGTCGGAGCGGCCGCCGACCAGGGTCGCGTCCGCGGCGATGGCGCGCAGGCGCTCGGCCGCGGCCTCCGACTCGTCCGCGAGCTTCTCCAGCTCGGCGGCGGCGATGACGGAGTAGTGCCGGACGTCGAAGGCGACGCCCTCGGCCAGGCCGTCCATCAGCACGCGGTTCTTCACGGCCATCCGGCTCGCGTACTGGGCGAGCAGCAGGCCCTCCTCCGCGGCCTCCTCGACCGAGACGGGCTCGCGCGACGGGTTCTCGTCAGGGTCGTACGGCTCCATCTTGAACCTGCGTCGACGGCGGAACCACACGCGCGTCACCTGCACCCTCGTCCGAGCGCCCCGCCCGCCGGAGCACCTCTTCGAGAGTACCGGTCGGGCGGGCGCGATGGTCGGCCGCTCAGGCGTCCCGCCAGTCGTCCTGCAGGAGGTGCGAGCCGGCCTGCGGGCCCATCTGCAGCATGCCGCCGTCGACGACGTAGGAGGATCCGGTGATGTAGGCGCCGGCGGGGGAGACGAGGAGGGCGATCACGGCCGCGATCTCGCGAGCGTCGCCGGAGCGGCCGAGCGGGATGCCCGGGCGGTCGATGCCGTGCGGATCCACGTCCTCCGCGTCGTTCATCGGGGTCGCGATCTCGCCGGGCGCGACGGCGTTGGCGGTGATCCCGTAGCTGCCGAGCTCGAGGGCGGCGACCTTCAGCAGTCCGCCGAGTCCGTGCTTGGCGGCGACGTAGGCGCCCGCGCCGACGCGGGGCTGGTGCTCGTGCACGCTGGTGACGCCGATCAGCCGGCCGCCGGTGCCCTGCTCGACCATGATCCGGGCGGCGCGCTGGAGGCCGACGAACGCTCCGTCGAGGTTCAGCGCCACGACCTCGCGCCAGCTGTCGAGGCTCTGCTCGAGGAAGGCCTCGCCGCCGCCGCCCCCGGCGTTGTTGACGAAGACGTCGAGCCCGCCGAGCCGCCGGGCCAGGTCGTCGATCACGTCGCCCACCGTGTCGAGCTCGGTCGCATCGAGACGGGCGACCTCGGCGCGGCGGCCGTGCGAGCGGACCTCCTCGGCGGTGTCCTGGGCGCCCTGCTCGTCGCTGTGCCAGGTGATGCCGACGTCCATGCCCGCCTCGGCGAGGGCGACAGCGGCGGCCCGGCCGATGCCGGAGTCCGAGGCCGTGACGACGGCGCGAGTGGGTCGGAAGTCGCGGGGTCCCTGGGTCATGACGTCTCCTGTTCCGAGGAGGCGCGGCGCCCCCTCGGTCCCGATCCCAGCACCAGGGCCCGGAGGGCGGGACCCGCTTGACACGCCGGTCGGCGGCGTCGTGGGCGTGGCGGATGCCCGGGCGGGCGCCCGGATCGAGTTGACTGTCCCGATGGACTCCCGACGCATCTCCGTCGTCGTCCCCGTCAAGGACGACGCCCGGCACCTCGAGCGGCTGCTCGCCCTCCTCGCCGAGCAGACCCTCGCCCCGTTCGAGATCGTCGTCGTCGACGACGGCAGCACCGACGACAGTGCCGACCTGGCGCGCGCGGCGGGTGCGCGGGTCATCGTGCACGGCGGCAGCGGCATCCCGGCCAGCACGGCCCACGGCTTCGACGAGGCGGAGGGCGACGTGCTCGCCCGGCTCGATGCGGACTCGCAGCCCGACCGGCACTGGCTCGCGAGGATCGCGGCCCACTTCGCCGATCCGAGCGTCGGAGCGGTGACGGGCCCAGGCCGCTTCGTCGAGCTCGGGCCGGTGGCGCGGACGCTCGCCCGCATCGTCTACATGGACGCGTACTTCGTGCTGATGGGCTCCGCGCTGGCCAACTGGCCGCTCTTCGGCTCGAACTGCGCCGTCCGCCGCTCGGCCTGGCAGGACATCGCGGGGGAGATGCACCGCGACGACCCGTACGTGCACGACGACGTCGAGATCAGCGTGCACCTGGGGCTGCGCCACCGGATCGTGTACGACCGCCACCTCGAGGTCGGCATCTCGGCGCGTCCCTTCGGCGCGGCGACCGACATGGTGCGGCGCCTCGATCGCGCGCTGCACACGCTCCGGCGGCACCCCGGACTCGGGGACCCGGTGCAGCGCTGGACCCACCGCACCCGGCGCGGGCACGTCGACCGGTTGCGGGCCCTCGCCGCCGCCCGCCGCTCTCCCCGTTAGGACTCCGCCGAGGTCGCGGCCGGAGCCTTCGTCGGCCGCGGGTCGTCCTTCGGCATCGCGCGGACCGCGAAGAGCATCCCGACCGCGAGGACCGTCAGCGCGATGCAGACGAAGCGGGTGCCGGCCGCGAGCCCCTCGGGCGTCGGATCGCCGCCGCCGGCCTGGGCGTTGACGATCGCGCCGAACACCGCGACGGCGATCGCACTGCCGATGTTGCGGGCGAAGAAGTTGGTCGACGACACGACGCCGCGCTCGTTCCACTCGACGCTCGCCTGCGCGCGGATGAGCGTCGGCGTCGCGACCAGGCCCATGCCGGCGCCGATCAGCACGCAGAAGCCCGCGATCTCCCAGAGGCTCGAGGAGGCGCCGAGGAGGATCGTCAGCCCGGTGCCGACCGTGACCAGCGCCGCCCCGAGGAAGGCCGTGCGCCGGAAGCCGATCCGCAGGTAGAGCCTGCCGGAGAGGCTCGCCGCCACCGGCCAGCCGATCGTCATCGCGGCGACCGCGAAGCCGGCGCCGAGGGCGGAGCTGCCGAGGACGCCCTGCGCGAAGGTCGGGAAGTAGGAGGTGACGCCGAGGGTGATCGCGCCGACCGTCACCGAGACGAGACTCGTCGAGAGCAGCACCCGCCGCGTGAGCACCCAGAGCGGCAGCACCGGCGCGACCGCCCTGCGCTCGATCGCGACGAAGCCGGCGAAGGCGAGCGCCGCGACGACGAAGACGCCGACACCCGCTGGGGAGAGCCACGGCCAGGCGCTGCCGCCCTCGAGCAGGCCGAGGATGAGCAGCGCCGTGCCGACGGCGAGCACCGACGCTCCGGCGAGATCGAGCGGGGTGCGCTCGCCGCGGGTGGTCTCGCGGAAGCTGCGGATCAGGAGGAAGGCGGCGAGCAGGCAGAGCGGGATGTTGACCAGGAAGATCCAGCGCCAGGCGCCCAGATCCGACAGCACACCGCCGAGGGTGGGGCCGACGACCGAGGAGATGCCCCAGACGCTCGCGAGGTAGCCCTGGGTCTTCGCCCGCTCGGCGACCGTGTAGATGTCGCCGGCGATCGTGATGCCCATCGGCTGGATCGCTCCGGCGCCGAGGCCCTGCAGGGCGCGGAAGGCGATCAGCGCGGGCATGCTCCAGGCCAGGCCGCAGAGCAGCGAGCCGACGAGGAAGAGGCCGATCCCGATCAGCATGATGGGCTTCCGGCCGATCACGTCGGAGAGCTTGCCGTAGAGGGGGACGGAGACCGCCTGCGCGAGCAGGTAGATCGAGAACAGCCAGGGGAACTGCTCGAAGCCGCCGAGGTCCGCGACGATCGAGGGCACCGCGGTGGAGAGGATGGTCGCGTCGAGGGCGACCAGCGCGGTCGAGATCATCAGCGCCAGGAGGATCGGACCGCGCTCGGAGCGCAGTCCGACGCTCGCGCGCGTGGGGGAGTCGGTCATTCCGCTCACGCTATTGCAGAGCCGGGCGATGGAACGGGGGCTCGACGCACTCGGTAGACTGGCCCTATGGAACTCGTGCTCTGGCTCGTCGTAGCCGCCATCGCCGGTGTCGGCCTCGTCTCCGGAGTCGCCGCTCTGATCGCCATGACGAAGGCGCCCTGGTCCGACAGCAAGTAGTGGGGTCCGGGTCGCGCCCGCCGGCCCTCACTCGTAGTACCGCACCACGCTCCAGCACGGATCCGCCGAGGCGACGACGTCGAGCACGAAGGCTCCGCCCGTCTCGAGATCGGTCGCCTGGAAGCGCCAGCCGCCGATGCTGACCGGCACGCCGCCGAACGTCGGCGGGAAGCCGTCGAGCGGCGCCCACCAGTCACTGGTGCGCGTCCAGACCGTCGGACGGTCGGTGACCCGGTAGCTGGCGCCACGCCACTCGAGGGCGACGGGCACCCCGTCGCCGTCGGTCGCGACCATCGCCGTCTCGTCGATCACCGCCATCGTGGGTGCTCCCGCCTGCTCCGCTCGACCCGTCGGACTCGACTGGCCGTTCGAACATGTGTTCGATAGTCTGCGAGTGTACGCCGCGGCGCCCGTGCTCGCCACGGCAGCGGACCGACCGGGCAGGAGGCGAGATGATCGAGTGGAGTCCCCTCCAGATGCTGCGCAGCAGCGGGCCCGACGAGTGGGTGATGGTCGACGCGATGCGGACGGGGCGGATCGGGCTGATCCGCCGGATCGAGACCGGCCCGTACCGCGAGAGCTGGTATCGGGCGGTCACGTGGGCCGCGGAGCCGAGCCGCCGCACGCTCGTGGGCTACTCGCGGTCGATGGACACGATCGCGGCGGCGCTCTGGGCGCATCAGCCTTTGACCGCGCAGGAGAAGCCGTTCCCGGGCTATCCCGCGTCGAAGCCGGCGCCCGAGCGCGCCCCGTGACGGCGGCCGCCGGGGCGCCCGTCCGAGCCGGGGCCGCCGCGGAGGAGAATGGCCGGATGCTCCTCGCGCTCACCGGTGGCCCCACGGGGGCGTGGCGGGCGATCGCGGCGGACGGCACGGGCACCGAGGTCGGCCGTGGACGCGGTCCGGTCGAGCTGGCCGCCTTCGTCCGCGAGCGCGAGGCGGAGCGGCCGCGCTGGGTCTGGGACGACACGGCGCGCTGGTACCCCGCGCTCCTGGCGGAGGGCGTGCACGTCGCGCGCTGCCACGACCTGCGCCTCGCCCGCGCCATCCTCCGCCGCTCGGAGCAGACGGCGCGCTCGCCGCTCGCGCGCGCGGCGCCCGATGCCTGGGACGCCGGAGCGGCCGCTCCGGTCGCGGGCGACACGCTGCTCGGCTTCGAGGAGGCTCCGGCCGCCACGGACGAGCTCGACCCGCTCGTCGAGCTCTCGCGGCAGGAGGAGGCGCTGACGGCGGCCGCCGAGGGCGGGCGCCTGCGGCTCCTGCTCGCCGCCGAGTCCGTCGGCGCGCTGATCGCCCGCGAGATCGCCGCAGCCGGGCTGCCGTGGCGCGCGGACATCCACGACCGGGTGCTCACCGACCTGCTCGGGCCGCGTCCGCACTTCGGCGGCCGGCCGGCCCGCCTCGAGGCGCTGGCCGACGACATCCGCCGCGAGCTGGGCGCTCCCGAGCTGAACCCCGACTCGCCGACGGAGCTCCTCCGCTCGCTCCGCCGGGCGGGCCTCGCGGTCGAGTCGACCCGCTCCTGGGAGCTGACGTCGATCGAGCACCCCGTGATCCCGCCGCTGCTGGAGTACAAGAAGCTCTCGCGCCTGCTGACCGCCAACGGCTGGGCCTGGCTCGACGCCTGGGTGCACGACGGCCGCTTCCGGCCCGAGTACGTCGTCGGCGGTGTCGTCACCGGACGCTGGGCGACCTCGGGCGGGGGAGCGCTGCAGCTCCCGCGGCAGATCCGCGCGGCGGTGACCGCCGATGCGGGCTGGACGCTCGTGGTCGCCGATGCGGCGCAGCTGGAGCCGCGCATCCTCGCCGCGCTGGCGGGCGACTCCGTGATGGCCGCCGCCGGCCGCGGCAAGGATCTCTACCAGGGCATCGTCGACGCGGGTGTCGTGCCGGACCGGCCGCGGGCCAAGGTCGCGATGCTCGGCGCGATGTACGGGGCGACCAGCGGCGAGGCCGGGCGCCTGCTCCCGCGGCTGGCCCGCGCGTATCCGCTGTCGGTCGCGCACGTCGAGGCGGCCGCCCGCGCCGGCGAGCGGGGCGAGCGGGTGTCGACCCGGCTCGGGCGCAGCTCGCCGCCCGGCGACGTCGACGCCGGTGGGCAGCGTGCTCGCGACTGGGGGCGCTTCACCCGCAACTTCGTCGTGCAGGGCACGGCCGCGGAGTGGGCGCTCTGCTGGATGGGAGAGCTGCGGGCCCGGCTGCGCGCGGAGGGCGCGCTCGCGCACCTCGTCTACTTCCTGCACGACGAGGTGATCGTGCACGCGCCGGCGGGCGAGGCGGAGCGGGTCGCCGCGATCGTGCGCGAGGCCGCCGCGCGCGCCGGGCGCGCGCTGTTCGGCGAGCAGGACGTCGACTTCCCGGTCACCGTCGCGGTCGTCGACGCCTACGACGAGGCGAAGTGACGGCGGAGCGACGAGTCGCTCAGTACCAGTGCGGGGAGCGGTTGTTCCACGCCGACCACGCCGCGCACGGCGAGCCGTAGCGGTCGGAGATGTACGCCAGACCCCAGTCGACTTGGGTGGCGGCGTTCGTCTGATAGTCGGCGCCGTAGGTCGCCATCTTGCTCGCGGGCAGGGCCTGCGGGATGCCGTAGGCGCCCGAGGAGCGGTTCAGCGCGTTCCAGCGCCAGCCCGACTCGCCGTTCCAGAGCGGGATCAGGCAGTTGTCGACCTGGTCCTGGCCCCAGCCGTGGACGCCCATGACGGACCGGGCGTAGTTCTGCGCCTGCGCGGGTGACATCCCGTCGGTGCGGCCGGCGTAGGTGCTGAGCGCGGCGATGGTCTTCGCGGAGCTGTCCTTGCCGGAGGCGTCGTCGTCGCCCAGCTCGACCGGGCCGCCGCCGCCCGTGGACGGCGCCGCGGGTGCGGGCGCGGCAGGCGCGGGGGCGGAGGGTGCGGACGGCGCCTTCGCGGCCTGCTGGCGACGGGCCTCGGCCTCGGCGGCGAGGCGGGAGAGGCGCTCCTGCTCCTCGAACGCGGCCTTCGCCTCCTGACCGGTGGCGAACTCCTCCTCGAGTGCGGCCGTGGTGTCTTGAGCGAGGCGAGCTGCTCGTAGAGACCGGAGCTGTACTGCTCCTGGTCGGCGACCTTCGCATCGGCGTCGGCCTGCGCGGCCTGCGCGGTCGCGAGCGCGTCCTGCGCGGCGCTGACGAGGGAGAGCCGCTCGGTGCGCGCCTGCTCGGCCTGGCCCGCGAGGGAGGCGGCGGCGTTCTCGGTGGTCTCGGCGTCGTCCTGGAGGCGGCTGGTCTGCAGCGTGAGCTGGCTCATGGTGCCCAGGCGGTAGAGCAGCTGGTCCGACTGCTCGCCGCCGACCAGGAGGTTGAGCGTGGCGTCGGTGCCGCCGTTGCGGTACAGCTGGGCGGCCAGGCGGCCGGCCTGCTCCTTCGCGGCGTCCGCATCGGCGCGGGCGGCGGTGGCGCGCTCCTCGAGCGCGGTCACGCGCTGGGTGGCCTCGTCGAGAGCGCTCTGCGCGGCGTCGGCCTCGGCGGCCCGGGAGATGGCGGCATCGGTGAGGGCGGCGGCCTGATCGCGCAGGTCGGCGAGGATCGCCGTGATGCGGTCGACCTCGGCGGCGGTCGCGCTCTCGCTCGACTTCGCGGCCTCGACGTCCGACCAGGACGGGTAGTCCGCCGGGTCGTAGGCGGAGGCCGCCATCGGGGCGGCGAGGGCGGCGCAGAGGACGAGGACCGTGCCCGCACCGGCTGCGACGAGCCGTCGGCGCGCGGAGGTGGACACGCGGAGGCCGAGAGGCGAACGGATCATACCCGCCAGCCTAGGCGACGGCGCCCGCGCCTGTCTCGTGCCGGCCGATCCTGTCGCCGGGCGGCTCCTCCGCGGCGGCGTCGTCCCGCGCCGCTGCCCTGCGGCCCCGCCGCGGGCGCTCGAGCGCGTAGCCGCGGACGGCGGCTCCGTCACCCGTTCCGGCGAGCTCCTCGCGGGCGGCCTCGAGCAGCCGGCGCAGCGCGTCGTCGCGCACCAGCACCGCGCGGGCGGCCAGGCGGCGCTGCAGGTGGTCGTCGAGCACCTCCTGCTCGTCGGGGAGCGTGCTTCCGTAGGCGTCGAGGACCGCGTCGAGATCGGCGTCGGACAGGCTCGAGGCCAGCAGGATCCGGTCGAGCACGTCGTCCCAGTCCTCCTCGGCGGACGCGCCGTCGCCGCTCAGCCAGGCGAGCGCCTCGGCGCGCCCTTCGTCGGTGAGGGCGTGCAGGGGGAGTCCGTCCTCCGTCGATCCCGCGCCGGCGACGAGGCCGCGCTCGCGGAGCCGGTCGAGGGTGGAGTAGATCTGGCCGACGTTGACCCGGCGACGGTGGGCCGCCCGGTCGAGCAGCTCGGCGTGGAGCTGCAGGCCGTAGGCGGGGCCGAGGGTGAGGAGAGCGAGCAGACCGTCGCGGACCGACACGGGGCTCCTCTCGAGCGGATCGCGGGCCCGGATGCGGGCGGCGCCGCGGTTCGGGCGGACGATCCCGAGTATAGGCAGGGGATCTCGGCGACCCGTCGGCGGCCGCGGCGAGGCGCCTTGTCGTGGCGCCGAGGGTCCTGCATAATCTGACCTGGTGGCTCGTCCACCGCACAAGAAGGCACTGCACGTCGCTCGTGGTCCAGGTCGTTGGGGAAGACGCACCAGGACGGACGGAGGACAGCGTGGTGACGCAACAGACTCGGGGTGTGCTCTTCGTGCACTCCGCCCCCCGCGCGCTCTGCCCCCATCTGGAATGGGGAGCGGGTCGCGCTCTCGGTCGTGCCGTGAACTTCACCTGGATCGAGCAGCCGGTGCAGCGCGGCGCCCAGCGTGCCGAGTACGCGTGGGAGGGCCCGGTCGGCACCGGTGCCGTCATCGCGTCCGCTCTGCGCGGCTGGGCCGACGTGCGCTACGAGGTGACCGAGGACCCGTCGCCCGGTGTCGACGGCGGCCGCTGGATGCACACGCCCGAGCTGGGCGTCTTCCACGCCCAGACCGACAGCGCCGGCAACACCGTCGTCCCCGAGGACCGCATCCGCTCCGCCATGGAGACCGCCGGCGCCGACCCCATCGAGCTGCACCGCGAGCTGCGCCTCGCCCTCGGCCAGGCCTGGGAGGACGAGCTCGAGCCGTTCCGCGCGGCCAGCGACTTCGGGCGGGTCATCTGGATGCACAGCGTCGGCTGAGCAGGCGGTGCCCATTTCTGCGCCGCTCCCCGCGCGGCGTTGCGCGGTCGGCTCGGGGAGGTGGTCGCGGTCCGCAGAGCGGGGTGCGAACGGCGGCGGCGATTCGCTGGTACGCGAATCGCCGGATACGCCTCGTGGGGCGCGGCGATACGGTGCGCGCAACTCTCTGAAGGGTGGGCACATCTTCGGCTCGTGAGACGCGCTTCTGCTCGTCGGAACATCGGGAGCCGGCTGCTGGTCCGCCGTGCTGGGGACGGTGGGTCTCGATACGCCCCTGCGGGGCTACTCGACCAGCATGGTTGAGTGCTGCCGGAGGTGTCCGACGGAGCGAGCCGCAGGCGATGCGGTCACTTCACCCGGAGTGCTGCAGCGAGTGTCCGGCAGAGCGAGCCGCAGGCGATGCGGCCCCGTTCCCGGAACTGCTGGCGAGGGCTCGCGGTGAACGACCACCCTCGCGGCACGAGGCGCATCCGGCGATCCGCGTTCCAGCGGATCGCCGTCGCCGCACCGCACCGGCCCTGCGGAACGCGACCCCGCCGGGAGCGGACGCGCCTGCGCCGCGCGAGGAGCGGCGCAGCCCGCGTTCCGCTCGGGGTGACGGGGCTACGCCCCGTTACACCGACCGGAACGCGGCAACAGCATTGTGCCCCCCGAACCCGAACGAGTTGGAGAGGGCGACGAGCGGCGCGGCTCCGAGGCTGCGCGGGCTGGTGACCACGTCGAGGGGGATCTGCGGGTCCTGCTCGGTGAGGTTGATGGTCGGCGGGGCGGTGCGCTCGTGCAGGGCGAGGACGGTGAAGATCGCCTCGAGGGCTCCGGTGCCGCCGAGGAGGTGGCCGGTGGAGGCCTTGGTGGCGGAGACGGCGATGTTCGGGAGGTGGTCGCCGAAGACGCGGGCGAGGGCGCGGTACTCGGCGATGTCGCCGACGGGGGTGCTGGTCGCGTGAGCGTTGACGTGGGTGACGTCGGTGCGCGCGGCGCCGGCCTGCTCGAGGGCCTCGATCATCGCGCGGGCGGCGGCGGAGCCCTCGGGATCGGGGGCGGTGATGTGGTACGAGTCGCTGGTGACGGCGCCGCCGGCGAGCTCGGCGTAGATGCGGGCGCCGCGGGCGAGGGCGTGCTCCTCGGTCTCGAGGACGAGGGTGGCGGCGCCTTCGCCGAGGACGAAGCCGTCGCGGGAGACGTCGTAGGGGCGGGAGGCGGTGGCCGGGTCGTCGTTGCGGCGGGAGAGGGCCTGCATCGACGCGAAGGCGGCGAGGGGGAGCGGGTGGACGACCGACTCAGTGCCGCCGGCGATGACGACGTCGGCGAGGCCGCGCTGGAGGTGCTCGTACGCGTTCGCGATCGCCTCGGTGCTGGAGGCGCAGGCGGAGACGTCGGTGCGGGCGTAGGCGCGGGACGGGATGGCCATGCTGATCGCGGCCGCCGCGGCGTTGGGCATGAGCATGGGGATGGTCATCGGGAGGACGCGGCGGGGGCCGCGCTCGCGGAGGGTGTCCCACGCGTCGATGAGGGTCCAGAGTCCGCCGATGCCGGTGGAGTAGTCGACGCCGACGCGCAGCGGGTCGACGTCGGTGATGCCGGAGTCGGCCCACGCCTCGCGGGCGGAGATGAGGGCGAACTGGCTGGAGGGGTCGAGGCGCTTGGCCTCGGGACGGGGGAGGACCTCCTCCGGACGCACCTTCGCCTGAGCGGCGAAGGTGACGGGGAGCTCGAGCTCGGTCACCCAGTCGGCCTGGATCGTGCTGACGCCGGACTCACCCGCGAGAAGGGCGCTCCAGGACTCGCGAGCGGTGCCGCCGAGGGGCGTGCTGGCTCCGATGCCGGTGACGACGATTTTCTTGGGACTCATGACGACGATCTCTGTTCCGTGACGGGTGGGTTCCGGGCGCACCCCGGCCGGGCTCAGGGCCCTGGCCGGGGTGTCCGCCTCGAGGACGGGGGGCGCGGGGCGCTGGTTACGCGGAGGCCTTGACGATGAAGGTGACCGCGTCGCCGACCGTCTTGAGGTTCTTGACCTCGTCGTCCGGGATCTTCACGTCGAACTTCTCCTCGGCGTTGACGACGATGGTCATCATCGAGATGGAGTCGATGTCGAGGTCGTCGGTGAACGACTTCTCCATCTCGACGGAATCGGTCGCGATGCCCGTCTCGTCGTTGACCAGTTCGGCCAGGCCGGCGAGGACTTCTTCGTTGGACAGTGCCATGGTTCTCTCCTTGAGGGGTGTTCGATCAGGGTGTTTCGACTCGGTGTTCGTCGAGATCGAGGTGTTCGTCGTGTGACCGTAGGTCAGTTTAGGGGTGGGCCTGCGCCCCCTAAGGGAGCACCACGACCTGCGCGCCGAAGACGAGTCCGGCGCCGAAGCCGATCTGCAGGGCGAGTCCGCCGCTGAGCTCGGGGTGCTCCTCGAGCAGGCGGTGGGTGGCCAGCGGGATGGAGGCGGCGGAGGTGTTGCCGGTCGTCTCGATGTCGCGGCCGATCGTCACGGTCTCGGGCAGCTTCAGCTGCTTCGCGAGCTCGTCGATGATGCGCATGTTCGCCTGGTGCGGGATGAAGGCGGCGAGGTCCTCGGGCGCGACGCCCGCCTCGGCCAGCGCCTGCTTGGCGACCTTGGCCATCTCCCAGACCGCCCAGCGGAACACGGACGGGCCGTCCTGGCGCAGCGTCGGCCACTCGGCGACGCCGTCGCGGTAGGCGGCGAGCGGGTTGTCCATGCCGACGGTGTCCCACTTCGAGCCGTCGGAGCCCCAGACGGTCTTCGAGATGCCGACGGTGTCGCTCGGGCCGACGATCGCGGCACCCGCGCCGTCGCCGAGGAGGAAGGAGATGCTGCGGTCGGTCGACTTCACGATCTCGGACAGCTTCTCGGCGCCGACGACGAGGACGTACTCGGCGAGTCCGGAGCGGACGAACGAGTCGGCCTGGGCGATGCCGTAGGTGTAGCCGGCGCAGGCCGCGGAGATGTCGTAGGCGGGGGCGGGGTTCGCGCCGATCCGGTCGGCGAGGAGCGCCGCGAGCGACGGAGTCTGCACCGTGTTGCTGATGGTCGAGACCAGCACGAGCCCGATCTGGTCGGCGCGGATCCCGGCCTTCTCGATGGCCTCGAGGGAGGCGGTGGTCGCGAGGTCGACGGCCTGGACCTCGGCCGAGGCGCGGCGGCGCTCGACGATGCCGGTGCGCTGGCGGATCCACTCGTCGGAGGAGTTGATCGGGCCGACGAGGTCGTCGTTGGGCACGACGAGGTCGCCGCGGGCGGCGCCGATGCCGAGGATGCGGGTGTACTGGCTGCCGCTGGACTGGCTGAGGGTAGGGGTCGTCATGGGTCTCTCCTGCTAGGCGGCGTGCTCGTCGATGAAGGCGCGGGCGGCGTCGAGGTCGTCGGGGGTCTTGATCGCGAGGGTCGGGAGTCCCTTGAGGCCGCGCTTGGCGAGGCCGACGAGGGCGCCCGCGGGAGCCAGCTCGATCAGGCCGGTGACGCCCGCCTCGGCGAAGGCCGCCATGCAGAGGTCCCAGCGGACGGGCGAGGCGACCTGGCCGACGAGCAGCTCGAGGAAGCGGGCGCCGGAGCCGACGACGGAGCCGTCGCGGTTCGTCCACAGGCGCAGCGTCGGGTCGGCGGGGGTGATCGAGGCGGCGACGCCGGCGAGGGAGTCGCGGGCCGGGGCCATGTAGCGGGTGTGGAACGCTCCGGCGACCTGCAGCGGCACGACGCGGGTGCCGCGGAGGGGCTCGTCCTTCAGCGCCTGCAGCGCGTCGACCGCGCCGGCGACGACGATCTGCCCGCCGCCGTTGTAGTTGGCCGGCTCGAGGCCGAGCTCGTCGAGGCGGGCGAGGAGGGCCTCCTCGTCGCCGCCGAGGACGGCGCTCATCGCGGTCGGCGCCGCGGCGGCCGCGGCGGCCATGGCGCGGGCGCGCTCCCGGACGAAGACGAGCGCGTCGGGCTCGGAGAGGACTCCGGCTCCGGCCGCGGCGGTGATCTCGCCGACCGAGTGGCCGGCGATGCCCGCGATGCGCTCGCGGCGGCCGCCCTCGAGCAGCGCGGCCAGGCTGACCAGCCCGGCGGAGACGATCAGCGGCTGGGCGACCGCGGTGTCCCGGATGGTGTCCGCGTCCGAGACGGTGCCGTGCGCGGCGAGGTCGATGCCGACCGCCTCCGAGTGCGCGGCGACCTGCTCGGCCACCGAGGGGACGGCGAGCCACGGCTCGAGGAATCCGGGGGTCTGGGAGCCCTGACCCGGGGCGACGACGACGATCACGCTTTCAGTCTTCCGATCCGCGCCGGTTCGTGCGGCGCAATGAGGTACTGACAAACCACAAAGAGCTTGTGGCGGTTCTACAACAGGGTGCGGGGAGGGTGCGGCTCACTTGCGGGTCGGACGGCGGCGGACCGCTCCGTCCGGATCGCTCATCGAGCCGAGGATGAGGGCCGACTGCAGGATGAGCGCCTCGCGAGCGCCCGTCGCGTCCCAGCCGATCACCTCCGCCACCCGCTTGAGGCGGTAGCGGACGGTGTTGGGGTGCACGAAGAGCTCGCGAGCCGTCGCCTCGAGCGAGCGGCCGTTGTCGAGGTACGCCCAGAGCGTGGTGAGCAGCTCGGTCGAGTGCTTCTGCAGCGGCTTGTAGATCTGGGTGATCAGGCTCTGCCGGGCGAGCGGATCGCCGGCGAGAGCGCGCTCGGGCAGCAGGTCGTCGGCGTTGACCGGCCGCGGGGCGTTGCGCCAGGAGCGCGCGACCGCGAAGCCGGCCAGGGCGGCGCGGGCGCTGCGCGAGGCCTCGACGAGCGTCGGCACCTCGTGGCCGAGGACCAGATGACCGGAGCCGAAGCCCGGCTCGAGCGCGTTCGCGATCTCGAGGAAGGCGACCGGCGGGCCGGTCTCCTCCGTCGCGTTCTCGCTCGGCTCGGCGCGGCCGATCACCAGCACGAGCCGGCTGCCCTGCACGCCGATCAGCACGTCGGCGCTCATGTGCCGGGCGGTGCGGCGGAGCTGGTCGACGTCGAGCATCTTCGGCGCGGTGCCCACGAGCACCGCGACCTCGCCGTGGCCGTGCCAGCCGAGGGCCGCGATGCGGCTGGGCAGCTCGTCGTCGGCCTCGCCCGTGAGGATCGAGTCGACGACGAGGGCCTCGAGGCGGGCGTCCCAGAGGCCGCGCGCCTCCGCCGCCCGGGCGTAGACGTCGGCCGCGGCGAAGGCGATCTCGCGCGAGTAGAGCAGGATCGCCTCGCGCAGGTCCTCGCCGCGATTGGTGATCCGCTCCTCGACGACCTCGACCGTGACCTTGATCAGCTGGAGCGTCTGGGTCAGCGAGACGGAGCGGAGCAGCTCGCGGGGAGCCGCTCCGAAGACGTCGGCGGCGATCCACGGCGTCGCCGAGGGGTCGTCGAACCAGGAGATGAACGAGGTGATGCCGGCCTGCGCGACCATGCCCACGGCGGAGCGGCGGCCCGGCGGCATGCTGCCGTACCAGGGCAGCGTGTCCTCGAGCTTCTTGATGGTCTGCGTGGACAGCTCGCCCGAGAGGGTCCGCAGCCACGCGAGGGTCTGCTCCTTCGTGCGCGGAGCGCCCGGCCGGGTGGCCGGACGCTCCGCCGAAGGGGCAGTGCCCCGCGTCGTCGACTGCTCGTCGTCGGAGGAGAGCACCGAGCCGTCCGTCAGCTCTCGCCGCCCGCGTTGCCGGTGGTGCCGGCGTTCACGTCGTGGAGGCTGTACTTCTGGATCGCCTGGGCGGCCAGCGAGGGGTCGACCTCGCCGCGCTTGGCGAGCAGCTGCAGCGTCCGCACGACGACCGACGGTCCGTCGATCTTGAAGTGGCGGCGCGCGGCGGCACGGGTGTCCGAGAAGCCGAAGTCGTCCGCTCCGAGCGTCGCGAAGTCGCCCGGGATGAACTGCCGCAGCTGGTCGGGGACCTGGTGCGAGAAGTCCGACACGGCGACGAAGGGGCCCTTCGCGTCGGCGAGCTTCTGCGTGACGTAGGGCACCTGCGCCTCGTCCTCGGGGTAGAGGAAGTTGTGATGCTCGGCCTTGATGCCGTCGCGCCGCAGCTCGTTCCACGAGGTGACCGACCAGACGTCGGCCGACACGCCCCAGTCCTCGGCGAGGAGCTTCTGCGCCTCGATCGCCCACGGCACGGCGACGCCGGACGCGAGCAGCTGGGCCTTCGGGCCGTCCCACTGACCCCAGGAGACGCGGTGGATGCCGCGGACGATGCCGTCCACATCCACGTCCTCGGGCTCCTTCGGGTGCACGATCGGCTCGTTGTAGACCGTCACGTAGTACATGACGTTCGGGTCCGGGTGCGTCCCGCCGTACATCCGCTCGAGACCGGACTGCACGATGTGCGCGATCTCGTAGCTGTACGCCGGGTCGTAGCTGACCACGGCCGGGTTGGTGGCGGCGAGGATCGGCGAGTGGCCGTCCGCGTGCTGGAGGCCCTCGCCGGTCAGCGTCGTGCGACCGGCGGTCGCCGCGATCATGAAGCCGCGGGCCATCATGTCGCCCGCCGCCCAGATCGCATCGGCCGTGCGCTGGAAGCCGAACATCGAGTAGAAGACGTAGACCGGGATGAGCGGCTCGCCCTGCGTCGAGTACGAGGTGCCGACCGCGGTGAACGCCGCGAGGGCGCCCGCCTCGTTGATGCCGACGTGCAGGATCTGACCCTGCGGGCTCTCCTTGTAGGCCAGGAGCAGCTCGCGGTCGACCGACGTGTAGTGCTGGCCGCGCGGGTTGTAGATCTTCGCGTTCGGGAAGAACGCGTCCATGCCGAAGGTTCGGGCCTCGTCGGGGATGATCGGGACGACGCGGTTGCCGAAGTCCTTGGAGCGCAGGATGTCCTTCAGGATGCGGACGAACGCCATGGTCGTGGCGATCTCCTGCGTCCCGGAGCCCTTCTTGCCGATCTTGTAGGCCGAGTCGTCCGGCAGCGAGAGCTGCGTGTACTTCGACCGGCGCTCGGGCAGGTAGCCGCCGAGCGCGCGGCGGCGCTCCTGCATGTACTCGATCGCCTCGTCGCCCTGACCGGGGTGGTAGTACGGCGGGAGGTAGGGGTTCTCCTCGAGCTGGGCGTCCGTGATCGGGATCCGCATGGTGTCGCGGAAGCCCTTCAGGTTGTCCAGGGTCATCTTCTTCATCTGGTGGGTCGCGTTGCGGCCCTCGAAGCTGCGGCCGAGACCGTAGCCCTTGATGGTGTGCGCGAGGATGACGGTCGGCTGGCCCTTGTGCTCCGTCGCGGCCTTCATGGCGGCGTAGATCTTGCGGTAGTCGTGGCCACCGCGGCGCAGGCCCCAGATCTGCTCGTCGCTGTAGTCCTCGACGAGCTTCTTCGCGCGCTCGTCGCGGCCGAAGAAGTTCTCGCGGACGTAGGCGCCGTCCTCGGTCTTGAAGGTCTGGAAGTCGCCGTCGGGCGTCTTGTTCATCAGGTCGAGCAGCGCGCCCTCGGTGTCGCGGGCGAGCAGGTCGTCCCACTCGCGGCCCCAGATGAGCTTGATGACGTTCCAGCCGGCGCCGCGGAAGAACGACTCCAGCTCCTGGACGATCTTGCCGTTGCCGCGGACCGGTCCGTCGAGGCGCTGCAGGTTGCAGTTGACGATGAAGTTGAGGTTGTCGAGGCCGTCGTTCGCGGCGACCTGGAGCTGACCGCGCGACTCGACCTCGTCCATCTCGCCGTCGCCGAGGAACGCCCAGACCTGCTGGTCGGAGGCGTCCTTGATGCCGCGGTTGGTGAGGTACTTGTTCGCCTGCGCCTGGTAGATCGCGTTGATCGGGCCGAGGCCCATCGAGACGGTCGGGAACTGCCAGAACTCCGGCATGAGGCGCGGGTGCGGGTAGCTGGAGAGCCCGCCGCCCTGGTGCGACTTCTCCTGGCGGAACCCGTCGAGCTGGTGCTCGCTCAGGCGTCCCTCGAGGAAGGCGCGCGCGTAGGGGCCGGGGGAGGCGTGGCCCTGGATGAAGATCTGGTCGCCGCCGCCCGGGTGGTCCTGGCCGCGGAAGAAGTGGTTGAAGCCGACCTCGTAGAGCGAGGCGCTCGACGCGTAGGTCGAGATGTGCCCGCCCACGCCGATGCCGGGGCGCTGCGCGCGGTGCACGAGGATGGCCGCGTTCCAGCGGATCCAGGCGCGGTAGCGGCGCTCGACGTCCTCGTCACCGGGGAAGTCGGGCTCGTTCTCGGCCGCGATGGTGTTGATGTAGTCCGTGGTCGGCACCATCGGAACGCCGAGGTGCAGCTCCTTGGAGCGCTTCAGGAGGCTGAGCATGACGTCGCGTCCGCGACCGGCACCCCGCTCCTCGACGAGCGCGTCCAGCGACTCGTTCCACTCCGACGTTTCCTCGGGATCCGAGTCGACGTGTCCGACGGAATACGGGTCCTGATCGTTAACAGTCACCCTCGACCTCTCTCTGGGGGCAGATCGTGCCCGAGACATCACTCTCATGAAGCGGTGCGGATCCGCGCGCAGGATCCTCGGATGACGAGGAGCGCGCGGGCACCCGTGCAAGCCTAGCGATTCCGGCCATGTGTGGCGATCCACGACGGATCCGCACAGGGCTCTGTGGGATTTCTCCAGCAGCAGCGCGTTCAGCGGCCCGGACGGCGGCCACGATCCCGACCACTGTTCGGCTCCTCCTTGGTGCACGGCCGGAGCGGGTCTAGCATTGCCCCTCGTGCTCGCGCGACATTCGCGCGCATGGAAGGACATCGTCCGATGGCTCTCGAGAAGCTCACGCTGGCTCCCGACTTCGAACTCGCGAACCAGTACGGCGAGCGCATCCAGCTCGGCGACTTCCACGGGCGGCGCAACGTCGCCCTCGTCTTCTTCCCCCTCGCCTTCTCCGGCACCTGCACCGGCGAGTTCTGCGCGCTGCGCGAGAACCTCTCGCTGTTCGAGCACGCGGACGTCGAGCTGATCGGCATCTCGGTCGACTCGAAGCACACCCTCCGCGCCTGGGGCGAGAAGCAGGGCTACGACTTCACGCTGCTCTCGGATTTCTGGCCGCACGGCGACGTCGCCAAGCAGTACGGCGTCTTCCTCGAGGGCAAGGGCTACGCCACGCGCGCGACCTTCCTCATCGACAAGGAGGGCGTCATCCGGGACACCTTCATCACGGCGCCCGGCGAGGCCCGCTCGATGGACGACTACCGCGCCGCGATCGACGCGCTCACTCCCGCCCACGCCTGACGCCCCGGCGCTCCTCCGCGAGATGCCACTTGTGACCGCCTTTCACGGCGTGTCGCGTGCACAAGTGGCATCTCGCGGAGTGCGGGCGCGCGTGCACACGACGAGGGTCAGCTCAGGATGTTGACGGCTCGGGAGATGACCAGGGCCAGCAGGACGAAGCCGGTGAAGCCCTCGAGGGCCATCAGGAGCTTGACCCGGCTGGAGAGCGGCATGGTGTCGGTGGGGCTGAACGCCATGGTGTTCGTCGTCGAGACGTAGAGGTAGTCGACGAAGCCCGGGCGCCAGTCGGCCTTCTCGGAGGAGCCGACCGCCACCTCGGCGACCGTGTCGCCGAAGGTGTCCTGGGGGAAGGCGAAGTCGGCGGGCGGCAGCTGCGAGCGCTCGAGCGTGCCGCGCGAGACGGGGCCGCCGCGGTCGAGCTCCCAGAAGATCAGCGCGTAGGCGACGACGTTGGTCACCCAGACCTGCAGAGCCGTGAGCAGGAGCAGCGGGCCGTCGGCGGACCCGTCGACGAGGTCGACCACGACCCGGACGACGTTGACCTGGTTCGCCGCGGCGAGGACGACCGCGAGGGTGATCGAGACTCCGCGCGACCAGCGGGTCTCGGTGTCGAAGCGGCGCGGGTTCACGACGAAGAGCGGGATCAGCAGCGCGAGCGTCAGGACCGCTGCGGCGATCCGGACGACCGAGGTGCTGGAGTCGTGCCCGACGAGGTTGAGCGCCACAGCGACGAGGATCGCGGCGGAGGCCGGCCAGCGGCTCTCGGCCCGGCGCCTCGCGCGCCCGTCGTCCGTGTCCGCCATGCGCCGAGAGTAGCGCTGCGAGCCGTGTCGTAGGATCGATCCGATCGTCCGCGGCCCGGCCGCGACGGGGGCCTTTAGCTCAGTTGGTAGAGCGCCACGTTTACACCGTGGATGTCATCGGTTCGAGCCCGGTAGGGCCCACCGAATCGACCTGTGATCAGCGTCATCGGGCTCAGGGCCACGAGTGGGAGCGCCCTCCGGACCTTCCTGCCGCGCTCTTCTCGTCGCACGCCCTCCGAGGCGTGTGCGGTCGCGTCGTGCCGGCCGCGGGCCCGACCAGACCGGTATGGTAGGCGCGTCGGCCTATCGGAAGGCATCGCTCATGCGGCTCATGCACGTCGTCGATCGTGCTGTGGAGGGTGACGGCGCCTACGGCCGTCTCGCCGCGCATCTTGCGGAGTGGCTGAATGATCCCCTGGTCCGCCTCGCACCTCTGGACCTCGCAACGAACGGAATGCGCGAGCTCGCTGCTGCGAGGACACCCGGCGGTGACCACCCTCGCCACGGAGACTGGGAGGTGAGCGAGGCAGGAGGAGACCGTGCGCTCAAGCTCGTCGTCTCTCAGGCCGTGGGCACGGGCCTCGAATCGTCCACCCGCGTCACGGTGAGCAGCATCAGCGGCGCTGTCCGTCTCCGAGTCGGGATCGGACGTGAGACGACGAATCAGCGTCTTGTCCCCGTCGGTACGACGGACATCTCTCAACCCGGCGCACTTCGCTTGCTCGATCAGGATGAGAATCTCACTCTCCGCGCGCGCGGCCGGCTCGTGAACCGGCGCTGCATCCCCGTGAAGACGGCGGCAGAAGCCGACGCCGTCGTCGACATCCTCACCAGTGAGGACCGCCTGCCCCTAGCTCTCGTCCATGCTCGCTCCACCGAACATCGCGAGGGGACTCTCGAGAAAGCTGCTGGGGCTCGTCCGGACAGTGACGGTGAATGTCGAGACTGCGCGGATCATCGGAGAGGCGCACGCGGACGCGCGCGTTCCCTTCGGTGGGCTCGCCATCACATGGCCCGGCCTGGAGGCGGCCTCTCCGACCGTCTCGGCGGAGCGATCGAACGCACGGGGCGCGGCTGAGGTGTGCCGCGATCTCACTCAGCGTCCAGGTGCTCCTGCTGCTCTCGGAGGGGGAGCGGACACGTCCTGGAGGCGAGTGCGGTCCGCAGCGGAGAAGGTGCGCCTGGTCGAGCTCTCCGATCAGGAGCGGCGTGCGCGCCGAGGCGGCGACGAAGACGGTGAGATCTCAGCACTCAAGCAACAGGTCGAAGCGCTCGAAGCCACGACAGCGGAACTGGAGACCATCGGCGAAGACGCACTCCGACAAGCTGACATCAGTGCGCGTGCTGCGCGCCAGCTCGAGGCAGAGCGCGACCAGGCTCGCGAGGAAGCAGAGATGTGGCAGAACTGTTATCGCGAACTGTCCGCCGGGAGATCGGTCCTCTCACCGGAGCCGGAGAATGCGTGGACCGCCGTTCCGAGGCTCGTGGCGAGGTCGAATCCCGACGCGACCTTCCTCGCGATCATGGATGCCGCCTCCGAGCACATCGTCTTCACCGATCGAGCTCGGAAGTCGTGGGAGGACATCGATTACCCCGATCCCGACGACATGACGGAGAAGCTCATCGCGCTCGCGCGGGCCGCCGTCGTCCTCTACGACGGCGAAGAGAAGAGCATTCCGCGACTGGATGATTGGCTGAAGGAGAACTTTGCGATCACTGTTGCACTCACGGACCAGACCATCACGAGATGGAGAAGGAAGGAGATGCGCTGGTTGAATCAGTTCGAGCACGAAGGCGCGACTCTGAACGCCACACCTCATGTCAAGGTCCGCGACGCAGTGAAGTTCAATGAGTGCGGACGTATCCATTTCGCCCTGGAGGCGGCCAAGGGACGGCTCGTCGTCCACCACGTCGGCGTCAAGACGTACGAGTGACGTTGCAGGGACCCTGGGTCAGCGGGACTGGCGGCGCTTGTAGGGCTTGGGCTGGCCCTTGACGACGGGGGCGCGGCCGGTGCCCTTCGAGGCCTTGGCCTTGCCGCCCGACTTGGGCGCCTCCTCCGGCTCGTCGCCGAGGGCGGCGAGCTCCTCGCGGGCCGAGGCGAGGCGCTGGCGGCCGGCGGCGGTGAGGGTCGTGGCGGCGGCACCGGGCTCGAAGAGCGGGCGGCCGAGGTCGAGCTCGACGGCGGCGACGGAGGAGTCGAGCTTCTTGCGGGAGATGCCGAGCTTCTCGGCGGCGCGCACGAAGTGGAGCTCCTCGGCGACGGCCACGAAGTGACGCAGCTGGCTGATCTTCATGAGGAACCTTTCGCGGCCGCTCGCTGCGACCGCCTCCACCCTAGGCGGACGCCGGGCTCGAGCGGACCGGCGCCGGCCTCACGCGGACGGCGTCAGCCGCTGGTCGCCGACCACTCCGAGCAGCCGCAGCGCCTCGGCGGAGGCGGGGGAGCCGGGGCGCGGCGTGAGCACCAGCAGCACCTGCGCCTGGTTCTCGGTGAAGAGCGCCTGGCAGTCGGCGTCGATCTCGCCGACCTCGGGGTGCCGCAGGGTCTTGTGGTCCTCGAAGCGGGCCGTGACCTCCTGCAGCTCCCAGTAGCGGCGGAACTCCTCGCTCCGGCCGAGCAGCGACGCGATGATCTGCGCGGCCAGCGGGTCGGCGTCGGGCGCGGCGGCGGCGAAGCGCAGCTGGGCGGTCTGCATCCGGCCCTGGTGCTCGTGCTCGCGCTCGGGGTAGCTCCGGCGGGCCTCGTCGGGGTGGGCGAACCAGCGGTGGATGCCGCTGCGGTCGAGGCCGGTCCAGCTCGAGTCGTCGCCGAACAGGGCGCGGGCGAGCCGGTTCTGCACGAGGGTCTCGGCGAGCTCCGTGATCACCAAGGCCGGGGTGTCGTCGAGGCGGTCGAGCACGCGGAGCAGCCCGGGGGAGACGTGCTCGTCGCGCCGGTGCCGAGCGGGCGGGGTCTGCCCGGCGAGCCGGAAGAGGTGGTCGCGCTCGTCGAGGTCCAGGCGCAGCCCGCGGGCGATCGCGGTGAGCATCTGATCGGACGGCTGCGGGCCGCGCTGCTGCTCGAGGCGGGACCAGTAGTCCGACGACATGCCGACGGCGGCGGCGATCTCCTCCCGGCGCAGGCCCGCGGTCCGGCGCCGCGCTCCGGGCGGCATCCCGACGTCGGACGGCTGCAGCCGCTCGCGTCGGCCACGGAGGAACTCGGCGAGCGCAGATCTGTCCATGCGCTCATCCTGCCGCTCCGCGCGCGTGGCGGACCAGGGAGCGCCGGTCCCTGGATCGTCCAGCCCTTCCGGCCCGCGTCGCGCCGGGAGACGGTGGAGTCCGGCCGGGCAGGACAGCCCGGGCAGACGAAGGAGACGACATGAAGACCACGGGCAGCACCATCCTGATCACCGGCGCGACCTCGGGCATCGGCCGCGGGCTCGCCGAGCGCTTCCTCGACGCGGGGAGCACGGTGATCCTGGGCGGACGCCGGCGCGAGCTGCTGGACGAGTTCACCGCGGCGCACCCCGGCTCGCACTCGGTCGTGATCGACGTCACCGACCCGGAGTCGATCGCCGCCGCGGTCGAGACGGTCACCCGGGAGCACCCCGCCCTCGACGTCGTCGTCACGATGGCGGGCATCATGCTGCCGGAGGATCTGCAGGACTCCGGGCACCTCGACACCGCTGCGGCGATCGTCGAGACGAATCTCCTGGGGACGATCCGCACGCTGACCGCCTTCACGCCCTGGATCTCCGCCAAGGAGGACGGGGTGCTGATGACGGTGTCCTCGGGCCTCGCGTTCGTGCCGCTGCCGGCGACGCCCACCTACAGCGCGACGAAGGCCGCCGTGCACTCGTACACGCAGAGCCTGCGGGCGCAACTCGCCTCGACGCCGGTCCAGGTGATCGAGCTGGTCCCGCCGGCCGTGCAGACGACGCTGATGGGGCAGCAGGACGACCCGAGCGCGATGCCTCTGGACGAGTTCCTCGACGAGACGATGCGGATCCTCGCGACGCAGCCCGAGGTCGAGGAGGTGCTCGTGGACCGCGTGCGCTTCCTCCGCGACGCCGAGGCCGAGGGGCGCCACGCCGACGTGCTGGCGCTGCTCAGCAGCCGGCACTGAGGCGGGATCGGGATCTCGCCGACGCCCGGCCGCCGTTCAGCGACTGTTCGCCGTCAGGCGTTGCGCTGGAGCGCTCTCACGCCTACCCTCACGGGCGTGGTCGGAACCCGAAGCCGCCCGCAGAGGAGGCCGATGTGGGCGCGCTCGTCTACAGCGGTGTCGCCTCGATCGACGGCTACACCGTCGACGAGACCGGGGATTTCAGCTGGGCCACGCCCCGCCCCGAGGTGCACCGCTTCATCAACGAGACCGAGATCGGAGTGGGCACGTACCTCTACGGCCACCGGATCTACGAGACCATGCGCGGCTGGGATGCGGGCTACGAGCTCGCCGAGCAGTTCGCGTTCATCAACGACTTCCAGGAGATGTGGCGGGCCGCGGACAAGGTCGTCTACTCGACGACGCTGCCCGAGGTCCGCACCCGGCGCACCCGGCTCGAGCGGTCGTTCGATCCGGCGGCCGTCGCGGCGGAGGCGCGCTCCAAGCCGCACGACGTCTCCGTCGGCGGCGCGACCCTCGGGGCGCAGGCGCTCCTCGCCGGCGTCGTCGACGAGATCCGCTGGTACGTCGCGCCGCTCGCGGTCGGCGGCGGGACGCCGTTCCTGCCCGGCGGCTTCCGGAGCCGTCTGGAGCTCCGGCAGCAGCGGAGCTTCGCGGACGGGACGGTCTTCCTCCGCTACGGCGTGAAGCCCTGAGGAGGAGCGACGCGGGCGCCGGTCAGGCGCCGGCGGGCCCGCCCGCGCCGACCAGCGCCGCGAGGCGTGCCGCGATCCGCGCGCCCTGCGCCCGTCCCGCCCGGGCGGCGGCGGGGCGGACCTCGGGGTCGAGCGAGTTCGGGCCGAACGCGGCGATCGACGCCTCGTCCGCGTAGACGACCTCCACCCGCGAGCCGGACAGGGCGTCGAGCTCGGCGGTGGGCAGCGTGCCGACGCCGGGGGAGCCGATGCCGGACATCGGCGTGATGACGACGACCCAGTCGGCACCCGCGGCGAGGTCGGCGTTGCTGCCGGAGCGCACGCCGCCGTCCATGAAGCGGACGCCGCCGATGCTGACCGGCGGCCAGACCCCGGGCACCGCGCAGCTGGCGGCGATGGCGTCGACCAGGCCGACGCCGCTCGTGCGGTCGAAGACCTCGAGCGCGCCGGTGGCGGTGTCGATCGCGGTGATGAGGAGGCGCTGCTCGGGCCAGTCGGCGTCGGCGACCCGCGCGGCGATGACGTCGCGGCGGGACTCCTCGGACAGGGTCGCGGTCTCGAGGGCGAGCGCGCCGATCCGGCGCCGGGCGTCCTCGGGCGAGGTCGCGCCCTCGATCGCGGCCGCGTACATCGCCTGCAGGCGCTCGACGTCGACGACGGCGCCGATCTCGGCGGACTCCTCGCGCAGCTGGGACGCGTACGCCTCGTCGAGGCCGACGGAGGTGCTCAGCTGCGAGGCGACCGCGGAGCCGGCCGAGGTGCCGATCAGGGTCGTGGAGGGGTCGAGGAGGAGGCGGGCCGCCTCGGGCGAGGCGTCGCTGAGGCCGCGGACGATGCCGAGCTCCCAGGCGATTCCGGCGAGGCCGCCTCCGGCGAGGACGAGGGCTCCGGGCATGGGTGGTCCTTTCGATGTGCGGTGAGGGGCGCTGCCAGCGTGGCCCCCGATGCTGGGAGGCGCCGGCCAGGGGACGGAGTCAGGCCCGGGCGGCGGCGAGCGCGTCGGCGGCCAGTCGCGTCGAGGTGTCCCGGTCGCGGAGCCAGAGCGATACCGAGTGGACCCGCAGTCCCGTGCCGTCGAGGGCGCCGACCGCCGCCGCGTCCTCCTCGCCGACCAGCCAGGCGTCGAGCAGTCCGCCGGCCGAGCGGGCGCCGTAGTGCCGCCCCACCGCCTCGGCCGACGTCTCGACACCGATCGCGGGGAGGCAGTGATCGGCCATGCCGCGCACCACCGCGCCGCCGATGACCGGCGAGACGCCCACGACCGGAGCCGAGGTGGTCCGCACGGCCTCCGCGATCCCGGGCACGCCGAGGATCGTGCCGATCGACACCACGGGGTTCGACGGGGCGATCAGGACGGCGTCGGTGTCGGCGATCGCCTCGAGCACGCCCGGGGCGGGGCGCGCCTCCTCGACGCCCTGCTGGACGAAGCGGCGGGCGGGCACCGAGGCGCGCAGCCGCACCCACCACTCCTCGAAGTGCAGCAGCCGGACGCCCTCGCCGGGCAGGTCGACCTCGACGTGGGTCTCGACGTCGGAGTCGGACATCGGCAGCAGGCGGACGCCGAGCGGCCAGCGCGCGGTGATCCGCTCGGTCGCCTCGGACAGGGTGAGCCCGTCTCGGAGCATCGAGGTGCGAGCGAGATGGGTGCCGATGTCGAGGTCGCCGAGGGTGAACCAGGGCCAGCCGACGCCGAACGCGGTGAGCTCGGCCGAGACGCGCTCGCTCTCGCCGGCCCGGCCCCAGCCGCGCTCGGTGTCGTTGACGCCGGCGAGCGCGTAGGTGAGGGAGTCGAGGTCGGGGCAGACCTTGAGGCCGGTCAGCCACATGTCGTCGCCGGTGTTGGCGACGACCGTGATCTCGGAGGGTCCGCCGCCGGCCGCCTCGAGATCGCGGAGGTGCTCGCGCACCGCGGAGGTGAAACGGGCGCCGCCGACGCCGCCGGCCAGGATCGTGATGCGCATCCCTCGACGCTACCGCGGACGGCGTCCGCCGCGGATTCCGAAGGGGCCGAGGCCTTAATGCCGCGGATCCGTGCCGGAAACACCCGGGAAACGTCGGAGGACGACGATGAACCCCTGTCCGGCGAACGGGCGGAGGCGGTCATTGCCTTCGGTCCTCGCGCGGACCACAGTGAGACCACGGCCCCTCGGCCCCGCCTCCCGCTCCGCGGGGATCCCGGCGGAGCCTCGACCGGGCCGACCGAAGCATGGAGGTACCGATGACCATCGTCCGCGCAGCGATCACCCAGACCACGTGGACCGGCGACAAGGAGTCGATGCTCGACAAGCACGAGCAGTTCGCCCGCGACGCCGCCGCCCAGGGAGCGCAGATCGTCTGCTTCCAGGAGCTGTTCTACGGCCCGTACTTCGGCATCACCGAGGACAAGAAGTACTACCGCTACGCCGAGCCGGCCGACGGCCCCATCGTGCAGCGCTTCGCCGCGCTGGCGAAGGAGCTCGGCACGGTGATGATCCTGCCGATCTACGAGGAGGACATCACCGGCGTCTACTACAACACCGCCGTGGTCGTCGACGCCGACGGCACGATCCTCGGCAAGTACCGCAAGCACCACATCCCGCACCTCGACCGCTTCTGGGAGAAGTTCTACTTCCGCCCCGGCAACCTGGGCTACCCGGTCTTCGACACCGCCGTCGGCAAGGTCGGGGTCTACATCTGCTACGACCGGCACTTCCCGGAGGGCTGGCGCGAGCTGGGACTGAACGGTGCGCACCTGGTGTTCAACCCGAACGCGACGAAGCCCGGTCTCTCGAACCGCCTGTGGGAGGTGGAGGGCCCGTGCGCCGCCGTGGCGAACGGCTACTTCGTGCTCCAGCCCAACCGGGTCGGCCGCGAGGACAACGAGTACGGCGAGCTGGCCGTCGACTTCTACGGCACGAGCCAGGTGATCGACCCGCGCGGGAACTTCGTCGGCGAGCGCGGCTCGGGCGACAGCGAGGAGATCCTGATCCGCGATCTCGACCTCGACATGGTGCAGCAGATGCGCGACGACTGGCAGTTCTACCGGGACCGCCGTCCGGACTCGTACACGAGCATCCCCAAGCCCTGACCGCCGGCCCGCCGCACCGCCCGATCCACCGAGGAGCATCGATGAAGACCCTCATCACGAACGGCACGGTCGTCAACGCGACCGGCACCGCTACCGCCGACGTCCTGATCGACGGCGAGACCATCGCCGCGGTCCTCGCGCCCGGCTCGACGCTGCTGGGCTTCGACCTCGCGGCGAACGTCGACCGCGTGATCGACGCGGGCGGCAAGTACGTCATCCCGGGCGGGATCGACGCTCACACGCACATGGAGATGCCCTTCGGCGGCACGTTCGCCTCGGACACGTTCGAGACCGGTACCCGGGCCGCGGCCTGGGGCGGGACGACGTCGATCGTCGACTTCGTGGTGCAGTACCCCGGCGAGAGCGTCGTCGACCGCTACCAGGCGTGGCAGGAGAAGGCGGCCGGGAACTGCGCGATCGACTACGGCTTCCACCAGATCCTCTCCGATGTGCAGGACTCGTCCCTGGTGGCGATGGACGAGCTGATGGCCGAGGGCGTGACCAGCTTCAAGCTGTTCATGGCCTACAAGGGCGTGTTCCTCTCGGACGACGGGCAGATCCTCCGGGCGTTCCAGAAGGGCGCCTCGAACGGAGCGATGATGATGATGCACGCCGAGAACGGCGCGATCATCGACGAGCTGGTGAAGCAGTCGCTCGCCGCCGGCAACACCTCGCCGTACTTCCACGGGACCTCGCGGCCGTGGCAGGCGGAGGAGGAGGCGACGCACCGGGCGATCATGATCGCCGATCTCACCGGCGCGCCGCTCTACGTGGTGCACGTGTCGGCGAAGCAGGCGGTCGAGCAGATCGCGCAGGCCCGCGACCGCGGGATGAACGTCTTCGGCGAGACCTGCCCGCAGTACCTCTACCTCTCGCTCGAGGAGCAGCTCGGTGCACCGGGCTTCGAGGGCGCGAAGTGGGTGTGCTCGACGCCGCTGCGCTCCAAGGCGGAGGGGCACCAGCACCACATGTGGCAGTCGCTGCGCACCAACGACATCCAGATGGTCTCCACCGACCACTGCCCGTTCTGCATGAAGGGCCAGAAGGACATGGGCGTCGGCGACTTCTCGAAGATCCCGAACGGCATCGGCTCGGTCGAGCACCGGATGGACCTGATCTACCAGGGCGTCGTGTCCGGGCAGATCTCGCTGCCGCGCTGGGTCGAGCTGACCTCGACGACTCCGGCGCGGATGTTCGGGATGTACGGGAAGAAGGGCGTCATCCAGCCCGGCGCCGACGGCGACGTCGTCGTCTACGACCCGAACGGGCACACCTCGATCGGCATCGGCGAGGGCCGCAGCCACCACATGAACATGGACTACTCCGCCTGGGAGGGCTTCGAGATCGACGGCCACGTCGACACGGTCATCTCCCGCGGCAAGGTCGTCGTCGACGACGGCTCGTACATCGGCTCGGCAGGCGACGGGAAGTACATCAAGCGGGGCTTGTCCCAGTACCTGATCTGAGTGCGGAGCATCGCTCCGCGCCCCGATCAGGAAAGGCGGCCAGCCCCGCGACCTCCGTCGCGGCCGCTCGGAAGACCACGCAACGCAACGGCGACCCTCAATGGGTCGCATGAGTACTCCGTCAGCACTAGCGCTCACGCTCGACCAGAAGGAAGCACCATGGACTTCGGAGTCGTCCTCCAGACCAACCCGCCCGCCTCGCGCACCGTCGCACTCGCCGTCCTCGCCGAGACCTACGGCTTCGACTACGCGTGGACGTTCGACTCGCACCTGCTCTGGCAGGAGCCGTACGTCATCTACTCGCAGATCCTCGAGAAGACCCACCGGATCACCGTCGGCCCGATGGTCACCAACCCGGCGACCCGCGACTGGACCGTGATCGCCTCGCTGCACGCGACGCTCAACGAGATGTACGGCAACCGCACCGTCTGCGGCATCGGCCGCGGCGACTCCGCCGTCCGCGTCACCGGCGGCGCTCCCACGACGCTGAAGACGCTGCGGGAGTCGATCCACGTCATCCGCGAGCTCGCCAACAGCCGCTCGGTCGAGTACAACGGCTCGACCCTGCAGTTCCCGTGGAGCCGCGGCTCCTCGCTGGAGATGTGGGTCGCCGCCTACGGGCCGCTCGCGCTCAAGCTGGCGGGGGAGACGGGCGACGGGTTCATCCTGCAGCTCGCCGACCTCGACATCGCGCGCTGGATGATCCAGACGGTGAAGGACGCGGCGGCGAACGTCGGCCGTGACCCGGAGTCTCTGCAGTTCTGCGTCGCGGCGCCGATGTACATCGGGACCGACCGCGCGCACATGTACGACCAGTGCCGCTGGTTCGGCGGGATGGTCGGCAACCACGTCGCCGACATCGTCGGCCGCTACGGGACGAGCGGCGCGGTGCCGCAGGCGCTGACCGACTACATCGCCGGGCGCGAGGGCTACGACTACAACGAGCACGGACGCGCCGGCAACTCGCACACCGCGTTCGTGCCCGACGAGATCGTCGAGCGCTTCTGCGTCCTCGGCACCGCCGCCGAGCACATCGCGAAGCTGACGGCGCTCGCCGAGATCGGCGTCACGCAGTTCGCCGGCTACCTCCAGCACGACAACAAGGAGGAGACGCTGCGCGTGTACGGCGAGCGCGTCATCCCGGCCCTCGGCCCGCACATCGTGGCCAAGGCATGAGGTCGCCGGCCGCGACGCGCGGGGTCCTGCTCGGCGCGGCCGGGCTGCTCCTGCTCGCGGTGCTCTGGGAGGCCTACAAGGCCCTCGGGCCGGAGACCGGCGTCGTCGTCGGCGGGGTCACCGTGCTCCCGCGCACCAGCGCCATCGCGATGCCGCACCTGTGGGAGATCGCGGGCCGGCTCCTGGAGCCGGTGACCGGCGCCCGCAACGCGCCGGTGCTCTGGCTCGCGGTGCTGCAGGCCAGCGCCTTCTCGCTGGGGGTCGCGGCCGTCGGCTGGGTCGTCGGCGTGGTGGTCGGTCTCCTGCTCGCCGTGCTGATGCAGCGCTTCCGCACGGCCGAGTCCGCCGTGCTGCCGTGGATCGTGCTGAGCCAGACGGTGCCGCTGATCGCGATCGCACCGCTGGTGCGCCGCTGGGGCTCGCAGCTCGAGCTCGGCGCGTTCACCTGGGAGAACTGGATGTCGGTGGCGCTGATCGCCTCCTACCTCGCCTTCTTCCCGGTCTCGATCGGCGCGCTGCGCGGTCTGAACGCGCCGTCGGCGCACCAGGTCGAGCTGATGCGCGTCTACGGCGTGGGCTGGTGGAAGACACTGCTGCGGCTGCGGCTGCCCGCGAGCGTTCCCTACCTGCTGCCGGCGCTCCGGCTCGGCGCCGTCAGCGCCGTGATCGGCACCGTCGTCGCCGAGGTCTCGATCGGCCTGCGCGGCGGCATCGGCCGCATGATCATCGAGTTCGCCTCCTCCGCCGGAGGAGACCCCGCCAAGCCCTGGGCGCCGATCCTGGGCGCGGTGCTGGTGGGCCTCGCGGCCGCCGGCGCCGTGGGCCTGATCGGCACCGCCCTCCGTCCGTTCCGCAGAGGGGAGCAGCCCGCATGAGCGCTGCCGAACCGGCCGTCGTCGTCGACTCCGTCACGAAGACGTTCACCACGAAGAAGAGCACGAGCGTCACCGCGCTCGACACCGTCTCGCTTGAGATCGCCGCGGGGGAGTTCGTCTCGCTGATCGGACCCTCCGGCTGCGGCAAGTCGACGCTCCTGCGTCTGATCGCCGACCTCGACGAGCCGACCTCCGGCACGATCTCGGTCTTCGGCAAGACGGCTCGGCGCGCCCGGCTCGACCAGGAGTACGGCATCGCCTTCCAGCAGGCGGGGCTGCTGCCCTGGCGCAGCATCCGCTCGAACATCGCGCTGCCGCTCGAGCTGCACGGCGTCGGCACTGCCGCGCGCCGATCGCGCGTCGACGAGCTGCTCGCGCTCGTGGGGCTCGGCGACTTCGCCGACTCCTACCCGGACCAGCTCTCCGGCGGGATGCAGCAGCGGGTGGCCATTGCGCGCGCCCTCGCCGAGAGCCCTCGGCTGCTGCTGATGGACGAGCCCTTCGGCGCCCTCGACGAGATGACGCGCGAGCGGATGCAGACCGAGCTGCTGCGCATCCGGAGCGAGACGGGGGCCGCCGTGGTCTTCGTGACGCACTCGATCCCGGAGGCGGTGTTCCTCTCCGACCGCGTCGTGGTGATGTCGCCGCGGCCCGGGCGGATCCGCGACGTGCTCCGGATCGCGCTGCCCGACTCCTCCGAGCGCGAGGCCGGCGTCCGCGAGGACGCGGCGTTCTTCGCCGACGTCGGGGCCGTCCGCGAGCTGCTGCACGGCGACGCCGCCGCCGTGCCGCGCGGGGTGGAGAACCGGTGAGCAGTCCCGCGCTCGCCCGGGCGGTCGTCGCCCCGCTCGTGCTCGGCGTCGCGGCGCTGCTGCTCTGGCAGGTCGGCGTCACCGCGCTCGACGTGCAGCCCTTCGTGCTGCCCTCGCCGCTCGCGATCGGGGCGGAGTTCGCGCAGAACGCCGGCTCGGTCCTGGCCGGGAGCCGGGTGACCGGCGGGAACGCCCTGATCGGGCTGATCGCCGGGGCCGTGCTCGCGGTGCTCGTCGCCGCGGTGTCGGCACTGGTGCGCGTCTTCGACGGGCTGACGGCGGCGATCGTCGCGGCCGCGGCCGTCGTGCCGATCGTGGCGCTCGCTCCGGTGCTCTACACGATGTTCGGCGCCAACGTCGAGACGGCCCGGCAGCTCGTGGCGGCGCTCGCGGTCTTCGTGCCGGTGTACGTCAACACGCTGCGCGGGCTGCGCCAGGCGGCGCCCGTCCATCGCGATCTGATGCGCGCCTACGCCGCCTCGCCGTGGCAGACGGCGCGGACGATCACGCTGCCCGGGGCGGTGCCGTTCTTCTTCACGGGGCTGCGGATCGCCTCCTCGCTCGCCGTGATCTCGGCGCTGGTCGCCGAGTACTTCGGCGGGCCGATCGGCGGGCTCGGCAAGTCGATCACCTCGGCGGCGTCGGGCAGCGACTACGCGCTCGCCTACGCCTACGTGCTCGGGGCCGTGCTGGTCGGTCTCGTCTTCTACTGCGTCACCGCGGGCCTCGAGGCGCTCGCGCTGCGGCGCAGCCATGCGCGCTGAGACGCGCCCTTCCACTCCCGCCGGCTCGCGTCGGCGGGTACTCCGGCACCACCCGAACGCACCACCTGCACCACCGCACTCGCATCACCTGCACTCGCTCCATCCGCTCCACCGCTCCATCCGCACCACGGCACTGACGGCCCGCCCGGGCCGCATCCCGCACCGCACCGCACCAGGAGGAACAGTGAACAGACGCACGCGCATCGCGATGACGACCACGGCGGGGCTCGCCGCCGTCGGACTCGCGCTCACCGGCTGCAGCGCATCCAGTGACACCGGCTCCGGAGCCTCGGGCGACTCGGGGGATCTCACCCCGGTCACCCTGCAGCTCCAGTGGGTCGCCCAGGCCCAGTTCGCCGGCTACTACGCCGCCGTCGACCAGGGCTACTACGAGGACGAGGGCCTCGATGTGACCATCGCCGAGGGCGGCGGCGACATCGTCCCGCAGGATGTCCTCGCCTCGGGAGACGCCGACTACGCGATCTCCTGGGTCCCGAAGGTCCTCGGCTCGATCGAGAACGGCGCGAACATCACCGACGTCGCGCAGATCTTCGAGCGCAGCGCCACCACGCAGATCTCGTTCAAGGACAAGGGCATCACCTCGCCGGCCGACCTCGCCGGCAAGCAGGTCGGCAGCTGGGGCTACGGCAACGAGTGGGAGCTCTTCGCCGGCATGCAGAAGGACGGGGTCGCGCTCAGCGACATCTCGCTCGTGCAGCAGCTCTTCGACATGAACGGCTTCCTCGCGGGCGACATCGACGCCGCGCAGGCGATGACCTACAACGAGTACGCGCAGGTCCTCGAGACCGTGAATCCGGACACGGGCGAGCTGTACACGCCGGACGACCTCAACGTGATCAGCTGGAACGACGTCGGCACCGCGATGCTGCAGGACGCGATCTGGGCCGACGCGGACAGGCTCTCGAGCGACGACGCCTACGCCGAGCAGACCGTCGCCTTCGTCAAGGCGTCGATCAAGGGCTGGATCTACGCGAAGGACAACCCGCAGGAGGCGGCGGACATCGTCACCGCGGCCGGCTCCACCCTCGGCACCAGCCACCAGCTCTGGATGACCAACGAGGTCAACAAGCTGATCTGGCCGTCGACCGACGGCGTCGGCATGATCGACGAGGCCGCCTGGGACCAGACGGTCGAGATCGCCAAGACGACGGAGAACGAGACCGGCGCGACCATCATCAGCGAGGACCCGCCGGAGACCGCCTACTCGAACGAGTACGTCGAGAAGGCGCTCGCCGAGCTCGCGGACGAGGGCGTCGACACCAGCGGTGCCGACTACGAGCCGATCGAGGTGACTCTGCAGGAGGGCGGCGCCTGACGCGTCTCCGTCATTCCTCAAAAGTTGCGGTAGTCGCTCCCGACTACCGCAACTTTTGCGTACGCGCCCGCAACTTCTGAGGAGTGAGGGCGTGGGGCGAGCGCGGGATCCGCCGGACCTCCGCCCGGGCGTGGCGCGGGGGACTAGGCTCGATCCTCGTGACTGCTTTCAAGAAGACGCCGTTCACCGTGAACGTGCGCGACATCGTGAACCGCCCGGGGGAGATGCGCGAGCACCGTCTCGACCTCGAGGCGCCCGAGGCCTTCGGCGAGGGCATCGTCGCCGTCCGCCAGGGCGCGCCGCTCGATCTCGACGTCCGGATCGAGTCGGTGCACGAGGGCATCCTGGCCAGCGTCCAGGTCTCCGCGGAGGCCGTCGGCGAGTGCAGCCGCTGCCTGACCGACATCTCCCTGCCTGTCGATGTCGAGTTCCAGGAACTTTTCGCGTACTCTTCTGACGAAGCTTTCGACTATGAGGTTCACGACGACCACGTGGATCTTGAACCTCTGGTCAGGGATGCGGTGGTGCTGTCGCTGCCGTTCCAGCCGGTGTGCCGGCCGGATTGTCCGGGCCTCGACCCTGTCACGGGGGAGCGGCTGGCCGAGTCCTCCGTGTCCGAGCCCGAGGCTCCGCGCGACTCCAGGTGGGCCGCGCTCGCCGGGTTGGGCGAGTCGGGGACCGGTGGGGCCGCTGCGCCCGGAGCTTCCGCAGACAGTGGTGCCGGCGCCGAGCCGCGCACCGAGACCGACCCGAACCAGTACTGATCAGCCCCGCCTGATCCGACCGAGCTAGAGAAGAGAGAATCATGGCTGTTCCCAAGAGGAAGAAGTCCCGCGCGAACACCCACGCTCGTCGTTCGCAGTGGAAGGCGGAGGTCCCGCCCCTGGTGAAGACCGTCGAGAACGGCAAGACCGTCTACAGCCTCCCGCACCGCGCCAAGGTCGTCGAGGACTCCGCGGGCACCGCGCTGTTCCTCGAGTACAAGGGCCGCAAGGTCGCGAACGTCTGATCCAGTCCCTTCGGCTCCGCGTCGCCCCGCGACACGAGCCGTGCGGTCCATGGTGAACCAGACCCCCGCAACACCCTCCAGCGACGACCGGTCGCGTCTGGAGGCCACGCTCGGCGTGAGCCTCGACGGTGAGCTCTTCGAGCTCGCCCTGACGCACCGGTCGTTCGCTTTCGAGCACGGCGGCATCCCGCACAACGAGCGCCTCGAGTTCCTCGGCGACTCGATCCTCGGGCAGGCCGTGACCGTGATGCTCTACACCGAGTACCCCGCGCTGAGCGAGGGCGACCTGGCGAAGCGCCGGGCGAGCCTCGTCTCGACCGTCGCGCTCGCCGAGATCGCCCGCGGCATCGGGCTCGGTGAGCACCTCCGCCTCGGTCGCGGCGAGGAGCTGACCGGCGGCCGCGACAAGTCGTCGATCCTCGCGGACACCGTCGAGGCGATCATCGGCGCGGTCTACCTCGGCACCGGGCCGGACGCCGCGCGCGACCTCGTGCTGCGGCTCATCGCTCCGCTGACCGCGGATCCGCTGCGCTTCGGCGTCTCGATGGACCCGAAGACGAGCCTGCAGGAGACGGCGGCCGAGCGCGGCGCACCCGCGCCCCGCTACGAGATCGCGGCGACCGGGCCGGACCACAGCAAGGTCTTCGTCGCCACCGTCATCGTCGGCGGGCTCGTTACCGCTCGCGGCGAGGGGACCAGCAAGAAGGCGGCCGAGATGGCCGCCGCGCTCGACGCGTGGACGCGGCTGTCCGCGACGGCTCCCGGTGAGCCGGTGGCGCCGGCGGCGCCCGCCGCGTCGATCGAGGACTGACCGTGCCCGAGCTGCCCGAGGTCGAGGTGGTGCGGGCCGGGCTCGCTCCCGCGGTCACCGGCTCGCTCGTCACGAGCGTCGAGATCGTCGACGAGCGCTCGCTCAAGCGCCACGTGCATCCGCTCGGCTCCTTCGAGGGGCTGCTGGTCGGGCGACGGCTCCGTGGCGCGGTGCGGCGCGGCAAGTTCCTCTGGCTGCCGGCGGGGCGCGACGAGGCGCTGCTCGTGCACCTCGGGATGAGCGGGCAGGTGCTGCTGCGGACGGCCGACGCGGCGCTCGCGAGGCTGACCCGGATCCGGATCGGCATCGAGCATCCCGAACACGGGGAGCTGGCCCTGCACTTCGTCGACCAGCGCATCTTCGGCTCGATGGCGATCGACTCGCTCGCCCCGACCGCGGACGGCGCGCCCGGTGGCTACGCCGGCGACGACGCCGTCGACGGCGACTGGCTGCGGGCCGTGCCCTCGCAGGTCGCGCACATCGCCCGCGATCCGCTCGATGCGTTCTTCGATCTCTCCGCGGTCCTCGCCGTGCTGGCGCGCCGCAACAGCGGCATCAAGCGCTCCCTGCTCGATCAGACGCTGGTCAGCGGGATCGGCAACATCTACGCGGACGAATCGCTGTGGGCGGCGGAGCTGCACCCGGAGACGCCGAGCTCGTCGCTGACCGAGCCGCGGATCCGGCGCCTCTTCGCCGAGGTGCGCTCGGTGCTCGAGCGGGCGCTGGCCGAGGGCGGCACCAGCTTCGACGCCCAGTACGTCAACGTGAACGGCGCCTCCGGCTACTTCTCGCACAGCCTGAACGCCTACGGGCAGACCGGCAAGCCGTGCCCGCGCTGCGGCGAGCCCATCGTCCGCGTGCCGTTCATGAACCGCTCGTCGCACCTCTGCCCGCACTGCCAGCGGGCGCCGCGCTGAGGGGCACTGAGGCTACTCCGATTTTCTTCGAATTGGTGCCGACTCGTCTTGCGTTCTGATGCTCCACTTCCGATAAAATCGGCCTGCTGGCGCTCCATCGTAGATCGGCGGCGACCCCCGTGAAGGTAACACAGACGCGACGGAGCCTCCCTTGAACATAACGGAACTGATAAGCAGCGTCTGCGCTGCACTCGGCTTCGAGGATGCCAAGCCGCTTGCGCAGGGCGGGCAAAAGATTGTTCTGGTAGGAACGTTGAGCGGCGCGCCTGCGGTAGCCAAAGTAGTACCGATCATTCCGGGCCCGAACGGCGACATCACCTTGAACCGGGCGCATCGTGAGGTTGAGCTGCTCTCCGCAGTCGAGTCGGATAGGGTTGTGAAAGTTTTGACCGACGCTGTGGAGGTTGGCGAGCCAACTGAAGCTATTTGCTGGGCTGAGCAGCTGCTCGACGGCAAGGATCTTCAACAGTGTTTTGCTGAGCGTTGGATTGAGGCTGAGGTTTGGTCATTGATCAGTGATATAGCCGAGGCTTTGGCTGCGTGCCATGAGCTTGAGGTTGTGCACCGCGACTTGTCTGCAGGTAATGTCCGAAAAACCAGTGATGGTAGGTTCGTCCTGATGGACCCTGGGCTAGCGCGGCACCTCGCGAAGACTGCAATCACGGGTGGCTTCCAGCCCGGAACTCCAGGATGGCGTTCGCCTGAACATGTTTTTGGGGGCGAGCCTGTGCCGGCGAGTGATATTTTCTCGTTGGGCATTTTGGCTTACTATGCTCTCACAGGAAAATTTCCAATTGATCCAAACGTAACGCAGCAGCAGTACGACATCGCCCTCACTGAAGAGCAAGCGCCGCCGATTGCCACTGTCGTTTCAGGGCTCTCAACAGATCTTTGCGAAGTTATTGACACTTGCCTTGATAGGCAGCCGGCGAGGCGTTATCTTGACGGTGCTGAGCTAGTCAAAGCCATTAAGAGCTTTAGGGGTGAGCGATGAGCGGTGTCCTGCTTCATGATGGACGTCGGATCGGCCACAAGAAATGGTGTATCGATGCCATAAGTCAAGGCCGCGCTGATGGCGTGATCATTACGCCGTTTTCGACACCGAGGGTCGCAGTGCCGCGACATCCGAGCGCCACCGATATGGTATCTGCGATTGGCGAAGTGTCGGGTGAGGTCCTGTTCGACCCAATGACGCATGCGGCGCTACTTCCGACGTCAAATAAGTGGGATTTCTACGATACCTGGGAACTATGGGGGCCGGGTGGCCGTAGCCTTGCAGGTCCTGCTCTTCAGCTTGCACACGTTGAAAAGGTCTTTGATCGCCAACGCCAGCTCGGAGCCCAGTTACTCGCGCCGACCTTGCAGCTAGATTCGCCTCTGACGAGCGATGCGCATACGGCGCGTGATTTAGCCCGCGTCGCACAGGGCCTTGAGCGTATGAGCGGGCAATCGTTGGTCGGTACTCGCTCTTTCTGGGCATCAGGCGCGCACCTCGATGCTTACGTTGGTACTCTCGCGGCGTTGCGTGCACCGCTCTGGGTGATAACCGTCGCCAATGATGTCGTGCTAGATCACGTGCCTGACCTTGAGAATACGCTTGCTTATGCAGGCCTATGTCGAACCGTTCATTCATTGTCCCTTCGCTCCCGGGTCGTGATCGCTTACAGTGACTTCTCGGGCTTACCAGGCGTAGCGGCAGGCGCGGACACTGTCGGAAGTGGTTGGGACCGAGCTCAAAGAACATTCGATCCTCTAGCCTTCCGAGTCGATTCAGATCCTGGTATTCGAATCCCGGCTTCCTACGTAACCCAGGGAGGGCTCTTGTCTATCCTGCGGCGCGACACCGCAGATGCCATAGAGCGATGGAATCCGGTTGAGGCGCTGCGCATTCGAGGCGCTGTGATGCCGCCGAGTGACCAGAGTCAGCGATTGCATCATCTAACGCAACTCCGGGCAGCGGTTTATGCGGTCGACGGCTTCGGTCGTGATCGAGGGGGTCGAGTTGACGCTCTTCGTGAACGGTACAGAGTTGCGCAAGTTGACTACGATCGTCTTATAACGGATTTGAGCCCGGTGATTCGCGAAGTTGATAAGACTGCTTGGGTCGTCAACCAGTCGACTGTTTTGGAGGCGTACGCATCGGCGGAGGGCTTATAGCAAGGTTATCTGCTGCACAAATCGCTCTGAAGCGGCTAGACGTAAACCAGGGTTAGGCTTTCCAATGCGAGGGCGGATGATCCACCTGCTTTTTGCTGCCAGGCCCAGGCCGAGCGTCGCGCAGCGAGACTTGGCATCCGCAAGATTTCGTGGTTCATTAAGTAGGACGACTGCGGCCGCGTCGCACCAAGTGGAATAACGAAGTGCTTGGCTGATTCCCTGGCGCCAGTTACTTACTTTCGCTTCTAGTGCGTAGGAGCGACCGACCGGACCCAGCCCTCTGGCCCGGCGGAATCCAGAACCGATTTGTTCGACATGGCCTTGTTGTGTAAGTGCTCGGAGTCTTCTCGTCAATTGAGACTCACTCATGCCTAATCTAGACGCCACATGCGGCATCGTTCGAGTCTGATTGGGGGACAGGGCTGCGACAATTGAACACTCTGTCTCGTTAATCAAGAAGGGCAGGCCGAGGCTGATTCGCTCTTGAACAGGATTCTGCCACGCAATCATTGCAACGGCGTCGGCGACGCCTCGACTCCCGGAGAATTCGCTGACCACGGCGAGGCCTTGATTCGCGTGAGGCAGGCGCATTGAAAGCGTCACCAAATCATCGTCGAGAAGTTTCTCCGCAATCGGCTCAAACCGACGCCCTGGTCGCCTAGGCCCAAGGAACAAACGGGGCGGATGCGAAGCTGGCACTTGCCAGGCGGTCGCAGCCGTGTGGGCAAACGACATGACGCAAGTCTACCCAGAGCGTCGTCCGATGTCGGCGCCTCGCCGCGATGCGTCGTTCCTCGTCGAGTCTGCATCGATCTGTGATTCTGGTAGCGCCTGCGGCTGGCGGCTTCAGCCGTCCCTAGTGCCCGATTTCGGTCCGTGAGTTGCTTGCGGCGCTGGTCGGTTCTCGCTGCCTTGCGAGCTTTTGGGTTTGCGGAGGCCGCAGTTTGCCGGATCGAGGACGGGACGGGTGTCGACGCCTAAAAGGTCAACTAGAACACTCCTGCAGCTACGACGCGTACAGCCGTAGCGTTGAGGTCAGACGCGCAAGCCGTACCCGCGTTGCGGCCAGCCGGCCGAGCGGGTGCCGATCGTCTGGGAGCCGTTCATGAACCGCTCGTCGCTCCTCTGCCCGCACTGCCAGCGGCCGCCGCGCTGAGCGTCGCGACCTATGGTTCGGTCGGCGCTCCCTCCGACGGAGGAGCCGCTGCAGAACATCAGCTGAGGTGGCAGGTCATCGCTGAGGGGCGATGAGCAGGACTCCTGACTGATGTTCTGCGTCGGCCCGCTCCGTTGGACGGGCGGGGCCGGGTCAGGCGGCGGCCTTCTCCTCCGCGGGGACGGCGTGCTTGACGTGGGCGACGAGGTGGCCGAGGAGCGAGGCGATCAGGGTGATCGCGGCGGCGATGGCGAGGCCGAGCCAGAGGCCGACGTTCAGGGCCAGGGCGCCGACTCCGGCGCCGGCGGCGATCAGGACGACGGCGGTGACGCGGCGGAACCAGGGCTGGCCCTTGCCGCCGCCGAGGCGGGAGTCGGCGGCGAGGCCGGTGATGGTCGAGGTGACGACGACGGTGGTGACGTCCTTGACCGCGATGTGGCGGGCGGTCGCGGCCTGGAGGCCCATCGCCAGGCCGAGCACGCCGGTGACGGTCAGGGCGAGCGGCTCCGGGTGCTCGGGGACGACGCCGAGGACGACGGCGAGCACGGCCATCAGCAGGCCGACGACGGTGAAGAGCCAGGACGAGCGGGTGGTCCAGCCGACCTTGACGGGGCGCAGGACGCGGCCGCCGACCGCGGCGCCGAGCATGAAGCCGGCGAGGGCGATGATCGGGCCGACGATGGGGAGGTCGTCGGCACCGGCGAGCGCCATGCCGAGGATGACCACGTTGCCGGTCATGTTGCCGGTGAAGACCCGGTCGAGGCCGAGGTAGCCGACGGCGTCGATGATGCCGGTCGAGAAGGTCAGGGCGAGCATGAGGCCGAGGTGGACGTTGTCGGTGCGCGTGCGCAGGCGTCGGAACACGGGGGTCCTGTCGTCGGAGGTGGTGCCGCGAGATGCCACTTGTGACCACCTCCACCGGCGTGTCGCGCGCACAAGTGGCATCTCGCGGGAGGGGAGAGGGGGAGGTGCGGGGCCGATCCTGCCATGGATGCGGCCGCGCGCTGGGACACGAGGGCGCAACACGGCGCCGCTACTGTCGGACGGAGCGCGGGGCGGACCTGCGCGGAGAGGCGGCCATGGTGCAGGACGTGCAGAATCGGGACGCGCAGGAGCGGCCGGCGCAGGAGCAGCCGGCGGGGTGGGCGGTCCAGCCCGGCGAGGGACTCCCCGAGGGGATCGAGTACCTTCCGGCGGGCTCCGGGTCGGTGCTGTGGGGGCGGCTGCCCTGCGCGAGCGATCGGGCGGTGCTCACCGTCGACTCAGGAGCTGAGGTCGTCATCGACACGCTGAGCCACGAGGGGGTCCTGGAGGACCAGGGCCGCGATCCCGTCGCGTTCTTCGGCGCGCACGGCGTCGCTGCTGACGGCGTGCTGCGCGACGCCGTCGAGCTGGCTGCCGGCGGCCCCTTCCGCGACACCGCCGTCGACGGGCCGCACGTGGTGACCGGCCCGATCGCAGTGCGCGGGGCGATGCCCGGCGATCTGCTGCGGATGACGCTGCTCGAGGCCGAGCCGCGCGTCCCGTACGGCGTGATCTCGAACCGGCACGGGCGCGGTGCCCTGCCGGGGGAGTACCCGCTGGCCGCGGGTCCGTTCAGCGCCTTCGCCCGGGTGGAGGCGGGCGAGGACGGGATCCGCCGGGGCGTGCTGCCGCTGACGCCCGGGGGTGAGCGCTCGGCGCGCTTCGAGCTGCACCCGTTCCTCGGGATCATGGGCGTCGCGGTGGCCGGCGACGAGCGACCGCACTCGGTGCCTCCGGGCGCGCACGGCGGCAACATCGACATCTCGCTGCTGACGGCCGGCACGAGCGTCTATCTGCCGGTGCAGGTGCCGGAGGCGCTCGCCTACGTCGGCGATCCGCACTTCGCCCAGGGCGACGGCGAGGTCGCGCTGACCGCGATGGAGGCGAGCCTGCGGGTGCGGGTGCGCTTCGAGGTGATCCCGCGGGCGGAGGCGCTCGCCGCGTTCGGCGAGATCGCCGGGCCGCTCGGCGAGACGGCCGAGTTCCTGGTGCCGACCGGGATGGACGAGGATCTCGACGTCGCGGTGCAGAACTGCGTGCGCGCGGCGATCGCGCTGCTCCAGGCCCGCTACGGGATGGACGCGAGCCTCGCCTACGCGTACCTCAGTGCCGCGACGGACTTCAACATCTCGCAGGTCGTCGACCTGGTGAAGGGCGTGCACGCCCGCGTGCGGACGGCGGACTTCGATGAGTGAGCCGCACGTCGGCGAGCCGCGCGTCACGACGCTGGAGGGGGAGCTGCCCGACGGGCTCGTCGACGCGGTGCTCGCCTACGAGGCCGCGCTGTCGACCGACGACGTTCCGGCGCTCGCCGACGCCTTCGTCCGCGAGCCGACGACCCTGCGGGGCGACGCCTCCGGGCTGCTCGTGGGGCACGAGGCGATCACCGGGTTCCGCGGGCGGCGGGGCGGGACGCCTGCGCGGGCGCTCGCCGAGCTGCACGTGCGGGCCCTCGGGGCGGACGACGCGCTGGTCGTGACGGTGAACCTGCCGTCGAAGGGCGGACGCGGGCTCGTCACGCAGCTGTGGACGCGCGACTCCGGAGTGTGGCGGGTGCGCGCGGCGCAGGTGCAGGCCCCGGTGCCGGCCCTCGACGTGCGCGTCTGGCGGGCGATCGGGGCTCCGCTCGTCCCCGCCTCGGCGTCGGGGCCGCTCGACGGGCTGGACGTGGCGGTGAAGGACCTCTTCGCGCTCGAGGGGCAGCGGATCGGCGCCGGGATCCCCGCGCGGCTGGCGGAGGCCTCCGTGGAGCGGGAGACCGCGCCCGCTGTCGCGATGCTGCTGGACGCGGGAGCCTCCGTCCGCGGGATCGCGCAGACCGACGAGTTCGCGTACAGCATCGCCGGGCGCAATTCCGGCTACGGGACGCCGCCGAACCCGGCGGTGCCGGGGGCGATCCCCGGCGGCTCCTCGAGCGGACCCGCCACCGCGGTCTCCCTCGGGCAGGCGTCGATCGGGCTGGCGACGGACACGGCGGGGTCGATCCGCGTGCCCGCGTCCTACCAGGGGCTCTGGGGGCTGCGGACGACGCACGGCGCGGTGCCGGTCGAGGGGCTGCTGCCGCTCGCGCCGAGCTTCGACACGGTGGGGTGGCTGACGCGGGACCTCGAGACGCTGCGGCGGGTGGCGCGCATCGCGCTGACCGCGCCCACGGGATCGCCGGCGAACGGGTTCGTCGTCGCCGACGCGCTGCTCGAGCGGGTCGACGCACCGGTCGCGGCCGCGTTCTCGGCGGCCGTCGACGGACTCGGGGCCGAGCGGATCGAGCTGCCGCCGGTGGCGGAGATGGTCGAGGCGTTCCGGACGGTGCAGGCCGCGGAGGCGTGGGCGTCGGACGGTGACTGGGTCACGGCGCATCCGGGCGTGCTGGCACCGGACGTGCAGGGCCGGTTCGACGCGGCGGCGCGGATCGACGCGGAGACCGAGGCGGCGGCGCGGGAGCGGGTCGCGGGGTTCCGCGAGCGGCTCGACGCGGCGCTCGGCGGACGGGTGCTGCTGCTGCCGTCGGCGTCGTCGGTCGCGCCGGCGCTCGACGCGTCGGCCGAGGTCATCGACGCGGCGCGGACGGCGACGCTCGGGCTGACCTGCCTCGCGGGGATCGGCGGGTACCCGGCGCTGTCGGTGCCGCGGCTGAGCGTCGACGGGCGGCCGGTGGGGCTGTGCCTGGTCGGGCCGCGCGGGGCGGATCTGGCGCTGCTGGAGCTGGCGGCGGAAGTGCTGAGGTAGGCGGGTCTCACGGAGCAGAGCACCGTGTCGATGGTGGGCCCCTGCGGGGCTGCTCGACCAGCGAAGGCTGCGGGCGGCTCTTCCCGGTGTCTCTTCCGGCGCCGAAACATGGGCGAAACGTCTGTTGCAGTACGCTCGGGAGTTGAAACAGGTTTTTCTCTGCCCGTCCGACTGCGAAGAAGGTGGCTCCCATTCCGACCGCGCCCGCGATCTCGACGTTCCTCCCCATCGACCCGCCGCCCCGGCTGCTGATGGGTCCCGGCCCGATCAACGCCGATCCGCGGGTCCTCCGCGCGATGTCGGCGCAGCTGGTGGGCCAGTACGACCCGTTCATGACCTCGATGATGAACGAGACGCAGGAGCTCTACCGCCGCGTCTTCGCCACCTCGAACGAGAAGACGATGCTCGTCGACGGCACCAGCCGCGCCGGCATCGAGGCGGCGCTCGTCTCGATGCTCGAGCCGGGTGACAGGGTGCTCGTGCCCGTCTTCGGCCGCTTCGGCCACCTCCTCCGCGAGATCGCCGAGCGCTGCGGCGCCGAGGTGCACGTGATCGAGGCGGAGTGGGGCCAGGTGTTCCCCGTCTCGGTGATCACCGAGGCGATCGAGCGCGTGCGGCCGAAGGTGCTCGCGGTCGTGCACGGCGACACGTCGACGACCATGGCGCAGCCGCTCGAGGAGCTCGGCGCGGTCTGCGAGAAGCACGGCGTGCTGTTCTACACCGACGTCACGGCGTCGCTCGCGGGCAATGCGTTCGGTGCCGACGAGCTCGGGCTCGACGCCGTCTCGGCCGGGCTGCAGAAGTGCCTCGGCGGGCCCTCCGGCTCCGCTCCCGTCACCTTCTCCGAGCGCGCCGTCGCCGTGATCGAGGCGCGCAAGAGCATCGAGGCCGGGATCCGCGACGAGGGCGACGCGGTCAGCGCGCACCCCGTCCGCTCCAACTACTTCGACCTCGGCATGGTCTTCGACTACTGGGGCCCGCGCCGGCTCAACCACCACACCGAGGCCACGACGATGCTCTACGGGGCGCGCGAGTGCGCCCGGCTGATCGTCGAGGAGGGCCTCGACACGACGATCGCGCGGCACGAGCTGCACGGTGCGGCGATGCTCGCCGGCGTGCAGGGGCTCGGCCTCCGCGTCTTCGGCGATCTCGCGCACAAGATGAACAACGTCGTCGCAGTGCACATCCCGGACGGCGTGAACGGCGACGCGGTGCGCGGCGCGATGCTGGAGGACTTCGGCATCGAGATCGGCACGTCCTTCGGACCGCTGCACGGCAAGGTCTGGCGGATCGGCACGATGGGCTACAACGCCCGCCAGGACACGGTGCTGACGACCCTCGCCGCACTCGAGGCGGTCCTGCGCCGCGCGGGCGCGTCCGTCGCTCCCGGCGGCGGCGTCGCGGGCGCCTACGACGTCTACGACTCCGCACGGGGAGGCGCGGCGTGAGCGTCGTCGACGCCGCCGCGATCATGGCGCGCTGCGACGAGCTCGCGGCGGTGTCGAGCACCCGCGGCGCGATCGAGCGCGTCTACCTCTCGCCCGAGCACGCCCGCGTCAACGCGATGGCGGCGCGCTGGATGGAGGACGCGGGGATGCGCACCTGGCAGGACGCGGCCGGCAACCAGTGCGGCCGCTACGAGGGCGCGACTCCCGGCCAGCCCGCGCTGCTGCTCGGCTCGCACCTGGACACGGTGCCGGACGCGGGGCGCTACGACGGGATCCTCGGCGTGATGCTCGCCATCGCCGTCGTCGCCCGGCTGAACGCCGCCGGCACCCGGCTGCCGTTCGCCGTCGAGGTCGTCGCGTTCGGCGACGAGGAGGGGACCCGCTTCGGCACGGCCCTGCTCGGCTCCCGCGCGGTCGCCGGCACCTGGGACGAGCACTGGTGGGAGCTGGAGGACGCGCACGGCACCACCCTCGTCGAGGCGTTCCACGAGTTCGGCCTCGACCCCTCGCGCATCTCGACCGCGGCGCGCGACGCGGCCGACGTGCTCGCCTACCTCGAGACGCACATCGAGCAGGGCCCGTACCTCGAGGAGGCCGACCGCGCCCTCGGCGTCGTCTCCTCCATCGCCGGTGCCCGCCGCTTCGCCCTGACCCTCACCGGCAAGGCCGGCCACGCGGGCGGCGTGCCGTTCGACCGCCGCCGCGACGCGCTGACCGGCGCTGCCGAGGCCGTGCTCGCCGTCGAGCGGATCGCCCGCGAGCACGGGGCGATCGCCACCGTCGGCCGCCTCGAGGCGTTCCCCGGCGCGGTCAACGTGATCCCCGGCCGGGTCGACTTCTCGCTCGACCTTCGGGCCGAGTTCGACGACGTCCGCGACACCGTCTGGAACGAGATCGAGCACGCGATGTCGGAGTCGGCCCGCCGCCGCCGGCTCGCGCTGACCGTCGAGGAGACGCACGGGGCGCCCGCCGTCGTCGCGGCCGACTGGCTGCAGGACGTGGTCCGCGCCGGCATCCGCGCGACCGGCGACGAGGAGCCGATGGTGCTGTTCTCCAAGGCCGGGCACGACGCGATGGCGATCGCCGACCTCACCGAGTACGCGATGCTCTTCGTCCGCTGCGAGGGCGGCGTCAGCCACCACCCCGAGGAGAACGTGACCGAGGCCGACGTGGCGACGGCACTGGACGCCTTCGAGGCGGCGGTGCACGCCTTCGCCGAGGCACGGGCGGGCCGGGTGTGACCCTGGTCTCCGCACCGAGCATCGGCCACCGGATCGACGCGGGCTACGCCTCGCTCTCGCGGCAGGAGCAGCGCGCGGCCGACTTCATCCTCGACCACCTCGGCGACCTCGCCAGCTACACGGCCACCGAGCTCGCGCAGCACAGCGGAGTCTCGAAGGCCACGGTCTCGCGGCTCTTCCGCCGCCTGGGCTTCTCCAATTCGCAGGAGGTGCGCGAGCACGCCCGCGCGCTGCGCAGCTCCGGGGTCCCCGTCGGCCCGGCCTCGGCCGGAGCCCCCGCCGACGCGCTCGCCGCGCACCTGGAGAGCGAGCACGCGAACCTCCGCCGGCTCGCGACGACCTTCGCGGACGGGCGGCTCGAGGAGTCGGTGCGGCTGCTCTCGGGCGCGCGCGAGGTCGTCGTGATCGGCCTGCGCAACAGCTACCCGGTCGCGCTGCACCTTCGCCAGCAGCTCGTCCAGGCGCGCGCCCGCGTGCGGGTCGCGCCGCAGCCCGGGCAGTCGCTCGGCGAGGAGATCGCCGGGCTCGGGGCGGAGGACGCGGTGGTGCTGGTCGGCTTCCGCCGGCGGCCCGCCGCCTTCGCCGCGGTCGTCGACGTGCTCGCCGCGCGCGGGGTGCCCGTCGTGCTGCTCGCCGATGCGCACGCCCGCCGCTTCGCGGATCGCTGCGCGGTGTGGCTGGAGTGCCCCGTCGACAGCGACGCCGCCTTCGACAGCTACGCTGCCGCGATGAGCGCGGTCGCCGTGCTGGCCGCCGGGGTGCTCGGCGCCGTGCCGCGGGAGTCGCGCGAGCGCATCGCGGGCATCAGCACGCTCTACGCCGAGCTGGCGGAGCTGGAGGAGCGGCCGTGAGCGCTGAGGCGGCCGAGCTGATCCGGGCGCATGCGCAGCACCCGGTCGGCCGCGACGAGGCGGTGCCGGCCGGGGTGCTCGGCCGGGCCGAGCTGCTGACCCCGACCTGCGGTGACCGGATCGAGGTCCGGGTCTCCGGAGACGCGGCGGCGCCGGCGATCAGCTGGAGCGGGCGCGGCTGCGAGGTGTCGCAGGGCTCCGCGTCGCTGCTCGCGGACGAGCTCGACGGGCTCGACCCGGCGAGCATCCGGCAGCGGGTGGTCGCCTTCCTCGACGCGATGGCGGCGCACGACGCGGTGTCCGGACGCGCGGCGGATCCTGACGGCTCGGCGGGCCATGCGCTCGGCGACGAGGCGGCGCTGCTGCTGGTCGCCGCGAACCCGGTGCGCTCGGTCTGCGCGACCCTCGCCTGGCGGGCCCTGCGCGACGCGCTCGACGAGAGCGGGCTCGCATGACCGCGTCAGCCGGGCCCGTCGCGGTCCGCCCCCGAGAAGAGATCGCCGCACTCCACCGCGAGTGCTCCGTGTCGCGCGAGGTAGTCGCGGGCGCCGGAGTCGCCGGTGAGCGTCGTCGCGAGCGGCCGCCAGTGCGCGCTGCCCAGCAGCACCGGGTGACCGGGGCGACCGCGGTACGTCGCGCGGGCGAGCACCGCGGGACCCACGGGGGAGTCGCGGAGCAGTCGCTCGCCGACCTCGGCCCGCTCGTCCGGCAGGTCGACGAGCGTCACCAGCGCGGCGTCGCCGATCGCCGCGGCCAGACCCGCTCGCAGGGAAGCGGACAGGCCCTCGGCCCAGTCCTCCGCGACGACGACTCCGATGCGCTCCGGTACCAGGCGTCGCGCCTCCTCGGCCTCGGCGCCGAGCACCACGAGGACGCTCCCGCAGCCGGCGCCCTCGAGTCTCGCCACGGCGCGCTCGACCCAGCTCACGCCCGCCGCATCACGTCGCAGCGCCTTCGGCCCGCCCGCGCGTCGGCCGGCGCCCGCGGCGAGCACCACTCCCACCACGTCCATCCGACCATCGTGCCGCACACCCCGGCCGACGAGGAGACCGCATGACCGACTCCACCCCCCTCCGCGACGCGCTCCTGGCCTGCCTCGCCGTCCCGCGCTGGGCCGACGGGGTCGCCGCCGGCGCGCCCTACGCCTCGACCGACGCCCTCGCGGCCGCGGCCGATGCGATCGCGCGCAGCCTCACCGCCGAGGAGGTGGAGGCGGCGCTGGCCGACCACCCGCGGATCGGCGAGCGGCACGCGGGCACCGGACGCTCCTCCGACTTCTCCGCCGCCGAGCAGGCGGCCAGCCTCTCGCCGGACGAGGCGCTGGCCGAGCGCCTGCTGGCCGGCAACCGGGCCTACGAGGAGCGGTTCGGACGGGTGTTCCTCATCCGGGCGGCCGGGCGGGACCGCGCCGAGATCGTCGCCGAGCTCGAGCGCCGGCTCGGCCACGACGACGAGACCGAGCGCGCGATCGTGGCCGATCAGCTGCGCGAGATCACGGTGCTGCGGGTGCGAGCGCTCGGACCGGAGACCGGCGCCGTCCTGGAGGCGGCCCGATGAGCGCGCACCGCAGCCACGTCACGACGCACGTCCTCGACGCCGTGCTCGGCCGCCCGGCGCAGGACGTGCCGGTCGCGCTCGAGGTGCGCGGCGCGTCCGGCTGGGAGCCGATCGCGACCGCGCGGACCGACGCCGACGGCCGCGTCGCCGAGTTCGGCCCGGCGGAGCTGCCCGCGGGCGTCTACCGCGTCGTCTTCGACACCGCCGCCTACTTCGAGCGCTCGGGCACGGAGTCGTTCTACCCCGAGGTCGTCGTCGCGTTCCGGCTCGAGGACACGGCCTCGCACTTCCACATCCCGCTGCTGCTCAGCCCGTTCGCCTACTCCACCTACCGGGGGAGCTGAGCGTGCAGCTCCGAGAGCTCCTGGACGCGCCGACGCTGCGGATCCGCGCGGTGCACACCACCGAGGAGGCGCTCGCGCGCGAGGTGAACTGGACGTTCACCACGGATCTGCTCGACCCCCGCCGCTACCTCGCCCGCGACCAGCTCGTGCTCACCGGCATGATGTGGCGGCGCACCGCGGAGGACAGCGAGACGTTCGTCGCGGCGGTCGCCTCCTCCGGCGCCGTCGCGCTGCTGGCGGGCGAGGGGCTGCTCGGCTTCGTTCCCGACGACCTGGTCGCGGCCTGCCGCGCGCACGGGGTCGCGCTGTTCGCCGTGCCGGCCGACGTCTCGTTCGCCTCGATCACCGCGCACCTCTCCAATGCGCTGGCGGGCGACCGGGTCGCGCGGCTGACCGCCGGGCTCGCCCGCCAGCGGCAGCTGCTGACGGAGGTCTACCGCGGGCAGCTCCTCGACGAGCTGATCGCCCGCACCTCGACCGAGCTCGGGCGGCCCGTGCGAGTGCTGACGGCGACCGGTCGCCCCGCCGCCGCCTCCGCGGAGCCGCTGAGCACCGACGAGGTCGACCGCGTCGTGCACGCCGCGCTCACGGCGCGGCGCACTCCGGTCACCGTGCCGGACGCGCACGGGGGCGTGCTGTCGGTCCTCGCCGTCGCCGGGGCGGAGGAGCACCGCGCGGCCTCGTGGTTCGTCGTCGTCGCGGGCGACTGGAACGAGTGGCACCCCTCGCTGCTCGATGCGATCACCGAGCTGACCGGTGTCGTCGGGCTGTACCGCCTGCAGCGCGAGGCGGCGCTGCTGGCCGACGCGGCGCTCGCCGACCGGCTGCTCGAGCTGATCGAGGAGGACAGCGAGCAGCCGGAGACGGCGGTCTACCTCCGGCAGCTGGGGTTGGGCGGTGTCGAGCGGTTCGCGGTGCTGGCGGCGGCGGTGGACGGCGGCGGCGAGCTGGCGCGCTCCGTGCTCACGGACGCGGTCGCGCACCTCGGCCGGGCCGTGGTCGGGCGCGACACGGACGGCGCGGTGGCGCTGATCCCGGTGGCGGACGAGGAGGCGCTGGCCGTGGTGACCGCGGCGCTGCGCCGAGCCGGAGCGGCGCTGGACGGCGCGGTGCTGCGGGTCGGAGTGAGCGCGCCGAGTCCGCTGCCCGCGCTCGGCGGGGCCCTGCGGTCGGCGCGGTACGCGCTGCGGCTGCCGTCCGCGCCCGGCGACGGCTCGCCGGTGCGGATCGGGACGGCGGGCGAGGTGACCTCGGCCGTTCAGCTGCTGAGCGCGGTGCCCGACCACCTCCGCGCGGTGTTCGTCGAGCTGGTGCTCGGGCGGCTGCTCGAGCACGACGCGCGCTACAACTCGCAGCTGGTCGCGACGCTCTCGGCGTTCCTCGACTGCGGCGGCTCGTGGGTGCGCGCGGCGGAGCAGACGCACCTGCACCTCAACACGGTGCGCTACCGCATCGCCCGCGTGGAGGAGCTGACCCAGCGCGACCTCTCGAACACGTCCGACCGCGCGGACCTGTTCCTGGCGCTGCGGCTGCGCTGAGCGTCCCTGCTTCATGCTGATCGAGTAGCGCGCGCAGCGCGCGTATCGAGATCCACGCACCGTTCTGACGGGTGGGTCTCGATACGCCCCTCCGGGGCTGCTCGACCAGCATGAAGGGGGAGCACTGCGGGGCTGCTCGACCAGCATGAGAAGGGGGCCCTGCGCGGCTAGTCGGTCAGCGCGGGGGCCGCGACCCGGCGGCCCTGCACGTGCACCGCGGCGATCGCGGGCTCGCGCAGGCCCAAGAGCAGCGCGAACAGCAGCTGCGCCGTCGCCTCGTCCGGGTCGTCGGCGCGGATCCCGTGCGCGAGGACCTCGGCGAGCGGCTCCCAGCGGTCGGGCTCGATGCGGAGGAGGTCCGCGTCCTTGCCGAGGTCGAAGTTGCCGAACCGGTCCTCCATGTCCAGGGCCCGCGCGCCCGCCAGCGTCGCGGTGAAGAGCAGCTGGGCCGGGTGCAGCGCGATCGACGCGTCACCCTCCTCCGACAGGTGCACCTTGAAGGCGTCGTTGGCCACCCGCGCGAGCAGCCACTCGTCGCCGGCGCCGATGTCGCTGCCGAGCGCGATCGTGACGCCCGCGGCCGCGGTGCGCCGCCACGGCATCGTGCCCGAGCCGAGGAACTGCTGCGAGGTCGGGCAGTGCGCGATCGAGGTGCCGGTCGCGGCCATCCGGTGCAGCTCGGCGTCCTGGCAGTGCACGGCGTGCGCGAGGATCGTGCGGCGACCGAGCAGGGACGAGCCGCCGCGCTGCGAGCCGGGCAGGAACAGCCCGTCGTAGGTGTCCAGGTAGCTGCGGGTGCCGAAGCTCGCGCGGACCGCCGCGATCTCGCCGTCGCCCGGCCGGTCGTTCTCGTTGAGGTGGCTGTGCACGTAGACCCCGCGGTCGCGGACCCCGTCGTAGAGCTCGCCCAGGCCCGCGAGCGTCGTCGGCGTCACCGAGAGCGAGAAGCGCGGGACGAGCGCGACCTGGAGCAGCGCCGTCGCGGGGTCGCCGGTGTCGACCGCGTGCCAGCGCTCGATCTCGTCCGCGACGAGCGCCAGGGCCTCGTCCTCGCCGGTCAGCAGCGCCGCGGCCGAGGGCGGCCCGACCGTCTGCAGACCGCGACCGGAGACCGTGCGCAGCCCCGCCGCCCGGCTCTGCTCGAACAGCGCGTCCTGCGCGTGCGGGAACGCCGAGCCGAAGACCATCGCCGCGGTCGTCCCGGCGCTCACCCGTCGCCGCGTGAAGGCCCGCGCGATACGGCCGGCGAACTCCTCGTCGGCGAGCCGCGACTCCGCCGGGAAGATCGCCGTGTCGAGCCACTCGAGCAGCTGCCCGCCGCCGAACGCGTCGGTCGAGAAGGTCTGCGGGAAGTGCAGGTGCGTGTCGACGAAGCCGGGCAGGAGGAACGCGCCCGCGTCGCCGGTGACCGGCCAGTGGGTGTAGTCGCGGGGGAGCGCGGCGTGCGGCCCGACCCAGAGGATCGTCCCGGCATCGCCGACGACGAGCGCGCCGTCCGGGATCGACACCAGCGCGGCCTCCGCCGTCTCGACGGTGGGCCGGCCGGCCACATGGAGGACGTGGCCGCGGTGCACGCCGCGCGGGCCGGCGCCCGGACCGGACCCTCCGCTCACACCAGTCCCGAGTAGGCGTACCAGGCGGGCCCGGCGTCCGGCGCGTCGTCGCGGGTGACGGCGGCCTGGATCAGCCCGTACGGCCGGTCAGCGGCGTGGTAGACCTCGTTGTCGTTCTCGACACCGAAGGGCGAGAGGTCGTAGAGGAAGTGGTGCTTGTTCGGGGCCGAGAGGCGCACCTCGACGATCTGCGGGAACTCCTCCAGCACCGCCTTGCCCATCTCGAAGAGCGTCTGCTGCAGGGCGAGCGAGTGCACGGTGGCGAAGCGGCTGATCATCAGCGCCTTCACTCCGGCGTAGACGGCCTCCCAGTCGCTCGCGGCGATCTCCTCGTCGCTGAGGGCGAAGCGCCACTTCGCGACCAGTGAGGTCGCCATCACGCGGTCCCGGGTCGGCGGGAGCACGGTGTACGGATCCGTGAGGAAGCCGTGGAACTCGGAGCCGGTGGACTTGAGGATGGTCAGGTCCTTGAAGCCGCCGGTGATCCAGACCTGCTGCGCGTCGCCGGTGCCCTCGACGGTGACGGAGGCGGTGCGCACCTCCTGGCCCTTGCGGACCCAGGTGTGGTCGTGCTCCGCGCCGTCGACCAGGACGCGCTCCCAGGCGAACTCCTCGATCTCGATGCGCGCACCGTGCACCGTCTCGGTGCCGTCGACGAAGTGCCGGGCCAGCTCGAGGCCGTACGCCTCGATCGAGCGCAGCCCCTTCTCCTTCGCGAAGGAGTAGGCGGTCTGCTTCTGCGTGTCCGTGGGGAGGACGGCGGACTGGTCTCCGGTCAGGTGCGCGGCCGCGAAGTCGCCGCGCAGGGCGGTCGAGACGTTGACGTCGTGGATCTCGTGCCGGGGGCTGTCGCGGTAGATCCGGACGACGCGGTTCTCGGCCTTCCCGTACTGGTGGTCTCCGAGGATGATCGACATGTCCGCTCCTGTTCGCGTTCGGTGGTTCGTGGGGCTCCGCGGGCGTCCGCGGTCGCGCGGCCGGGCGGTGCCCGTCTGCCAGGATGCCGCGCGCGACGATCCCGTCGCACCGGCGGAGCGCTCAGCGTCCGGCGCCCGCGTCACCCGAGTCTTGTGCGATCCGCCCGGAACCGCGCCCGGAACCGCGGGAGTTCACACGGCGGAAACGTGACCGGAACACGCGGCCCGGTCCCGTCGCTCCGACTCCGCTGCCGGTGACGGCTCAGGGCCGCTCGAGCAGCCGGCCGACCGGCGCCGCGGTGCCGCTCGCGACCCGGACCCCGCCGACCCAGGTCGCCGCAACGGCGCCGCGCAGCACGCGGCCGTCGTAGGCGGAGACCTTGTTCTTGTGCGAGAGCGTGTCGACGTCGACCGGCGACGCCGCCTCCGGATCGAACGCGACCAGGTCGGCGTCCGCGCCGGCGCGCAGCAGGCCCTTCTGCCCGAGGCCGGCGAAGGCGGCGGTGGCGGTCGACATCCAGGCGACGACCTGCTCCAGCGGGATCCCGCGCTCGCGCGCGCCCGTCCAGACCGCGCGGAAGCTCAGCTCGAGCCCGGAGATGCCGCCCCAGGCGAGGCCGAAGTCGCCGTCGTGCGCGAACTTGAGCGCGGCGGTGGCGGGGGAGTGATCGGAGGCGATCAGGTCGATCGTGCCGTCGAGCAGCCCCTTCCAGAGCAGCTCGCGGTTGCGCTCGTCCCGGATCGGCGGGCAGCACTTGAACTGCGTGCCGCCGTCGGGGATCGTCTCCGCGTCGAAGGTGAGGTAGTGCGGGCAGGTCTCCGCGGTGATCCTCAGGCCCTCCGCCTTCGCCTCGCGCAGCAGCGGCAGCGCCTCGGCGGAGGAGAGGTGCAGGATGTGCGCCCGCCCGCCCGTCTCGCGGACGGCCTGGATCACGCTCGCGATCGCCGAGTTCTCCGAGGCGGGCGGCCGGGAGTCGACGAAGGCGTCGTAGGAGGTGCCGCCGCTGTTCGCGCTCGCCTCGAGCTCGTCCGGGTCCTCGGCGTGCACGATCAGCAGGCCGTCGAAGGCGGAGATCTCGCGCATCGCCGCGAAGAGCTGCTCGGTGCTGAGGTGCGGGAACTCGTCGACGCCGCTCGGCGAGAGGAAGCACTTGAAGCCGAAGACGCCCGCGTCGTGCAGCGCGCGGAGGGTGCCGAGGTTCTCCGGGATCGCCCCGCCCCAGAAGCCGACGTCGACGAGCGCCTGCGGGCCGGCCGCCGCCTTCTTCGCCTCGAGGCCCGCGACGGTGGTGGTCGGCGGGATGGAGTTGAGGGGCATGTCGATGATCGTGGTGACTCCACCCGCGGCGGCCGCGCGGGTGGCGGAGGCGAAGCCCTCCCACTCGGTGCGGCCGGGCTCGTTCACGTGCACGTGCGTGTCGACGATCCCCGGCACCAGCACCTGGCCGGCCGGGAGAACGACCTCCTCGAGGGTCTTCCAGGGCGCGTCGATGTCGCCCACGGCGACGATGACTCCGCCCGCGACGGCGACGCTGGCGGGCCGCGTCCCGTTCTCGGTGAGGACGGCGGAGGAGCGGATCACGAGGTCGAGCGAGGGGGAGTCGTCGGGCATGGGTTCGACCATATACTCGGCATGTTTCCCGCGTGTGAGCGCCCGCCGGCCGCACGACCCCGCCGGCGCCGTCGCCTCCCGCCCGCCGACGTCGGAGGCCGCCGTGCTCGAACTCGCCGTTCCGCTCCTCGCGCGCGTCGAGGCGGGCGAGCGCGTGGCCGTGGTCACCGTCACCCACGTCTTCGGCTCGGCGCCCCGCGCCCTCGGCTCCTCGATGGCGGTCGACGCCGACGGCAGCGCGATCGGCTCGATCTCCGGCGGCTGCGTCGAGGCGCAGGCCTACGCACTCGCTCAGGAGGTGCTCGGCTCGGGCGGTTCGGGCTCGGAGCACTTCGGCTTCGACGACGAGGCGGCGTTCGCGGCCGGGCTCTCCTGCGGCGGTCAGCTGCGCGTCTTCGGCCACGTCGTCGACGCGAGCTCGGGGGCCGTGCTCGCCGAGCTGCGGGCCGCGCGGGCGGGCCGCCCGGCGGGTCTCGCGATGATCGTGGGCGGCCCCGACGAGCTCGTCGGCCTGGTGCTGACCGGCGCGACCCGCGCGCAGGACGTGGTGGGGCCGGCGCTGGACGAGGACACCGTCCGCCGGATCCTGGCCGAGCGGGCCGCACGCCTGGCCTCGGGCCGCTCGGCGACCGTGGAGATCGCCTGCCAGGGCACCGAGCTCGAGGTGACGTACGTCGTCAGTGCCGAGAAGCCGCGCCTGCTGATCTTCGGCGCCGTCGACTTCTCCGCGGCGCTCTGCGCGGCCGGGGCGCTGCTCGGCTACCGCGTGACGGTCTGCGACGCGCGCCCGGTGTTCGCGACGGCGGAGCGCTTCCCCGGCGCCGACGAGGTCGTGGTCGAGTGGCCGTCCGACTACCTCGCGGCGACGGAGGTGGACGAGCGCACGGTGATCGCGGTGCTCACCCACGACGAGAAGTTCGACGTGCCGCTGCTCGAGACGGCGCTCACTCTGCCCGCCGCCTACATCGGCGCGATGGGCTCGCGCCGCACCCACGAGCGCCGGCTGCGGCTGCTGCGCGAGGCCGGGGTGACGGAGGAGTCGCTCGCCCGCCTGCACTCGCCGATCGGCCTGGACATCGGCGCCTCGACACCGGAGGAGACGGCGGTGTCGATCCTGGCCGAGGTGCTGGCCGTGCGGGCGGGAGCGTCCGGGGCACCGCTGGCCGCCCGGACCGGTCCGATCCACGCCGCGCACTAGAGGCAGGCGCGCGGCCGGATGCGCTGAGGGGAGGACGCGTCCCGCACCGTGCAGCGGATCGTCCGGTGGAAACCGCCGCGAAACACCGCGCTGCCATGCTCGGAGGATGCAGCGCCACGTCATCACCGGAGCCCATGTCGCCACCGTCGACGCCGCGGGGACGGAGCATCCGGGCGGTCACGTGGTCGTCGACGACCGGCGGATCCTCGCGGTCGGCCCCGGCGAGCCGCCCGCGTGGGCCCTCGACGGCCGCGCACCGACCGGGTCGCCCTCGCCCGAGCCCGTCGTGCTCACCCGCGTCGACGGCCGCGGCCACCTGCTGACCCCGGGACTCGTCAACACCCACCACCACCTCTACCAGTGGCTGACCCGCGGCTGGGCGCAGGACTCGATCCTCTTCGACTGGCTCGTCGCGCTGTATCCCGCCTGGTCCCGGATCGACGCCGATCTCACCCGCTCGGCCTCGCTGGGCGCGATGGGGGTGCTCGCCCGCTCGGGCTGCAGCACCGTCGGCGACCACCACTACGTCTTCCCGCGCGGCTCCGGCGACATCGTCGGCGGGATCGTGGACGCCGCCTCGACCCTCGGGGTGCGCCTGCACGCGACGCGGGGCTCGATGGACCTCGGCGAGTCGCAGGGCGGGCTGCCGCCGGACTTCGCGGTCGAGACGACCGCCGCGGCACTCCAGGCCAGCGGCGAGGCCGTCGAGCGCTACCACGACGCCTCCTTCGACGCGATGGTCCGCGTCGCGATCGCCCCGTGCTCGCCGTTCTCGGTGACGCCGGACCTGCTGCGCGAGTCGGCGGTGCTCGCCCGGCAGCTCGGCGTGCGGCTGCACACCCACGGCTCCGAGACCGTCGAGGAGGACGCGTACACCCGCGAGGCCTTCGGGATGTCGCCGACCGACTACCTCGAGTCGCTCGGCTGGCTCGGCGACGACGTCTGGATGGCGCACGGCGTGCACCTGGACGACGACGCGATCGCGAAGTTCGCGGCCACGGGCACCGGAGTCGCGCACTGCCCGTCCTCGAACGCGCGGCTCGCCGCGGGCATCGCGCCGATCCCGCAGCTGCTGGCGGCCGGCGCTCCGGTCGGGCTCGGCGTGGACGGCGCGGCGTCGAACGAGTCCGGGCAGCTCGGCTCCGAGATCCGCGCGGCCGTGCTGATGAACCGGCTGCGCGCCGGTGCCGACCGGATGAGCGCGCGGCAGGCCCTCTCGATCGCGACGATCGGCGGCGCGCGCGTGCTCGGCCGCCAGGACGAGATCGGCTCGATCGAGGTGGGCAAGCTCGCGGACCTCGCGCTGTGGCGGATCGACGGGATCGAGCACGCCGGCATCGCCGACCCGGTCGCGGCCCTCGCGCTCGGCGCGCAGCCGCCGCTGACGCTGCTGCTCGTGAACGGGCGGCCCGTGGTCGCGGACGGCCACCTCGTCGCCGCGGACGAGGACGCGATCGCCCGCGAGGTCGCCGCCGCGAGCGCGGAGCTGGCGTCGCGCGTCTGACCCCTCGGCGGGGCGTGCTGATGGGCGCGGGTCTCGATACGCCGCTGCGCGGCTACTCGACCAGCATGGGTCGGCGCGGCCGCGTCCGCGGCCGGCGCGAGGCGCGTCCGGGGTCAGCCGGGAGGCGCGCCCGCGTCGACCGCCTGGACGGGCGGCGCGTCCGGGTGGAGCAGGCGCCAGACGCGGTCGCGGGAGAGGGGGAGCGCGTGCGGCCGGACGCCGACGGCGTCGCGGACGGCGTTGGCGAGCGCGGGCGCGACCGGGTTGTAGGGCGCCTCGCTCATCGACTTCGCGCCGAACGGACCGAGCTCGTCGGCCGTGTCCGCGAAGTGCACCTCGGTCGGCGGCACGTCCGCCATCTGCGGGATGTGGTAGTTCCGCAGGATCGCCGTGGTCACGGTGCCCTCGCCGTCGAGGATCACCTCCTCGTACAGCGCCGAGCCGATCGCCTGGGCGACTCCGCCCTCGACCTGCCCGCGGAGCTGCGCCGGATTGATCACGAAGCCCGCGTCCACCGCCTGCACCGACTGCAGGATCCGCACCTCGCCGGTCGGCGCGTGCACCGCGACGCGGAAGCCCTGCACGTTGAAGGCGAGCGAGCGCTGGGCGCCGTCCTCGCTGCCGGTCGCCGACACCGGTCCGCCGGCGGCCAGCACCAGGTCCGCATAGCTCACCCGCGTGCCGTCCGCGGCGAGGAGCCCCTCGTCGTCCGGCTCGAACTCGCTGCCGTCGTGCCCGGTCAGCCGCTTCGCGAGCGAGCGCAGGTCGGCCAGCAGCCGCAGCGCCGCGCTGTAGACGGCCTTGCCGGCGACGACCGTCCCCGCGCTGCCGAACGCGCCCGTGTCGTAGCGGGCCGCGGCGGTGTCCGACTGCCGGATCCGCACCCGGTCGGCGGACGCGCCGAACGCGCTCGCGACGAGCTGGGTGTGCACGGTCGTCGTCCCGTTGCCGAACTCGGCGGTGCCGACCCCGATCGTGAGCACGCCCTCGGCGTCGACCGACACCGTGGCCTCGGAGAAGTGCCCCCGCGGGGGCAGCGTCGCGATCATCGCCACCGCCATGCCGCGACCGGTGCTCCAGCCCGGTCCCTCGGGAGCGGTCGCGCCCGTCGCGCGGTCGAGAGCCGCCTCCGCGAGATCGAGGCACTGGTCCAGCCCGTAGGAGGCGAAGCCGATGTCGTCGCCCTCCACGTGCGTGACGACGAGCGGTTCGCCGGGCTTCACCGCGTTGATCCGCCGCAGCTCGAACGGGTCGATGCCCAGCTCGCGGGCGAGCTCGTCCATCGCCGACTCGATGCCGAAGATCACCTGGCCGAGGCCGTAGCCGCGGAACGCGCCCGAGGGCAGATTGTTCGTGTAGACCGCCTGCGCGTCGACGCGCTTGTTCGGCGCTGTGTAGGTCGCGACCGACTCCGACGTCCCGTGGAACATCACACCGGGGCCGTGGTTGCCGTACGCGCCGGTGTCCGAGAGCACATCGACGCTCAGCGCGGTCAGCCGCCCGTCGCGGCGCGCGCCGAGCGTCACGTCGACCCGCATCGGGTGCCGGCAGGGTGCCATCGTGAACTCGTCGGAGCGGGTGAACTCGAACTGCACCGGCCGCCCGGTCGCGAGCACGGCCAGCGCGACGACGTCCTCCGTGAGGATCTCCTGCTTGCCGCCGAAGCCGCCGCCGACCCGCGCCGTGAAGACGCGGACGCTCGAGGGCTCGCGGTCGAAGATCCGGGCGATCTCGTCGCGGACGAGGAACGGCACCTGGGTGGAGGTGCGCAGCACCAGCTCGTCGCCCTCGAGCCAGCCGATGGTGCCGTGGGTCTCGAGCGCGGTGTGCGCGACGCGGGAGGTCGTCCACCGGCCCCCGACCACGACGTCCGCCTCGGCGAGGCCGGCCGCCACGTCGCCGTACTCGCCGTGCAGCTCGGCGACCACGTTCGAGCCCGGGTCGGCGATGCGCGAGGCGATCGGGTCCTTGTCCCCGTGCAGGAGCGGGGCGCCGGGGGAGCGCGCCTCCTCAGGGTCGAAGACGGCCGGCAGCAGCTCGTACTCGACCTCGATCGCGCGGCAGGCGGCCTCGGCCACTCCGACCGACTCGGCGACGACGACAGCGACCCGCTGGCCGCGGAAGCGCACGACGGTGTCGAGCATCCGGGTGTCGTCCGGGTCGTCCAGCCGCGACTCGTGCCGCGCCGTGGAGTAGAGGATGTCCGGGACGTCGGCGGCGGTCAGCACGGCGACGACGCCGGGCATCGTCGCGGCGACGGCGGTGTCCATCGAGAGGATGCGGGCGTGCGCGTGCGGGCTCTGCAGCACCTTGAGGTGCAGCAGCCCGGGCACGGCGACGTCGAGCGTGTACGGCTCCTGGCCCGACACGATGCGCCGGCCGGCCGGGGCGCCGAGCGATCGGCCCACCCGGGAGTCGTCGGCCGAGGTGCGCCCGGTGCGGCGCACGGGGGTCAGGCCGGTGGGCGGCTCGCAGAGGTGCTCGGACACCGCCTCGCGGATCGGCCGGTAGCCGGTGCAGCGGCAGAGGTTCCCCTTCATCAGCCGGGGGAGGTCCTCCTCCCGCGCACCCTCGAGCGCGCTCGCGGTGACGACCATGCCCGCGGTGCAGAAGCCGCACTGGAAGGCGGCGTGGTCGACGAACGACTGCTGCACCGCGCCGGGCTCCTCCGGCGTGCCGAGTCCGGCGGCCGTGGTGACCTCGCGCCCCTCGATGCGGTGCGCCGGGTAGAGGCAGGAGTGGAAGGGCGTGCCGTCGACGAGCACCGAGCAGGCGCCGCAGTCGCCGGCGTCGCAGCCCTTCTTGACCTCGAAGTGCTCGTGGTCGCGCAGCAGGGTCCGCAGCACCTGGCCGGGGCGGGGCGACGCGTCGACCGGCTCGCCGTTGACGGTGAATCTCATGCGGCGCCTCCCGCGCTCGGGACCGGCGGGGCGGTCGTCTCCGGCTCGCCCGCTCCGCCCAGCTCGCCGCGGATCTCCTCGGCCAGCACGCCGACCACCGCGCGCCGCCAGTCGGCCGCGCCGTGCGGATCGGTGAACCACGTCGTGATGGTGCCGAGGGCGTCCTCGAGCGCGCGCGACGAGGGCAGCTCCGGCCACCGCAGCACCTCGGGCCGGATCGTCGCGGCCGTCACCGTGAGCACGAAGGCCCCGTCGGCGTCCACCCGGCCGATGACGAGCGCTCCGGAGCGCCCGAGCGGCGACAGCGCGATCTTGCGGTACGCCGTCCGCGCCTCGAGCGCCCGGCGCGGGAACTCGATCGAGCGGATCACGTCGCCGTGCCCGAGCGAGGTGGTCATGTTCCCGGTCACCAGCTCGGCCACCGGCACGAGAGCGTCGGAGCCGTCCGCGCGCCAGACGAGCGCCTCGGCGTCGAGCGCCGCGGCGAGGCTGATCATCGGCCCGGCCGGGAGTGCGTTGGCGATGTTGCCGCCGACGGTCGCGACGTTCCAGATCTTGAACGAGCCCAGCAGTGCCGTGCAGCACTGGAAGAAGAGCGGGTGCGACGGCCGACCGCCGTCCGGCATCGACGACAGCTCGGCGAGCGTGCAGGTCGCCGCGATCGAGAGGCCCTCGGCCGTCTCGCGGTACGGCTCCCAGCCGAAGCCCTGCAGGTCGAGCAGCTCGTCGAGGTGGTCGTGCGGGAGCGAGAACACCCAGGACCCGCCGCCGATCACCGCGGTGCGCGGACCCATCGCGGCCAGGTCGGCGCGCTCGCGGACGACGCGCACGTGCTGGATCGTGTTCAGGTCCATGCCGCGCCCTCCGCTCCGTGCGCCGACGGCGCGCTCCGTCCAGTGAACCCCAGACGTGTGACGCTCGTGTTTCCGAGCCCGCCGCGGCCGATCAGCCGAGCGACGCGACCCACTCCGAGCTGCCGTCGACGAACGACTGCTCCTTCCAGATCGGCACGGTCGCCTTGATGTCGTCGACCAGCGCCGCGCAGGCCTCGAAGGCCGCGGCGCGGTGGGCGGAGGCGACGGCGCAGGCGAGCGCGAGGTCGCCGACCACGAGGTCGCCGACGCGGTGCACCGCGGCGACGCGCACCTCCGGGAACCGCTCGGCGATCCGCCGGGCCGAGGCGAGCAGGGCGGCAGGCGCCTCGGGGTGCGCCTCGTAGGAGAGGCGCAGCACCCCGCGGCCCTCGTCGTGGTCGCGGACGATCCCGGCGAAGGTGACGACGGCGCCGTGGGTCGGCGACTCGACGGCGTGCTCGCACTCGTCGACGGTGACGGGGTCGCGGGCGATCCGGGCCAGGGCGACGGGATCAGCGGACATGGTCGCCCCCGCCCAGCTGGTCGAGCACGTGGCCGATGATCGGATCGAGCACCTCGATGCCGTCTCGGACGCCGCCGGGGGAGCCGGGCAGGTTCACGATGACGCTCCGGCCGCTGACTCCCGCGCGCCCGCGGCTGAGCACCGCGGTGGGCACATGGCCTGCCCCGCGCGCGCGGATCGCCTCGGCGAGTCCGGGCAGCTCGCGCTCGAGCAGCGGCGCGGTCTGCTCCGGAGTGACGTCGCTCGGTGCGACACCCGTGCCGCCGGTGGTGATCACGACGTCGATGCCGGCCGAGAGGGCGTCGGAGATCGCCTCGCCCACCGCGTCGCCGTCGGCGACGACGACCACGCGGCCGCTCCAGCCGCGGCTCTCGAACCAGGTCAGCAGCGCCGGACCGGTGCGGTCCTCGTAGACGCCCGAGGCGGCGCGGGTGGAGGCGACCACCGCGACCGCGGTGCGGGTCACGACCGGCTCCACGAGCCGCTCCTGCCGCCCTCTTTCGCCAGGACGCGGATCCCGGTGATGACGGCGCCGCGGTCGACGGCCTTGATCATGTCGTAGACGGTGAGCGCGGCGACGCTGACGGCGGTGAGCGCCTCCATCTCGACGCCGGTGCGGCCGCTCGTGCGCACGCGCGCCTCGATCCGGACCCGGTCGTCGCCGGGCTCGAGGTCGATGTCGACGCCGTCGAGCACCAGCGGGTGGCAGAGCGGGATCAGCGCGGAGGTGGCCTTGGCGCCCATGATCCCGGCGATGCGCGCGACGCCGAGCGCCTCGCCCTTGGGCAGCTCGCCCTGCGCGAGGAGGCGGACGACGTCGGGGGTCGTCTCGACGAACCCCTCCGCGACCGCGACCCGCGAGGTGACCTGCTTGCCGCCGACGTCGACCATGTGCACGGCGCCGTCGCCGCGGACGTGGGTCAGCTCGGTGCCGTCGGCCGTCCCGCCGCTTCCGGTCGTGTCCGTCGTGTCAGTCATCGATCCTCCAGATCTCGACCGTGTCTCCGGTCGCGGCGTGCTCGGTCCCGATCGGGACGTGGATCAGCACGGTCGATCGAGCGTAGGACGCGAGCAGGTGAGAGCTCGGACCGCCGACGGCGTGCACGAGCCCTTCGTCGTCGAGGGTGCCGCGCCGGATCTGGTGCAGGTGCCCGGGGGAGTCGAGCGGCGTGGCCAGCCGGGCGCGCAGCCGCGGGCGCTCGGCCGGCAGCCGGCCCGCGAGCGAGCGGAGCACGGGCCGCAGGAACAGCTCGAACGAGACCAGGGCGCTGACCGGGTTGCCCGGCAGCGAGACGATCGGCAGATGCAGGTCGTCGCGCACGCGGACCAGCCCGAGGCCCTGCGGTCCGCCGGGCTGCACCGCGACGTGGCCGAACTCGGAGCCCGCCGCCCCGAGCGCGTCGCGGACGACCTCGTAGGCCCCGGCGCTGACGCCGCCGACGGTGATCGCGAGGTCCACCTCGGCCGCGTGCGCATCGAGGAGCGCGAGGAGGTCCTCCGGCCGGTCGCTGCCGCACGGTACGACGACCGGCAGGCCGCCGGCCTCGCGGACCGCTTCGGCCAGCAGGGATCCGTTGGCGTCGTAGATCTGCGCGTCCTCGAGCTCGGAGCCGGCCGCGCGGATCTCGTGCCCGGTCGGCACGATCAGCACGCGGACGCGGGGGAGCACCTCGACCTCGGTCCGACCGAGCGAGGCGAGCAGACCGTAGTGCGCAGCGCGCAGAACGGTGCCGGCGGGCAGCGCGAGGTCGCCCTGCCTCGCGTCGCTGCCCCGGGCGCGGACGAAGGCCGCCGCGACGACGGGGCGCGAGAACGCCGCCTGGACGCCGGTGCTGCCGGGCGCGGGGAAGCGCGGCGGGTCGACGGTCTCGATCGCGACGACGGCGTCGGCGCCGGCGGGCAGCGGCGAGCCGGTCATGATCGGCACCGCGGTGCCCGCCTCGTGCCGGGGAGCGCGGTCGCCGGCCGGGATCGGCGCGGCGACCGGCAGCGAGACCGGGCTGTCGGCGCTCGCGCCGGCGAGGTCCGCCGCGCGCACCGCGAAGCCGTCCATCTGCGAGTTGTCGAAGCGCGGCAGATCCAGCGGAGCGTCGACCGAGCGCGCGAGCACCCGGCGGTCGTACGCACCCGGGTCAGCGGCGACCGCGGCCGGATCGAGCACCAGCGTCTCGCGGGCACCCCGGGTGGCCAGCGGCGAGAGCAACGCGCGCACGCGGGCGGCGTGCAGATCGATCGAGGTCATCGGGTCCTCTCGGAGGTCCTGGCCGGGGATGGCGTGCCTGAAGGGGCGCGGGCGTTCCTGACCGGCGGCAGGGACGTCTCCATCTTGCCCGCTCCCGCCCGGATCCGGCGCGTAGTCTGTCCGGATGAGCACAGCACTCGGGATCCCCGGCCTCCGGCCCCGTCAGCGCAGTGCCGTCCTCCCGGCCGAGCGGCCCGACACTCCGCTCCTGCTCGACACCTACGGGCGCGTCGCCGACGACCTGCGCATCTCGCTCACCGATCGCTGCAACCTCCGCTGCACCTACTGCATGCCGGCCGAGGGGCTGCCGTTCCAGCCGCCCGCCTCGCTGCTGAACCGCGAGGAGATCGTCCGCCTCGCCCGCATCGCCGTCGAGCAGTTCGGCGTCCGCCAGATCCGCTTCACCGGCGGCGAGCCGCTGCTGCGCAAGGACCTCGTCGACATCATCCGCGACGTCGCCGCGATCGAGCCCCGCCCCGAGATCTCGCTGACCACCAATGCGATCGGCCTCTCCGGCCGCGCACAGGCGCTCGCCGACGCGGGCCTGGACCGGGTGAACGTCTCGCTCGACTCCATCTGCGCCGAGACCTTCGCGAAGGTCACCCGCCGCCCCTTCCTCGACCGGGTCCTCGCCGGGATCGACGCGCTCGGCCCCGCGGGCCTGAAGCAGACCAAGATCAACGCGGTGCTGCTGCCCGGGATCAACGACCACGAGGCGCCCGAGCTGCTCGCCTGGGCGCTCGCCGGAGGGCACCAGCTCCGCTTCATCGAGCAGATGGCCCTCGACGCCGACCACGGCTGGGACCGCTCGACCATGATCACGGCGGCGATGATCCGCGACCTCCTCTCGGAGCGCTTCGTCCTCACGCCGAACGCCGCCCCGCGCGACGGCGCGCCCGCCGAGCTGTTCGACGTCCGCGCGATCGGCTCCGACGAGCTGCTCGGCACGGTCGGCATCATCGCCTCGGTCACCGAGGCCTTCTGCGGCGACTGCCGCCGCACCCGGCTCACTGCCGAGGGCGGCGTGCGCAGCTGCCTCTTCTCCAATGAGGAGACCGACCTGCTCGGCGCGATGCGCTCCGGTGCCGACGACCACCACGTCGCCCAGCTCTGGCGCGGCGCGATGTGGGCGAAGCCGGCCGGCCACGAGATGAACCGGGCCGGCTTCGTCCAGCCCGAGCGCACCATGAGCGCGATCGGCGGCTGAGCGTGCGCGTCCGCTACTTCGCCGCGGCGAAGGCCGCCCTCGGGCGCGCCTCCGACGAGCTCGACGGCGTGTCCGATCTGGCGGCCCTGGAGGCCGCGCTGGTCGCCGCCGTCCCGTCCGCCGCCGACGTCCTCGCGCGCTGCAGCTACCTGGTCGACGGCGTCTCGACGACGGACCGCGCCACTCCGCTGCCCGCGGGCGCCGCGGTCGACGTCCTGCCGCCCTTCGCCGGCGGCTGACCCGCCTTCCGTCCTCCGGGTCCCCGCCCGTTCCGCAGGTAGCCGTCCCGTCTGCAGGTGCTGGTCCGATCTGCAGGTGCCTGTCCGATCCGCAGGTGCCTGTCCGATCCGCCGGTGCCTGTCAGTTGTGCAGGCTCCTGTCTGTTGTGCAGGAGATCTCGGCTCCGGTCTGCCGCGACACGCGGCGGGACGGCACAGGGAACGCGGAAGACCTGCGAATCGAACCTCCGACCGGCGATCGGATCAGTGCCAGCCCGCGATCCCGCCGAGCAGCGAGTCCGACGCGATCCCCGCCGCCGCCGCGCGGTCGGCCGCGATCCGCGAGCGCACCCCCGACGCGCAGTGCAGCACCAGCGGCCCCCCGGGCAGCAGCGCCGGATCGAAGCGTGACATCGGCAGCCGCACCGCCCCGGGGATCGCGACGGTGCGGTCCTCGTCGTCCTCCCGGAGGTCGACGACGGTCGGCGGGGTCGATCCCGCGAGGCGCGCCCGCAGCTCGTCGGCGGTCACGGCTCCGGCGACCGCCGAGACGACGGCCACCGGCGGCACCGCGCGCGCCAGCGGCAGCTCGCTCCACGAGCCGTCCAGCGCGTCGTGCACCACGACCCGCCCGAACAGCGGCTCGCCGACGCCCGTGACGAGCTTCACCACCTCGCTCGCCATCGCCGAGCCGACCGCCGCGCAGAGCGAGCCGAGCACCCCGACCGTCGCGCAGCTGTCGGCCGCGTCCTCCGCTCCGGGATGCAGGGCGCGGAGGGTGACCCCGCCGCCGGGCGCGTCGGCCCAGAAGGTGGACAGCTGCCCGTCGAAGCCGAGCGCCGACCCCCAGACGTGCGGGATCCCGGCCCGGGTCGTCGCGTCGGAGGCGAGGTAGCGCGAGCCGAAGGTGTCGAAGCCGTCGACCACCACGTCCCAGCCCGCGACGAGCGCGTCGGCGTTCGCGCCGGTGAAGGAGACGGGGAAGGCCTGCACGTCGATGCCCGGGGACAGCCGCCGCGCGGTCGCCGCCGCGGACTCCGCCTTGGAGGAGCCGATCGACGACTCGTCGTGCGCCGTCTGCCGCGCCAGGTTGGAGGCCTCGACCACGTCGCCGTCGACGATCCCGAGGTGGCCGATCCCGGCCGCGGCGAGCGCCGTGATCACCGGGGAGCCGATGCCGCCCGCGCCGAGCACGAGCACCCGCGCGTTCCGCAGCCGCCGCTGCCCGAGCTCGCCGAGCGGCGAGAGCCGGATCTGCCGGGCGAAGCGCTCGCGCTCCGCGGCGGTGAGCGGCGGTCCGGGCTCCACGAGCGGGGTCACCGCGTCGCCTCCGTCGAGGTTCCCCGGCGCTCCGGCGCCCCGTGGTCGTCGAGCCGCCACTGGCCCTCCACCGCGATCGCGCGGAAGCCCACGGCCTCGTTGACGGCGAGCATCGGCCGGTTCTCCTCCGCGTTCCAGGTGTAGACGGCACGGCAGTCGGGGTCGGCCGCGGCCAGGTGCTCGAGCGCGTCGAGCTTGAGCAGCATCCCGAGGCGGTGCCCGCGGTGCGCCGGCTGCACGAGGGTCGCTCCCCACAATGCGGCGCGACCCGGGAGCACGTCGACGGTGCAGTAGCCGACCGGCTGCCCGTCCCGCAGCGCGACCGAGGTCAGCTCCACCCGCCCGCCGGCGGTCGCCGCGCGGTCGTGCGCCTCCAGCCGCTCGCGAGTCCAGGTCTCCTCGGGCACGGACAGCCCGGCCGTCGGCGCCTGCGCGGACATGCTCGCGCGCAGGGCGAGCATCCCGTCCACGAGCTCCTCGGGGGTCGCGCCGCTCCAGTGCCGCAGCTCGTAGCCGTCGGCGTGCGCCAGCGCGCCTCGGCGCCGGGACGCGGCCAGCACGACGTCGAGCGGCAGCCGCACCACGCTCACCCGCTCCACCTGCTCGAGCACCCAGCCGCGCGAGGCGAGCCAGCGCGCGCCGGGGTCATCGGCGGGCACGGAGCCGGCACCCGAGCGTGCGGTCAGTCGCGGCCCCGAGCGGTCGGCCCGGTGCGCTGTCCAGGTCTGCAGCACGGTCCGCCCGAGCGCGTGCGCCTCCGCCGTCAGCCGCTCGAGCAGGGCGGAGCCGACGCCGTGCCCGCGCTCGGCGTCGAGGACCGAGAACGCCAGCCAGGCCGCGTCGTCGCCCTCCTCGGTGCTCCAGTGCAGCTCACCGCTGCCGACGGCGCGGACACCGTCCGCCGTCACGAGCTCGGCGAGGAACGCGCGGCGCGGGTCTAACTCCTGCTGCCGCCACTCGCCGAGGTTCGTCTCGGCCGGGAAGCCGAGCTCGTCCGTCCCGGTGCCCTCGGCCTCGACGGCGTTGCCGATCGCGGTGAGGGTGACGAAGTCGTCCCAGCCCTCGGCGCCCGGGCGCTCGGGGATCGGCAGCTCGCGGATCCGGAGCGCGGGGTCGGTGGGGCTCGTCACCTCCCCAGTGTGCACGCCGCCGGGCCGCACCGCGCGGTTCCGCGGCACGACGGAGACCGTCGAGTACCGTAGGGAGCGTTTTCGAGCGGAGCGAGGCGGCCGGGTGTACCTGAAGAGCCTGACCCTCAAGGGGTTCAAGTCCTTCGCGCAGCCGACCACGTTCGCCTTCGAGCCCGGGGTCACCTGCGTGGTCGGGCCCAACGGCTCGGGCAAGAGCAACGTCGTCGACGCGCTCGCCTGGGTGATGGGGGAGCAGGGCGCGAAGACCCTCCGCGGCGGCAAGATGGAGGACGTCATCTTCGCCGGCACCTCCACCCGCGGCCCGCTCGGCCGCGCGGAGGTCGCGCTCACCATCGACAACACCGACGGCGCGCTGCCGATCGAGTACACCGAGGTGACGATCAAGCGCACCCTGTTCCGCAACGGCGGCAGCGAGTATGCGATCAACGGCCGCGCCTGCCGGCTCCTCGACGTGCAGGAGCTGCTGAGCGACTCCGGTCTCGGCCGCGAGATGCACGTGATCGTCGGCCAGGGCCAGCTCGACGCCGTCCTGCACGCGACCCCGGAGGAGCGCCGCGGCTTCATCGAGGAGGCGGCCGGCATCCTCAAGCACCGCCGCCGCAAGGAGAAGACCCTCCGCAAGCTCGACGGGATGCAGGCGAACCTCACCCGCCTCTCCGACCTCGCCGGCGAGATCCGCCGCCAGCTCAAGCCGCTCGGCCGCCAGGCGGAGGTCGCCCGGCAGGCGCAGACCATCGCCGCGGTCGTCCGCGACGCCCGCGCGCGCCTGCTCGCGGACGACGTCGTCACCCTCCGCACCGCGCTCGACGGCTTCGCGCGGACCGAGAGCGAGCGGCACAGCGAGCGGATCGTGCTGCAGGAGCGGCTCGAGCAGAGCACGCTGCGGACCGCCCGGATCGAGTCCGAGATGGTCGGCGACGCCGTCGACGACGCCCGGCGCACCACCTTCGAGCTGGAGTCCGTCCAGGAGCGGCTGCGCAATCTGGCGGCGCTCGCCGGGCAGCGCCTCGCCCTGCTCGAGGCGGAGTCGGAGCAGCCCGCGGTGCAGCCGCGCGTCACGGCACCCATGGTCGAGGAGGCGCGCGCCGAGCTGGAGCGCCTCCGCGTCGCCGTGCTCGACGCCGAGACCGCGTGGACCGACTCCCAGAAGGCGACGGTGCGCGCCCGCGGCGCCCTGGACACCGTCGACGAGGAGATCGCGGCGCAGTCGGCGCTGGTCTCCCGGCACGACCTCGAGCTGTCCAAGCTCACCGGCCAGGCCGACACCGCGGCCTCCCGCCTGGCGGCCGTCCGCGGCGAGGTGCTCCGTGCGCAGAACACCCTCGACTCCGCCGTGCAGCGCCGCGAGGCCGCTCAGCGCCAGCTCGACGCGCTGGAGGACGAGATCGGCGAGGCGGGCGGCGGCACCGACGGCACGCTCGACGAGGGCTACGAGCTCGCCCAGTCCGCCGTCTTCGAGGCCGAGGGCGAGATCGAGCGGCTCCGCGAGGAGCTGCACGCTCTCGAGCGCGAGCGCGACGGCCTCGCCGCCCGCCGCAGCGCCCTCTCGCTCGCCCTCGACGTCTCCGACGGCTCCGCCGAGCTGATCGCCACCCGCTTGGACGGGATCCGCGGCCGCGTCGCCGAGCGCATCCAGGTCCGCCCCGGCTACGAGGCGGCGATCGCGGCGGCCCTCGGCGCTGCCGCCGACTCCGTGCTCGCCGACTCGCAGCCGCAGGCCGAGGCCGCACTCGACGAGGCGATCCGCCGCGAGCTCGGCCGGGTCGAGCTGCTGATCGGCGACGCTGCCCGCCCCGCCCTCGCGATCGAGGTGCCGGAGGGAGCCGTTCGCGCCCGCGACCTGGTCACCGGACCCGACGGCGTCCTCGCCCTGCTCGAGCAGGTCGTCGTCGTCGACGACCTCGACGCCGCCCGCCGGCTCTGGCCCGCTCTGGCCGGCGGCGAGCACCCCGTCACCGTCGTCACCCGCGACGGCGCCTCGATCTCGGACGCCGTGCTCAGCGGCGGAGCGGGCGGGCAGCGCAGCCGCCTCGAGCTGGTCTCCGAGCGCGACGCGGCCGCGAGCCGGCTGGAGGAGATCGAGGGCCGGATCGATCGCCTCCGCTTCGACCTCGCCGAGCAGACCGGCGCCCTGCGCGCCGCCAAGGACCAGTCGCGCCTCGCCCTCGCGGCGCTGCGGGAGCACGACGCCGCCCGCGCCGCCCACACCGAGCGGCTCGGCCGGGTGCGCGCGCAGCTCGAGGGCGCCACCGCGGAGCTCGGCCGGAGCGAGAAGGCCCTGACCATCGCGACCGAGCGGGTCGGCGACGCCGAGGCCGCGGCGCAGAAGGCGAAGGGCGAGCTGGACGTCGCCCGGTCGCGCCCGCGCCCGGTGCTCGACGTCAGCGCCCGCGACGGCCTCCAGCGCGAGGTCGACGCGGCCCGCGAGCGCGAGATCGAGGCGCGCCTCGGCGTCGAGACCGCCAAGGAGCGCGTCCGGGCCGAGCAGTCCCGCGGCGAGTCGCTCGAGCGCCAGCTCGCGGCCGACCGCGCGGCCGCCGACGAGGCCGCCCGCCGCGCGGTGATCCGCCGCCGCCAGCACGACGCCGCGGCCGACGTGACCGGCGCGATCCCCGCCGTGCTCGCCTCCGTCGACCGCTCGGTGCAGCAGTCGCGCGCCGAGCTGCTCCGCGCCGAGACCGCGCGCTCGCAGCAGAACGAGGAGCTGCAGGCGCTGCGCCGCGAGGAGGGCGTGCTCCGCGACCGGCTGCAGAGCGTCACCGAGAGCGTGCACGGCCTCGAGCTGCAGATCTACGAGAAGCGCCTGCAGCTCACCGGGCTGCTCGAGCGCGCCGGCTCCGAGCTCGGCCTGGTGGAGGACGTGCTCGTCGCCGAGTACGGCCCCGAGGTCGCGGTCCCCGACGAGACCGACGCGGAGGCGCCCGCGCGCCCGTTCCTCCGAGACGAGCAGCGCCGCCGCCTGGACAAGGCCGAGAAGCAGCTCGGCCAGCTCGGCCGGGTGAACCCGCTCGCCCTCGAGGAGTTCGCGGCACTCGAGCAGCGGCACGTCTTCCTCACCGAGCAGCTGACCGACCTCACCAACACCCGGCGCGACCTGCTGACGATCATCGAGGAGCTCGACGAGACCATGCAGACGGTCTTCGCCTCGGCCTTCGACGACACCCAGGCCGCCTTCGCGGACGTCTTCCCGGTGCTCTTCCCCGGCGGCACCGGCAGCATCCGGCTCACCGATCCGGAGAACCTGCTCACCACCGGCATCGAGGTCGCGGTGCGCCCGGCCGGCAAGAAGATCGAGCGGCTGTCGCTGCTCTCGGGCGGGGAGCGCTCGCTCGCCGCGGTGGCCTTCATGGTCGCGATCTTCAAGTCGCGGCCGAGCCCGTTCTACATCATGGACGAGGTGGAGGCGGCGCTCGACGACGCGAACCTCGGCCGCCTGCTCAGCATCTTCCAGGACCTCCGGACGTCGAGTCAGCTGATCGTCATCACGCACCAGAAGCGCACGATGGAGATCGCCGACGCCCTCTACGGCGTCTCGATGCGCCAGGACGGGGTCTCCGCCGTGGTCGGTCAGCGCGTGGAGGCGCCGGCGGTCTGAGGAGCGATGCGCGGTCTGCGAGCACGCGGAGCTCAGCCCGGGCTGAGCGCCGCGCTACTCTGGGCCGCATGCGAGCAACCGTCCGGGATGTCGCCACTCGTGCCGGCGTGAGCCCGAAGACCGTCTCGAACGTCATCAACGGCGTCGTGTTCGTGAGGCCCGACACCCGGGAGCGCGTCGAGGCCGCCATCGCCGAGCTCCACTACGTGCCCAACCTCAGCGCGCGCGGTCTGCGCAACGGCCGCTCCGGTGCGATCGCCCTCGCGTTCCCCGACCTGACCACCGAGTACTCCGCCGCGATGCTCGACATGTTCGTGGAAGCCGCCCATGAGCGCGGGTGGTCGATCCAGATGGAGCAGACCGGCAGGCGGCCCGACCGCGAAGGGGAGCTGCTCTCGCGCGCGCGCGAGCACCTCATCGACGGCCTCGTCCTCAACCCGGTCAGCCTGAAGCTGAGCGCCATCGTCGGCACCGCCGAGCTGCCGCCGATCGTCGTGATCGGCGAGGTGGAGCAGGATCTCGTCGACAGGGTCGCCGTCGACAGCGTCGCCGCCGCTCGGGAGATGACCGAGCACCTCCTCGCGCGCGGCCATCGGCGCATCGCGGTCGTCGGAACGGACGGCCCCGACTCCGATCGGGCGTCGGCGCGAGCGCGGACGAAGGGCTACCGCGAGGCCCTGGCGGCCGCGGGTGTGCCGAACGACCCTGCCCTCGAGATCATGACGGAGGACTGGGTTCCGAGCGTGGCCGGGGAGGCGTTCGCCCGCGCGCTCGACGCGGGAGTCGAGATGGATGCCGTCTTCTGCTTCACCGACTCCATGGCGGTCGGAGTCCTGAGCATCCTCTTCGCGCGGCACATCCGGGTGCCGGAGCAGATCGCCGTCGCCGGCTTCGACGATGTGCGCGGCGGCCGCTTCGCGTCCCCGCCGCTGACCACGGTGTCCTTCGACAAGCGCGCCTTCGCCGAGACCACGCTGTCGGTGCTCGCGGAGCGGATCGCCGACCGGTCCCTCCCTCCGCGCCGGATCTTCATCCCGCACGAGATCATCGCGCGGGCGTCCACCGCGACGGACCGGGCACTCACGGACTGATTCTGCGAGGCGACTCGCTCACAGGTCTTGACTCCCCGTTACAACGATGTAACGCTGCTGTCCAAGCGCTACGACCGACTCGCTCGCGGGCCGTCGTGCACAGTTCTGTCACGGGCGCTGCCACACGACGAGGAGGTCGACATGGTGTCACCATTCACCCGACGGGCGTTTCTGGGCGGTTCTCTCGCCGCGGCGAGCACTCTCGCTCTCGCCGGCTGCGCGAGCAGTCCGATCGGAGCCGGGCTCTTCGGCAGCCCGCTCAACCCCGAGCAGCTCATCTTCTGGAGCCTCTTCGGCGGCGGCGACGGCACCCGGATGCAGGAGATGCAGGCGGGCTACGCGGACGCGAACGGCGGCCCCGGCTCGCTCCAGGCCACCGTCTTCGCGTGGGGCAACCCGTACTACTCCAAACTGACGCTCGCCACCGTGGGCAACAAGCCGCCGGACGTCGCGGTCGCGCACCTCACGCGGGCGAAGCCGCTGTACGACGGCGGGATCCTCGACCCGATCACGGAGGAGGACCTCGCCTCGGTCGGCATGTCCTCCGCCGACTTCAACCCGGCTTCCTGGGACGCCCAGAAGACGGACGGTAAGACCATCGCGATCCCGCTCGACACCCACCCGCTCGTGATGTTCTTCAACTCCGACATCTGCGGCCAGGCGGGACTCCTCGATTCGGACGGGAAGCTGAAGGACCTCACCGGCCTCGAGACGTTCGAATCCGCGCTCGACGCGATCGCGAAGGTCACCGGCGGCACGGCGATCACCTTCGGGAACGTCAACGAGACCGCGACTCCCTGGCGGGTGTTCTGGACGCTCTACAACCAGATCGACGGCGTGACACCGTTCCTCTCCGACAACGGAGCGACGATCTCGGTCGACGAGGACGCCTTCCTCCGGGTGACCACGACGATCCAGGACTGGGTGAGCAAGCGCTGGCTGAACACGGGACTCGACTACGCCGGTGCGCAGACGGCGATGTTCACGGGACAGTCCGGCATCTTCCTCCAGGGGGAGTGGGAGATCACCACGGCGCAGTCGATCGAGGGCCTCGCCTTCGGGATGGTGCCGGTTCCGCAGCTGTTCGATCGGCCGGCCGTGCAGGCCGACTCGCACACCTTCGTCCTGCCCCGCAAGGACCGCACTCCGGAGCAGCGCCTGCAGGCGATGGGCTTCATCAAGTCGATGCTCGACCAGGGCCAGACCTGGGCGATGGGCGGCCACGTGCCCGCGTACCTCCCGACCCTTCAGAGCGCCGAGTACAAGGCGCTCGAACCGCAAGCGGACTACTCGTCCGCGGCCGACTACGCCGTCTACGACGATCCGGCCTGGTACGGCGGATCAGGATCGACCTTCGAGGTCACCGTGGGCGCGCAGCTCGCCCTCGTCCAGCAGCTGTCGCTGTCGCCCGAGGGAGCCTTGAAGGCCATTCAGGATCAGCTCGCGATCTACACGAACACCCCCAGCCCCCTCTGACCCGCTCTTCACCGCTGACCCCTGGAGGTACAACGACGTGACCGCCGCACCTGCCCTCATCCGCCCCGCCCCGACATCGACGTCGAGTCGCGGCACCACCGGATCCCGCCGCACGCGCGGCGAGAGCCGGGGAGCCTGGCTCTTCATCGCTCCCTTCGGACTCTTCTACCTGGCCTTCCTCCTCGGGCCGGCCGTCTGGATGGTCGTCTCCAGCTTCTTCAACACCTCGACGGTGCGAACGGGTCTGGGCTCGTTCGCCGGCGTCGCGAACTACGTCGAGATGCTCTCGCGCGCCGACTTCTGGAGCGCGATGTGGCACACGCTCCAGTTCACGCTGTACACGGTGCCCCCGCTCGTGATCATCGCCTTCGTCTTCGCGATCCTCACCAACCGGGTCCGGCACGGCCAATGGTTCTTCCGCCTCGCGTTCTTCCTGCCGTACATCCTTCCGTCGGCGACCATCTCGCTGATCTGGCTGTTCATCTTCACGCCGGGCACGGGCCTGTGGGCGACTGCGCAGGGCTGGTTCGGCATCACCGGCGCGACCGGCGTGCTGGCGGACCCGAGCACCGCGATGATCGGCATCGCGATCGCCACCGTCTGGTGGACCCTCGGCTTCAACTTCGTCCTCTACCTCGCCGGACTCCAGGAGATCCCGCGCGAGCTGTACGAAGCCGCGGCCATCGACGGGGCGACGCCCTGGCAGCAGATCCACTTCATCACGCTGCCGCTGCTGAACCGCACCACGACGCTCGTGATCCTGCTGCAGATCATCGCGTCCCTGAAGATCTTCGATCAGGTCTACCTGATGACGTCCGGCGGCCCCGGCATCTCGACCCAGGTCGCACTCTCCCTCGTCACGAACGTCGGCTTCACCGACAACCGCCTGGGCGCGGCCTCCGCCGCGTCGGTCCTCCTCCTCATCGTCATCGTCGCCATCGCGCTGATCCGTCAGTACATCGACCGCGCCGCCACCCGAAAGGCGGCCTGATCATGGCCATCACCGACACTCCTCGTGCCACGAAGTCGCCGATCTCCGGTGCGGCACCCCTGGCCAGGCCGACCGCAGCCCGCGTGGGCACGGGCAACCGGACCTTCGGCATCGTCTCGGCCGTCGTGCTCGTCGTCTTCGCGATCATCTGGCTCATCCCGAGCCTGTTCGCGCTCAAGACGTCACTGACGGCCAACGGGGTGGCTGCGCTCGGCGCCCCGGCGATCATGAAAGACCTCAACCCCACCCTCTACTCGTACGCCACGCTCCTCCGAGCCGGTGACATCTGGAACTGGTACCTCGCCTCGGGCATCACGTCGGTCGTCACGGCCGTGCTGACCGTCCTCTTCGCCTCGATGGCGGCCTTCGCGCTGTCACGACTGAAGTTCCGCGGCTCCAACGTCGTGCTGCTGCTCATCCTGTTCGGGATCATGATCCCCGGCCAGGTGCTGATCATCCCGATCTTCCAGGAGCTCGGCGCTCTCAACCTGCTCAACACCTACTGGTCGGTGATCTTCCCGCAGGTCCCCGCTGCTATCGCGGTGTTCATCTTCAAGCAGTTCTTCGACGGGATCCCGAAGGAACTCGAGGAGGCCGCCCGCATCGACGGCGCCGGCCTGTGGAAGATCTACTGGTCGGTCATCATGCCGCTCTCGCGCCCCGTGATCGCGGCCGTCGTGATCCTCACGTTCGTCGGGGTGTGGAACAACCTCCTGCTGCCGCTGTTCGTGCTCTCGAACCCGAACCTGATGACCATCCCGGTCGGCCTCGCCACCGTGCAGGGCTCGTTCGGCCAGCGCTTCGCCGACATCCAGGCCGGCGCTCTGCTGGCGGCACTCCCGCTGATCGTCATGTACCTGGCGTTCCAGCGTCAGATCGTCGAAGGCGTCACCGGTTCGGGCCTCAAGGGCTGACCCCCGCGCCCCCGCCTCCGGGCGGGCACCCACTCTTCCCTCACACCGACGTCAGGAGCTCCATGCCCACGGCACACATCGTCATCGACCGCGACTTCACGATCGGCCCGGTGCCGCGTCGCCTGTTCGGCTCGTTCGTCGAGCACATGGGTCGCTGCGTCTACACCGGCATCTACGAGCCCGGCCACGAGCAGGCCGACGAGCGCGGCTTCCGCCGGGACGTCCTCGCACTCGTCAAGGAGCTCGGGCCCACCGTCGTCCGCTACCCGGGTGGCAACTTCGTCTCCGGGTACAACTGGGAGGACGGTGTCGGCCCCGCGGCCGAGCGTCCCCGGCGCCTCGACGGTGCCTGGCACACGGTGGAGAGCAACGCCTTCGGACTGCACGAGTTCGTCGATTGGTCGAAAGAGGCCGGCGTCGAGATCATGGAGGCCATCAACCTCGGCACCCGCGGCGTCGACGCGGCTCGCGAGCTCGTCGAGTACGCCAACCACCCCGGCGGCACCGCCCTGTCGGACCGCCGCATCGCCAACGGCGCCGCGGCTCCGTTCGACATCAAGCTCTGGTGCCTCGGCAACGAGCTCGACGGCCCGTGGCAGATCGGCCACAAGACGGCCGACGAGTACGGTCGGCTCGCTCAGGAGGCCGGCAAAGCGATGCGCTTCGTCGATCCGTCCATCGAGCTCGTGGCGGTCGGATCGTCCAACTCGGGGATGGCGACCTTCGGCTCGTGGGAGCACACCGTCCTCTCCCACGCCTACGACGAGGTCGACTACATGTCGATGCACGCCTACTACCAGGAGCACGACGGCGATGCGGCGTCGTTCCTCGCCTCCTCCGTCGACATGGACTACTTCATCGAGTCGGTCGTCGCGACCTGCGACGCCGTGCGGGCCAAGCGCAAGGCGAAGAAGTACATCGACCTCTCGTTCGACGAGTGGAACGTCTGGTACCAGTCGGGGCTCGACACCGACGACCAGCCGAGCGCCGTCTCGCAGTCGTGGCGCGAGCATCCCCGCCTCATCGAGGACACCTACAGCGTGACCGACGCCGTCGTCGTCGGCACCCTGCTCAATTCGCTGCTGCGTCACGGCGATCGCGTCTCGATCGCCAACCAGGCGCAGCTCGTCAATGTGATCGCGCCGATCCGCTCGGAGGAGAACGGGCCGGCCTGGAAGCAGACGATCTTCTGGCCGTTCGCCCGGATGGCGGCGCTCGCGCAGGGGCAGATCCTGCGCACGGCAGTGACCTGCGACAAGGTCGACGCGGGCACCTTCGGCGACGCCGACCAGGTCGACGTCTCGGCGACCTACGACGCCGATCGCGGCGTCATCGCGTTCTTCCTCGCCAACCGCGGACTCGACGACGCATCGGCCGTCTCGATCTCGCTGCGCGGCTTCACGGGCGGCCGGGTGCTGCGCGCTGAACTGCTGGAGGTGCCGTCGGGTGGCACGCGCCACACGGCGAACACGCTCGAGGCGCAGGACGCCGTCGGGCTCGTGCCGCTCGCGGGAGTGGTGGTCGACGGTTCGGTCGTGACACTGGCGCTGCCCGCGCTCTCGTGGGCGGTCGTGGAGGTGTCGGTGAGCGCGGCGTAGGGGAGGGGCCGGTGCTCTGGACGCGCGCGGACCCGCCCCGCGCCGCAGCTCGCCCCCCGCGCGCCGGTAGCCTGGGCGCATGGCAGAACGCAGCTCCTGGTCGCTCGGTCGCGCACTCCGCGGCCTGTTCGAGAAGCGCACGATCGACGAGCAGACCTGGGACGACCTCGAGACCGCCCTGATCACCGCCGACTTCGGGCCGGACATCACCGAGGAGATGGTCGAGGACCTCCGCGCGAAGGTCGACCGCTACAACACCACGGACCCGCGCGACCTCCAGCGGATGCTCCGCGAATCGCTCGAGGAGCGGCTCTCCAAGTACGACACGACCCTCAAGCTCAGCGAGCGCCCGGCGGTCATCCTCGTCGTCGGCGTCAACGGCGTCGGCAAGACCACGACCATCGGCAAGTTCGCGAAGTTCCTCCGCAACTTCGATCGGAGCGTCGTGGTCGGCGCCGCCGACACCTTCCGCGCCGCCGCGGTCGACCAGCTCGCCACCTGGGCGCAGCGCGCCGACGCGCAGATCGTCCGCCCGCAGCAGGAGCGCCAGGACCCTGCCTCCGTCGCCTACCAGACCGTCGAGTACGCGAAGACCCATGGCATCGAGATGGTCATCATCGACACCGCCGGGCGCCTGCACACCAAGGGCGGCCTGATGGACGAGCTCGGCAAGATCAAGCGCGTCGTCGAGAAGCAGGCGCCGATCTCCGAGATCCTGCTCGTCCTCGACGCGACCACCGGTCAGAACGGCCTGATGCAGGCCCAGGCCTTCATCGAGCACGCCGGCGTCACCGGCCTCGTCATCACCAAGCTCGACGGCTCGGCCAAGGGCGGCTTCGTCCTCGCCGTCCAGGAGAAGACCGGCATCCCCATCAAGCTCGTCGGCCAGGGCGAGGGCATCAACGACCTCACCGGCTTCACCCCCCACGTCTTCGCCGCCCAGCTCGTCGCCTGACCCGGGGAGCCCCCCCCTCCGCGAGATGCCACTTGTGCACGCGACACGCCGCGAAAAGCGAGCACAACTGGCATCTCGCGGGGTGAGTCAGAGGCGTCGGGTCCGGAGTGCCTCGGCCAAGGGCAGGAGCTCCTCGTCGAGGATCTCGACGATCAGCTCGGGCTGGATGCGGAAGTACTCGTGGATGATCACGTTGCGGAGCCCCGCGATGGCCGCCCAGGGAACGCCGTCGAACTCGGCCAGAGCAGAATCGGGGAGTGCGCGCACGGCCTCTCCGATCACGGCGAGATTGCGCAGGACCGCGTCCAGAGCCATCCCGGCCATCGCGGTGTCGGCGCCGCTGAGGTAGGGCCGGTACTCGATGCAGCGGTCGATCGCCGCGTGGATGTCGCAGAAGCGGTCCTCGGGCGACCTGGTCACAGGGGGACCATGTCGCGGTGCGCGGTCTCCGAGACAGGTCGGCGGAGCAGCGACTCCGTCACCACGTCCACCCGCACCCCGAGGATGCGGCTGATCTCCTCGCCGATCCCCGCGACCCGCAGCAGGGTGTTGCCCCTGCCCTTCTCGAGGTCGACGAACAGATCGATGTCGCTGTCCGGACGGGCATCGCCGCGAGCGACGGAGCCGAAGAGCCGCGGGTCGCGCGCTCCGTACCGGGCGAGGACCTCGTCCACTGCGGCGCGATGCGTCTCCAGCGCTCGGCGCAGGAGGACTGCTCGCGCCGTGGCCGTGGACATGCGTCCAGGATACGAGGCGGGGTCACCCACCGCTGCCCCTCCTTGCGAGATGCCACTTGTGCACGCGACACGCCGTGAAAAGCGTGCACAAGTGGCATCTCGCGAAGGAGGTCAGACCGCCTGGGAGAAGCCGAGCGCGGCGTCGGCCAGGTGGCGCAGGTGCTCGGGGACCGGCAGGCCCTTCGACTCCATCGAGCGGGCCCAGAGGCGGCCGGCGCGGTAGGAGGAGCGGACGAGCGGGCCGGACAGCACGCCGAGGAAGCCGATGTCCTCCGCCTCCTCCTTGATCGCGACGAACTCCTCCGGGTGCACCCAGCGGTCCACCGGCAGGTGCCGCGGAGTCGGGCGGAGGTACTGCGTGATCGTCACGATGTCGGTGCCCGCGTCGTGCAGGTCCTGCAGTGCCTGCGAGATCTCCTCGCGCTCCTCGCCCATGCCGAGGATGAGGTTCGACTTCGTGATCAGCCCCGCGTCGCGCCCCTGGGTCAGCACGTCGAGCGAGCGCTCGTAGCGGAAGGCCGGCCTGATCCGCTTGAAGATGCGCGGCACCGTCTCGACGTTGTGCGCGAAGACCTCGGGCCGGGCGTCGAACACCCGCCGCAGGTGCTCCGCTCGCCCGGTGAAGTCGGGCACCAGGATCTCCACGCCCGTCCCCGGCGCCTGAGCGTGGATCTGCCGGATGGTCTCGGCGTAGAGCCAGGAGCCCTCGTCCGGCAGGTCGTCGCGGGCCACCCCGGTGACGGTCGCGTAGCGCAGCTTCATCCGCGCCACCGACTCGCCGACCCGGCGCGGCTCGTCGGCGTCGTAATCGGCCGGCTTGCCGGTGTCGATCTGGCAGAAGTCGCAGCGCCGCGTGCACTGCGAGCCGCCGATCAGGAAGGTCGCCTCGCGGTCCTCCCAGCACTCGAAGATGTTCGGGCAGCCCGCCTCCTGGCAGACCGTGTGCAGCTCCTCGTCCTTCACCAGGGACTGCAGCTGCCGGTACTCCGGTCCCATCACGGCCTTCGTCTTGATCCACTCGGGCTTGCGCTCGATCGGCGTCTCGGCGTTGCGCACCTCGAGGCGCAGCAGCTTCCGGCCGCCGGTCTCGGCGCTCACGCGGCGACCCCCGCGACGACGTCGACGACCGCGAAGGCGGGTGCCGCCTCCCGGAACCGCGCCTCGACCCGGTCCCGCACCGACTCCATCGACGGCGCCTCGCCGCGCTCGCGCTCGACGGTGGTGACCCCGGCGTCGGCGATGCCGCACGCGATGACGCGGGAGTAGGGCTCCAGGCTGTTCGACACGTTCAGCGCGAAGCCGTGCATGGTCACGCCGTGCGCCACACGGATGCCGATCGCCGCGATCTTGTCGGCGCCGTCGCCGCGGCGGATCCAGACGCCCGAGCGTCCCTCGATCCGCACCCCGGCGACGCCGAGATCGTCGAGCACGTCGATCAGGACGCCCTCGAGCGAGCGGACGTAGGCGACCACGTCGACGGGCTCCCGCAGCCGCACGATCGGGTAGCCGACGAGCTGACCCGGGCCGTGCCAGGTGAGCCGGCCGCCCCGGTCGACGTCGACGACGGGGGAGCCGTCGACCGGCCGCTCGTGCGGCTCGGTGCGCTTGCCGGCGGTGTAGACGGACGCGTGCTCGCAGAGCACCAGCACGCCGGGCCGCGCTCCGGCGACCACCTCGCCGTGCAGCCGGCGCTGCAGCTCCCAGCCGTCGCGGTAGTCCAGGGGATCCGCGGCGTCGCCCGCGAGCAGTGTCTCGATCACGCGGCCACCCTATTCGACTTCCTGCACTCGGTACAGTTAATCGCGGCACGGCGTCGTCGCCCGACCCCCGGGAAGGCTCCGATAGAATTCCCGGCATCATGGCTACTTTCGGCACCCTCTCCGATCGACTCGTCGAGACCTTCAAGAACCTGCGCACGAAGGGCAAGCTCTCGGCCTCGGACGTCGACGGCACCGTCCGCGAGATCCGGCGCGCGCTGCTCGACGCCGACGTCGCGCTCGACGTCGTCAAGGCGTTCACCGGCAAGGTCCGCGAGCGCGCCCTCGGCGACGAGGTGAACAAGGCGCTGAATCCCGCGCAGCAGGTCGTGCAGATCGTCAACGAGGAGCTCGTCGCGATCCTCGGCGGCCAGTCGCGCCGCCTCGAGTTCGCCAAGCGCCCGCCGACGGTCATCATGCTCGCCGGCCTCCAGGGCGCGGGAAAGACGACCCTCGCCGGCAAGCTCGGCAAGTACCTCGGCAAGGACGGCCACACCCCGCTGCTCGTCGCGGCCGACCTCCAGCGCCCCAACGCCGTGCAGCAGCTGCAGGTCGTCGGCGAGCAGGCCGGCGTCGCGGTGTACGCCCCGGAGCCCGGCAACGGCGTCGGCAACCCGGTGAAGGTCGCGCAGAACGCGATCCGCTTCGCCACCGACAAGCAGTACGACACCGTCATCATCGACACCGCCGGTCGCCTCGGCGTCGACGCCGACATGATGAAGCAGGCCTCCGACATCCGCCGCGTGACGAACCCGGACGAGGTCCTCTTCGTCATCGACGCGATGATCGGCCAGGACGCGGTCGCCACCGCGAAGGCCTTCCAGGAGGGCGTCGACTTCACCGGCGTCGTCCTCTCCAAGCTCGACGGCGACGCCCGCGGCGGCGCGGCCCTGTCGGTCGCCTCGCTCACCGGCCGCCCGATCCTCTTCGCCTCCACCGGTGAGGGCCTCGACGACTTCGAGCAGTTCCACCCGGACCGCATGGCGAGCCGCATCCTCGACCTCGGTGACGTCCTCACGCTCATCGAGCAGGCGCAGAGCGCGTTCGACGAGGACGAGGCGCGCAAGATCGCCGAGAAGATCATGGGGGACACGTTCACCCTCGACGACTTCCTCGGCCAGATGCAGCAGCTGCGCAACATGGGCTCGATCAAGAAGATGATCGGCATGCTCCCCGGTGCCAAGGGCATGCGCGAGCAGCTCGACCAGTTCGACGAGCGCGAGATCGTCCGCACCGAGGCGATCATCCAGTCGATGACCAAGGCCGAGCGGGTGAACCCGAAGCTGCTCAACGGCTCGCGGCGCCTGCGCATCGCGCGCGGATCCGGCATGACCGTGACCGACGTCAACCAGCTCGTCCTCCGCTTCGACCAGGCCGCGAAGATGATGAAGACCGTCGCCAAGGGCGGCGTGCCGAACGTCCCCGGCATGGGCCCTGTGCCCGGCGCCGGCTACCAGGGCCGCCCGAAGCCGCAGAAGAAGAAGAGCAGCAAGTCGGGCAACCCGGCCAAGCGCGCGGCCGAGAACGCCGCGATCTCCTCCGGCCCGCAATCCACGAACGCGGGCGGTTCGGGCTTCGGCCTCGGCGGCGGCGCGGGTGCGGGCGCGCAGCCCACTCCGGAGGAGCTGGAGCAGCTGCAGAAGCTCCTCGGCCGATGAGGAGCGTGCGCGCCGGTCTCGCGGTCGCCGCGGCGGCCGCACTGGCCCTCGGGCTGGCCGGCTGCTCCGAGGGCTCGGGAGTCGACGCCGCGTCGGCCCCGTCGCCGGACGAGCTCGTCGGCCGCTGGGTCACCGGAGTCTCCTACGAGTCCCCGGAGGTCCCGTTCCTGCTCCTCGCCGAGGACGGCACCTGGACCGGCTCGGACGGCTGCAACGGCGTGCAGGGCGAGTGGTCGATCGACGGCGAGGGCGCGCTGACCGTCGACGCCGGCCCCAGCACGATGATCGCCTGCGACGGCGTCGCCCTCCCGATGATCTTCGCCGACGCGATGACGGCCTCGATCGACGGCGGCCGCCTCCGCCTCTTCGACGCCGACGGCGCCACCACCGTCAAGCTCGCCCGCTCCACCAGCGACGACGCCCCCACCGCGTCCCCCGACCCGGCTGGCGAGTAGCCGCCCCTTCTGCATGCTGACGGCCTCGCCCCGTGCTGGCCGGGCATTCCGGCTTCCATGCTGGTCGAGCAGCCCCGCAGGGGCGTATCGAGACCTGCCGTCGCCGTGCGGTGGCCTCGCTGCGCTCTCGTCCCGATCACGTGGATCTCGATACGCCCGCTGCGCGGCCTACTCGATCAGCATGCTCCCGCGACTCCCGGACCGCCCGTCGCGAGGTCTAGCGTGAAGGCATGACAACCGCTTCTCCGCGCCCCGTCCGCATCGGCGTCCAGATCGCTCCGCAGCACGTCTCCTACGAGGTCATCCGCGACACGCTCGCCGAGCTCGAGGACATCGGCGTCGACATCGCCTTCAACTGGGACCACTTCTACCCGCTCTCCGGCGAGCCCGACGGCCTGCACTTCGAGGGCTGGAGCATGCTCGCCGCCTGGGCCGAGCAGACCAGCCGCATCGAGTTCGGCCCGCTCGTCACCTGCAACAGCTACCGCAACCCCGATCTGCTCGCCGACATGGCCCGCACCGTCGACCACATCAGCGCGAAGGGCGCCGAGGGCCGCCTGATCTTCGGCATCGGCTCCGGCTGGTTCGAGCGCGACTACCAGGAGTACGGCTACGACTTCGGGACCGCCGGCTCGCGCCTGGACGAGCTGTCTGAGGCGATGCCGCGCATCCGCGCCCGCTGGGACAAGCTGAACCCGCAGCCCACCCGGGACATCCCCGTGATGATCGGCGGCGGCGGCGAGAAGAAGACCCTCCGCATCGTCGCGGAGCACGCCGACATCTGGCACAGCTTCTCCGACGTCCCCACCCTCGAGCGCAAGCTCGGCGTCCTCGCCGACTGGTGCGGCCGCGTCGACCGCGACATCGACGCCATCGAGATCTCGACGGGCGCGAGCGTCCGCGGGGGAGTCGGCGACGCCTCGTTCGGCGTGCTCGACCAGCAGTTCGATCTCGGCGCCCGCCTGTTCACGCTCGGCATCACCGGCCCGGACATCGACCTCCAGCCGGTGCGCGACCTGCTGTCCTGGCGCGACGGCAAGAACAGCACCACCCGCTGAGCGGATCCCCGGGGTCAGTCGGGCGCGTCCGTCGCCCGCTGATCGCCGGGGATCGCCTGCGCGAGCCCGGCCTTCTCCGCCGCCAGCACGAAGGCGTCCGCGAGCGCGGCCTGGCCCTGGGCTGTCGGATGCACGCCGTCCTCGGCGAGCAGCCCGTCGGGCCGCAGCGGATCCGGGTACTCCAGCGCGAAACCGCCCGCCGCGTCCACCGCGTCCACGAGCGCCGCGTCGTACGCGTCCAGGTCCTCGGGACGCGGATCCGGACCCCACACGGAGTCGAGCGCGATCAGCTGCGCCGAGGGGGAGGCCTGGGCGATCGCCTGCACGGCCGGGCCCATCGCGTCCGCGACCTCCTCGGGCGTCCAGCCGAGGTCGTTGCTGCTGGCGATCAGCACGATCGCATCGGGCCGTGTGTCGGCGATCTCCTCGGCCCGGTCGCCGATCGCCACTCCGCAGTCGCCCGGCTCGATGAAGCCGCCGCCGTCGCAGCCCAGGTTGTCCACGGTCCAGCCGAGGTCGTCGCCGACGAGCGCGGGCCAGGCCTGTCCGGGATCGAGTCCCAGGCCGCGGACGATGCTGTCGCCCACGATCGTCACCCGCGCGCCGGCGGGAAGCGTGCCGCCGAGGGCGAGGGGTGCGGAGTCGGACAGCGGATCCGGGGTCGGCGTCGGGAGGGCCGCTGCGGTCGCCGTGGCCGACGTCGGGGCGCCGTCTCCTCCGGCCGGGGACCCGCTGGCACTCGAGCACCCGGCCAGGGCGAGCGCTCCCGCACCGAGCAGCATCACGCTCGCGACGAGCCGGCGCGTCATGCCCGCGGGTCCTTGAGCCCGTCGCGCAGCTCGCCCGCGAGCGCGCGGACCACGGCCTTCAGATCGCCGTCGTTCTCCGACGCGGTGCGCAGCTGGCGCTGGTAGCTCGCCCCGGCGACGAGGATCAGCTCGACGTCGGCGAGCTCCGCGGCGCAGTCGAGGCGCTCCGCCACCGGTGCGAGGGTCGTCAGCAGATCGCGGATGTCGTCGGTGACGAGCCGCTCGTTCCCGGCCGCGTCGAGGATGATCTCGGCGTCGAGTCCGTAGCGGGCGGCGCGCCACTTGTTCTCCCGGACGTACCAGGGCTGCATCGTGGCGAGCGTGCCGCCCTCGTCGAGCTGGGTCGACAGGTGCTCGACCAGGCACTGGATGAGCGCGGCGACCGCTCCGATCTCCTCCGGCGAGGACAGCCCGTCGCAGGCGCGCATCTCGATCGTGCCCCACTGCGGGGAGGGGCGGATGTCCCAGCGGACCTCGGTGTGATCGTCGATGACGCCGGTGCGCATCATGTCGTCGACGTACTCCTCGTAGTTCGCCCAGGCGCCGAACTGCGGCGGCAGACCCGCGGTGGGCAGCTGCTGGAACATCAGCGCGCGGTTCGAGGCGTAGCCGGTGTCGACGCCGCCCCAGAACGGGCTCGACGCCGAGAGGGCCTGCAGATGCGGGTAGTAGTCGAGCAGCGAGTTGAGGATGGTGAGGACCTTGTCGCGGTCCTCGATCCCCACGTGCACGTGGATGCCCCAGATCATCATGTTGCGGCCCCACCACTGCGTGCGGTCGATGAGCCGGTGGTAGCGCTCCTTGTCGGTGATGGTCTGGTCGTACCACTGCGCGAAGGGGTGCGAGCCGGAGCAGACGAGGTCCAGGCCCATCGGGTCGGTGATCTCGCGCACCTGGCGCAGCTGGTCCTGCAGATCGGCGACGGCGTCGCGGACGGTGCGGTGCACTCCGGAGACCAGCTCGACCGTGTTCTTCAGCAGCTCGCCGGTGATCCGCGGGTGCGGCGACCCGTCCTCGCCGCGGAGCGCCTCGAGCACGACGTCGGCGACGTTGGCGAGATCGCCCGTCTGCCGGTCGACGATGGCGACCTCCCACTCGATCCCGAGGGTGGAGCGGTCGGATTCGGCGAAGGTGATCTCCATGACGGCGTCCTCGTCAGTCGGGCGTCCACCGGGGCGGGACGCGCCCCCACATCCTCGCATCAGAGACCGGAGCGGACGCCGAGTGACGGGTGTCCGTGTCGGCGCCGCAGGGCGCGGGTTTTTCTGGCAGAATGATCCGTCGGGTCCGAGGCGGTCGACCCTCTACTCACCGCCGAAGAAACCCCCTCGAGCTTCCGGCCGGGTGTGCCCCCACGCTCACGGCTCAGTTCATCCATCATCGACCTCACGGTCAACGACCACACAGGAGAATTGTGGCTGTCAAGATTCGTCTGAAGCGCCTCGGCAAGATCCGAGCGCCCTACTACCGCATCGTCGTCGCCGACTCGCGCACCAAGCGCGACGGCCGCGTGATCGAGGAGATCGGTCAGTACCACCCGACCGAGCAGCCCTCGTTCATCAAGGTCGACTCGGAGCGCGCGCAGTACTGGCTCGGAGTCGGCGCGCAGCCGACCGAGCAGGTCGCCGCGATCCTCAAGCTGACCGGCGACTGGGGCCGCTTCAAGGGCGACGCCGACGCCGTCAGCACCGTCCAGGTGAAGGAGCCCAAGGCTCCGTTCGTCGTCGACGCGAAGAAGAAGCCGGTTCTCAAGCCGAAGTCCGAGGCTCCCGCCAAGGCCACCGCGCCCGAGGCGCCCGCCGCCGACGAAGCCTCCACCGAGGCGTAGTCCGTGCTCGCTCCCGCCGTCGAACACCTCGTCAAGGGGATCGTCGAGAACCCCGATGAGGTCAAGGTCGTGGCTACGAGCTCCCCGCGCGGAGAGGTCCTCGAGGTGCGCGTGCACCCCGAGGACCTCGGCCGCGTGATCGGACGTTCCGGTCGCACCGCCAAGGCCGTCCGCACTCTCGTCGCTGCCCTCGCCGACGGGCGACGCGTGCGCGTCGACGTCGTCGACACCGACAAGTAGGGTGGCGGCCCCCGCAGCGGGCACGACGCAGCTCCGCGTCGCCCGACTCACCAAGGCCCACGGGCTCAAGGGCGCGATCAAGCTCGAGCTCTACACCGACGAGCCCGACAAGCGCTTCACCCCCGGCGCCTCCTTCACGCTCCAGGTGCCCCGCACCTCCGAGTGGCACGGCAAGAAGCTCGAGCTCGTCGAGCTGCGCTGGTACAACAGCCACCCCGTCGCGTTCTTCAAGGGCATCGCCGACCGCGACGCCGCCGAGACCCTCCTCAAGGCGATCCTCTGGATCGACGAGGCGGTGCAGACCGAGCCCGGCGACGACGACTCCTGGTACGACTACCAGCTGGTCGGCATGTCCGTCGTCCGCGACGGCCGCGAGGTGGGCACGGTCCGCCGCGTCGACCACTTCCCCGCGCAGGACCTCCTCATCGTCGGCACGCCGTCGGGCGAGGTGATGGTCCCGTTCGTGAACGCGATCGTGCCGTCCGTCGACCCCGTCGCCGGCGTCGTCACCGTCACGCCGCCGATCGGCCTCTTCGAGGAGGCTCCCGAGGAGGAGCCCGCCGAGGTGGACCTCAGCGGCGTCGACCTCTCCGACCCCGAGCTGGCCGCGGCCGCCCCGGTCGAGGAGGAGGACGACGCCGTCGACGCTGATCCGGCTGACGCGTCCGCTCCGGCCGCGGACGACGACTCCGCCGACGCCGCGACCCCGGACTCCCAGGAGGAGCCGCGGTCGTGAGGATCGACATCGTCACGATCTTCCCGGAGTTCTTCGGCGTCCTCGACATCAGCCTGCTCGGGCGCGCGCGCCAGAGCGGGCTGATCGAGCTCGGCGTGCACGATCTCCGCTCGTTCACCCACGACCGGCACCGCACCGTCGACGACACGCCCTACGGCGGCGGCGCCGGCATGGTGATGCGGCCGGAGCCGTGGGGCGAGGCGTTCGACACGATCCTCGATGCGGCCGCGGACCCGCTGGTGATCTTCCCCTCGCCCGCCGGCGAGGTCTTCACCCAGGCCACCGCGCGCGAGCTCGCGCAGGAGTCGTCCCTCGTCTTCGGCTGCGGCCGCTACGAGGGCATCGACCAGCGCGTCGTCGACCACACGGCCGAGCGCGCCCGCGTGCGGATGATCAGCCTCGGCGACTACGTCCTCAACGGGGGAGAGGTCGCCGTGATGGCGATGATCGAGGCCGTCGGCCGCCTCGTCCCCGGTGTCGTCGGCAACCCGGCGAGCCTGGTCGAGGAGAGCCACTCCGACGGCCTGCTCGAGTACCCCAGCTACACCAAGCCCGCCTCCTGGCGCGGCCTCGACGTCCCGCCGGTGCTGCTCAGCGGCAACCACGGAGCGATCGCCGCCTGGCGCCACGAGCAGAGCGTCGAGCGCACCCGCCGCGTCCGCCCGGAGCTCCTGCCCTGACCGCCCCTCGCGAGATGCCACTTGTGACCGCCTTTCTCGGCGTGTCGCGCTCATAAGTGGCATCTCGCGAAGGGGGTCAGGGCTCCCGGGCCAGGGTGAGGTGGCGTTCGCGGAGGGCGAGGAAGAGCGGGAAGGCGAAGGCCAGCGCGACCAGCGGCGCGAGTACCACGAGGATCCAGACCCGCTTCATGCCGATGCGGCGCCCCTCGGCGATCATGAAGGCGACGGCGGCGATCGCCACCACGAGCAGATCCGTCGTGATCGACGAGACCGCCGGTCCGCCGCCCGCGAGGTCGCCGAGGAAGTCGACGCTCTCCAGCACCGCCCGGACGTTGTAGGTCCAGGTGCCGACGAGGCCGGCGACGGCGAGCACCACGTAGATCACGGCGGGCGGCGTCCAGCCTCGGCGCAGCCGGTTCATCGCGCCACCTCCGCGGAGGCGCGGCGGACGGCGACGACCGCCGCGAGGACCAGGACGACCGTCACCGCGCCGCCGACGGCGAGGGTGAGCGCATCCGGAGCCACGATCGACTGCCCGCGCAGCGCCTGCCAGCAGGTCAGCGCGACGAGGGCGGACCAGGCGAGCGCCGCGAGCGCGACGAGCCGGAATCGGAGGGTCGCGTCGCCGAGCAGCCGCACCCGCGTCGCCAGCCGCGCGAGCGCGAAGGCCAGCAGCGGCAGCCCCTGCAGCGCGTGCATCCCGAGGAAGTGCGGGATCCGCAGATCGCCGCCCGTGGTGCTCCAGCCGAGCAGCGGCAGACCCGCACCGCCGTCGTCCACGCCGACCGCGTGCGCGCCGACGACCCCCTGGTAGTCGGAGAGCTGCGACGCGGTCGGCCCGGTCATCAGGAACGCGAGCGCCATCCCGACCAGTCCGATCACGAGCCCGGCGCGGACCGCGAGGGTGAGGGCGGGATCGCCCAGCGGCACCCGCGCCAGGAGCGCGGCGAGCACCAGGGTGACCAGCCAGACGACGACGATCGAGACCGCCATCGCCGCCCACAGCGCCGAGTGCAGCGGCGTCGTGACGTTGAAGTGGCTCGTGACGCCGACCGCGGCGGCCCCGCCGATGACGACCATCTCGATCGCGAGCCCGGCGACCGCGATGCTGCCGAGGAGCCGCGCGAGGCGACGGCGGCGCTCGGGGACGAGACCGATCAGCCAGGCGAGGGTCAGCGCGTACACCGCGATGGAGAGGCAGAACTTCAGCGGCTTCCCCCAGAGCGGCTGGCCGCCGAGCTCGCGCGGGTCGACGAGCAGCAGGACGAGGCAGGCCAGGACGCCGACGGCCATCGCCGCGGCGAGGACGAGGAGCGGGCGGTGCGGCAGGCCGGGGGTCGCGGCGGCCCGCTCCGGGCGCTGGATCGTGGCGGTCATCGCGCCACCTCGGCGATCTCTCGCGCCGCGGCGTGCTCTGAGGCGGACACCGAGTCCTGCCGCTCCCCGAATCTCCGCTGCGTCTCCCGGGCCTGGGCCACGCGGCGCATCGACTGCAGCACGACGTCGCCGAGGGCCGTGCCGACCGCCGCGATCGACGTCTGCTCGCTCACGCTGCTGCGCGCCTCGAGCTCGTCCAGGTCCGCGCTCGCGACGATCGTCGCCGCCCGGGCGTAGGCGTCGAGCCAGGACGGCGTCATCCCGCCCCCGGAGAGCTCCAGGGCGTCCAGCGCGCGCGCCGCCGTCCGCACCGCGGGGTGTTCGCAGTAATCGTCGCCGACCACCGACCGCACCCGCTCGAGTGCGTCGTCCGAGGCGACGGACTCGGAGTCGACGTCCGCGGAGACGACGTCCTGCGCCACCTCGAACGCGACCGCCGGGGGAGCGCCCTCGTCCAGCACGGCCGTGATCCGCTTCGCTCCCGCGATGCCGACTCCGCCGCTCTCGATCAGCGCGCGGAGCAGGCGGAGCCGGGCGAGGTGCTCGTCGCCGTAGTCGGAGCGCTGCGGCCCGGACGCCCTGCCCGGTGGCAGCAGACCCTCGCGGATGTAGTACTTGATCGTGGGCAGGCTGACACCGCTGAGGCGGCTGAGCTCCGAGATTCGCATGCGGATAGTATCGCTATCGGATACTGCTGCTGTCCAGTGATCAGTCCAAGAACGTCCCGGGTCGCGGTCAGGCGCGGAGGGAGGTCAGTCCCGCGCGGAGAGGACGATGTTGCCGGTCTCCGTGATGGCGATGGTGTGCTCCATGTGCGCGCCGCGCGAGCCGTCGCGGCTGCGGAGGGTCCAGCCGTCCTTGTCGGTGTAGATCTCGTCGGTGCTCTGCAGGAACCACGGCTCGATCGCGACGACGAGGCCCGGGCGCAGCGGGTAGCCGCGGCCGGCGCGGCCGTCGTTCGCGATGTGCGGGTCGCCGTGCATGGTGCGGCCGACGCCGTGACCGCCGAAGTCGGTGTTGATGCTGAGACCCTCGGCGCGGGCGACCGCGGCGATGGCGGCGGAGATGTCGCCGATCTTCTTGCCGGGCTGCGCGGCGGCGATGCCGGCCTCGAGCGCGCGGGTGGTGGTGTCGACCAGCTTCAGGTCCTCGGGGCGCGGCGTGCCGACGGCGACGGTGATCGCGGAGTCGGCGACCCAGCCGTCGACGGAGGCGGCGAAGTCGAGGGTCAGCAGGTCGCCGTCGCGCAGGCGGTAGTCGAAGGGGAGTCCGTGCAGCACGGCGTCGTTGACCGACGTGCAGATCACCTTGCCGAACGGGCTGGCGCCGAACGAGGGGTGGTAGTCGATGTAGCAGGACTCCGCGCCGGCCGAGCGGATCATGTCGTGGGCGAGGCGGTCGAGCTCGAGCAGGTTGACGCCCACGGCGGCCGCGGCGGAGGTCGCCTTCAGCACCTCGGCGACGAAGCGGCCGGCCGGGCGCATCTCCTCGATCTCGGCGGGTGTGCGCAGCTCGATCATGCTGATCCTCTCGGTGGTCGCTGAGGCGTTCTTCAGCGGTCGTGGGTACCGTCGGTGCATGCGCACGAGACGGGCTTTCGGTTCCTGGCTGTACCCGGCGGCGGTCGTCCTGCCGCTCTGGATCCTCCTGGGGTACGGACTCTTCGGAGGATCGAGCGGCTGGACCGTGCTCGGCCTGGTCATCGCCCTCCCTATTCTGGCGGTCGGCCTGGCCGTCGTCGCGAGCATCGTGGCGTTTCGGGTCACCGTCCGCCCCTCGCGGACACCCGCCTGGGGCGACGTGGCGGCGCTCGGCGCCTGGCACGCCTCGCTGATCGCCTTCGGCTTCTTCCCTCCGGGCGCGTGGGCGCTCGGCCTGCTGTCGGTCCTGCTGGGCGTCCTCGCCTTCACGCACTCCGTCTGGCGCTTCTTCACGGATGCGCGCGCGACGCTCCTCGCCTTCGCCGCGGCCGCCGAGGTGCAGGCCCAGGGCGGCCCGCAGCCCCAGCCCGTGACGGATGAGCGCTTCGACCCGGACCGCCCCCAGGACGGCCAGACGATCGTCCTCTGAGGGGACCGTGCCGGAACGCGGCTTCCACTCCTCGCACGTTGTCGTAGTGGACGTCCGAGTACGACAACTTCTGCGTTCTTCCGCTGGACCTGCGCGACCCCGCGTCGCCGCTCTCCAGAAGTTGTCGTGGCGGGCGCCCCGGTACGACAACTTCTGCGGAGTTGCGCTCGCGCACCCGTCGTCTAGACCTCGACCGGCCGGTCGCTTTGACGCACGCTCCGGCGCCATGGCAGAATGAGCGCTTGTGCCTCGCGCAGGCTCTGCCACAGGGGAGCCGCGACGACGTGGGCACGACCGACTTCCATCAACGAAACGGTGTTCGACCTGTGGCGGGCACGGAGAGCGATACAGCATGCACATCCTCGACTCACTCGATGCGGCGTCACTCCGCACCGACATCCCCGAGTTCCGCGCCGGCGACACCGTCAAGGTGCACGTCAACATCGTCGAGGGCACCCGCTCGCGCATCCAGATCTTCCAGGGCGTCGTCATCGGCCGCTCGAACGAAGGCGTCCGCGAGACCTTCACGGTCCGCAAGGTCAGCTTCCAGGTCGGCGTCGAGCGCACCTTCCCGGTCCACTCCCCGGTGATCGACCACATCGAGGTCGTCACCCGCGGTGACGTGCGTCGCGCGAAGCTCTACTACCTCCGCAACCTCCGCGGCAAGAAGGCGAAGATCAAGGAGAAGCGCGACTCCTGAGCGGCGTCCGCACAGCGATTCCCGGACCCCGGCCCATCTATGATGGACCGGGGTCCGACCCTTTTCCGGGGCGGTACGACCCGGTGATCCACAGATCGGCGCTGCACCGCGCGGGTCGACCACAGTAGGGGCCACGGCACGCGATGACAGACAGCACGGCCCCCGTGACCCTCCCGCACGAGGGCGGCCGTCACTCCGCCGATCCCGACGGTGACGACCGTCCCCGCCGTCGTCGCCGCGGCGTGCTCCTCTTTCTTCGCGACGTGCTGATCATCGTCGTCGTCGCCGTGCTGGTCTCGTTCCTCGTCAAGACGTTCCTCATCCGCTCGTTCTACATCCCGTCCTCCTCGATGGAGCAGACGCTGGTCGAGAACGACCGCATCCTCGTGAACGAGCTGGTCCCCGGCGTCGTCCCGATCTCCCGCGGCGACGTGGTCGTCTTCCGCGATCCGGGCGGCTGGCTCTCGCCGACCACCGAGCCCGAGGTCCCCGCGTTCCAGGCCGCCATCGACTCGGCCCTCGCGCTCGTCGGCCTCACCGCGCCCGACAGCAACGATCACCTGATCAAGAGGGTCATCGGCCTGCCGGGCGACCACGTCACCTGCTGCACCCCGCTCGGTCAGGTCGAGATCAACGGCAACCCGATCTCGGAGCCGTACGTGAAGCTCCCCGACGGCGTACAGGCCGTCTCGGCCACCCCGTTCGACGTGGTCGTGCCCGAGGGCTCGCTCTGGGTGATGGGCGACAACCGCTACAACTCCGCCGACTCCCGCTACAACACCGACAAGCCGGGCAACGGCTTCGTGCCGATCGACAACGTCGTCGGCCGCGCGATCCTGGTCACCTGGCCCGTGCAGCAGTGGGCCTGGCTGGACGACTATCCGTCGGTGTTCCGTGGCGTCGACACCGAGGCGTCCGACGAGCAGTCGGAGGACGACCGGGCCAGCGCGGGCGGTCGCTAGGTGGCCGTCGCCGATCCGGACCTCCGCGAGGAGCGCCGGCTGTTCCGTCAGGGCTACGAGAGCGTCATCGGCTGCGACGAGGTCGGCCGCGGCGCGATCGCCGGACCGGTCTCGGTCGGCGTCGTCGCGATCGGCTCGCGCTGCGGCCGCTTCCCGGAGGGCCTGCGCGACTCGAAGATGCTCGCCCCCGCGCGTCGTGAGGCGCTGCTGCCCGGCGTCGTGAAGTGGGTGTCCGGCTGGGCGATCGGCGAGTCCTCCGCCGACGAGATCGACGACTCCGGGATCATCGCCGGCCTCGGCCGCGCCGCCGCGCGCGGCATCGAGCGCCTCGTCGACCAGGGCGTCGAGCTGTCGCGTGCCGTCGTCCTGCTGGACGGCAAGCACGACTGGTTGACCCCCGCGCTCGGCCCGTGGGCGGCGGAGCTGACGATCGTCACCCGCGTGAAGGCCGACCGCGACTGCGCCTCCGTCTCGGCCGCGTCCGTGCTGGCGAAGGTCGGCCGCGACGGCCAGATGGTGCGCCATCACGACGACTTCGCCGACTACGCCTGGGACAGCAACAAGGGCTACGGCAGCGCGGCGCACTGGGCGGGCCTCGACCGTGTCGGGCCGTCGCCGCTGCACCGGGTGACCTGGCTGTCGCGCTCGCGCGAGGCGGAGGCGGACGCCGTCTCTGCCTAGGGCGGTCCCGACGCGGGGTCGTGTCGCGTAGAATTGGCGAACGATGGATGACGACGAGTTCGAGGACTACGACCGCGAGGTCGAGCTGGCACTGTACCGGGAGTACCGCGACGTCGTCTCGCAGTTCTCGTACGTCGTCGAGACCGAGCGGCGCTTCTACCTCGCGAACGAGGTCGAGCTGGTCCGCCGCGACACCGAGCACGACTTCTACTTCGAGCTGACGATGCGCGACGTCTGGGTCTGGGACGTCTACCGCTCCGACCGCTTCGTGAAGTCCGTCCGCGTCCTGACCTTCAAGGACGTCAACGTCGAGGAGCTCTCCCGCAAGGAGTTCGAGCTCCCGAAGGAGCTCGCCCTCGACGAGTAGGGCCTCCGGCTCGTTCTCTCCGGGCTGAGGAGCGCTTCCAGCGCACACTTCCCGCTGCCGAGGAGCACTTGCAGCGCACCGTTCTCCGGCTGGGGAGCGCTTGCCGCGCACCCTTCCCTCCGCCGATCGAGTAGCGGTGGCGATCATCGAAACTTCGCAGACGGACGTCGCTGACGGCTCTTCCTTCGCGACGCCGCCGGCACCACCCATGCTGGTCGAGTAGCCGCCGAAGGCGGCGTGACGAGACCCACCCTCACAAGGGGCCGGCACCGGCTGTTCTTCCGCTTCCGGAGTGCATCACGCACCGCCCGGCCTTCATGCTGGTCGAGTAGCCGCCGCAGGCGGCGTATCGAGACCCACTGTCGACGGACGATCCCGCGCCGATCGACGCCGCCGGGCCCGCCCTCCACATCTCCTGATTTCCCGCTCCCTCCCCAGTTCTACCGCCGCGCGCCCCGTGCCAGCTCTCCCTTCGCGACCCTTCCTGCGGGAGGTTCTGCATGGACAAGGACGAGTTGGGTCGGCGCGGCGAGGAGATCGCTGCGGCGCACCTGAGGGAGCGCGGTTTCGAGATCCTCGATCGCAACTGGCGTGTGCGGGAGGGGGAGTTGGACATCGTGGCGCGGGAGGGTGTGGCGCTGGTGGTGGTGGAGGTGAAGACGCGGTCCTCGACGCGGTTCGGGTTGCCGATCGAGGCGATCACGCGGGTGAAGGCGCAGCGGCTGCGCCGGTTGGCGTATGCGTGGGCGCGGGAGCACGACGAGCGCTCGCGGCACCTGCGGATCGATGCGGTCGGGATCGTCGCGCCGGAGGGCGTGCCGTCGCAGGTGCGGCATGTGCGGGCGGTGGCGTGATGGGGCTGGGGCGGACGTCCGCGGTCGGTCTGGTCGGCTTCACCGGCGCGGTGGTGGGGGTGGAGGCGCATTCGGCGGACGGCACTCCGGGGATGGTGATCATCGGTCTGCCGGATGCGGCGCTGTCGCAGGCGAAGGAGCGGGTGCGTTCCGCGGCGATCAACTCTGGGAGCGGGATCGCGGAGTACAAGATGACGGTGAACCTGTCGCCGGCGGCGATGCCCAAGCACGGGTCCGCGTTCGATCTCGCGATCGGGCTCGCGGCGCTGGCGGCGCTGGGGGAGGTGAACCGGGAGTCTGTCGCCGCGGTGGTGCACATCGGCGAGCTCGGGCTCGACGGGCGACTGCAATCGGTGCCGGGTGTGCTGCCCGCGGTGCTCGCCGCAGCCCGAGCCGGACGACACCGGGTTATGGTGCCCGAGGACGACCGTCTCGAAGCCGAGCTGGTGGACGGTGTGGACGTCATCCCTGTCTCGTCCCTCGCGGCAGCCGCCGTCTGGCACGGGGCGGAGTGGGACGTGCCGGTCTTTCCAGAGCGCTCTGCTGCGCCTCCTGCCGTTCGTGAACCGGAGTCCCGGCTCGACTTCGCGGACGTGATCGGCAACGAGGAAGCGGCGTCCGCGATGATCGCCGCGGCGGCCGGTGGCCACCACGTGTTCCTGCTCGGTCCGCCCGGAGCCGGGAAGACGATGCTCGCGTCACGCCTGCCCGGGATCCTGCCGGATCTCGACGACGAGGCCGCGCTCGAGGCGACCTGCATGCGCTCGCTCGTCGGCGAGCACACCGGCGGAACACTGGTGCGCCGTCCGCCGTTCGAGAGCCCTCACCACTCCGCCTCCGCCGCCGCGATCGTCGGTGGGGGCAGTGGGAGGATCCGACCGGGAGCCGTCGCACGCGCGACCCGCGGCGTCCTCTTCCTGGACGAGGCTCCGGAGTTCTCCGCTGTCGCCCTCGACGCGCTGCGGCAGCCGCTCGAGTCGGGCGTGATCCGCATCCACCGTGCGAACGTCATGGCGGAGTTCCCGGCTCGCGTGCAGCTCGTGCTCGCGGCGAACCCGTGCCCCTGCGGGCGCCACGGCATCCGGGGGGAGATCTGCTCCTGCTCACCGCCGGTGCGGCGCCGCTACCTGGCGCGGCTCAGCGGTCCGCTGCTCGACCGCGTCGACATCCGGCTGACGGTCCGGCGCATCGGCGCGGCACAGCTCGCCGTCCGCCGGGACGAGCCGGGCCTCTCGACGGCGCAGGCTCGTGCCCGAGTGGTCGCCGCTCGTGCTCGCGCTCGGGCGCGTCTGGCAGGCACCCCCTGGTCGGTGAACGCCGAGGTCGACGGCGCGTGGCTCCGCGCGAGCCCGCAGCGCCCGACCGCCCGGGAGTCGGGCACCCTCGACCTGGCCCTGGAGCGCGGGCTGGTGACGATGCGCGGCTACGACCGCGTGCTCCGCCTCGCCTGGACGCTCGCCGACCTCGACGAGGTCGACCGCCCGGCTGCGAGCCACCTCGCCCGCGCACTGATCCTGCGGGGAGCGGGCTCGTGACGGCCGTCGCCGAGCTCTTCGACCGGACCGAGACGCGGCTCGCGCGGCGGCTGCTTCCCGAGGACAGCGAGTCCGATCCGGTGGAGGCGCTCGCACGCGCGGCCTGGTCCTCGCTCGCCGAGCCGGGCGATGCGGTCGCGGCGACGCTGATCGAGCGATTCGGTGCCGGCGGCGCGCTCGCTCACGTCGTGGGGTCGGCGTCGGCGGGGGAGATCCTCGCGGAGTCGGCGGCGGCGGACGTGCGCCGGGTCGAGTCCGGATCCGCGAACGACCCCGCCGCGGTGATCGGCCGCTCCGAGAACGCGTTCGACTCGACAGTCGACGGGGAGAGCGACGGCGACGATTACCGCAGCGGGACGAGAGTCCTCGCCGCCGGTCTGGCGCGCTGGCGTCCCCGGGTGGACCGAGCCCTGCTCCGTCGCCGTTTGGAGATCGCGCACCGCCTCGACGCGCGCCTGCTGCTGCCGGACTGCGACGGCTGGCCGCCGCCGCTTGCCGATCTGGGGGAGCACGCGCCGTTCGTGCTCTGGAGTCGCGGCGATCCGCTCGCGCTCGCCACACCGCACCGGCTGGCCGTCGTCGGCGCCCGTGCAGCGACCGGCTACGGCGAGCACGTCGCCGCGGACCTCACCGCCGGCACCGCCGAGCGCGGCGTCCTCATCGTCTCCGGAGCCGCCTTCGGGATCGACGCGGTCGCGCACAAGGCGGCCCTCGGGGCGGGCGGCCGCACGGTCGCCTTCCTCGCCGGCGGCTCCGACCGGCTCTACCCGACGGCACACAGCGACCTCCTGCACCGCGTCATCGCGACGCCCGGCTGCTCGGTCGTGACGGAGGTGCCGCCGGGCACGACGCCGACGCGCTGGCGCTTCCTGCAGCGCAACCGGCTCATCGCCGCGTCGACCGCTGCCACGGTCGTCGTGGAGGCGGGCGCCCGCTCCGGGTCGCTGAACACCGCCGGCCACGCTGCGGCGCTCGGGCGCCCGCTCGGTGCCGTGCCCGGACCTGTGACGAGTGCGTCGTCGGCCGGCTGTCACCGATTGCTCCGCGAGTATGCGGCGACGTGCGTGACGTCGGCTCCGGAGGTCGTCGAGCTGCTCGGCATCTCCGCGGTGCTCGCTGTTGCACCGGAGGTCTCACGGACGGCGTCGCGCGTCCTGGACGTCCTCCGCGCGGACGGTGCGCACGAGACCGAGGCGCTCGCGCAGCGCTCCGGCCTGTCCGTCCCCGAGACACTCGATGTGCTCGGGACCTGCCTCGCGACCGGACTCGTCCAGCGCGACGCGGAGGGGAGGTGGAGGGCAGCCGCATGAGAAGCGGGTGAGGGGAGGTGGCGGTCCGCCGCAGGAGGACCGGGTGACGTTCCGCTCCGTCCCTCGCCGGCCGGCGTGGCATCCGATCCTCGACGACGCCCGAAGGCGAGCGACTCGCGGGAGGAGGTTCTCCGGCCTCTCGAGGCACGGGGGAGAGGCCCCGCCTCGATCCACGGAGAAGCAGCCCGTCCGGAGCATCCCGCACGCACGGCCTGCCGCCGAGCCGCCGGGGCGCTGTCGGCGGTGCGCCCTACGCTGTCGAACAAGCAGCGAGGGGAGCCGCATGGGTGACGAGACGACGACGGGGACGCAGCCGGAGCATCCGCAGCTCGGGCACTTCCGGGCCGCCGACCGGGTGATCGCGCACCTCAGCGACACGCACTTCCTCGCGGAGGGGGCTCCGCTCTACGGGCGGGTCGACACGGTGTCCCGGCTCGAGCAGGCGGTCGCGCGGCTCGTCGAGCGCGGCGGTCGCCTCGACGCGATCCTCGTCACCGGCGACGTCGCAGACCGGGGCGAGGCGGACGCCTACCGGCGGGTGAGGGACGTGCTCGATCCCGTAGGAGAGCGCTTCGACTGCCCGATCGTCTGGGTGATGGGCAACCACGACGAGCGCGGTGCGTTCCGTCGTGTCCTCCTCGACCAGGAGGAGAGTGACGCGTCGGGCGAGGCTCCGATCGACCAGGTCGTCGACCTCGGCGGGTTGCGGCTCATCGCGCTCGACAGCGCGGTGCCCGGCTACCACCACGGTGCGCTGACCGGCGAGCAGCTCGAGTCCCTCGCCGCCGAGCTCGCGACGCCCGCCCCGCTCGGCACGATCCTCGCGCTGCACCACCCGCCGCTCCCGACGCCGCTCGGGGCGATGACCGTGCTCGAGCTCCGCGGGATGGACCGGCTGGAGGAGGTGGTGCGCGGGACCGACGTGCGCGCGATCCTCGGCGGGCATCTGCACTATTCGACGGCCGCCACCTTCGCCGGCGTCCCGGTCTTCGTCGCCGGAGCGACCAGCTACACGATGGACCTCGGCGCTCCGGAGCGCGAGCTCGCCGGCATCGACGGCGCGCAGAGCTTCTCGCTCGTGCACGTGCACCCGGAGACCGTCGCCACCTCGCTCGTCCCGAGTGCGACGGCGCCGATCGCCACCCGCTTCGGCACCGACCTGATCGAGAAGCTCGAGAGCCTCGACGAGCAGGGCCGCATCGACCTGTGGTCGCGGATGCCGGGGACCGATGGCTGACACTCGTCCCTTCGACGTACGACCGCACGACGGACCGCCGCGCGGCGAGCCGCTCGCGGCGGCCGTCGAGGACTTCCTCCGCTACGTCCTCGACGAGCGCTCGCTCTCACCGGCTACGGCTCGGGGCTACCGCGCCGACCTCTCGACGCTGATCGACTTCGCCGCGAGCCGGAAGCAGCCGATGCTCGCCCAGCTCGACCTCGAGCTGCTGCGCGACTGGCTCTGGCACGAGTCGCAGACCGGTGTCGCCCGCGCGACGCTCGCCCGGCGGACCGCGGCCGTCCGCTCCTTCTCGTCCTGGGCGCAGCGCTCCGAGCGCCTGCCGATCGACGTCGCCGCGCGCTTGCGCACCCCGAAGGGCGGGCGCCCCCTGCCGCGCGTGCTCACGGAGCCGCAGACCGAGCACCTGATCGACGTGGTCGCTGCGCGCGGGGCGACCGAGGACCCGGTGGCCCTGCGCGACCTGGCGATCGTCGAGCTGCTCTACGCGTCCGGCATCCGCGTCTCCGAGCTCGTGGCGATCGACGTCGGCGACCTCGACCTGAGCCGGCTCACCGTGCTGGTCACCGGCAAGGGGAGCAAGCAGCGCGTCGTGCCGTTCGGCGTGCCCGCGAAGGAGGCGCTCATCGCCTACCTGGAGAAGGCCCGCCCGCAGCTGCTCCCGGACGTGACCGCGACCGGCGCGAGCACGTCGGCCCTGCTCCTCGGCCGACGCGGCGCCCGCCTCACCCCGCGCACCGTCTACGGCGTCGTCGCCCGGCTCCTCGACGGCGGCCAGGGCTCCGGCCCGTCCGGCCCGCACACCCTCCGGCACACCGCGGCGACGCACCTGCTCGACGGGGGAGCGGACCTCCGCGCCGTGCAGGAGCTGCTCGGCCACGCGAGTCTCGGCACCACGCAGATCTACACCCACGTCTCGACCGAGCGGATCCGCGAGGCCTACCGCCTCGCTCACCCGCGCGCCTGAGCGCGCCGCAGTCACCGCCGCCTGCCACGGATCGGCGACCGCCTGCGCGGCCACCCCGTCCATCGGCAGCAGCACCGCCCGCGGGATCCCGCCGAAGAACCGCATCGGGTTCACGTACTCCCCGTCCTCGCGCACCCCGAGGTGCACGCACGAGCCGTCGCAGTGCCCACCCGCGCCCACGGTGCCGATCACGTCCCCCGCGCGCACCTCCTGGCTCTCCGCGACGGACGGCTCCACCGGCTCCACGCTCGACACCAGCCCGTCGGCATGCGCGATGCTGACCACGCTCCGATCGACCACCCGCCCCGCGAACGACACCCGGCCGTCCGCGACGGCCCGCACCGGAGTACCCGCCGTGGCAGCGAGATCGATCCCGCGGTCGCCCGCGGCGTAGCGGTGAGCCGGCGCCCGCCACGGCTCGACCACCGAGAAGCCGTCCACCGGCGGCGTCCAGAGCATCGCGGCGAGCAGAGCGAGCACCGGGAACACGCCCGGGCGGAAGTGGCGGAGGAGGAGACGAGCAGCCATCCGCACACCCTCGTCCTCCGCCGGGCGGCGCAGGCGACCCGCCGCACGACCGGGGGAGAAGACGACCACAGGGTCCGCTGTGGAGGACGACGAGGTCAACCCCACTCCGCAACCCGCCCCGGGACATTCGCAGGCGGGAGTAACGTGCCTGTGATCCGGAGCGGGCGCGGAGACACCGCACCCACCGGCGGCGAGAATCGGAGACGACCATGACCAGCGGACGATCTGACACCATCCCGAACCCCTCGGCGGCGAAACTGAAGAGGAAGGTGATCGGTCTCGCCATCGCGGCGGCGGTCGGCGGCTTCCTCTTCGGCTTCGACTCGTCCGTGGTCAACGGAGCGGTCGAGGCGGTGCAGGGCGAGTTCGAGCTCTCGGCCGCGCTGATCGGCTTCGCCGTCGCGTCGGCCCTCCTCGGCTGCGCGCTCGGCGCCTACCTGGCCGGTCGCCTCGCCGACCGCTGGGGCCGCATCAAGGTCATGCTGCTCGGCGCAGGCCTCTTCTTCATCTCCTCGATCGGCGCGGGCGCGGCCTTCGCCGTCTGGGACCTCGTCCTCTGGCGCGTCGTCGGCGGCCTGGGCATCGGCATCGCCTCGGTGATCGCCCCCACCTACATCTCCGAGATCGCGCCGAAGGCGATCCGCGGGGCGCTCGCATCGCTCCAGCAGCTCGCGATCACGCTCGGCATCTTCGCCGCGCTGCTCTCGGACACGATCATCGCGGAGGGCGCCGGCGGCGCGTCCGAGCCCTACTGGTTCGGCGTCGCGGCCTGGCGCTGGATGTTCATCGCCTGCGCCGTTCCGGCCGTCATCTACGGTCTGCTCGCCCTGACGCTGCCCGAGTCGCCGCGCTACCTCGCGACACGTGGCCGCTCGGAGGACGCGCGCAAGGTCCTCGCGACGGTGACTCCGCGCGACGAGGTGGACGAGGCGCTCGCCGACATCCAGAAGAAGATCGACGAGGACGCCGAGAACGCCCAGCGCTCGAGCCTGCGCGGACCGGCGCTCGGCCTGCTGCCGGTCGTCTGGGTCGGCATCCTGCTCTCGGTGTTCCAGCAGTTCGTCGGCATCAACGTGATCTTCTACTACTCGACCTCGCTCTGGAGCGCCGTCGGCTTCGACGAGTCGAACTCGTTCGCCATCTCGGTCTTCACCTCGGTGGTCAACGTCGTGGTCACCTTCGTCGCGATCTTCCTGGTGGACAAGGTCGGCCGGAAGCCGCTGCTGCTCGTCGGCTCCGCCGGCATGGCGATCTCGCTCGGACTGATGGCGCTCGCCTTCAGCCAGTCGACGATCAGCGGCGAGGACGTCTCGCTGCCCGGCGCCTGGGGCCCGATCGCGCTGGTCTCGGCCAACGCCTTCGTCGTCTTCTTCGGCGCGACCTGGGGCCCGCTGGTCTGGGTGCTGCTCGGCGAGATCTTCCCGAACCGGATCCGCGCCGCCGCCCTGGGCCTCGCCGCCTCGGCGCAGTGGATCGCCAACTTCGCGATCACGGTGACCTTCCCGATCCTGTCGCAGGACGTCTCGCTGACCCTCGCCTACGGCCTCTACGCGGCCTTCGCGCTGATCTCGTTCTTCTTCGTCTTCATGTTCGTGCCCGAGACCAAGGGCCGCTCGCTGGAGGAGATGGACACCCTGCACATCCGCACCGTGATGAAGTCGGCGCGCAAGTAGCGCCGCACCTCGCGACACCGACGGCCGCCCTCCCGCACCCGCGGGGGAGGCGGCCGTCCTGGTGCTAGGCTTCTCGGAGCACCTCGCTCGTCGGGGTGACTACGCGCGCCCATTCGGCCAACGCTCCCCACGGTCCCCTTCGCCCTGCGCGAGGAGGGCGGGAGCGCGCCGGGCGCCAGGGCGACGTGCCGACCGGCCGTCGCGGACAACCGAACGGGAGTTCGGCGCCGTCGTGCGCCCGAGCCCCAGAGAAGGAGAACGACTCATGGCAGTCGTCACCATGCGCCAGCTGCTCGACAGCGGCGTCCACTTCGGGCACCAGACCCGTCGCTGGAACCCGAAGATGAAGCGCTTCATCCTGACCGAGCGCTCGGGCAGCTACATCATCGACCTCCAGCAGTCGCTGGCCTACATCGACAAGACCTACGACTTCGTCAAGGAGACGGTCGCCCACGGCGGCACCATCCTCTTCGTCGGCACGAAGAAGCAGGCGCAGAACGCGATCTCCGAGCAGGCGACCCGCGTCGGCCAGCCCTACGTCAACCAGCGCTGGCTCGGTGGCCTCCTCACCAACTTCCAGACGGTCTCCAAGCGCCTCGCGCGCATGAAGGAGCTCGAGGAGCTGGACTTCGACGACACGACGAAGAGCGGCTTCACCAAGAAGGAGCTCCTCATCAAGAAGCGGGAGCTCGACAAGCTGCACAAGTCGCTCGGCGGCATCCGCAACCTCTCGAAGACGCCGTCGGCCCTCTGGGTCGTCGACACCAAGAAGGAGCACCTCGCGATCGACGAGGCCAAGAAGCTGGGCATCCCGGTCATCGGCATCCTCGACACGAACTGCGACCCGGACGAGGTCCAGTACCCGATCCCGGGCAACGACGACGCGATCCGCTCGGTGAGCCTGCTCACCCGCATCGTCGCCGACGCCGCGGCCGAGGGCCTCATCCAGCGTCACCAGAAGCCCGAGGCCGAGGGCAACGTCTCCGCCGTCGAGCCGCTGGCCGAGTGGGAGAAGGAGCTGCTCACCACGAGCGACGACTCCGCAGCCTCGACCGACGCCGCCGCGACCGACGCCCCGGCGTCCGACGTCCAGGAGCCCGCCGAGCAGGCCGGCGCCGAGACCGAGAAGGTCGCCGACGCCGAGCTCGCGACCGCCGACGAGGCCGTCGCCGAGGCCGAGGCTCCCGCCGAGTCCGCGACCGACGAGACCCCCGCGTCCGTCTGACACCCGCTCTGAGCCGGGGGTCGGACGGGTCGCGCGAGCGCCCGTCCGGCCCCTGCTCATTCGGTGCACGTCCACCACGAATCAGAACCGCCGACACTCCGGCGTGATGGAGTCCTCGAGACCGAGGCCCGTCGCCGCGGGAACGGCAGACCACGACGTCCGGACGGGCGCAGGCGCTCGAAGCGCCGCGCCGGCCGGGCACAGACAAGAGGAGTCCGCAGAACTATGGCTAATTTCAGCCTCGCTGACGTCAAGACGCTGCGTGAGCAGCTCGGAACCGGCATGGTCGACACCAAGAACGCGCTCGTCGAGGCCGACGGCGACCTGGGCAAGGCGGTCGAGATCCTCCGCCTCAAGGGTGCCAAGGGCAACGCGAAGCGCGCCGACCGCTCCACGAGCGAGGGCCTCGTCGCCGCCGCCGAGAAGGACGGCGTCGCCACCCTGATCGAGCTCGCCTGCGAGACCGACTTCGTCGCCAAGGGCACCAAGTTCATCGCCCTGGCCGACGGCGTGCTCGCCGCGGTCGTCGCCGCCGGCGCCACCACCGTCGAGGAGGGCCTCGCCGCCCCCGCCGGCGACAAGACCGTCGCCGACCTCATCAACGACGAGGCCGCGATCCTCGGTGAGAAGGTCGAGCTGCGCCGCGTCGCCGCCGTCTCCGGCGAGCACTTCGCCGTCTACCTGCACAAGACCAACAAGGACCTGCCGCCGCAGGTCGGCGTGGTCCTGGGCTACTCGGGAGACGACGCGGAGACCGCCCGCTCGATCGCGCAGCACATCTCGTTCGCCAACCCCTCTTACCTGTCGCGCGAGGACGTGCCGCAGTCGGAGGTCGACAACGAGCGCCGCATCGTCGAGGAGATCTCGCGCGGCGAGGGCAAGCCCGAGGCCGCCCTGCCGAAGATCATCGAGGGTCGCGTCAACGCGTACTTCAAGCAGGTCGCGCTGCTCGACCAGGACTACGCCAAGGACAACAAGCTGTCCATCAGCAAGGTCGTGGCGGACGCCGGTCTGACCGTGTCGGGCTTCGCCCGCTTCAAGGTCGGCGCGTAGCACGCACGGCGGAGGGAGTCCGGGTCGTTCAGTCGACCCGGGCTCCCTTCGCTCTGCCCGGGGGAGGTGCCCGGGCGTGGTCGCGGGGCGTGCTCCGCGCGGGATAGGTTTGTACGGGTCTACGGGAGGAAACGTCCATGACGGAGACGGATGCGAAGACGACGGGCAAGCGCCGCAGGGTGCTGCTGAAGCTGTCGGGAGAGGCGTTCGGTGCCGGCACTCTCGGTGTGAACCCCGATGTGATCAGCGCTCTCGCCCGCGAGATCGCCGATGCCGCGACGGAGGTCGAGATCTCGGTGGTCGTCGGCGGTGGCAACTTCTTCCGCGGTGCCGAGCTCTCGCAGCGCGGCATGGACCGCGGTCGCGCGGACTACATGGGCATGCTCGGCACGGTGATGAACGCCCTCGCCCTGCAGGACTTCCTCGAGCAGGCCGGTGCGGAGACGCGCGTCCAATCCGCGATCGCGATGACCCAGGTCGCCGAGCCCTACATCCCCCGCCGGGCGATCCGGCACATGGAGAAGGGCCGCGTCGTGATCTTCGGCGCCGGTGCGGGCCTGCCCTACTTCTCCACCGACACCGTCGCCGCGCAGCGCGCGCTCGAGACGCACGCCGATGTCGTGCTCGTCGCGAAGAACGGCGTGGACGGGGTCTACGACGCCGACCCGCGGACCACCCCGGACGCGAAGAAGCTCGACACGCTCACCTACCTGGAGGCGCTGCAGCGCGGCCTGAAGGTCGTCGACTCGACCGCCTTCAGCCTCTGCATGGACAACGGGATGCCGATGCAGGTCTTCGGGATGGAGCCGGCCGGCAACGTCGCGGCCGCCATCCGGGGAGCCCGGCTCGGCACCCTGGTCTCCAACTAGGGCACTCCCGCCTCGAACTAGACTGACCACTTCTCTCTCTTAAGGAGCCCCCTGTGATCTCGGATGTACTGGCCGACGCGACCGTCAAGATGGACAAGGCCGTCGGGGTCGCCAAGGAGGACTTCTCCACGGTGCGCACCGGCCGGGCGAACCCGGGCCTGTTCCAGAAGGTGCTCGTGAGCTACTACGGCACGCCCACCCCGCTGTCGCAGCTCGCGTCGCTGCAGAACATCGAGGCGCGCACCCTGCTCGTCACCCCCTACGACAAGGGCGCGCTCCGCGACATCGAGCAGGCCATCCGGGACATGCCGAACCTCGGCGCCAACCCGACCAACGACGGCTCGGTCATCCGGATCAACCTGCCCGAGCTCACGGCCGAGCGCCGGAAGGAGTTCGTGAAGATCGTCCGCACGAAGGCGGAGGACGCGAAGATCGCCGTCCGCAACATCCGCCGCAGCGCCAAGAGCGACCTCGACGCGCTCAAGGGCGACATCGGCGACGACGAGCTCTCCCGCGGGGAGAAGGAGCTCGAGGCCCTGACCAAGCAGCACGTGGACGCCATCGACGAGGCGCTCAAGCGCAAGGAATCCGAACTGCTCGAGGTGTAGTGCTGTGCCCGTGAACCCCGAGGAACCCGAGAGCAGCGACGACGCTCCGGCGCCGCACGTTCCGGGCGCCCGGGGTTCGCGGATGGTCACGCGCGACGCCCTGCGCGCGCGGGCCCAGCAGGGGCGCGCCGATGTCGAGCGCCAGCTCGAGGCCACCCGGGCCCAGCTCGAGGCGACCAACGAGCGCCTCACCGCCCGCTCAGGCCGCAACCTCGTCTCCGCGACGATCATCGGCCTGATCGGCGGCGGCGCGATGGTCGTCAGTCTGCTGGTGATCAAAGAGCTCTTCATGGTGCTGGCCGGCGCGCTGGTGCTGCTGGCGGCGCTGGAGCTGTCGAACGCCCTGCGGCAGGCCGGCCGGGACATCCCGCGCATCCCCACCGGGGTCGTCGCGGTGGTCGCCGTTCCGGCGGCCTACTACGGCGGGATGCAGGCCGCCTGGTTCGCCGTCCTCGGCGGCTCGGCCCTGGTCGCCCTCTGGCGGCTGGGCGAGCAGCTCTTCCGTCGGACGCGGTCGACCGGGCGCGAGCTGCTGCTCGATGTGGGCCTCGGCGCCTTCGTGCAGATCTACGTCACCTTCCTCGGCGCCTTCGCGATCCGCCTCGTCGCGGAGGAGGGCGGCCAGCTCTGGGCGCTGTCCTTCCTGATCCTGGTGATCGTGGTCGACACCGGCGCCTACGCCAGCGGTCTGACCTGGGGCAAGCACCCGATGGCGCCGCGGATCAGCCCGAAGAAGACCTGGGAGGGGTTCGCGGGTGCCGCGGCCGCCGGCGTCGGCGTCGGCGTGCTGCTCGCCGTCCTGCTCCTCGGTCAGCCCTGGTGGGTCGGCGCGGTCTTCGGCGGCGTCATCCTGCTGACCGCGACCCTCGGCGACCTCGCCGAGTCGCTGATCAAGCGCGACATCGGCATCAAGGACATGAGCTCCTGGCTGCCGGGTCACGGCGGGTTCCTCGACCGGCTCGACTCGATCCTCCCGTCGGCGGCCGCGGCGTACGTGCTGTACTTCGTCTTCGCGCACTGAGTCCTCGCGCACCGGGTCGTCACGCACCGGGTCGTCGCGCACCCGGTCCCCGCGCACCGGGTCGCCGCCCCACCCGACCGACGCGCCGATTCCCGGACCGGGCCGCCGTCTTGGCAGAATGACGGGATGGACGCTCCCTTCCCCCGCGCGCGCGAGTCCCGGCCCGGCTACGACACGGACGAGGTCGACTCCTTCCTCGCCTCGGCCAGGGACGCCTACGCCCAGCTCTCGGGCGGCCCGGCGGACCTGCGCGCGGCCGATCTGCGGCACACCGCCTTCTCGCTGAAGAAGGGCGGCTACTCGGCTCCGCACGTCGACGCGGCGCTCGAGCGCCTCGAGGACGCGTTCGCCGTGCGCGAGCGGCAGTTCGCCATCGCGGAGCAGGGCGAGGAGGCGTGGCTCCAGAACGCCCGCGACACCGCGCAGGAGATCGTGAACCGCCTGGCCCGGCCTGCGCGGGAGCGCTTCACCCGCGCCGGCGTGCTGACCACCGGCTACAACATCCGCCAGGTCGACGCCTTCTCCGACCGCGTCTCGGGTTACTTCCGCGACGGCTCCGTGCTCACCGTCGACGACGTCCGGACCGTGTCGTTCGCGCCGCAGCGCGGCGGCTACTCCGAGCCCCAGGTGGACCTCGTGCTCGACGCCGTGGTCGACGTGATGCTGGCGGTGCGCTGAGCGGAAGGCCGTGCACTGGCGGATCCTGAGGGCGTCCGTTATGCTTTCGTGATCGTGGGTATGCATCAGAGAACGTCCGTCGCGCAGCCACCCGTCTCCCGATCCTCGGTCGAGACCTCGAAGCGCCCGGCGGCCCGTCGGTCCCGGACCCGTCTCCCGCTGGCGTTCCTCGCCTTCGCCGCCTCGATCGGCTTCGTCGCCGTGAGCGCGGTCGACCCGTCGAGCGGTGCCGTCGCGTCCCCCTTCTACCAGGCGCCCGCGCGCTTCAACGGCGATCCGGCTCAGCGCCTCGTCGTCGCCGAGGCCGCCGTCGAGCGCACCGTCCAGCGCGACACCTTCGACGCGCAGGCGAAGCCGACCCCCACGCCCACTCCGACGCCGACCCCCACTCCGACGAAGTCGAAGCAGGCCGTCGTCGAGGAGGACGACGAGGAGGAGGCCGCCGTCGCAGCGCCCGTCGCCCGCTCGGCCGCTCCGGACCCCGGCTCGGCGAAGGCCATCGCCTACGACCAGATCGTGCAGCGCGGCTGGGCCGACAGCGAGTACGACTGCCTCGTCCTGCTCTGGACCCGCGAGTCGGGCTGGAACGTCTACGCCGAGAACAAGTCGAGCGGTGCCTACGGCATCCCGCAGGCGCTCCCCGGCAGCAAGATGGCGACCGTCGCCGGCGACTGGCAGACCAACGCCAGCACCCAGATCACCTGGGGCCTCGGCTACATCTCGGGACGCTACGGCTCGCCGTGCGGTGCCTGGGCGCACTCCGAGAGCGTCGGCTGGTACTGACCCCGCCGCCGCAGGCCTCCCCGAGGGGCGGTCGGTGGGCCCGGTAGCCTGAGAGCGTGGATTACGCGCTGCTCGGAGTCGTCGGGATCATCACCGTCGTCACCGTCGCGCGGTTCTCGAGCAGGCTCGGAGTCGCCGCGCCGCTGCTCCTCGTCGTCATCGGCATCGGCGCCTCCTTCCTCCCCGGCGTGCCGGAGATCGAGGTCGAGCCGGAGCTGATCCTCGCGGGGGTCCTGCCGCCGCTGCTCTACTCGGCGGCGATCCAGGTGCCGCTGGCCGACTTTCGGCGGAACCTGCGCTCGATCTTCGGGCTCTCGGTGCTGCTCGTGGTCGTCACGGCGCTGGTCGTCGGCTTCTTCCTCTACATGCTGCTGCCGGATCTCAGCCTCCCGGCCGCGATCGCGCTCGGTGCGGTCGTCAGTCCGACCGATGCGGTCGCCGCCACCTCGATCGGCAAGAAGCTCGGCCTTCCGCCGCGGCTCGTCACCGTGCTCGAGGGCGAGAGCCTCGTCAACGACGCGTCGGCACTCGTGCTGCTGCGCGCCGCGACGGCCGCGACCGCGGTGGTCGGCGCGTCCGTCTCGAGCGACGCCATCGACATCGGCGAGGTCGGCGTGCTCTTCGTCTACTCGGTCGTGATGGCCGTCGTGCTCGGGCTGGTGATGGGCGTGCTGACCGTGTTCGTGCGGTCGAAGCTTCGCGACCCCGTCCTCGACACGGCGGTGTCCTTCGCGGTCCCCTTCCTCGCCTACATCCCGGCGGAGGAGCTCGGTGCCTCGGGGGTCCTCGCGGTCGTCGTCACCGGCATCTACACCGGGCACAACAGCGCGCGCTTCCTCAGCCCGCAGTCCCGGATCAGCGAGCGGGTCAACTGGCGGACCGCGCAGTTCCTGCTCGAGAACGGCGTCTTCCTGCTGATGGGCGCCGAGATCAAGGCGATCGTCGGCGACATCGAGCCGGGCGGCGTCGGCGTCGACACCGCGGTCCTGCTCGGGCTCGCGACGGTCGTGATCCTGATCGTGCTGCGCACCCTCTTCGTCTGGCCGCTGCTCCTCTGGCTGCGCGGCTCCGGCCGGCGGGCCGAGCGGATCAACCGGCGGCTCGCGGTCGGGGTGATGCGGCTGCGCAACAGCGCCAGCAGCGACGAGCGGTTCGTCCGCCGGCAGCAGCGCGCGGAGCGGCTGTACCAGCGGCGGGAGACGGACCTCGCGGCGACGACGAGCGAGGCGTTCGGCTGGCGGGGCGGCGTCGTCCTCTCCTGGTCCGGGATGCGCGGCGTGGTCACCCTCGCGGCGGCGCAGTCGCTGCCCGGGGAGACGCCGTACCGCTCGCAGCTGATCCTCATCGCCTTCACGGTCGCGGTGGTGACCCTGCTGCTGCAGGGCGCGACGCTGCCCGCGCTCATCCGGGTGACGGGCATCCAGGGCAGCGACGGCGACGCCGACCGCCGCGAGCTCGCCACCCTGCTCGACGAGGTGGCGGCGACCGGGATCCAGGCGCTGCCGGAGGCGGTCGACGATCTGCCGGAGGGGAGCGTCGGCGAGCGGGTGCTGGAGCGGGTCCGCCGCGACACGCTGACGCGCTCGCAGGTGGCGTGGGAGCAGGTCGAGCGCGAGGCGGACGATCCGCTCGGACCGCAGGGGCAGTACCTGCATCTGCGCCGGGCGGTGCTGAACGCCGAGCGTGAGGCGCTGCTGGAGGCGCGCGGTCGCGGGGTGTACTCCTCGCGCATCCTGCGGCGGGCGCAGCTGATGCTCGACGCCGAGGAGACACGGCTGGAGATGGACGACTCCTCGCACTGAGACCGGCGACGCCTCGGGCTCGCGCCGGTGCCCGCGCGGCGGCTCCTAGACTGGAGCCATGCCGCGCAGCAATCGACCCCGCGGACGCGGGCGCGAGGACGACGACGAGCAGCGCGACCTCTCGCAGATGCTCGCCGGCTGGCGCCGCACCGAGACGCGCCGCGGCCGGGAGTGGAACGTCCAGCCCGTCTCCTCGTCGCGCGCCGTGAAGAACTACCTCTGCCCGGGCTGCGGTCAGACGATCGACATCGGCCTCGCGCACGTCGTCGTGTGGCGCGGCGACGGAGCACTCGGCGACGCCGCGGATCTCGCCGGCCGTCGCCACTGGCACACCCACTGCTGGCGGATCGAAGGAGCACGATGACGCACGAGATCCGCGGAGGCGTCGTCCTCCCCGCCCGGCGCGAGGACGTCGAGCTGCGCACCTCCGACGGGCTGGCCCTCGTCGGCGAGCTGGCTCTGCCGCTCGACCGCGAGCCGGTCGCCACGCTGGTGACCCTGCACCCGCTGCCGACCCACGGCGGCTTCATGGACTCGCACATCCTGCGGAAGGCCGCTGCCCGGCTGCCCGCCCTCGCCGGCCTCGCCGTGCTGCGCTTCAACACCCGCGGCACGAGCTCACCGCGGGGGACGAGCGAGGGCGCCTTCGACGGCGGTGCCGCCGAGCGGGCCGACGTCGCCGCGGCGATGGCGCTGGTGGCCGAGCGCGGGCTGCCGCACCCCTGGCTGGTCGGCTGGTCCTTCGGCACCGAGCTGGCGCTGAAGTGGGGGAGGGAGCACCCGGTCGACGGGGCGATCCTGCTCTCGCCGCCGCTGCACCGGGCCACGGCCGACGAGGTCGCGGCCTGGGGCGAGGACGGCCGCCCGCTGGTCGCGCTGATCCCCGAGTTCGACGACTACCTGCGGCCGGAGGCAGCCGCCGAGCGGTTCGCGGCGGTCCCGCAGCTCGAGCTGGTCGCCGTCGAAGGCGGCAAGCACCTCTGGGTCGGCGAGGCGCAGACGCGCCGCGTGCTCGACGAGATCGTCCGGGTGGTGGCGCCGGAGTCGTCGCCGCTGCCGACGCAGTGGGCGGGCGAGCTCGGCTGAGCCCGCCCGCGCCGGTCAGCGGCGCTTCGAGCCGCCGTCGTCCTTCGCGTCGTCGTCGTCCGAGTCGCCGGAGTCGTCCGACAGGCCGTCGATGTGCCCGATCAGGCCGCGCAGTCCGGTGACGTAGCCGGCGATCGCGTCGCGCTCGGTGCGGATCTCGTCGAGGCGGGACTCGGCCGTGTTCTGCAGCTCGCGGGTCCGGCGCTCGGCGTCGGCGATCATCTCGCGGGCGCGGTCGCGGGCGGAGTCGAGCAGTGCGTCCGACTCGTCCTGCGCCTCGCGGCGCAGACGCGTGACGTCGTCGAGGGCGTCGCTGCGGAGCGCGTCGGCCTCGAGCCGCTTGTCGTTCGCGCGGCGGATCGCGTCGGCGAGTTGGAGGTTCGACTCGTCGAGGTAGCGCTGCGTCTGCGCGACCGCCTCCTGGTGGCGGAGCAGGTAATCGCGGTCCGCCTCCTCGCGGCGGGCGGCGAGCTCGACGACGAGGTCGATCCGGGCCTGCTCGACCTCGCGCGAGAGCGCGGCGGCCTCGTCGGACGCAGCGGAGCGCAGCGCGGCGAGCTCGGCGTCGAGGAGGGCGACGGCCTCCGCCCGGTCGCGGGCGAGCTCGGTACGCAGATCGGCGAGCTCGCGGGCTCCCTCGGCGCGGCCGGTGGCGAGCTCCGCGGCCAGGTCGGCGCGGCCGGAGAGGATCTCGGCCTCGAGGTCGGCGCGGGCGGCCAGCACCTCGGCCTCGACGGCGGCGCGCGCCTCGGCGACCTCGGCGGTCACCGCGGCGCGCAGGCGGTCGACCTCGGAGGCGACCTCGGCGCGCAGCAGCTCGTTGCTCTGCGCCAGGCGGGCGGCCTCGGCGCGGGCGACCTCGACCTCGCGGGCGGCGACGGCGCGCATCTCCGCGGCCTCGCGGCCCGCCTCCGAGCGGATGGCGGCGGCCTCGCGCTTGGCGGTCGCGCGGGTCTCGGCGGCCTCGGTGGCGACGGTGCCGCGGATGGCGGCGGCCTCGCGGACGGCGTCCTGCGTCATCACATCGCGGTCGTCGGCGGCCTTGCCGAGCGTCGCGGCGGCCTGGGCCTCCGACTCCTCGCGGGTGCGGTCGGCGCGGCGGCGGGCCTCCGTGACGAGGCGCTCGGCCTCGTCGCGGGCGTCCTTCAGCAGTCCGTCGCGGTCGTCGCGGGTGGAGCGGCGCAGCGCGGAGGCGTCGTTCTCGGCCTGCGCGATGATGCGCTCCGACTGCTCCTCCGCCACGCGCAGGGTGTGCTCGAGCTTCGCGCCGAGGCCCGCGTAGGTGGGCGCGCCGACCTGCTGCAGCTCCTTCTCCAGCCCGTCGATGCGGGAGGCGAGGCGCTTGGACTCGCGACCGCTCTCGGCGGCCTGGGTGTTGGCGTGGATGAGCTCGCGGCGCAGACCCTGGATCGCCTTGTCGACCTCGTCCCGGTCGTAACCACGGAACACCTGGGTGAATTCGGCCTCGTCGCTTGCCACGTCGTCTCCTCCGGAACACGGCCGCGGTGGGGTCGCGGCACTCCAGGGAGTTTAGTCAGCGGGTGCCTCCGGGCCCGGGCCGACACCCGCACCGCGCGCTCGGCGATCGGGGCTCTCGGCCGATCCCTGGGTTCGGCGGAAGCCATCCGCTAACCTGGACTGTCTTTGTCTGTTGCCGTCGCGCCCCGGTCCGGCCGTCACCGGAGCCGTCCCGGGCCGTCACCCCCGATCCGGCAACGCAGGAGGAGTTCTTTCGTGCGGTTCGTCTTCGCCATCATCGCCACCGTCATCGCCGCGGCGCTCATCGCGCTCGGCATCGGCCAGCGGACGGTGTGGGCTCCACCGGAGTCGCTCACCGCGCAGACCGCGCTCGAGTCCGACGCACCCTACGCCGTCATCGACGGCAGCACGCTCGGTGCCAACCCGGGTCGGCAGACGATCACCGTCGAGGGCGAGGGCGACCTCGTGATGGCGTACGCGCCGACGACCGACGTGATGGGCTGGGTCGGCGGCTCCGACTACGACCGCATCGACTACGCGACGAGCGAGGACGGCGCCGACTCCCTGCGCGCCGAGCAGGAGACCGGGACGGCGCCGGCCCTCGCGTCCGACGTCGCCGACGCGGACGCCGCCGTCGTCGATCCCCGCGGCTCCGACCTCTGGCTCGAGCAGTTCGAGGGCTCCGGCAGCATCACCGTCGCGCTCGACCTGCCCGAGGACGTCTCGCTCCTCGTCGCGACCGACGGGACCGCGCCGGCCGCGAGCGACATCCGCGTGAGCTGGCCGGTCGACACGGCCACGCCGTGGGCCGGGCCGCTGCTGGCCGGCGGCGCCCTCTTCCTCCTGATCGGGCTCGTCCTCTACATCTGGGCGTTCCTGCACCTGCGCCGCCAGCACGGCCCCCGGCGCAAGGGCCCGCAGGGCAAGGTCCCGCGCGGCGCCCGCCTGCCCCGGGCCCGCGCCGGCATCCAGTCCTCGATCGCCTCGGACCGGCCGTCGCGCCGACGCCGGCTCCTCGTGGTCCCGATCGCGCTGGGCGCGACCCTGCTGCTCGCCGGCTGCAGCTCCGACTACTGGCCCGATCTCGCCGCGGGCGCGTCCGAGACGCCGACCGCCTCGGCCACCGCGACCGCGGGCGCCGAGCCCGTCGCGGCCGAGCCCACTCCGGTGGTGACCACGCAGCAGGCCGAGGCGATCGTGGCCTCGGTGTCCGAGGTCGCCGCCGCGGCCGACGCGGCCCGCGACGCGAACATCCTCGCCGAGCGCTTCCAGGGCGAGGCGCTCACCGAGCGCACCACCAATTACGAGGTCCTCACCAAGGGCGGCACGATCGACGCGCCCCAGGCGATCCCGGCGTCCCCGGTGAGTCTCGTGCTGCCGCAGGACACCGACAGCTGGCCGCGGCTGGTCACGGCCGTCGTGCAGAACACCGCCGACGCGACCCAGGCGCCGATCGCGCTGATGATGAGCCAGGCCAGCCCGCGCGTCGACTACAAGGTCGACTACGCGATCTCGCTCGAGGCCAACGCGCGGATCCCCGACGTCGCCCCGGTCACCGTCGGCACCTCGATCGTCGCCCCCGACTCGAAGCTGATGACCCTGGCGCCGGAGAACGTCGGCACGGCGTACGCCGACATCCTCGCGAACGGCGACGCCAGCCAGTACGCCGGCACCTTCTCGGGCGACGGCGACACCCTGCGCGGCCAGGTGGGCGTCGACAAGAAGAACGCGGATCGCGCGGCCCTGCCGGACACCGCGTCGATCGAGTTCACCAACGCGGCCGGCACCTCGCCCACCATCGCCCTCGCGACGAACGACTCGGGCGCGCTGGTCGCCGCGAGCATCGCCGAGACCGCGACGGTCCGCCCGACCGCCGAGGGCTCGACCGTCTCGACGTCCGGCGCCTCGCAGACCCTGCTCGGGATCGACAAGTCGACCACGGGCATCGCGACCACCTACGGTTATCAGTTGCTGTTCTACGTACCGCCCGTCGGATCGGAGGAGAAGATCGTCATGCTCGGATGGAGCCAAGGACTCGTCTCGGTGGTGCAGCTGCCGTGAGCACCCCCCTGCCCCCGCTGCCCGGAAACCTCCGCGGCGCCGTCGACCTGTCCACCCTCGTCAACCGGCGCACCCCGCCGTCAGCGCCCGCCGCAGCGGCCGGCGGTGCGGACGCGCCCCAGGGGCCGCCCGTCACCAACCCGCTGCTGCTGTCGGCCGGCGACGCCGAGTTCGACCAGGTCGTCCAGCTGTCCTCGCGCGTCCCCGTGATCGTGGACCTGCGCGGCTCGTGGTCCGACCAGAGCCTGAGCATGACCGCTCTGCTCGAGAAGGTCGTCATCTCCTACGCGGGCGCGCTCGTGCTGGTAGGAGTCGACGTCGAGTCGAGCCCGCAGCTCGCGCAGGCCTTCCAGGTGCAGTCGGTCCCGACGATCGCCGCCGTCATCGCCGGCCGCCCGGTGCCGATGTTCAACGGCCTGATCACCGAGGAGCAGCTGCGCGACCTGCTCGAGCAGGTGCTGCAGCTCGCCGCGCAGCAGGGCGTCACCGGCACCGTCCCGGTCGACCCGGCCGCGGGCGCCGAGCCGGGCGCCGAGCCCGCGCCGGAGCCGCTGCCCCCGCACCACCAGGAGGCGTACGACGCGATCGACCGCGGCGACTACTCCGCCGCGATCACCGAGTACGAGACCGCCATCGCGCAGAACCCGCGCGACGACCTCGCCGTCGCCGGACTCGCCCAGGTCAGGCTGCTCCAGCGCCTGCAGGGGCGCACCCTCGACGATATCCGCTCGACCGCGGCCGCCGAGCCCGCGAACCTCGACGCGCAGCTCGCCGTCGCCGACCTCGACGTCTCCGGCGGACACGTGGAGGACGCCTTCGACCGCCTCCTCTCGATGTACCCGCGCCTCGACGCCGACGGCAAGGCGAGCGTCCGCGCCCGCCTGCTCGAGCTCTTCGAGATCGTCGGCACGACCGACCCGCGCGTGAACAAGGCGCGGGCGCGCCTGACGGGGCTGCTGTACTGAAGTGCGGGAGGAGCGCGAGCGCTCCTCCCGCCGCGGTCGGCCGGTCCCAGGGTCGCGGACCGCAGAGCGTCCTGCGTCCGACTCGCGAGGAACGCCGGCACGCGGGTCTCGCTCATCGCCTTCGGGGACTCGGGTGGTTCGGAGGCGGTGGGCTCGGGAGTCGCTGTCCCTCGGCGCAACTGCTGGCATGCCGACTCGGGCCCGCTGCGACGTCGCGCCCCCTTGCTGGACGAGTGGCCCCGGAGAGGCGCATCGAGACCACCTCCTCTGTCCGGGCGAGGGCGATCGACTCGGCGAGACCCGGGGCTGAACGGGCCGCCGTGCGAGCTGCTCCACCCGCGAGGGGCTCCGCGTCGGAGGTCGCGTCCTGAGCTCTCTCGCTGGGCGGGTGCCCCGGAGGGGCGCTTCGAGATGCGCCTTCGATCGGGGTGGAGGCCGTCCTCTGCGGGGAACGGAGGGTCTAGACGGCCGCACCGCGGGTCTGTCCCGGCGCGGGGGACTCCGCGGCGAGCAGGGCGGAGAGGCGGGTCGCGTCGGGGGAGCCGGGGGCGGCGGAGTAGAGGACGAGGCGCAGGGTGGAGGCGGCGGGGCGGAGGACGTCGCCGTCGAGGGTCATCGTGCCGGCCGACGGGTGCTCGAGCCGCTTGGTGGCACCCCGGTACTCGACGGGACGGGCGGTCCGCCAGCGCTGCGCGAAATCGGTGCTGCGCGACAGGAGGTCCTGCACGAGCTCCTCGAGCTCGGCGTCCTCGCGATGCTCGACCGAGGCGACGCGCAGATCGCCGACGAGGGCGTCCCGGTACTGCTCGCGCTGTTCCGCATCCACCCACACCGGCGACGTGTCGCGGGTGAACTCGAACCAGACCTGATTGCTTCCGCGTCCGGGCAACTCCATCGGATCGCCCATCAGCGCGGACCACGCGGAGTTCCACTCGAGCAGCCACCAGTCGGCGGCGTACACGGCGACGGGCAGCTGCGGCAGGCGGTCGACCAGCCGCTGGACCCTCGGCGGGACCGAGCGATCGACCGCTGACGCCGGAGCGGCCAGGCCGGCGGCGCGGTACAGGACGGCCGACTCGGAAGAGCCGAGCCGCAGGGCGCGCACGAGGGCGGCGACCACCGTGGGCGAGGGGCTCGAGGACCGGCCCTGCTCGAGCTGCACGAGGTAGTCGACGGAGATGCCCGCGAGGGCCGCCAGCTCCTCGCGGCGCAGGCCCGGCGACCGGCGCGAGCGCTCGGCCGGCGCGCGGGCGCCGGGTGCGCTGCGGTCCCGCCACTCGCGCAGCAGCGCGGAGAAGCCCGCCGAGCGGTCCCGCTCCTGCTGCTCGATCGTCATGCTCCCAGTCAACCGCACGGGCGGAGTCCGCGAGGGTGGTGCCGGCGGTCCCAGGGTCGAGCGTCGCCTTCCTCGCTGCGTCGCGACGGAGGAGCGTGGACGGCATGACAGACATCACCCTCATCACCGGAGCGAACAAGGGCATCGGCCGCGAGACGGCCCGCCGACTGATCGACGCCGGCCACACCGTCCTCCTCGCCGCCCGCGATCCGGAGCGGGGCCGTGCCGCCGCCGGCGAGCTCGGCGGCGTCTTCGTCCCGCTCAACGTCACTGACCAGGTCAGCGTCGACGCCGCCGCGGATCTCGTCCGCTCCCAGTACGGGCGCCTCGACGTCCTGATCGACAACGCGGGAGTCACCGGCGCGTTCGCCCCGCTGGAGGAGGCCTCGCTCGGTGACGTCGAGGCGGTCTTCGCGACGAACGTGCTCGGCGTGATCCGGGTCACCAACGCCTTCGTGCCACTGCTGCGCCGGTCGGAGAACGCCCGCATCGTCACCGTCTCCTCCGGCGTCGGCTCGTTCCAGGACACGATCGAGCACGACTACTCCGACTGGCGGGTGGTGCCGCCGGTCTACGCGGTGTCGAAGACGGCTCTGACCATGCTGACGCTGAAGTACGCGGACGCGCTCCCCACGATGCGGGTGAACGCCGCCGACCCGGGCTACACCCGCACCGATCTCAACGGAGGAGCCGGCCAGCACGACGTCACGGCGGGGACCGACGCGATCGTCCGGCTGGCCACCCTGGCCGCGGACGGACCGACGGGCACCGTGAGCAACCGGGACGGCGTGCTGCGCTGGTAGCGCGACGAGCATCCACAGGCCGGCAGCGGCGCCCGGCAGGTCGCCCTCAGCTGCAGGGGCACCCCTCGGAGCGGGGAGCGACGATGCTGCGCTGGTGGCCGAGCACCTCGCGGGCCACGGTCGGCAGGCCGAGACCGGACGCGTCCGCCTCGGCGCGCAGCGTGACGAAGGCGAGGTCGGCGGAGATCCGCAGGCTCGCGCTCAGGAAGCCGACGGCCTGGAGGACGGCCGCCTCCTCGTCCGTGACGTCGGGCAGGGACTCCACCCAGGCGACGAACACGCCGTCGACGGAATCCTCAGGCACCGAGTCCGCCGTTCTCGAGGGCTCCGGACGGCTCGTCGGGTGCGATCCGCCGACCGGCGGGTCGGCGGCGCCGGAGGGCGATCCCGTGACGAGGGACGGTGCCGCTCGCCCAGCGGCGGCTCGTGGGGGTCGGGGGAGGTGGCTGCATCCCCTCCAGTGTCACCGAAGCGGTGACAGAAAGGGAAAGGGCTTGCCGGAAGCGGGTGCGCCGGGCCGGGGCGACGTGCCGGCGCGGCGTGCCGTGCAGCGGCGGGACGTCTCGGGGCTCGGCTGGAGGTGCGATCCGGCGAGCGGGGTCGATACGACGGTCCACGAGCATGCCCTCCGGCGCATCGATCCTCGTCGGAGCGGGCCGGTCGTGGAGGTGGCCCATGCTGGTCGTCCTGTCTGCCGGGGTCTGGGGCGTGGTCGGAGTGTCGTCTCGTCGCAGACACGGTAGCTTCCTTGTCGGGATCCCCTTCCTGCTCGGGTGTCCGCTGAGCGCACACCTGAGCGCACACCTCGCGCACGGCGAGGCCGCTCCGGGCGGAGGACATCGCGGATCGGGACGGGCGGGGGGCGGCGGTGGCGGAGCAGCGCACGAGAGCGCGGCATGACGACTGATCCGGCGTCCGGCACGGCGCTCGAGGATCGGGGGAGCATCCGCATCGAGGCGGTCGGCGCCGACCTGGAGCGCGCCTCCGAGGTCCTCGGCGGCTTCTACTCGGGGACGGGCTGGACGGTGCAGTCCACGGAGCAGCCCTTCTCGTTCCGCTACGCGGCACTGGGGGACCCGGTGATGACGCTGCGCACCTCGCAGATGCGTGGCTCGACCACCGGCGAGGACCCGGCCGGCGGCGACTACGTCGTGCAGTGGCTGGTCGAGGGCAGGGCGACGGTCGACGTCCACCGCGACGCGATGCCGATGACCCGCGGGGTCCCGCTGCTGAATCCCGCCCACCGCCCGTTCGTCTTCTCCTACGCCGACTACGACCAGAAGCTCGTGCACCTGAGCCGACAGCACGTCGACCGCAGCGCCCGGGAGCTCGGCTACCGCCGCACCGGCGGTCTCCGCTTCGACCACCTGCACCGCCACGGTGCGGCGGCGTCGGCCCAGTGGCACGCCGTGATCGGCGACATCTCGACGGCCGTCCGCACCGGCCGCGTCACGCCGCTGCTCTGGGACCGGCTGACTCGTCGCTCGGCCACCGCGTTCCTCGAGCTGTACCCGCCCGAGGGGGCCGCTCTGCCGGAGGTGCTGCTCGCGCCCCGCAACGGGAGCGTCAGATCCGCGGTCGAGTTCGTGCACGAGAACGCTCATCTGCCGATCGGACCGATCGAGATCGCCGCGGCCGCGCACCTCAGCGTCCGCGGGCTGCAGGTCGCGTTCCAGCGCCTGCTCGGCACGACGCCGCTGCAGTACGTCCGGGACGTCCGCCTCGACCGGGTGCACGCGGACCTGCGCCTCGGCGACCCGACGCGCTCGAGCGTCGCCCTCACGGCGCGCCGCTGGGGCTTCGGGCATCTCGGCCGCTTCTCGGCCGCGTACGCCTCGCGCTTCGGCGAGTACCCGAGCAGCACGCTCGGCCGCTGACGCGGCGCGCGGGGGACGGCGGCGCCGAGCAGCGCGTCACTCGTCGCCGCCCGTCTCGGCATGCGGGGCGCCGACCGCCTTCGACTCCGGGGAGCCGCGCTCGCGGAGGTAGACCGAGAGCGCCGCCATGCTGCCCACCGCGAGGAACTCGGACTGCCAGTTCTGCAGTGTGCGGCTCCAGAAGTCGGCGGAGGCGAGGTACTCGCCCCAGGAGACCGGCGCCGACAGGTCCAGCAGCTGCTGCTCGTCGTAGGCGACGTGCCCGGCGACCGACTGCGCGAGCCAGGAGCCGGCGAAGACCGCCCCCATCACGATCAGCAGGGAGTGCGCGTAGAGTCGGCGCCGGAGGCCGCCGGGGAGCTTCGCGGGCCGCGGGGAGGACTCCTCGGCCCACGGCCCCATGCGCTGCTCCTGCTCCGTGGCGCGGCCCGCCTCGCCGGGTGCCTTCGACTCCGAGGAGCCGCGCTGCACGAACCAGACCGTCGCCGCGATGTAGAGGAAGAACTGCAGGTACTCCGACTGCCAGTTCTCGGCGATGTCGGCGACGAAGGTCGACGACGTGAGGTAGCGCGCGTACGTCACCGGCTCGAGCCCGGCGACGCGGAGGTCGTCGAGGTAGACGAGGAACCCGGCGGCCGACTGGCCGGCCAGCGACAGCACGAAGAGTCCGCCGAAGACGAGGGTCAGCGAGTTCTCGCGCAGGAAGCCACGACCGGCGCCGGCGTGCCGCTCGGAACCGAGCGCCCGGGTCACGGCGCTCATCGGTGCAGCAGCCCCGTCGCGAGGAAGAAGACGAGACCGGCGCCGAGGAGGGTCAGGCAGCCGAGGAAGACCCCGCGCATCATGAGCCGTCGATCGCGCAGTCGAAGGAGCGGTCCTCGCCGGTCGCCGTGCATCCCGCGGCGCGCACGCGCCAGCCGTCGCCGCTCGCCGCGAGGAAGACGGTGTCGCCGCCCAGCTCGACCACGGCGGCCTGGCCGAAGGCCTCGGCGCGGGGGGAGCCCGCGGCGGCCGGGTCGAGGTCGAGCGCGAGGATCGCGTCGGGGCACGCCGCCGAGGCCGCATCGGCCTCGACGACCGCCTCGGCCGCCCGCGGGGTCAGCACCGCGCATGCGGCGGAGCCGTCGCCCGCCGCCAGCGCCTCCTCGAACGCCGCCGCGGTGGCACCGGCCGCCGCCGTGTCCGGTGCGAGGCCGGCGCATCCGGCCAAGGGCAGGACGAGCGCACCGACGAGTGCGCGGGTGCGTCTGCTCGACGCGGCGGGGGAGCGGGACATCGGACGACCTCCTCGACTGGCACGAGTCCGGCGTCGACGACGCTAGTCCGACGGAGCGGCCGCGATCGAGGATCTTGACAGCGGCGCTGCGCGCGCCCTCAGGGGCGGTAGAGCGCCCACTCGTCTCGGGGCAGCTCGCGCAGCTCGTCGACGACCCGCAGTCGCCAGGTCGCCGGAGTGTGCCCCTCCAGGCGCCCGTGCACGGTCTCGCTGGTCCAGCCGTCGCGGGTGCGGGTGTAGCGGATGAATCGGACGTGCCGGCCCTCGAGGGGTGCTCCGCTGGTCGCCATTCCTCGATCGTCCCCGATCGGGGCGGCGGTTATCCGATCTTGACAATCAGGCGGGGCGCCGGATCCCACGGCGGACCGCCCCGGCGTCGTCGCGCGCGAGGCGCCGACCCGCCGCCCGGTACCACTGCGCGCAGAAGACGACGACGACCACCGCCTCCAGCCAGCCGCCCGCTGTGGACATCAGCTCCGCGCCCGCCCGCACGTCGGCGGCGTCGAGGAACGCGGGCGGCCGGGCCCAGAGCTGCTTGGCGAGGATCGCGTGCGAGGCCGTCGCGAGGACGACCGCGACCACCTGCGTCGCGCGAGCGGGCGGATGGGGGCGGGGGTCGACGCCGATGATCGCGGCGGTGAAGAGGCAGCCGGCGAGGAGGAGGTGCGCGTGCACGAGGACGTGCAGCAGCGGCGCCGCGTGCATCGTCTCGAGGAGCGGAGTGCGGTACAGCAGCTGGAGCCCGCCCGCGCTGAGGAGGGTCGCGGTGATCGGGTGGGCGAGGACGCGGGCGGGCGCGCTGCGCAGCAGCCGGGTCAGGCGCCGGGCGGGGGTCGTGCTCAGCGTCCGCAGGGCCAGGGTGACGGGGGCGGCGAGGACGAGCAGCACCGGCGCGAGCATGCCGGCGAGCAGGTGGGCGGCCATGTGCGCGGTGAAGCTCGACTGCGCAGCGACGGCGAGAGGTCCGACGAGGGCCGCGGCGGCGCAGGCGATCCCCGCCGTCCACAGCACGACGCGGTACACCGGCCAGGGTCGGCCCCGGCGGCGGGACACCGCGGCGGCGCCGGCGTAGGCGAGCACGCCCGAGACCGCGAGCAGGAGCAGGACCGGCTCGAGGGGGACGGCGTGGCCGTGGGCGTGGCCCGGTCCGTCGAGCGCGGACGGGATCACGACGCCTCGCGCCTCCGCGCGGCGGCCGTCCTCGCCCGCACGAGCAGCACGACCCCCGCGAGGATCAGCACTGCGGCGACGGTGTTCCACACCAGGTCGTAGGGCAGCAGGTCGTCGACGTACCGGATCTGATGCAGACCGAGCAGCTTGTGCTGGACGGTGCCGTCGTAGAGCTGGAACGCACCGGCGCCGAGGAGCACCGCTCCACTCCAGCGTAGCGGCTCCAGCGCCCCGCGCCGCCGCAGATCCGCGAAGAGGAACAGACCTCCGATCGCCGCGAACCAGCCCACGGCGTGGAAGATCCCGTCCGAGACGAGCCCGAGCTCCGACGTGCCGAGGTCGAAGAAGTGGTGCCAGTGCAGCAGCTGGTGGAACACGGTCTCGTCGACGAACGCCGCGAGGCCGAGGCCGAAGAGCGCGCCGGACCACACGTTCCGGGACACGCGCGATCCGCGGGCGCGCCCGGACCCGTCCGCCGGGCGGGAGGCGGGAGTGCTCGATGCCGTCATGGCTCGACGATCTCCCGCGCTCGCGACCGGCGACCAGGGGGTTGCCAGCGGCGGAGCGCGCCCGGAGCCGACCCACCGCCGTGTCCCCGTGCTCGCGCGGAATCCGCGACGATCGGATGTTGCACGATCGCCGCAGCCGGACATGTACCTGTGACTCCGCGAAAGGGGAACCATGAGCATCCGCTCCCGCGACGACTTCTCCGAGCTGTACCGAGCCCAGTACGACGACGTCCTCCGCTTCGTCCGCCGCCGCGCACCCGCCGCGACCGTGGACGACATCGTGGGCGAGACGTTCCTCGCCGCCTGGCGCCGGCGGCAGGAGCTGCCCGAGGACGCCCGCCCGTGGCTGTTCGGCACCGCCCGGAATGCGATCCTCAACGCGGCGCGCGGTGAGAACCGGCAGCAGGCGCTCGCCGTGCGGATCGGGACCCTCGCGCCCGAGGAGCGCGCCGATCCGTCGATCAACGACCGCCTCGACCTCGAGAGCGCCTGGAAGCGGCTGCCCCTCGGGGAGCAGGAGGCCCTCGCCCTGCACGTCTGGGAGGACCTCCCGCAGACCGACGCCGCCCAGGTCCTCGGCTGCAGCCGCGCCGCCTACGCGATGCGGCTCACCCGCGCGAAGCGGCGCCTGGCGGCGCTGCTCGCCGCCACCGAACCCTCCCTCCTCTCCGGCACGGCAGAACGGACCCTCTGATGACCGACCAGCTCCCCGACCTGCTCCGCTCGGCCGACGCCGAGCCCCGCACCGCCCTCAGCACCGCCGAGGTCTCCCGCCGGGAGGCCCTCCTCGCCGAGATCCTCGCCGACGAGGAGGCGACCGCCCAGTCCTTCCGCCGGAAGGACTGGGCGGTCGCGGGCGCGGCGACCCTGCTCCTCGCTGCCGCCGCTGCCGCCGCCGTCATCGTCGTGGCCCCCGGGCTGATCCCGGGTGCGGGCTCCACCGGTCTGAACGGCGGGGTGCTCGCCTCCTGGACCGGCGTCCCCGAGCGGATCCTCCCTGACTCGCCGCTCGGCAGCGGGGCGACCCGGTGGTGCGAGTCGAGTCTCGACGGGGTGAACGCCGAGGCCGGCCCGATCGCGCTCTCGCACCTCGATGCTCGCGGCGAGGCCGCCTCGATGCTCTTCCGGCAGGGCGAGTCCGTCTACTACTGCCTCAGCGCGGGCTCCGGCGGAGGGTTCTGGGAGATGGCCGAGGCGACTCCCGCGGAACCGCTGCCGGTGGACGCCGTCCAGGTCGCCGGCTCGGGCAGCCACGGCAGCGGCGACGCCGCAGTGGCCTACGCGTTCGGCTTCGCCGGGGCGGACGTCGCGTCCGTCGTCCTGCACGAGGACGGGGTCGCTCCGATCGTCGCCACCCTCGAGGACGGCTTCTGGACGGCCTGGTGGCCCGTCGCGGACGACCTGGGAGCCGGTCCGTCCGGAACCGTGACCGTGACGACCGGCGACGGCGCGAGCCGCGAGGTCGCGATCGAGTCCCTCTACCGGCAGTGAGCGACCCCGCCGGCGGCCTCCGAGCCGTCGGCGCGGGTCGGAGCCCCGGCCACCTCTGAACCCTCCCACCGCACCGCCGCCGACGCGGCGGTCCTCAGCGCGTCCGGATCCTCCGATCCGGGCCACTCCGACGCGCCCGCAGCTGCGGCAGCGGGCGCGCCCCGCACAGAAGGACACACCATGGACACCGCACTCAGCACGCTCAGCGCACTCAGCACCCTCGCCTCGCTCGAGAAGCTGCCCCTCGCCTGGGGCCGAGCACTGGACCGAGCGGACAGGAGCATCCTCGACGCGATCCTCGGCGACGACGTCGTCGTGGACATGACCCGGGCCACCGAGAGGATCGGCCTCGAGTTCCCCGTCCTGTCGGGGAAGCAGACGGTCCTGGACACGATGATCGCCGCGGTCGGGCCGCTCGACACGATGCACCTCGTCGGCAACGTGCTCGTCGAGGAGACGCGGAGTGGTGCGACGGTCGAGGCGTACGCGCTCGCGCAGCACTTCGCTCCCGGCGAGGGCGCCGATCCGGCGGCGACCCGACACGCCCTGATGGGCAACACCTGGAACTTCGAGCTGCGCTGGACGGGGGAGCGGTACTCGGTGGTCCGCTTCGAGATGGACTGCCTCTGGATGGAGGGCGATCCGCTGGTGCTGCTCGCCGCGATCTCGTGACGCCTCGCCGCGATCCCGGGCGGGGAGTCCCGGCGCCCGTCCGCCCCGGCGACCGCCTCCTCGTCGACACGCCGGTCACCGCGGTCCCCGGGCTCACCTGGACGATCGTGGAGATGGTCGAGCACCATCGCGATCCGGGGGACCTGCCGTGGAACCGCGGTCCGGGCTTCCCGTTCCGGGTCGGCTACCGGATCGGCGATCCAGTGCCCGGCGTCGGCGTCTCGCGCGGCGTGCTCTGGCTCGCCGCCGACGGCGCGGACCCGTCGGGTGCGGTCCGCGCCGTCGATCGGCCGGGCGGCGCGGCGGGGAGCGAGCGGCACGGCGCCCGCCGACCCCTAGGGTGAGCGGATGAGCACCGTCGCCCTGTCTCCGCGCGCCCGATTCCACCAGCGCTTCCTCGTCGAGCAGCGGGAGATGACGGAGCCCGCCCGGCGCCGCCTGATGCGCGCGGGAGGCGGGTCGGTCGCCGTCGGACTCGTGCTCTTCGCCGCGCTGATCGTGCAGGTGGCGACGGGCACGGGACTGGCCGCGCTCGACCCCGCGGTCTCGGAGTGGTTCCGGGCGAAGCGCTTCGCCGAGGGGACCGTCGTGATGGACACGCTGGCCACGGTCTTCGGCCCGGTCTTCCTGCCGATCATCATCCTCGGCGTGCTCGTGCTGTGGATCGCGCTCGCCCGGCACCTCTGGCGGCCGCTCCTGCTCGCCGGCGGGATGATCACGGGGATGCTCAGCGTCCAGCTCGCCGCGCACCTGGTGCAGCGGATGCGGCCGCCCGTCGAGTACATGCTCCTCGGGGCGGACGGCACCTTCTCCTTCCCGTCCGGGCACGTCACCGGCGTCTGCGACTTCTTCCTGATCACGACGTTCCTGCTGGCGTCGCGCCGCTCCTCGCCGGTCTGGGCGATCGGCGGCTTCGCGCTCTCGCTCGGGATGATCGCCGGCCAGGTCGTCGCCCGCCTCTACCTCGGCTACCACTGGCTCACCGACACCCTCGCCTCGGTGGCGCTCGCCCTGGTGATGCTCGGCTCGGTCGTGCTGATCGACACCTGGCGCACCGCGGTCGTGCGCCGGGACGAGGCCTGAGCGGCGTCCGCCGCCCGAGCCCGCCGACGACGACGCCCCCGGGCCGCGAGGGCTCGGGGGCGTCGTCGTTCGCAGCGGAGCGTCAACCGCCGACGGCCTGGCGTGCGCTGTCGAGTCCGGAGGAGAAGGCGTCCTCGGAGGTCACGTTCCCGGACTCCAGCTCGACCAGCGCGCCGGAGAGCGCCGCGCCGATCACGCCGGTGTCGGGTCCGTTCACGAAGGACGGGAACTGCTCGACGGACGTGGCGATGACGTCGCCGATCTTCGAGTCGCCGAAGAACGGGTCCGTGTAGGCACGGACGCTCTCGCTCTCGAGGGCCTCCGTCGCCGCCGGGAAGGTGCCCGACGTGGCGAAGTGGTCCTCCTGGCCCTCGGCCGACATCATCGTCTCGATGTACTGCCAGGCCGCCTCGGGGTGCTCGGCGCGAGCGGGGATCGCGATGACGCTGCCGCCCCAGTTGCCGCCGACACCGGGGACGGTGGTGACCCGCCAGTTCCCGGCGGTGTCGGGGGCGTCTGTCTTGATGCCCTGCAGGATCCACGAGGGAGCGACGGTCACCGCGAAGGCGCCGTTCGCGCGCCCGGGGCCCCAGCCCGACGAGAACGCGGCGATGCCGGCGCTGATGCCGGCGTCGTGCGCCTGCACGGCGGTGTCGAAGGCGTCCTCGACCTGCGGGTTGGTGTCGTAGACGAGCTCGCCGTCGGAGGAGTAGTACTTCTCGGTCACCTGGTTGATGGTGGAGTAGAAGACGCTGGTCTCCACGTTGTCGACGAAGGGCTTGCCGGTCGCGGCGGTGTACTTCTCGCCGGTCGCGAGGAAGCCGTCCCAGTCGCTCCAGAGCGCGGCGACCTCGGCGGGATCGGTCGGCAGCCCGGCCTGCTCGAACAGATCGGCGCGGTAGGCGAAGCTCAGGCCGCCGACGTCGGTCGGGATGCCGACGACCGAGCCGTCCTGGGCGGTGCCCGCGTCGGCGGCCCAGCCCAGGTAGGAGGCGTCGAGGTCGTCGCCGCCGAGGGTGCGCAGGTCGAGGAAGTTGGCGCTGTTCTCGACGAAGCGCGGCAGGTCGTCGCCCTGGATCATGACGAGGTCGGGCACCCTGCCGCCCGCGAGCGCGGCGGTCAGGGCGGTGGCGGTCTCCTGGGAGGAGCCGACCTCGGTCAGCTTGACCTTCGCGTCGGGCTTCTTGGCCAGGTACTCGCTGACGTTGTCCTTCGCCTGGATGCCGGTGAAGGACCAGAACTGGACCTCGGCGTTCGGATCGTCGGACGCGCCGCCGCCGCCGCTCGAGGAGCAGCCGGTCAGGGCGAGGGCGACGGTGGCGACCGCGGCGGCCGCGGTCAGGATTCTTCTTCTCACGGGGGAGTCCTCTTCATCGGGGAGTCGCGGTGGTGCCCCGCGCGCAGGCGGGAGAACGATCTCTACATCGACGCTAGCCCGTGCTCTCCGCCCTGTGCAACACCTGTCGGCCTCGCGAGAGTTCGATCTCCCGCTGGGGACCCCCGAGCCACCGTGGATCTCGGCGTCGGTGTCGAGCAGCTCCTCCTGACGGGCGGCCGCCGGGCCGGGCGTCGATTCCGCGCCACGCCCGTGAGCGCCGATCCGGTGCTCAGTACTGTGCTGCCGTGCCTCTGCTCCCAGCCCTGATCCGACGCCGTCCCGAAGCGACCACCCACTCTCGATCCTCCGTCAGGAGCCGTGGCGCGATGCTCCTTCCGAGCGTCGTCGTCGCGGCGCTCGTCGGCTTCAGCGCGCTCTTCACCGCGAGCGGTGCTGCGGCGATGCCCGGCGGTGACCTGCTGCGGCCGTCCTCGTTCATGCTCGTGAAGGATCCGATCACCGGCTCCGTCTACGAGTCCTGGGAGGTGGCACCCGGAATCGCGGTCGCCGCCCGGCCTCCCGAGGGCGGACAGACGGAGTCGCCGCAGGCGGGACTGCGCACCTACTGGCTCGTGCGGTCGATGATCGACCAGCTGCGGTCGACGGAGCCCGCGAGGAGTCTCGTGGAGGCCGTCCCGGATCTGCTGGGGGCGAAGAAGGCGAACGGCAATCGGTTCCTGGACAGCGACGGCAACCTGTCCAGCGTGCGGGTCCTGATCGCGCCGGCCGCCCGGTGGGTATCGGTGGCGCTGAACAGGGACGAGGCCGTCGGCGGCGGGGGCTCCGACAGCGTCCTGCACTTCGACCCCGACCGCGCCCTGTCCTACTTCGACTCCCAGACGGGCGAGATCCGCCTGTTCTCGCCGACGGTCGTCTTCGCCCACGAGCTCTACCACTCCGTGCAGTCCCTCGCCGGCGCGAACATCGACCGCAGCACCGAGGCGGTCGTCGCCACACCGCTGCGATCCGGAGACCTGCGCTCGCCGGGAACGACGGAAGCCGAGCGGGACCTCTCGATCAGGGTCTCGGAGCTGGTGACGACCGGTGGCGCTCGGGGCCTCGAGGCGGTGAAGCACGCCGGCCTCGCAGGCGGCGAGGGCAGCGACGGGGAGTTCGAGGCGTCGGACTTCGAGCGCGTGGCCAATCCCTACCTGGCGGGGGCACTCGACCGTGCAGAGTTCGACGAGTGGACTGCGAAGGACGCTCCGCCTCACGAGCAGGAGGCTCTGGCTCGCCGCAAGCAGGCCATCGACCGGCTGGTGACGCAGCATCCCACCGAGGTCAGGGTGGCTGCGGCACTGAACCTCCCCACACGCAGCGAGTACACCGCGATGAGGCGAGTGATCGGTACCGGCGCGGCGATCAGCTCGGTCGGAGTGTTCGAGGTGCGCGGGCCACTCGGGACGGAGGATCTTCTCCATCCCCTCGAGTCGGCGAACCTCCGCCTCGAGCGGTCCCTCGAGGACGTCTGGGCGGGGAAGAGCGTTCCCCTCGCGGGACCTCCCGCCGCGACCTCCTCTGCCCAGGAGTGCGTCCTCTGCGAGGTGACCGCGAAGGAGGAGAACCGGAACACTGTTCCGGCCGCGGGCCGTGCAGAGGGCGAGAAGGCTCCGGTCGCCGTCGAGGGACCGAGCTCGAGCAGGGATCCGGCTGCAGGCGTCGCTCCGGAGGCCGAGAAGCCACCGGTCGTCGCTCCGGAGGCCGAGAAGCCACCGGTCGCCGGTGAGGGGTCGAGCGCCGGGAAGGCTCATCCGGCGGCCCCCTCGCAGGAACGAGCGCCGACGCGACCTCAGCCCTCCCGACCGCACGCGCCGACGCACCACGGTCGCCACTGAGTGGCTGCGCGAGGCTCGGCAAGTCCGGCGACGCGGGCGCGGGCTGCCGGGTGAACGACGACGGGCGGGTCGGACGCGCGAGCGTCCGCTCCGCCCGCCGTCGTGCGGGTCGGGCTGCGGTCAGCCGATGTGGCGCAGGAAGAGCGCTCCGAGCGGGGGCAGGATCAGCTCGGCCGAGGCGGGGCGCCCCGCCCACGGCTCGTCGCGGGCCTCGACGGCACCGAAGTTGCCGACGCCCGAGCCGCCGTAGATCTCGGCGTCCGTGTTGAGCAGCTCCTCCCAGCGGCCGGCCTCGGGGAGGCCGACGCGGTAGCCGTGCACCGGCGAGCCCGAGAAGTTGACGATCACCGCCACGGAGCGGCCCGCCTTGTCCTTGCGGAGGAACGAGATGACGTTCGGCGCCGCGGCGCCCCCGTCGATCCACTCGAAGCCGGCCTGGTCGTTGTCGAGCTCGTTCAGCGAGGGGACCTCGCGGTAGAGCCGGTTCAGCTCGCCGACGAGGCTCCACAGCCCGCGGTGGCTGGGCTGGTCGAGGATCCACCAGTCGAGGCCGCGCTCCTCGGACCACTCCGAGTACTGCCCGAACTCCTGGCCCATGAAGAGCAGCTGCTTGCCGGGGTGCGCCCACATGAACGCCAGGTAGGCGCGGACGTTCGCCAGCTGCTGCCAGTGGTCGCCCGGCATCTTCTGAATCAGCGAGCCCTTGCCGTGCACGACCTCGTCGTGGCTGATCGGCAGGACGAACTGCTCGCTGAACGCGTAGACGAAGGAGAAGGTGATCTCGCCCAGGTGGTACTGGCGCCAGAGCGGGTCGTTCGCCATGTAGCGCAGCGAGTCGTTCATCCAGCCCATGTTCCACTTGAGCCCGAAGCCCAGCCCGCCGGAGACGGTGGGCTGGGTGACGCCGGGCCAGCTGGTGGACTCCTCGGCGATCATCATGATGCCGGGGTAGAGCTTGTAGGCGGTGGCGTTCACCTCCTGGAGGAAGCTGATCGCCTCGAGGTTCTCCCGGCCGCCGTGCTCGTTCGGCAGCCACTCGCCCTCCTTGCGGGAGTAGTCGAGGTAGAGCATCGACGCCACGGCGTCGACCCGGAGGCCGTCGACGTGGAACTCCTCGAGCCAGAACAGCGCGTTCGCGACGAGGAAGTTGCGGACCTGGGTGTGTCCGAAGTCGAAGACGTAGGTGCCCCAGTCCATCTGCTCGCCGCGGCGCCAGTCCGGGTGCTCGTAGAGGGGCTCGCCGTCGAAGCGGGCGAGCGCGAAGTCGTCCTTCGGGAAGTGCCCGGGCACCCAGTCGACGAGCACGCCGATCCCGGCCTGGTGCAGCCGGTCGATCAGGTACTTGAGGTCGTCGGCGGTGCCGAAGCGGCTGGACGCGGCGTAGTAGCCGGTGACCTGGTAGCCCCAGGAGCCGCCGAACGGGTGCTCCGCGAGCGGCATGAACTCGACGTGGGTGAAGCCGAGCGTGGTGACGTACTCGATCAGCGGATCCGCGAGGTCGCGGTAGCCGAGACCGGGCTTCCAGGAGCCGAGGTGCATCTCGTAGACGCTGATCGGCTGGGTGTGCGGGTCGACGCTCGCGCGCTGCTCCATCCAGCCGGCGTCGCTCCACTCGTGGTGCGAGACGGGGACGCGCGAGGCGGTCGCCGGCGGCACCTCCGTCGCACGGGCCATCGGGTCGGCCTTGCGGACCCATCGTCCGTCGCGCGAGAGCAGGTCGAACTTGTAGGGCGCGCCGGGCTCGATGCCGGGCACGAAGATCTCCCAGACGCCGTTGACGCCGAGGTTGCGCAGGGCGTGGCCCTCGCCGCTCCAGTCGTTGAAGTCGCCGACGACGCGGACGGCCTGGGCGTGCGGTGCCCAGACGGCGAAGGAGGTGCCCCAGACGCCCTCGTGCTCGCGGTGCCGCGCGCCGAGCGCCTCCCAGAGCCGCTCGTGCCGGCCCTCGCCGATCAGGTAGAGGTCGAAGTCGCCGACCGTCTTCGAGAACCGGTACGGGTCCTCGGCGGTCCAGGTGGAGCCGTCGCCGTAGTGCGCCTCGACGGTGTAGGCCTGCGGGTCCTCGTCGTGGACGCCCTGCCAGATCCCGTCGTGCAGGTGCTCGAGCTCGACCCGGACACCGCCGGCCAGGACGGCCGTGACGGCGTCGGCGAGCGGGCGGCGGATGCGCACCACCGCGCCGCCCCCGGGCAGCGGGTGCTGGCCCAGGACGTCGTGCGGGAGCGCGTTGCTGCCGGTCGCGAGCTGCTGGAGGACCCACTCCGGGAACGCGGGCAGCGCGTCGACGTCGGAGTCCGGCGCTGCGGCGGCGGGGGAGTCGTCAGCCGGAACGGTCGGCTCCGGCGGAGTGAGCGGCTCGGGGCCGGCGGGCGCTGCGATCGGCTCCGGCGGCGTGAGCGGCTCGGGGATCGCGGACGCCGTGGTGGGCTCGGGCGGCAGGAGCGGCTCCGGCGGTGCGACGGGCTCGGGCGGGGTGAGCCGCTCGGGCGCGGCGGACGTCTCCTCGGCCGCGGGCTGCGCGACGTGCGCGCCGGTGGTCGTCGCCGAGCTCGTGCCCGTGGTGACGACCGTCTCCGTGCGCGGCTCGATGTCCGCCGCCTCGACCGGGCTGCCGGCCTCCGCGGGGACGGCGCCCTGCGCGGGACCCGTCGTGTCCGTGCTCTCTGCCGGGTTCGTGCCGTCGTTCTCGGGAACCGTCATCGTCCGTCCGCCTTCACGCTCAGGATGTGCACGGGCTCGACGAAGGAGTCGAGCCGCACGTAGTTGTCGCTGCCCCAGGTCCAGACGGCACCGGTGATCAGGTCCTCGACCTCGTAGGTCGAGCTCCAGTCCAGGCCGAGGGACGGCAGGTCGATGTGCACCGTGGTCTCGCGCGCCGAGTGCGGGTCGGTGTTGACGACGACCAGGAGGGTGTCGTCCGCACCGGTGCCGGTGAAGGCGCGGTCCAGGTGCTTGGAGTAGACGAGGATCGCGTCGTCGTCGCTGCCGTGCACCTGCAGGTTGCGGCGCTGGGCGAGCGCGGGGTGCGCCCGGCGGATCTCGTTGAGCCGGGCGATGTACGGCGCGATCGTGGTCCCGTCGGCGTCGGCCGCGGCCCAGTCGCGCGTCTTGTACTCGAACTTCTCGTTGTCGATGTTCTCCTCGGCGCCCGGGCGCGCGACGTTCTCGATCAGCTCGTAGCCGGCGTAGACGCCCCAGAGCGGCGAGGCCGTCGCGGCGAGTGCGGCGCGGACCTTGTAGGCCGAGCGCCCGCCGTACTGGAGGTACTCGGTGAGGATGTCCGGCGTGTTCACGAAGAGGTTCGGCCGCATGTAGTCGGCCGTCTCGTGCGAGATGCTCGTGAAGAACTCCTCGAGCTCCTCCTTGGTGTTGCGCCAGGTGAAGTACGAGTACGACTGCTGGAAGCCGACCTTGCCGAGCGCCCGCATGATCGCCGGACGGGTGAACGCCTCCGCGAGGAAGACGACCTCGGGGTTCTCGGCGTTGACCTCGTGGATGATCCACTCCCAGAAGTCGAGCGGCTTGGTGTGCGGGTTGTCGACGCGGAAGATCTTCACGCCGAGCGAGATCCAGTACCGCAGGACGCGCAGCGCCTCCTGGCGGATGCCCTGCGGGTCGTTGTCGAAGTTGATCGGATAGATGTCCTGGTACTTCTTCGGCGGGTTCTCGGCGTAGGCGATCGAGCCGTCGGGGAGCGTCGTGAACCACTCCGGGTGGCTCGTCACCCAGGGGTGGTCGGGCGAGGCCTGCAGCGCGAAGTCGAGCGCGAGCTCGAGGCCGGCCGCGGTGACCGCGTCGTGGAACGCGGTGAAGTCCTCGACCGTGCCGAGGTCCGGGTGGATCGCGTCGTGCCCGCCCTCGGGGGCGCCGATCGCCCACGGCGAGCCGGGGTCGTCCGGGCCGGCGTCGAGCGTGTTGTTCGGGCCCTTGCGGAAGTTCCGGCCGATCGGGTGGATCGGCGGCAGGTAGAGCACGTCGAAGCCCATCGCCGCGACGGCGGGGAGGCGGTCGATCGCGGTGCGGAAGGAGCCGGAGGTGACGCTGCCGTCCTCGTGCCGCACGGCGCCCTCGGAGCGCGGGAAGAACTCGTACCAGGCGCCGACGCCGGCGCGGGTGCGCTCGACGTGCACGGTGCGCGGGTCCGAGACGCTCGCGAGGCTCATCACGGGGCGCGCGGTGAAGGCGCCGTGCACGGCGGCGTCCTCGGCGGCGGCGAGGCGCGCCTCGGGGGAGAGCGACTCGTCCGCCACGGTGGCGGCGGCGTCGGAGAGGAGGGAGCGCTCGGCCTCGGAGCGGGCGTCGTCCCCGGCCGCGGTGCGGAGGAGGCCCTCGCCGATCGCGAAGGTGACGTCGATGTCGAGGCCGGCCGGGATCTTGACCTCGGCGGTGTGCAGCCAGGTCGCCCAGTCGTCGGCGAACGCGCGGATGCGGTACGTCCAGTCGCCCTCGTCGTCGAGGAGGACGAGGCGCCCGTAGCGGTCGGTGCCGGTCGCGATCAGCGCCATCCGGTGCTCGGACTCGGCGCCCGCGGGTGAGGTGAGCAGCAGGTCGACCCCGATCAGGTCGTGCCCCTCGCGGAACGCCGTCGCGGCGAACGGGACGACCTCGCCGACGAAGGCCTTCGCGGGCCAGCGGTCGTCCTCGAGCCGCGGCTGCGGGTCGATGATCGGGATGCGCTCGGCGCGCACCCGGTAGCCGGAGCCGCGCGGGGCGGTCTGCTCGGCGGTCTCGGCCGCGGTCTCGGGAGACGTGGCCGCGTCGGCCGTCCCCGGTGCCACGGGCGCCTGCGCCGCCGAGGCCGGAGCGGCCTCGAGTCGATCCTCCGCGACAGGTGCTGCCGAGTCCGCTGCCGGGGGAGTCGGCGCCGCGGGAGTCTCCTCCCCGGCGGCACCTCCCCGAGCCGCTCGTCGTGCGTCCTTGCCGTGCGGAGCCTTGCCGAAAGGTGTCTGAGCCACGTCACGACAGTAGCGACCGGCGGTGCCTTTGGCACGCCGGTTGCGAAGGCCCGCGCCGCTGTGCAAAAGGGCCCGCGCCACGGCCGACGGCGCCCGCGGGCACTCCGCTACAGTGTGCGAGCGCGAGCGCCGCGGCTGTCCGCAGGGGGTGCTCGCCGGGGTCCGCCGGCGCCGGAATCCGCCGCTCGCCGGGGTCCGCCGGTCGTCGTCTCCACCGGTCGTCGCATGAGCAGAGAGTCGAGGAGTGCCGTGAAGGCCATCCGCCGCTTCACCGTCCGATCCGTCCTGCCGCCCGAGCTGTCCGCGCTCGGCGAGCTGGCGGGCAATCTGCGCTGGGCCTGGCACGAGCCGACCCGGCGCCTGTTCGAGCGGGCCGATCCGGAGCTGTGGCGCAGCGGCACCGGGGACCCGACCGCCCTCCTCGGCGCGATCGCCCCCGAGCGCCTCGCCGAGCTCGCCCGCGACCAGGGCTTCGTCGACGACGCCTGGCGCCTGCGCGACGAGCTCGAGCGCTACCGCACGGAGCCGCGCTGGTACCAGTCGCTGCCGGAGTCGGCACCGCGCTCGATCGCCTACTTCTCGCCGGAGTTCGGCATCGCCGCCGCGCTCCCGCAGTACTCCGGCGGCCTGGGCATCCTCGCGGGCGACCACCTCAAGGCCTCCTCGGACCTCGGCGTCCCGCTGACCGGCGTCGGCCTCTTCTACCGCTCGGGCTACTTCGCCCAGGGCCTCTCCGCCGACGGCTGGCAGCTCGAGTCCTACCCCTCGCTCGACCCGGACGGGCTGCCGCTGCGGATGGTGCGGATGGCCGACGGCTCCGCGGCGCGGATCGTGCTGGCCCTGCCCGACGGGCGGGCGCTGTACGCCCGGGTGTGGCGGGCCGAGGTGGGCCGGGTGACCCTGCTGCTGCTCGACACGGACGTCCGCGAGAACGAGGACGCCCTGCGCACCGTCACCGACCGGCTCTACGGCGGCGGCGGCGAGCACCGCCTCCTGCAGGAGCTGCTCCTGGGCATCGGCGGCGTGCGCGCGCTGGAGCTGTGGGCCGAGGTCTCGGGCACGCCGCTGCCGGAGGTGTTCCACACCAACGAGGGGCACGCCGGCTTCCAGGGGCTCGAGCGCATCTCCGGTCTGATCGGCTCCGGTCTCGACTTCGACCAGGCGCTGCAGGTCGTGCGCGCGAGCACCGTCTTCACCACGCACACGCCGGTGCCGGCGGGGATCGACCGCTTCGACCGCGGCATGATCGAGCAGTACTTCACCACCGAGCTGCTGCCGGGCGTGCAGATCGAGGACGTGCTGGCGCTGGGCTCCGAGTCGCCGACGGGCGGTGCGAGCGACGTCTTCAACATGGCGTTCATGGGCCTCCGGCTCGCGCAGCGCTCGAACGGCGTCTCGAAGCTGCACGGCGAGGTGAGCCGCTCGATGTTCTCCGGTCTCTGGCCGGGCTTCGACACGGCGGAGGTGCCGATCGGCTCGGTGACCAACGGCGTGCACGCGGCGACGTGGACCGATCCGATCCTCCGCGACCTGGCCCGCGACCGGCTCGGCACCGACGACACCACCCGCGCCGACTGGGCCTCGGGCGCCCTGAGCGACGGCGAGCTCTGGCAGGCGCGGCGGTCGATGCGGGAGCAGCTGGTCCGCGACGCCCGCACCCGCGCGGCGCGCTCCTGGCGGGAGCAGAACCCGGGCGGCCTCACCCCGGCGTGGCTGGACGAGCTGCTCGACCCGGACGTGCTCACGATCGGCTTCGCCCGGCGGGTCCCCACCTACAAGCGGCTGACGCTGATGCTGCACGACCCGGAGCGGCTGCGCGCGCTGCTGACGCACCCCGAGCACCCGATCCAGATCGTGATCGCCGGCAAGTCGCACCCCGCCGACGAGGAGGGGAAGCGGCTGATCCAGAAGCTGGTCCGCTTCGCGCAGGAGCCCGACGTGCGCCGCCGGATCGTCTTCCTGCCCGACTACGACATCGCGATGGCGCAGCTGCTCTACCCGGGCACCGACGTCTGGCTGAACAACCCGCTGCGCCCGCTCGAGGCCTGCGGCACCTCCGGCATGAAGGCGGCGCTGAACGGCTCGCTGAACCTGTCGATCCTCGACGGCTGGTGGAACGAGTACTTCGACGGCGAGAACGGCTGGGCGATCCCGTCCTCCGACCGCGACCTCGACCCGGAGTCGCGCGACACGCTCGAGGCCGACGCGCTCTACGAGCTGCTCGAGAGCGAGGTCGTGCCGCGCTACTACGAGCGCGACCACGACGGAGTGCCGCGCCGCTGGGTGCGCTCGATCCGGCACACGCTCGCCACGCTCTCGCCCGAGCTGTCGGCCGAGCGGATGGTGCGCCAGTACGTCGAGGCGCTCTACCACCCCGCCGCCGAGGCCGGGCGCGAGATCGCGGCCGATCACTTCGAGCCGGCCAAGGAGCTGTCGGCCTGGAAGCAGCGGGTCCGCGCGGGCTGGCCGGGCGTGGCCGTCGCCTCCGTGGAGTCGGGCGGCATCGACGCGGTGCCCCAGCGCGGCGACCGGCTCGCCCTGCGCGCGGGCGTCCGGCTCGGCGAGCTCTCGCCCGAGGACGTCACCGTGCAGGTCGTCTCCGGCACCACCGCCGCGGACGGCTCGCTCGTCGACGTGCGACTGCACGAGCTCGAGGTGGCGGAGGAATCGGGTGCGGTCGTGCCCGCCGACGCGGTCGGCCGCGTGCCCTACGCGGGCGAGATCGTCCTCGACCGCAGCGGCTCCTTCGGCTACACCGTGCGCGTCGTGCCGCGGCACCCGCTGCTCGCCCGCTCGGCCGAGCTCGGCCTGGTCGCGGCCGCCGGCTGACGCGCCCCCATGCTGGTCGAGTAGCCGCGGAGCGGCGTATCGAGACCCGCCCTTCAGATGACGGTGGATCTCGATGCGCCCTCTGCGAGGGTCACTCGATCAGCATGTCTCGATACGCCTTCTGCGCGGGCTGCTCGATCAGCATGAGGGGCGGCCGCCCCGCTCAGCGCGCGATGTCCGCCAGGGTCGCGTCCGTCGCGGCGACGAGATCCGCCGGGGCGAGCTCGATGTCGAACCCGCGCCGCCCGCCCGAGACCAGCACGGTGTCGTACAGCTCCGCCGTCTCGTCGAGCACCGTCCGGTGCCGCGTCTTCTGCTCGATCGGCGAGATGCCGCCGAGCACGTAGCCGGTGCGCCGCTGCGCGAGCGCGGGGTCGGCCATCGCCGCCCGCTTGCCGCCGACCGCCGCCGCGAGCTCCTTGAGCCCCAGCGACCCGGTCACCGGCACGATCCCGACGACCAGCTCGCCGTCGACGTCGACCAGCAGCGTCTTGAACACCCGCTCCGGCTCGACCCCGAGCGCCTCGGCCGCCTCGGTGCCGTAGCTCGCCGCCCCGGGGTCGTGCCGGTACTCGCGGGGAACGAAGGCGATCCCCGCCGCGGTGAGCGCGAGCGTCGCCGGAGTCCCCGGTCCGCCCTTCATCGGCTCGCGGCGGCCGGACGCGGGCCGTGCGCGGCGAACAGCTGCATCGAGGTCCCGGCGACGCGGACGACCTGACCCGGCTCGAACGACTCGCCGTGCTCGAGTGGCACCGACTCCTCGCTGCTCCACAGCCGGGTGTAGCCGGTGACGCCCTCGCTCTCGGCGAGGACGACGGAGGTGTCCGCCTCGACGCCGTGCACGATCAGCAGGACGCGGTCGAACTCCTCCGTCTCGGGGGTGGAGGCCGCGAGGTACTGCAGCGTGCGGTTCTCCGCGGAGGTCCAGTCGTGCTCGGACATCGTCCGCCCGTGCGCGTCGAACCACTGCATGCTCGTGGCGCCCGGCGTGACCGCTCCGCCGCGCCCGTAGTGCGAGGGCCGGAGCGCCGGGTGCTCGCGGCGCAGCCGGATCAGCGTCCGCGCGTGCTCGCGGAGCTCGAGCTGCCAGTCGCTGCGACCGTCCCAGCGCAGCCAGGTGAGGTCCGAGTCCTGGCAGTAGGCGTTGTTGTTGCCGCGCTGACTGCGGCCGAACTCGTCGCCGGCCGTGATCATCGGGATGCCGGCCGAGAGCAGCAGCGTCCCGAGCAGGTTCCGCATCGCCTTCCGCCGGCCCTGGTTGACGCCGTCGTCGGTGGTCGGGCCCTCGAAGCCGTGGTTGAAGGAGCGGTTGGTGTCGGCGCCGTCGCGGTTCGACTCGCCGTTGCCGATGTTGTGCTTGACGTTGTACGAGACCAGGTCGGCCAGAGTGAAGCCGTCGTGCGCCGTGACGAAGTTGACGGACGCGAGCGGCCCGCGCTCGGCCGAGAAGGTGTTCGACGAGCCGGAGAGCCGCGTCGCGAAGCCGCCGATGCCCACCGGCGCCGTCCCCGCGCGGCGGGCGTAGTCGATGTCCGAGAGCCAGAAGTTGCGCGCGCGGTCGCGGTAGCGGTCGTTCCACTCCGACCAGCCGTCCGGGAAGTTGCCGGTCTGCCAGCCGCCCATGCCGACGTCCCAGGGCTCCGCGATCATCTTGACGTCGGCGAGAGCCGGGTCCTCGACGGCCGCGCGCAGCAGCGGGTGGTCGCGCTGGAAGTGCGCGATCTCGTCCCGCCCGAGGGTGGCGGCCAGGTCGAGGCGGAAGCCGTCGACCCCGACCTCCTCGGACCAGTAGCGGAGCGAGTCGAGCACCAGGCGCTGCGCGACGGGACGGCCGAAGTCGATCGTGTTCCCGCAGCCGGTGACGTCGATGTAGTGGCCCTCGCCGGTCTGGCGGTAGTAGGACGCGTCGTCGATCCCGCGCAGGCTCGAGCGCGGACCCTGCGGCCCCTCCTCGGCGGTGTGGTTGTAGACCACGTCGAGGATCACCTCGAGCCCGGCCTCGTGCAGCAGCTTGACCATGCCCTTGAACTCGCGCAGCACCGCGGTGGGGCCCCCGCGCTGAGCGGCGGGCGAGGCGTAGGCGGCATGGGGGCTGAAGAAGTTGAGGGTGTTGTAGCCCCAGTAGTTGGTGAGCCCCTGGCGCAGCAGGCGCTGCTCCGAGACGAAGGCGTGCACGGGGAGGAGCTCGACGGCGGTCACGCCGAGATCGAGGAGCGACTGGACGGTCGACTCGTGCGCGAGACCGGCGTAGCTGCCGCGCAGCTCGACGGGCAGCGCCGGGTTGAGCTTGGTGAGGCCCTTCACGTGCGCCTCGTAGAGCACGGTGCGGTCCAGCGGCGTGCGCGGCTTCGCGGAGGAGCCCCAGTCGAAGGCGTCGTCCACGACGACCGATCGCCACTCGTTCTCGGCGACCCGGTGCAGTCCGCGGGAGTACGGCTCGAGCAGGGGGACCCGGGGGTCGAAGCGGCCGGGGACGCCCGAGGGCCCGTCGACCTTGATCGCGTAGCGGCGGCCGACGGTCAGCTGCGCCGCCCGGGCGGACCAGACGGCGTCGTCGCCGCGCGTCAGCGGGACGGTGCGGGTGACCCAGCTCGAGTCCTTCTCGTCGTAGAGCAGCAGGTCGATCGCGGTGGCGTGCTCCGACCAGACCCGCAGCTCGCCGCCCTCCGCGTCCACGACGACTCCGAGGCGGGCCAGGGAGTCGCGTGTCTGCATGCGACCTACAGTAGTGAGGGGCCGGAGACCTCCTCCGCACCCCGGACGCGGGACGGAGGACGCCATGATCTATCTCGACCACGCCGCGACCACCCCGCTCCGGGCCTCGGCGCTCGCCGCCTTCGCCGAGGCGTCCGCGCAGCCCGGCAACCCGTCCTCGGTGCACGGCTCCGGCCAGGAGGCGCGGCGCCGGCTCGAGGACGCCCGCTCTGCCGTCGCGCTCGCGCTCGGCTGCGAGCCGATCGAGGTGATCCTCACCGCGGGAGGAACCGAGGCGATCAACCTGGCGCTGAAGGGCCTCTACTGGCAGCGCGCCGCGGAGTCCCCGGCGCGCACGCGCATCCTGGTGCCGGCAGGCGAGCACCACGCCACCATCGACAGCGTCGAGTGGCTGGCCGCCCACGAGGGTGCCCGGATCGAGTGGCTCGAGCTCGACGCCGAGGGGACCCTGCGGCCCGAGACGCTCGAGGCGGCGCTCGCCGCGGACCCCGGCTCGGTCGCCCTCGTCAGCGCGCTCTGGGTGAACAACGAGATCGGCACCATCGCCCCGGTCGCCGAGCTGGCCGCGGTCTGCGCCCGCGCCGGCGTCCCGCTGCATCTCGACGCCGTCGCGGCGCTCGGTCACGTCCCGCTCGAGATCGCGGCGGTGCGGCGCGCCTCCGGCTCCCGCGACGGCGCGGGCCTCGTCGCCGTCAGCGTCTCCGGGCACAAGGTCGGCGGGCCGATCGCGACCGGCGCGCTCGTCCTGGCCCGCGACGCCCGGGTGGTGCCGGTCCTGCACGGCGGCGGCCAGCAGCGCGGGGTGCGCTCCGGGACGCAGGACGTCCCCGGTGCGGCGGCGTTCGCGGCGGCCGTGACGGAGGCGGTCGCGGAGCTGCCCGGGGAGGCGCTCCGGCTCGCGGCCCTGCGCGACCGCCTCGTCGCGGGGATCCTGGCGGCGGTCCCCGGCGCCACGCTCACGGGTCCCGCCGTCGACTCCGGCCGGCGGGTGGCGACCAACGCGCACCTCGCCTTCCCCGGCGCGCAGGGCGACTCGCTCCTCTTCCTCCTCGACATGGCCGGCGTCTCGGTGTCGACGGGCTCCGCCTGCACGGCGGGGATCCCCGAGCCCTCGCACGTGGTGCTGGCGCTCGGCCGCAGCGAGGACGAGGCGCGCGGGGTGCTCCGGATGACGCTCGGCTGGACCACGACGGACGCCGACGTCGACGCACTGCTGGCGGCGCTGCCGGACGCGTACGCGCGCGCCGCCCGAGCCGGCCTGTCCAGCCGCGTCGTGCTGCCCGGCTGACGCCGCGTTGGCGCGATGCCGGCGCCTGTCCGTTGTGCCGGCCCTGGTCCGTTCTGCAGGTGCCGGTCCGTTCTGCAGGCGTCCGGCGCGAGTCGCCCGATCCTCCGTGCAGGTCCGCGCCGAACGCGCCCGATCGCCTGCAGACCGGACGCGACCGGGGACGGACCGCCGCGAATCGCGCACACCGCACGCCCGCCGCCCGCTCGTAGACTCGGACGGTGAAGGTTCTTGCGGCGATGAGCGGTGGAGTGGACTCGGCGGTGGCCGCGGCCCGCGCGGTGGAGGCGGGGCACGAGGTGGTGGGCGTGCATCTCGCGCTGAGCAGGATGCCCGGCACACTGCGCACCGGCAGCCGCGGCTGCTGCACGATCGAGGACTCGATGGACGCCCAGCGCGCAGCGAACGTCCTCGGCATCCCCTACTACGTGTGGGACTTCTCCGAGCGGTTCAAGCTCGACGTCGTCGACGACTTCGTGGCCGAGTACGCCGCCGGCCGCACCCCCAACCCCTGCATGCGCTGCAACGAGCGGATCAAGTTCGCCGCGCTGCTGGAGAAGGCGCTCGACCTCGGCTTCGACGCCGTCTGCACCGGCCACTACGCCTCCCTCGAGACCGCGGCCGACGGCAGCCCCGAGCTGCACCGCGCGAGCGACGAGGCGAAGGACCAGTCCTACGTCCTCGGCGTGCTCACCACCGCGCAGCTCGAGCACTCGATGTTCCCGCTCGGCTCGACGCCGTCGAAGGCGGTCGTCCGGGCGGAGGCGGCCCGTCGCGGCTTGAGCGTCGCCAACAAGCCGGACAGCTACGACATCTGCTTCATCCCCGACGGCGACACCCGCGGCTGGCTCTCGGAGCGCGTCGCGCCGGAGACCGGCGCGATCGTCGACCGCGACGGCGCCGTGGTCGGGGCGCACGAGGGAGCGCACGGCTACACCGTCGGCCAGCGCCGGGGCCTGCACCTCGGCGTGCCGGCGCCGGACGGCCGACCGCGATTCGTCCTCGAGGTGCGGCCGAAGACCAACGAGGTCGTCGTCGGCCCGCGGGAGGCGCTGCGCATCGGCGAGATCGCCGGCTCGCGGTTCACCTGGGCCGGTGCGGCGCCCGAGGACGCGACGACGCCGTTCCGCTGCGACGTGCAGATCCGCGCGCACGCCGACCCGGTCCCGGCGACCGCCGTGGTGTCGGAGGTCGATGGAAAGGTGGAGCTCGTGATCACTCCCGACTCGCCGCTCGACGGCGTCGCCCCCGGCCAGACGGCCGTCGTCTACCTCGGCACCCGCGTGCTCGGCCAGTGCACCATCGACCGCACGGTCGCGGCCGACCTCGTCGGCGCCTCCGCGAGCGGGGCGGTGCTCTGATGGCCCCGACGCCCGAGGCCGGCGCGACTCCGGCGGCGGACCTCGATCCGGCGCAGCGCGTCGACGAGCTGCGCGCGCGGATCCGCTCCGCGAGCGAGGACTACTACGCGGCCGACGCCTCGCCGCTGTCGGACGCCGAGTACGACGCCCTGGTCCGCGAGCTCGCCGAGCTCGAGACGGCGCACCCCGAGCTGGCCAGTGAGGACTCGCCGACGCAGACCGTCGGGGGAGTGGTCGCCGCCGGTCTCGACCCGATCGACCACGCCGAGCGGATGCTCTCGCTCGACAACGTGTTCTCGGCCGAGGAGCTGCGCGAGTGGTGCGACAAGACCGTCGCCTCCGCCGCCCGCCCGGTCGCCTGGCTGACCGAGCTCAAGATCGACGGCCTGGCGATCTCGCTGCACTACGAGAACGGCCGCCTCGTCACGGCCGCGACCCGCGGCGACGGGCGCACCGGCGAGGACGTCACCGTCAACGCTCTGCGCGTGGCCGGCATCCCGCAGCAGCTGGCGGGCGAGGGCCACCCCGCGCTGGTCGAGGTCCGCGGCGAGGTCTTCATCCCCGTCGCCGAGTTCGCGGCGCTGAACGCCCTGCAGGAGACCCTGCGGGACGAGGCCGTCGAGGAGGCGCGCGAGCGCTGGTCGGCCCGGCCGAGCGCCACCCGCAAGCCCTTCGACGAGGAGCGGGTCCGCGACAGCGCCCTGCGCCGCTTCCCCACCTTCGCCAACCCGCGGAACGCGGCGAGCGGCGGTCTCCGCCAGCAGCTCGACAAGAAGTCCGGTCTCGACCTGCGCGCCGGCGAGGCGCGGGTCGGCTCGCTCGCGCTCTACGTGCACGGCATCGGCGCCTGGCCCGACCCGCCGGTGCAGAGCCAGTCCGAGGTCTACGGACTCCTCGCCTCGTGGGGGCTGCCGGTCAGCGCGCACAACCGGGTGTCGGAGTCGGTCGACGACGTCCTCGCCTTCGTCGAGAAGTACGGGCGCGAGCGCCACTCGGTCGAGCACGAGATCGACGGCGTCGTCGTCAAGGTCGACGAGCTGGAGCTGCACGACGAGCTCGGCGCCACCAGCCGCGCCCCGCGCTGGGCGATCGCCTACAAGTACCCGCCCGAGGAGGTGCACACCAAGCTCCTCGACATCGTCGTCAGCGTCGGCCGCACCGGCCGCGCCACGCCGTTCGCGCAGATGGAGAAGGTCAAGGTCGCCGGCTCCGAGGTGCGCCAGGCGACGCTGCACAACGCCGACGTGGTCAAGGCCAAGGGCGTGCTCATCGGCGACACCGTCGTGCTGCGCAAGGCCGGCGACGTCATCCCCGAGGTGCTCGGCCCCGTGGTCGAGCTGCGGGACGGCAGCGAGCGCGAGTTCGTGATGCCGACGCAGTGCCCCGAGTGCGGCACGACCCTCGCCCCCGCCAAGGAGGGCGACGTCGATCTGCGCTGCCCGAACGCCCGCTCCTGCCCCGCGCAGGTGCGCGGTCGCGTGGAGCACATCGGCAGCCGCGGCGCGCTCGACATCGAGGTGCTCGGCGAGGTCACGGCGGCGGCCCTGACGCAGCCGTTCGTCCCCGCGGAGCCGCCGCTCGACACCGAGGCGGGCCTCTTCGAGCTGCGGATCGAGGACGTCTTCCCGATCGAGGTCGTCGTCCGCGACAGCGAGACCGGCCTGCAGAAGCTCGACGACCGCGGCGAGGCGAAGGTCGTCGGCCCGTTCAAGCGCAAGCGGCAGAAGCGCGACGGACCGTTCGACCCGGAGGCGGAGGTCTTCGGCGGCGACGCCGAGTACGTGCCCTCGACGACAGGTCTCGCGCTGATCGCCAACATCGAGAAGGCGAAGACCTCGCCGCTCTGGCGCTTCCTGGTCTCGCTCAGCATCCGGCACGTCGGTCCCGTCGCCGCCCGCGCCCTGGCCGGGCACTTCGGCTCGCTCGACGCCATCCGCGCGGCCAGCCGCGAGGAGCTCGCCGCGGTCGACGGCGTCGGCGGCATCATCGGCGACGCGGTGCTCGCCTGGTTCGAGGTCGACTGGCACGCCGAGATCGTGGACCGCTGGGCGAAGGCCGGTGTGCAGTTCGCCACTCCCGGCCACCCCGGCCCCGGTGCGGCCGACGCGGCGGGCGGCGTGCTCGCCGGCCTCACGGTCGTCGCGACCGGCTCGCTCGAGGGCTACAGCCGCGAGGGGGCGCAGGAGGCGATCCTCGCCGCGGGCGGCAAGGCCGGCTCGAGCGTCTCGAAGAAGACGCACTACGTCGCCGCCGGTCCCGGCGCGGGCAGCAAGCTCGGCAAGGCGGAGGCGCTCGGCGTCCGGATCATCACCGCCGCGGAGTTCCACCTGCTCGTGACCGAGGGACCCGAGGCGATCGCGCTGCCCGAGGACGCGGCCACCGACGAGGCGGCTGCCGACGCGCCGGCCGCCGAGAGCCCCGACGCGCCAGCCGCCGAGAGCCCCGACGCGCCGGCCGCCGAGGTCACCGACGTGCCCGCCGCCGAGGAGACCCCCGACGCGGATGCCTGACCGCCCCGGCGAGGAGCGGCGGGCGTTCCTCCGCCGCTCCCTCGCCGAGGCCGCCTCGACCGCGCTCGACGCCGCGGCTCGGACGGCGCCGCTGAGCGCACGGGAGCGGGCCGCCGCCGCCGCGCTCGCCCGGATCGACCACCTCGTCGTCCTCTCCTTCGCCGGCCGTCCGCGCCGTCAGATCCTCGGCTCCGTCGACGGCGAGGCGGGCACCGGCTTCTCCGGCGGCACCGAGTTCTCCGGCAGTACCGACGAGGTGATGACCGCCCCCGGTCCCGGCACTCCGGGCGACCGCTTCGACCCCGCGATGCTCCCCGTGCACACCCTGCTCGCGCGCTCGTTCGCGCGCGCCGACCACTGGCGCGCGGACGGCCGCGATCCGCTGCGCGCACTGCTCCACTCGGCTCGGGACGCGGGCACCCCGTGGTCGCTGGTCGTCGACGACCGCCAGGGCGTCTCGAGCACCCTCCTCGCCGATCCCGACTGGCCGCACCGCGACCCCTCCGCGGTCGCGGACGCCGGAGGGGCACTCCTCGCACTCTCCGGTCTCGCCGAGGCGGCTGCCGCCGGCTCCCTCTCCCATGTCGTCCTGGTCGAGCCGCGCTCGCTCGTCGACCCCGCCGACTTCGCCGCCGCGGACGACCCGAGCGCCGCGCGGTCCGCGGACGCGCGCAGCGCCGAGCGGCTGCTGCACGAGACCGTCGACGCGGTCCGGGCCGGGGAGTCGGCCGGCCGCCGGGTGCTGCTGCTCGTCATCGCGCGTGGGCGGGCCGATCGCCCCGGGGACGTCCCGGCCCTCCTCGTCGCCTCGAGCGCGCGGCCGGGCGACCGCCTGAGCGCCGCAGTCGGTCCGGCGACCCCCGCCCTCCTGCACCGCGCCCGCTTCGCCGGGGACCGCCGGGCTCTGGCGGACGACGGCGTGCTCGCCGTCGCCGAGGCGCTGTCCGGAGCCGCCCGGCCGCTGTCGCGCTTCCCGCGCACCGCGCCGGCGTTCGCACCGGAGAACCGGGACCGCTCGATCGCTCCGGCTCTCGCCTCCGCCCTCGCTGCGGCGGGCGTCCCCGCGGAGCCCGGCGACGCTGATCACGCCCTCACCCTGCTCCGAGCGGCCGTCCCGGGCGCGTCGCTACACTCCCCGCAGGCACGGATCCGCGGCACGCGGGAAGGGCGGAGCGCATGAGCGGCACCGACGGCGGCACCACCACCGGCACCGACGGCACCTCCCCGGACCGCGGCCCCCGCTCCCGCTCCCGCCGCCGCTTCCTCGCCGGCAGCGCCGTCGCCGGCACCGTCGCCGCGGCCGGCCTCACCGGAGGAGCGATCGGCGCCGCCGTCGCCTCCGGTCGCGACCGCGAGGCCGAGTCGCCCCTGCCCGAGCGCAGCGAGCCCGGCTTCGACCACGTCGTCGTCGTGATGTTCGAGAACCGCTCCTTCGACAACATCCTCGGGCAGCTCTACGCGACCGACGGCCCTCCGGCGGGTGAGACCTTCGAGGGCCTGCAGACCGGTGAGCACTCCAACACGACCGCCGCCGGCGACACCGTCGCCGCGCACGTCTACGAGGGCGCGACCGACACGGTGATGCGCCAGCCCGATCCCGACCCGGGCGAGGAGTACCCGCACGTCAACACCCAGCTCTTCGGCACGATCGACCCGCCGTCCAACGCCGGGGCGTCCGTCGGCGCGATGACGGCTCCCTTCAACGCGCCCGCCGACACCTCCGAGCCGACGATGAGCGGGTTCCTCGAGGACTACGTGCAGAACCTCCGCCACCTGAAGAAAGGCGAGGACCCCACCCGCGAGGAGTACGGCACGATCATGGGCGGCTTCTCAGCCGGCATGCTCCCCGTCTTCTCGACCCTGGCCCGCGAGTTCGCCGTCTTCGACCACTGGTTCTGCGCCGTCCCCTCGCAGACCTTCTGCAACCGCTCGTTCTTCCACGCGTCGACCTCGCACGGCTTCGTCACCAACAAGCACGGCGGCGGCTACGAGAAGTGGCTGGCCGACGACCTCGCCGATGCGCCGACGGTCTTCAACCGCCTCGAGGACGCCGGGAAGAGCTGGCGGGTCTACTTCGACGCGCTGCAGGTCGTCTCCTACACCGGCTTCCTGCACGCCCCGGTGCTCGAGAAGTACTGGAGGACCAACTTCGCCCCGATGGAGCAGTTCTACGCCGACGTCGAGAACGGCGAGCTGCCCGACTACGCCTTCGTCGAGCCGCGGCTCGTCTTCGACCACAACGACATGCACCCGCCGACCGGCGTCCTGCACGAGGACGAGGTCGACGGGCAGCCGCTGTACGACAGCGCGCTCTCGGACGTCCGCGCGGGGGAGCTGCTGCTGCACCAGGTCTACTCGGCGATCCGCGAGAGCGCGTCGACGACCGGCTCGAACGCGATCAACACGCTGCTGCTGGCGACCTTCGACGAGCACGGCGGGCTCTACGACCACGTGCCGCCGCCCGCCGCGACCCCGCCCGGCGACGGCCGCGAGGGCGAGATGGGCTTCGGCTTCGACCGCCTCGGCTGCCGCGTGCCGGCGATCGCGATCTCCGCTTACACCCGCGCGGGCACGATCCTGCACGACGAGATGCACCACGGCGCGGTGATCCGCACGCTCAGCCGCCTGCACGGGCTCGAGCCGCTCACCGCGCGCGACGCGGACGCGCCCGACCTCTTCGGCGTCGTCACGCTCGACACCCCGCGGCAGATCGACGACTGGCCGACCACCGTGCCCCAGTACCTGCCGCCGAATCCGGAGGCGACCCCGCCGCACCCCGCGAACGCGAACAGGGACAAGCCGCTCAGCCCGCCCGCCGTCGGCCTGATGGGCCTGCTCCTCGCCCGCTACGGCGAGCCCGGCGACGACCTGCCGACCACCTACCAGGGCGCCTACGAGGCGCTGCTGAAGCACGGCACGAGCCTCTTCGGCACCGGCACGGCCGCCGCGTCGCCCACTCCGCCGCCCGGAGCCTGAGCGGAGGGAGCGCCGGCGCCGCTGGCTAGACTGGACGCCGATTCCCACGAACCACCCGACGGAGACGCATGTCCGAGATCACGGCCGACACGGTCGCCCATCTGGCCTCGCTGGCCAGGATCGACCTGACCGCAGAGGAGATCGAGAACCTCACCCGGGAGCTCGGTCAGATCGTCGACTCTGTGACGGCGATCCAGGCCGTCGCCACCCCCGACGTCCCGGCCACGAGCCACCCCATCCCGCTCGAGAACGTCTTCCGCCCCGACGTCGTGGGCGAGACGCTGACCCAGGAGCAGGCGCTCTCCGGTGCTCCCGAGCACGACGGCAGCCGCTTCCAGGTCTCCGCGATCCTGGGGGAGGAGCAGTGAGCGCGCACGGCGACGAGCTCGTCCGCCTCAGCGCCTCCGCCCTCTCCGAGCGCCTCGCCGACGGCTCGGTGTCCTCCCGCGAGGCGACGCAGGCGCACCTCGACCGCATCGCCGCGGTCGACGGCGCGGTGCACGCCTTCCTGCACGTCGCGGGCGACGCCGCCACCGCCACGGCCGAGGCGATCGACCGCCGCCGCGCCGAGGGCGAGTCGCTGCACCCGCTCGCCGGCGTCCCGCTCGCGGTCAAGGACGTCATCGTCACGAACGACATGCCCACCACCGCGGGCTCGCGCATCCTCGAGGGCTGGCGCCCGCCGTACGACGCGACCGTGATGCAGAAGGTCCGCGCGGCCGGCCTCGTGCCGATCGGCAAGACCAACATGGACGAGTTCGCGATGGGCTCGACCACCGAGCGCTCCGCCTACGGCCCCACGCACAACCCGTGGGACCTCGACCGCATCCCCGGCGGCTCCGGCGGCGGCTCGGCCGCGGCCGTCGCGAGCTACGAGGCGCCGCTGGCCCTGGGCTCCGACACCGGCGGCTCCATCCGCCAGCCCGCGCACGTCACCGGCACCGTCGGCGTGAAGCCGACCTACGGCGGCGTCTCGCGCTACGGCGCCGTCGCGCTCGCCTCGAGCCTCGACCAGATCGGCCCGGTCTCGCGCACGGTCCTCGACTCGGCGCTGCTGCACGACGTCATCGCCGGGCACGACCCGCGCGACTCCACCTCGCTCCGCGACGAGTGGCCCTCCTTCGCCGACGCGGTCCGCCGCGCGGACGTGAAGGGCCTGCGCATCGGCGTGCTCAAGGAGCTCGACGGGGGAGAGGGCTTCCAGCCCGGTGTCCTCGCCCGCTTCCACGAGGCCCTCGCGGTGCTCGAGAAAGCCGGCGCCGAGATCGTCGAGGTCAGCGCGCCGAGCGTCGAGCACGCCGTCGCCGCGTACTACCTGATCCTCCCCGCGGAGGCCTCGAGCAACCTCGCGAAGTTCGACTCCGTCCGCTTCGGCCTCCGCGTCACGCCCCCGGGCGGCGGCACGGTCGAGCAGGTCATGGCCGCGACCCGCGAGCAGGGCTTCGGCCCCGAGGTGAAGCGCCGGATCATCCTCGGCACCTACGCGCTCTCGGCCGGCTACTACGACGCCTACTACGGCAGCGCGCAGAAGGTGCGGACCCTGGTCCAGCGCGACTTCGACGCCGCCTTCGCCTCGGTCGACGTGATCGCCTCGCCGACCGCGCCGACCACCGCCTACCGGCTCGGCGAGAAGCTCGACGACCCGCTGGCGATGTACCGCGGCGACATCGCCACGATCCCGGCGAACCTGGCCGGGATCCCCGGCATCTCGGTCCCCGCCGGTCTCGCCGACGAGGACGGCCTGCCCGTGGGCGTCCAGTTCCTGGCACCCGCCCGCCAGGACGTCCGCCTCTACACGGTCGGCGGCGCGCTCGAGGCGCTCCTGGAGGAGCAGTGGGGCCGCCCGCTGCTCTCGCAGGCGCCCGACCTCGCCCCCGCCCAGCTCTCCGCCCCCCAGGAAGGTGCCGTCTGATGGCCTCCGCGCACGCGTCCGCCCCCGAGCTGATGGACTACGACGAGGTCTTCGAGCGCTTCGAGCCGGTCCTCGGCTTCGAGGTGCACATCGAGCTCAACACGAAGACGAAGATGTTCTCGGACGCCCCGAACATCGCCGGCTCCGAGCCGAACACCAACACGACGCCGGTCTGCCTGGGCCTGCCCGGCTCGCTGCCGGTCGTCAACGAGCAGGCCGTCCGGTACTCGATCAGCCTCGGCCTCGCGCTGGGCTGCTCGATCGCGCCGTCCAGCCGCTTCGCCCGGAAGAACTACTTCTACCCGGACATGGCGAAGAACTACCAGATCTCGCAGTTCGACGAGCCGATCGCCTTCGAGGGCTCGGTCGAGGTCGAGCTCGCCGACGGCAGCGTCGTGCACATCCCGATCGAGCGCGCGCACATGGAGGAGGACGCGGGCAAGCTCACCCACGTCGGCGGCGCCACCGGCCGCATCCAGGGCGCGGAGTACTCGCTGGTCGACTACAACCGCGCGGGCGTCCCGCTCGTCGAGATCGTCACGAAGCCGATCCACGGCGCGGGCAAGAGCGCTCCGGAGTACGCGAAGGCCTACGTCGCCACCATCCGCGACATCGTCCTCGCGCTCGGCATCTCCGACGCGAAGATGGAGCGCGGCAACCTCCGCTGCGACGCGAACGTCTCGCTCAAGCCGATCGGCCAGGAGAAGCTCGGCACCCGCACCGAGACGAAGAACGTCAACTCGCTCCGCTCGGTCGAGCGCGCGGTGCGCTACGAGATCCAGCGCCAGGGCGCGATCCTCGCCGCCGGCGGCACGATCACGCAGGAGACGCGGCACTGGCACGAGGACACCGGCCGCACCTCGTCCGGCCGCCCGAAGAGCGACGCCGACGACTACCGCTACTTCCCCGAGCCCGACCTGCTGCCCGTGGTGCCGAGCCCCGAGCTGATCGAGGAGCTGCGCGCCGCGCTGCCCGAGAAGCCCGCCGCCCGCCGCCGCCGGCTGAAGGCCGACTGGGGCTTCACCGACCTCGAGTTCCAGGACGTCGCGAACAGCGGCCTCCTGGTCGAGATCACCGAGACCGTGGCCGCCGGCGCCACGCCGCAGGCCGCCCGCAAGTGGTGGACCGGGGAGATCGCCCGCCTCGCCAACGCCGCAGGGCAGGACCCGGCCGAGCTGGTCTCGCCCGGGCAGGTCGCCGAGCTCGCGACGCTGATCGACGCGGGCACCCTCACCGACCGGCTCGCCCGCGAGGTGCTCCAGGGCGTCATCGCCGGCGAGGGCACCCCGCAGCAGGTCGTCGACGCCCGCGGGCTCGCGGTCGTCTCGGACGACGGCGCCCTCATCGAGGCGATCGATGCGGCCCTGGCCTCGCAGCCCGACGTGCTCGCGAAGATCCGCGACGGCAAGGTCCAGGCCGCGGGCGCGGTCATCGGCGCCGTGATGAAGGCGATGAAGGGCCAGGCCGACGCGGCCCGCGTCCGCGAGCTCGTCCTCGAGCGCGCGGCTGGCTGAGGTCGGCGCGCGGGGAACGGACGGCGGTGTGAGCACTCTTCCCGGCGACGCCTCCGTCCCCGCACGCCTCGATCTGCCGGGCGGGGCCTTCCTCCGTCCGCTCGTGACGAGCGACGCGGATCTGCTGCACCCGGCGATCGGGCAGCACCGCGGCTGGCTCGCCGCTCTGCTGCCCGCGGGCGACCCGAGCGGACTGCCGTCCGCCTCGCCGGGCGACGATCTGCGCGCACTCCGGCTGCTCGAGACCGCGGCGCGCGAGCGCACTCTCTTCGCGTACCTCCTGGTCGGCGCGGACTGGACCGAGGTCCTCGGCGGGCTGAGCGTCCGCCCCACCGGCGACGACACCGCGGAGGCCTCCTGGTGGGTCGTGCCGGGCCTCGCCGGCTCGCGCCTCGAGGAGGAGCTGGACGCCTACGCCCGGCGCTGGCTGCTGCTGCGCTGGCCGTTCGAGCAGGTCGAGACGCCGGACAACCACCCTGAGGAGCCGGCCGCACTGGCGGGCGCGAACCTGCTCCCGCTGCTGCCCGACGTGCCGGAGCGCACTCCGCTGCCCGAGCCGGACCGCGCCGCGGCGGAGGAGCTGTGGGCCGCGTACCGCGCCCAGGCGCCGGGCGTCCCCGCGGAGCTGCCCCTCGTGGAGTCGTTCGGCGACTCGGTCGAGCAGGCCGACGAGCTGCTGGCCCTGGTCCGCCGCGGCGTGAAGACCGCGACGGCCTCGCTGATCGGCGACGAGCCCGTGCCCGAGGTCGGCGACCACTGGATCGCCTGCGACGGGGCAGGTGTCGCCCGCGTCGTGCTGCGGACCCTCGAGATCCGCCTGGGCGCGCTCGACAGCGTCGACGACGCCTTCGCGTGGGACGAGGGCGAGAAGGACCGCTCGCGGGCGTCCTGGCTGGCGGGGCACCGCCGCTACTTCGAGCGCGTGTCGCCCGGCGGAGTCGGGACCGTCGTGTTCGAGCGCTTCCGGCTGGTCTGGCCGGAGGAGGACGCGGCCGTCGCCGCGGGCTTCTCGCGGCGGATCGCCTCCGAGCGGCCGGGCGGTACCCCCTAGTCGGCTTCGGGGGGTTCCCCTGATGCTCCACTCAGCAGCCCTGCGCCAGAGTGGAGGCATGGCTACTCTCGTGCGCCCCCGTCGGGGCAAGATCATCGCCGGCGTCTGCGCCGGCCTCGCGAACCGCTTCGGATGGAGCCCCTTCGTGGTCCGGCTGCTGTTCGTGCTCTCCTGCCTGCTTCCCGGGCCGCAGATCATCGCGTACCTCGTGATGTGGGTGGTCGTCCCGAAGCAGAGGTGACCCCGGCGCTCCTCCGCTCGTCCGGCTCCTTCAGGAGCGGCGGCGGGGGAGCGTCCTCGTTCGCGTGGTGAACGTTCACGGTCGCGTTCCGCGCCACGCTTGACGCAGCCCCGTCGACCGCTCTAGCGTCGTGCGTGAACGTTCACGTCGACGACGCCGCGAAAGGGCCACGCATGACCGACTCCACCCCGAACACGACCACCGCACCCGGCTGGGCCGTGCTCGGCCCCGGCAGCATCGCGCGCCGGTTCCTCTCCCAGCTCCCCGCGAGCAGCCGCGGCGCCCGACTGGTGGCCGCCGGCAGCTCCGACCAGGGCCGCGCCGCCGCCTTCGCCGCCGAGGCCGTCGAGCACGGCTTCCCGGACGCGACGGCCGGCGACTACGCCGCGGTCCTCGCCGATCCCGCCGTCGACGCCGTCTACATCTCCACGGTGCACACCGGTCATGCCGCCCTCGTCCTCCAGGCGCTCGAGGCCGGCAAGGCCGTGCTCTGCGAGAAGCCGCTCGCCGTCAACCACGGAACGGCGATGGCCCTGGTCGACGCCGCCCGCAGCGCGGGGCTGCCGCTCGTCGAGGCGTACATGTACCGCTTCCACCCGCAGACGGCCGCACTGCTCGACCTCGTCCGCGACGGCGTGATCGGCGACGTCGTGCACATCGACGCCTCCTTCTCCTTCCGCACCGGCGCCCGCGAGGGCCGGCTCTACGACGTCGCGACGGCGGGCGGCGGGATCCTCGATGTCGGCGGCTACACCGTCACGGCCGCGGCGGCGATCGTCCAGGCCGCGACCGGCGTCGCCGTCGCCGAGCCCGTCGAGTTCGACGCGCAGGGCACCCTCGGCCCGACCGGCGTCGACGAGTGGAGCGTCGCCCGCGCGACCTACCGCGGCGGCATCACCGCGACCCTCCGCACCGGAGTGGCGCTCGACGACGTCAACGCGCTGACCGTCCACGGCACCCGCGGCCGCCTGCACGTGGCCGACCCGTGGTTCGGCGCCGCGGAGACGGGCATCGAGATCAGCGTGGCGGGCGAGGAGCCCCGCATCGTCGCCTTCGAGGGCGAGAGCCCTTACGCGATCGAGGCGGACGCGACGACCGACGCGCTCGCCGCCGGAGCCGTCGAGGCCGCGCAGATGACCCTCGACGAGACGCTCGCGACCGCCCGCACGCTCGACCGCTGGCGCGCCGCCGTCGGCCTGCGCTTCCCGTTCGAGGCCGAGACCGCGGACGTCCCGACCGTCTCCGGCCGGCCGCTGCGCGTGGTCGCGGACGCCCCGATGCTCTCCGGCGAGATCCCGGGAGTCGGCAAGCGGATGTCGCGGCTCGTGATGGGCGTCGACAACCAGCCCGATCTGGCGCACGCCTCGGCGATCTTCGACGCCTTCGTCGAGCAGGGCGGCACCGCCTTCGACACCGGCTACATCTACGGCGGCGGCGTGCTCGAGGGCCGCCTCGGCCAGTGGATCCGCAACCGCGGGATCCGCGACGACGTCGTCGTCATCACCAAGGGCGCGCACACGCCGTACTGCGACCCGGAGTCGCTCACCCGCCAGCTGCTCGAGAGCCTCGAGCGCCAGGGCACCGACTACGCCGACATCTACCTGATGCACCGCGACAACCTCGAGGTGCCGGTGGGGGAGTTCGTCGACGTGATGGACGAGCACCAGCGCGCCGGGCGGATCCGCGCCTACGGCGTCTCGAACTGGACGCCGGCGCGCTTCGACGAGGCGCAGGAGTACGCCCGGGCGAACGGCCGCGCCGGCTTCCAGGCGCTGAGCGACCACTTCGGCCTGGCCGAGGCGTACGACGTCCCGTGGGAGGGCTGCGTGCACGTGACCGACCGCGCCTCGAAGGAGTGGCTGGTCGAGCGGCAGATCCCGCTGCTGCCGTGGTCCTCGCAGGCCCGCGGCTTCTTCACCGGCCGTGCCCGCCCGGACGACACCGGCGACGCCGAGCTGGTGCGCTGCTACTACGGGCCGGACAACTTCGAGCGGCTGCGCCGGGCCGAGCAGCTGGCGGCCGAGCACGGCGTCGGAGCGACGGCGATCGCGCTCGCCTACGTGCTCGCGCAGCCGTTCCCGACCTTCCCGCTCTTCGGACCGCGCACGATCACCGAGCTCCGCTCGTCGATGCGCGGCCTGTCGATCGAGCTGACTCCGGAGCAGACGGCGTGGCTCGACCTCCGCGCCTGACCGGAGCCGCGGCGGGCGGCCGCGCGACGATCCACGACGTCGCGGCCGCCGCCGGGGTCTCCCGCCAGACCGTCACCCGGGCGATGAACGGCATGCCAGGGATCAGCGAGGAGACGAAGCAGCGGGTCCTCGACGCCGCGGAGCAGCTGTCCTACCGGCCGTCGCGGTTCGGCCGCGGGCTGGTGACGGGCGGGGAGCACCAGCTCGGACTCGTCGTCGACGATCTGCGGAACCCGTGGTCGCCCGAGCTCGCCTCGGCGGTGGTCCGGGTCGCCGCGGCGCGCGGCTGGAACGTCTCGCTCGCCGACGTCGGGCTCGCCGCCGACTCCGACCGGATGATCCAGGCGCTCGGCGCGCAGACCGACGCCGTCATCGGCACCTTCGGCGACCGGGCGGCCGAGTGGATCGAGCGGCTCGGCTCCGTGCCGGTCGTCGAGCTCGATCCCACCGGCGACCCGCTGCGGGGGGCGGTGCTGCTCGACCACTCCGACGCCGTCGACGCGCTGGCGGAGCATCTCGCCGGAGCGGGCGTGCGGCGTCCGGTGATCGTGGACGTCTCGGGCGACTCCCGGCCGAGCAGGCGTGCGGAGCTGCTGGTCCGCGCGTTCGCCGCGCACGGGCTCGAGCCCTCCGTCGTGCGCGCTGCGGGTCCGACCGCCCAGGCCGCCGCGGATGCGACCGAGCGGATCGTCGCCCGGCCGCGGACGGCGGATGCGATCGTCGCCTTCAACGACCTCTGCGCCCTCGGCGTGCTCTCGGCCTGCCGCCGTGCCGGAGTCGACGTCCCCGGCGACGTCCGGGTGGTCGGGATCGACGGCCTGTCGATCGGACGGCTGCTCGCCCCGACGCTGACGACCCTCGCCGTCGACCTCGACGAGCTCGCCCGGCACGCCCTCGACCTCGCCGTCGCCATGATCGCCGGCGAGCTGCCCAAGGGCGGCCCGTCGGTGCACCGCACCGTCCGCCACCAGCTCGTCCTCCGCGAGTCCGCCTGACCCGCCGGGGAGGTCTCGCGTGCCGCGAGCCGCGCCATCATGCTGGTCGAGTAGCCCCGGAGGGGCGTATCGAGACCCACGGTTTCCAGGGGTCCGGTTCTTCAGACCGGCGTGCTGACGGGGGTGGATCTCGATACGCCCGCTGCGCGGGCTACTCGATCAGCACGGCTCCTGGCGTCGAACTCGCGTTCTTGCTGGTCGAGTAGCCCCGGGAGGGGCGTATCGAGACCCGCGCTCGCCCGCGACCGTCGACGCCGGGCTCGCTCTGAGTGAACCCTCAGCGATCGCCGCGGAGGGAGGCATAGCGTTGCGCTGTGCGTGCGCATCCTGCCGCGCCGAGGAGGAGATCATGGGATTCCTGGACCGACTGCTGGGCCGCGAAGAGCGACCCGAGGAGCGCCGCCCCGCCACCGGCTACCCGGCCCCTGCGGCCGCGGAGCGCCGCGCCGACGCGCCGTCCTACGGCACCCCGCCCGCGCAGTCCGCGCGCAGCAAGGACGAGATCGCGATCGAGCGCTACCGCTACCTCCTGCGCACCGCCCCGCCCGAGGCGATCGAGCAGGTGCACCGCGAGGCGTTCGAGCAGCTCACGCCCGAGCAGCGCCAGCAGGTCTTCCGCGAGCTCAGCGAGGGCGCCCCCGCGGGCGACGCGCCCCGCTCGGACGACGCGCGGTCGCTCGCCCAGTCGGCGACGCGCAGCGAGCTCCGCCAGCCCGGCTTCATGGAGCGCCGCTTCTCCGGCGGCGGCGCAGGCGGCATGGGCTTCGGCGGCGTGCTCGCCTCGTCGATGCTCGGCACCATCGCCGGCTTCGTGATCGGCTCCGCCATCGCCGACGCGTTCATCCCCGACGGGGTCGGCGAGTCCGTCCAGGCCGAGGGCGCCGACGGCGCCGAGGGCGCAGACGCGGGAGCGGACGGCGGCGACGCCGGTGCCGGTGATGCGGGCGGCGACTACGGCGGAGGCGACTTCGGTGGCGGCGACTTCGGTGGCGGCGACATCGGCGGCGGCGACTTCGGCGGAGGCTTCGACTTCTGACCCCCGCGAGTCCTGAGGCCCGGCGCGAGGCCGCCCTGCCTCAGGACCCGTCGAGCAGCAGCGCCTTCACCTCGCGGCGGAGCACCTTGCCGATCATGCTGCGCGGCAGCTCGTCGACGACGACGATCCGCTTCGGCACCTTGTAGGGCGTGAGCGCCTCGCGCACGGTGCGGCGCGCCTCCTCCTGATCGAGATGGGCGCCCGGCTCGAGGACGACCGCAGCGGCGACCTGCTCGCCGCTGCGGTCGTCCGGCAGCCCGACCACGGCGACGTCGCGGACGGCCGGCAGCCGGCGGAGCACCTCCTCGACCTCGGACGGCGAGACGTTGAAGCCGCCGGTGATGATCAGCTCCTTGATCCGGTCGACGATGGTGACGAAGCCGTCCTCGTCGATGGTGGCGATGTCTCCGGTGCGGAACCAGCCCTCGGCGGTGAACACGGCCGCGGTCTCGTCGGGCTTGCGGTGGTAGCCGCGGAACACCTGCGGACCGCGCACGACGAGCTCGCCCTGCCCGCCGGCCTCGACCTCGGTCTCCGGGTCCTCCGGATCGACGATGCGCACGTCCGTGCCGGGCAGCGGCAATCCGACGGTGCCCGCGCGGCGCGCCGTGCTGACCGGGTTCGCCATCAGCACGGGGGAGGTCTCGGACAGCCCGTAGCCCTCGACGAGCGTGCCGCCGGTCAGCGCCTCGAACGACTCGACCAGATCCGGGTCGAGCGGCATCGCGCCCGAGATCGCGATCTCGATGCCCTGCAGCGAGACGCCCTTCTCCTTCGCGCGCAGGGCGAGCCGCTCGGCGATCGGCGGCACCGCCGGCAGGAAGGTCGCCGGGTGCTTGCGGACGACCTTGAGGACCAGGTCCGGGTCGAACTTCGGGAACAGCACGAGGCGCGCGCCCATGCTCATGGCGAAGGTCAGGCAGAGCGTGAGCCCGTAGGCGTGGAACATGGGCAGGACCGCGTAGACCACGCAGTCGCCGCGGCGCACCGTGGGCACCCAGGCGCGCGACTGCGCGGCGTTCGCCGTGAGATTGAGGTGCGTCAGCTCGGCACCCTTCGGGGCTCCCGTCGTGCCGCTGGTGTACTGGATGACGGCGAGGTCGTCCGCCGTCGGACGCGGGTGCGCCGGGTCGAGCCGTCGGCGCAGCAGCGAGTCCCACTCGATCGCGCCGTGGACCTTCCCGGTCAGGGCGGCGCGCGACTCGCGGGCCTTCCGGATCGGCAGGCGGAGCGCGGCGCGCATCGGAGCCGGCATCGCCCGCGTGAGGTCGACCGAGACGACTGTGCCCACGCCGAGGTCCTCGGGCAGGTCCTGCACGGTCGGGACCACGCGGTCCCAGGCGATCGCGACCCGCGCGCCGTGGTCCTCGAACTGGTGCCGCAGCTCGCGCGGCGTGTAGAGCGGATTGTGCTCGACGACGACGGCGCCGAGGCGCAGCACCGCGTAGAAGGCGACGACGTGCTGCGGGCAGTTCGGCAGGATCAGGGCGACGGGGTCGCCGTCGCGGACCCCGAGTCGCCGCAGTCCCTCCGCGGCGCGCTCCACGTCATCGGCGAGCTGGGCGTAGCTGGTCGATCGGCCGAAGAACTCGAGCGCGACCTGGTGCGGATAGCGCTCGGCCGATTCGGCGACGATGTCGACGAGCGAGCCGGTCGGGAGCTCCAGCTCCTCCGGCACTTTGTCTGCGTAGCTGCGGATCCAGGGGCGGGGCGGGTGAGTGCTCACCCGCCCCACTCTAGGCGCAGGGCTCCGGGCGTCCGACGACGCCGGGAGACGGCGCTCAGGCGCCCTGGGAGACGGCGTCCTCGATGGCGACGTCGCCCGAGACGATCTCCCAGGTGCTGCCGATCGACGAGGGGTCGGCCAGCACCGCGATCACGGTCGCGGCGACGTCCTCGCGCGGGATGCTGCCCTTCTCGACGCTCTCGCCGAGCTCGATGCGGCCGGTGCCCTCGTCGTTGGTGAGGCCGCCGGGACGGAGGATCGTCCAGTCCAGGTCGGTGCCGCGCAGCGCCGTGTCGGCGTCGCGCTTGGCCTCGACGTACGCGCGCCAGCCCTCCTCGGTGTCGTCGGCGAGCGGCGCGTCGACGCCGATCGCGCTGATCTGCACGAAGCGGCGGATGCCGGCGATCGCGGCCGCCTCCTGGCTGAGCACGGAGGCGCCGAGGTCGACCGTGCGCTTGCGCTCGGGGCCGGAGTCGGGTCCGGCGCCGGCGGTGAAGACGAGGGCGTCGACGCCCTCCAGCCTCCCGGCGAAGTCCTCGGCGGTGGAGTGCTCGAGGTCGTGGACCAGCGGCTCTCCGCCGAGGCGGACGATGTCCTCCGAGTGGTCGGGGTTGCGGACGACTCCGACCGCCTCGTGTCCGGCGTCGTAGAGCAGATGGAGGATCTGCTGGCCGACCTTGCCGTGTGCTCCGATGACGGCGACGCGTGTCATGGACTGTCCTCTCTTCGTCGGGGCGGTGCGCCCCGGTTCTCGTCCGCGCGGCGGGCGCGGACCTCCCCATCCTGCCGTCGGCAGCCTGGGGCCGTTCTCAGGTGCTGCGGCTCAGGTGCTGCAGCTCAGGTGCCGCGGCTCAGGCGGCGAGGCGGTCGTCGCGACCGGTGACCGCCAGCAGCCGGCTCTGCAGCGGCGCGGTCGCATCGATCGGGACCGGAGCGGCGAACAGCCCGCTCGCGCGCAGCGTCTCCTCCTGCGGCGCGAAGAGCTCCCAGACGGCGGCGACGAGGCCCTCCTCCATCGCCTCCTCGCTCCCGGTGGCGCGCGCGAGGTCCCAGGTGTGCACCGTGATGTCGGCGACCTGCTCCTGCAGCAGCTCCAGCGCGGTGACGGTGTCGCGGCCCAGGCGCAGCTCGGCCCGGGGGTCGACCTCGCGCGACACCGCGCGCAGCACAGTCGTCACCCGGGTCCACTCGCTGCGGAGGTCCGCGGCCACCGGCTCGAGGCGGATCGGCGATTCGTCGCCGCCGGAGAGCAGCGTGTGCGCCCGCTGCTGCTCGCGGACCACGTGCAGCACGAGCGCGCGGGTGTCCCACTCGGTGTCGGGGGTCGGTGCGGCCCAGTCCACCACCGCATCGAGGCGGATCTCGAACGCGGCGTGCGCGCGGGCCTGCAGGTCGAGCCAGAGGCTCAGGTCGGAGTCGGGGGAGTCGGGCTCGTGCTCGTGCGTCATGTCTTCTCCGGGAGTCGTCGGGGTGCTCGGGTCAACCTCGGCGGCGGCGCCGCCATTCCCGCCGGGAGAGGTCGTCGCCGGTGCGGGCTCGCGCCCGGCACCGGTGTCGGTGGTGCGTGCGACCATGATCCTCGGAAGCACCGCCGTCATGGGGAGCGGTGCGCCACTCGAGCAGGGCGGAACGTGAGCAAGCAGGACGGCACGGGGCGGCAGGTCACGACCGAGCCCTTCGACGACCCGCGCGCGAGCATCCTGCACGTCGACATGGACGCGTTCTTCGCCTCCGTCGAGCTGCTCGAGCACCCGGAGCTGCGCGGCAAGCCGGTCGTCGTCGGGCACATCGGCTCGCGCTCGGTGGTGACGGCCGCGACCTACGAAGCGCGCAAGTACGGCATCAACTCGGCGATGCCGATGGCCGTGGCGCTCCGCCGCTGCCCGCACGCGATCATCCTCGAGCCGCACATGGACCGCTACCGCGAGGCCTCGCGCCGGGTGATGGCGATCTTCGACTCCTTCACCCCGCTCGTCGAGCGGCTCAGCATCGACGAGGCCTTCCTCGACGTCGCCGGTGCCCGGCGGATCTCCGGCTCGCCCTGGGCCATCGGCACCGAGATCCGCCGGCGCGTGCACGCCGAGCTCGGTCTCACCTGCTCCGTCGGCATCGCCAGTACCAAGTTCGTCGCGAAGCTCGCCTCCGGCCGCTCCAAGCCCGACGGCCTGCTCGTCGTGCCGTCCGACGGCGTGCAGGCGTTCCTCGACCCGCTGCCGGTGAGCGCCCTCTGGGGCGTCGGGGCGAGCACCGAGGAGGCGCTGGTGCGGCGGGGCCTGCGCACCGTGGCCGATGTCGCGACCACTCCGCTCGCCTCCCTCGTCTCGGCGCTCGGCGAGGCCACCGGGCGCCGCCTGCACGCCCTGTCCAACGGCGTCGATCCGCGCCCGGTCGACACCCGGCAGATCGAGAAGAGCGCCGGCCACGAGATCACCTTCGCGGACGACGTCGCCGACCCGGAGCTCGTCCGCCGCGAGCTGCTGCGCCTGTGCGACAAGGTCGCCGTGCGGATGCGCCGCTCCGGCGTCCGCTGCCGCACCGTGGCCGTCAAGGTCCGCTTCGGCGACTTCAGCACGCTGACCCGCTCGCGCACCCTCCCCGAGGCGACCGACGTGGCGCGGGTGCTCTACGACGCGTCCTCGGCACTGCTGGAGGCGGCGAACCCGCTGCGCCGGCCGGTCCGGCTGATCGGCGTCCGCGGCGAGCAGCTCGTCGAGGGCGACGACGTCGCGTTCTCGCTCTGGAGCGACTCCGACGATTGGCGCGACGCCGAGCTCGCGGTCGACGGCGTCTCCGCCCGCTTCGGCACCGGCGCCGTGCGGCCGGCGTCGCTGCTCTCGCGCTCCGCCCCGGAGTCGGCCAAGGGCATCGACATCAGCGACACCCTCGCTACGCGGAACCGATCGTCAGACTGATCGGCCGGTGGTCCGAGCCGTTCCGCGGCAGGACCTCGAGGGTCGCGGCGGGCACGCCGTCGGCCAGCGCGTGATCGAGGGAGACCAGCGGGAGCAGCGCCGGCCAGGTCGCCGGGAAGCCGATGCCGGACGTGCGGACCAGGCGGGCCTCGTTCAGCACGGGCGCCAGCAGGTGGTCGTCCGTCGCGGTGTTGAAGTCGCCGACGACGAGCCGGCGCGCTGAGCCGTCGTCCGCGAGGGCGGAGGCGAGCCCGCCCAGCATCGTGTCGCGCTCGGCGTGATCGCCGAGGCGGAGCGAGGCGAGGTGCACCACGAAGAGGCGCGTCGCCCCGAGTGGCGTGTCCACGTCCACGGCGAGAGCACGATTCCAGTCGAGGCCCAGATCGAGCGGCTCGCCGTTCGAGAGCTCGGTGCGGCTCCACAGCCCGACGGTGCCGACCACGTAGGAGTGCGGGTACTCGTCGGAGAGCTCGGCGTCGACCGCCTCCCGCGCGTCGCCGTCGAGCTCCTGGAAGGTGAGCACGTCGGGCTCCCGGCTCGCCAGCTCGGCGGCGAGGGCGCCGGCGTCGTCGCGGGTGCCGAGATTCTGGCTAACGACGGTGAAGGAGCCCGAGCGGACGGCGGGAGCGGGCAGCGCCACGGGGAGCACGAGCACGCCGTAGACCGTCACCAGCACGGTGACCGCGGCTCCGGCACCCCTCGAGCGCAGGGCGATCGCGGCCGAGAGGAGGAGCAGCACGGCCAGGCCGGACCAGGGGATCGCCGTCTCGACGACCGACAGCCAGCCCGCGGCGTCCCAGAGTCCGCGGTGGAAGGCGAGGAACGCCGCCAGCAGCAGACTCGCGACCGCGACGGACGCGGCGCGTCCTGGTCGGCGGCGGCGCGGGCGGGACGGCATCCGACGATCATCGCAGCAGACCTCCGGGAGGAGGTGAGGGAGTCCTGTGCGCGCCGGTGCGCCGCTTGTCGCCCGTTCGGCCCGCGGAGTAGCGTCGGGCCATGCCCAACATCGCTGTCTCCCTGGCCGACAAAGTGACCTCCGCGGGTGCCGCGACGAGCTACGGAGACCCGATCGAGGTCGACGGCGTCTCGCTCGTCCCCGTCACGCTCCGCTGGTTCGGCTTCGGCGGCGGCAGCGGCTCCGAGGACGGCCAGGAGGGCGGCGGAGGAGGCGGCGGCGGCGCCGTGGTCCCGATCGGCGCCTACATCAAGGACGACCTCGGCCTGCGCTTCCAGCCGAACATCGTCTCGGTCCTCGCCGTCGGCGTCCCGCTCGTGTGGGTCTCCGGCAAGGCGCTCGCGCGGATCATCCGCGCGCTCAAGAAGTAGAGGATCCGGCGCGGCCTCAGCGCTGGGGCCGCGCCGTGAACCAGGTCTTCTTCGTCCGGCCGAAGCCGACGAGCAGGCGCTCGGCGTCGTTCGGACGGCGCGGGTCGTAGATCACCGCGACCGGCTCGCCCGCCATCCAGGCGTCGCCGCGCTTCCACGGAGTCTTGACCGCGTGCCGCTCCTCGCCGTCGACGAGACGGTAGGCGACCAGCAGTCGCCCCAGATCCCGGGCCGCCGAGGCGTCGCCTCTGCTCGGGTCGTGGGCGACCACGCGACCGGGCACCCGGGTGCCGTAGCTGAGCAGCTCGCGGCGGATCCGGAACCGGCGCCGCCAGAGCAGCACCTGCAGGAGCACCACGAGGACCGCGGCGAGGACGAGCACCACCGACCACGACATGCTGTCTATGATTGCTGACGAACACGGGAGTCCGGTGCACCGGGCTGAGAGGAAGGCAGCAGCCTTCGACCGTCGAACCTGATCTGGGTCATGCCAGCGAAGGAACGTTTCGATCTCCTCTTCTTCCACCCGTGCCCCGTTTCGCTTCCACGAAAGGGCACGTCAGTGCAGAACAAAGCAGCGCAGAACACCGCGGCGCAGAGCACCACCGGTACCGGACGGACCTCCTCCGGCGGCCGTCCCCGCGATCTCCGCTGGCGGGTCGTCGACATCGTCGTGGCGAGCGTCGTCGCCGTGGCCGCGGGCATCGTCTTCTGGGCGTGGGGACTCGCGACCAATGTCCTCGGCGTCGCCTTCGAGTTCCTCCCCGGTCTCGGCGGCCTCCTCGGCGGCGGCTGGCTCTTCGCCGGCGTGCTCGGCGGCCTCATCATCCGCAAGCCCGGTGCGGCGCTCTACACCGAGCTCCTCGCCGCGGTCGTCTCCGCCCTGATCGGCACCCAGTGGGGCTTCGCCGTGCTGCTCTCCGGACTCGTCCAGGGCCTGGGCGCCGAGATCGTGCTCGCCCTCTTCCTCTACCGCAGCGGTCGCCCGCTCGTCGCGATGCTGGCCGGGGCCGGTGCCGGTCTCGCCCTCGCCGTCAACGACCTGCTGGTCTACTACCCCGCCGTCGACGACCTGTTCCGCACGGTCTACGTCGTGTCGTCCCTCGTGTCGGGCGCGGTGCTGGCCGGGCTCCTGCCCTGGTTCGCGGTGCGCGGGCTCGCCGCCTCCGGAGCGCTGGACCGCTTCGTCTCGGGCCGGGAGGGCCGCGTGGTCGAGGGGGCGGGCGCGAGCGCTCGATGAGCGGTGCGTCGATCCGTGCCCAGGGCTGGAGCTGGCGGCACGCGGGCCGGTCGAGCGCGGCCGTCACGGGGCTCGATCTCGACGTGCGGCCGGGGGAGCGCGTCCTTCTCCTCGGCCCGTCCGGCGCGGGCAAGAGCACGCTGCTGCACGCGCTGGCCGGTGTCCTCGGCGGCGAGGAGGACGGCGCCGACGAGGGCGAGCTGAGCATCGACGGCGGGTCGCCGGGCGAGCGCCGCGGCGTCGCCGGTCTCGTGCTCCAGGACCCCGACACCCAAGCCGTGCTCGCGCGGGTCGGGGACGACGTCGGCTTCGCCTGCGAGAACCTCGGCGTTCCGCGCGCGGAGATCCCGGCCCGGGTCCGGCGCGCGCTCGACGACGTCGGTCTCGACGTCGCTCTCGACCGGTCGACCTCCGCGCTGTCCGGCGGCCAGAAGCAGCGGCTCGCCCTCGCCTGCGTCCTCGCGATGCAGCCTCGGCTCCTGCTGCTCGACGAGCCGACCGCGAACCTCGACCCCCGCGGCGTCCAGGAGGTCCGCTCGGCGGTCGAGCGGACCACGGCGCGCACCGGCGCCACCCTGATCGTCGTCGAGCACCGCGTCGACGTCTGGATCGACCTGGTCGACCGGATCGTCGTGCTCGGCGCCGACGGCACCGTCGTGGCCGACGGCGAACCGCGTCCGGTGATCGAGCGCGCCCGCGGCGTCCTCGAGGCCGCGGGAGTCTGGCTCCCGGGCGAGCACCCCGAGCGGCGCGTCGAGGCGACCGGACCGGCGCCGATCGCCCTGAGCGCGACGGCGCTCGATCTCGCCCGACCGGTCTTCGGGCGCCGCACCCCGCCCCTGATCGCCGAAGGCCTCGACCTCTCTCTCGCTGCCGGCCGGGTGACCGCCGTCCTCGGTCCGAACGGCGCCGGCAAGTCGACGCTCGCGCTGACGCTGGCCGGCCTGCTCCCGCCGGCCCGGGGCGAGATCGTCGCGTCGCCGGCGGTGCGCGACGGAGCCTCTCCGCACCCGCACCGCTGGAGCTCGCGGCAGCTCAGCGACCGGGTCGCCATGGTCTTCCAGGAGCCGGAGCACCAGTTCCTCACGGCGCGGGTGCGCCAGGAGCTGCACCTCGGCGTCCGCGACGAGGCGGAGCGGCGCCGCGCCGACGAGCTGCTCGAGCGGCTCGGACTCGCGCACCTCGCCGACGCGAACCCCTTCACCCTCTCCGGCGGCGAGAAGCGGCGGCTCACCGTCGCCTCGGCGCTGGTCCGGCGCCCCGCCGTCGTCGTGCTCGACGAGCCGACCTTCGGCCAGGACCGGCGGACCTGGGACGTGGTCGTCGACCTCCTCGCCGAGCTGCGCGCGGACGGACGCGCCGTGCTCGCCGTCACGCACGACGAGCACCTGGTGACGGCCCTCGCCGACGCCGTGGTCCGCCTCGGCGAGCCGACGGTGGTGCCCGGATGACGCTCCTGGACGCGGTCCCGGCCCGCGGGCGCATCGCCCGGGCGAACCCCGTCGCGAAGCTCCTCGCGAGCCTCGTCATCGCCGTCGTCCTGATCCTGACGGTCGACGTCGTCTCGGCGGCGACCGCGCTCGCGCTCGAACTGCTCGTGCTGCCCTTCGTCGGGCTCCGCCCCGGCGACCTGGTGCGCCGCACGGCTCCGGTCTGGATCGCGGCGCCGCTCGCGGGCATCACGACCGTGCTCTACGGACGGGACAGCGGCGCTGTGCTGGGGCAGTTCCTCTTCGTCTCCGTCACGGAGGGCTCGGTCGCCCTCGGCGGCGCGATCGCTCTGCGCGTGCTCGCCATCGGCCTGCCCAGCGTGGTGCTGATCGCGACGACCGACCCCACCGATCTCGCGGACGGCCTGGCCCAGATCCTCCGGCTGCCGGCCCGCTTCGTCCTCGGCGGCCTCGCGGGCATGCGGCTCGTCGGCCTGCTCAGCGACGACTGGCGCACTCTCGCGATGGCCCGCCGGGCGCGGGGAGTGGCCGACGGACGCGGACCGATCGCGGCGGTGAAGAGCCTCGGCGCCCGCAGCTTCTCGCTGCTGGTGCTGGCGATCCGACGGGGCAGCAGGCTCGCCACGGCGATGGAGGCGAAGGGCTTCGGCGCGGACACCCCGCGGACCTGGGCGCGGGTGTCCCGCCTGGGCCCGTTCGACGTGCTGCTGGTGCTGGGCGGCGCGGCGATCGCGGCTCTCGCGATCACCGCGGCCGTGCTCACCGGCGCCTGGAGCTTCGTGCTGAATGGCTGATCCGCGGCACCTCACCGGCGCGACGGCACGCGTCCTCGCCCGTCGGCTCGTCGCCGGTCGGGCGCGCACGGTGCTGCTCGACGGGCCGAGCGGCTCGGGGAAGTCGACCTTCGCGCTGGCGCTGCTGGCGGAGCTGCGGGGGACCGCCCGCGCTCCCGCGGCTGCGCTCGTGCGGATGGACGACGTCTACCCCGGCTGGTCGGGGCTGGACCGCTCGGTCGCGATCGCAGCGGAACGGATCGTCCGGCCGCACGCGCTCGGGCTCGGCGCGCGCTGGCAGACCTGGAACTGGGCGGCCGACACGACCGCGGGGCCGCGCACGGCCGGTGCGCCGCTCCTTCTGCTGGAGGGCTGCGGCGCCGCGGGGGAGCGGAGCCGGCGCTTCGCCGATCTGACCGTGTGGATCGAAGCGGACGAGGCGCAGCGGAAGCAGCGCGCGCTCGCCCGCGACGGCGCGCTCTTCGAGCCGCACTGGGACTCCTGGGACGCTCAGTTCCGGCGCTACTGCGTGCGGGAGCGACCGCACGAGGGTGCCGACCTGGTGCTCGACTCGAGCGACCCCGCAGGCGTTCGGGAGGACTGAGGAGTCAGGCCCAGCCGAGCTCGTGCAACCGGTCGTCGTCGATCCCGTAGAAGTGCGCGATCTCGTGGACGAGGGTGACGTGGATCTCGTCGCGCAGCTCGTCGAGCGTCTCGCAGGCGGCGAGGTGGGGCTCGCGGTAGAGGATGATCCGGTCGGGCATCTCGCCGAAGCCGTAGCGCTCGCGCTCGGTCAGCGCGACGCCGTCGTAGAGGCCGAGCAGGTCGAGCGAGCCGTCCTCCGGGCGGTCCTCGACGACGAAGACGACGTTCTCGAGTCCGTCGACCATGTCGTCCGGGAGGGCGTCGAGCTCGGCGACGACCAGCGTCTCGAACCCGGCCTCGTCGAGGGTGAGCATCGCCTGGCCTCTCGTCGTCGATCGGGTCGTGTCGCCGGTCTGCTCGTGTCGTCGGCCGGGAGGAGCGGCGGGAAGACGGAAGGCCCGGAGTCCACGACTCCGGGCCTTCTCGACTGGGGTGAGTAACGGGGCTCGAACCCGCGACCTCCTAGACCACAACCAGGCGCTCTGCCAACTGAGCTATACCCACCAGGACGGTGTTCCGCGGGGGTGACCCGCGAAGCAACTGTACGAGAGTACTACATCCGCGAGGCGAACTCGTCCACGACGGCGGCCGAGACCGCCTGCACCTCGGCGGAGGTGGGGCCCGGCTCGGGGACGAAGACGGCCCGCCGGTAGAAGCGGAGCTCGCGGATGCTCTCGAGGATGTCGGCGAGGGCGCGGTGGCCGCCGTGCTTGGCCGGGGCGTTGAAGTAGATGCGCGGGAACCAGCGGCGGGCCAGCTCCTTGACGGTCGAGACGTCGACGTTGCGGTAGTGCAGGTGCGCGTCGAGACGCGGCATGAACTTGACCAGGAAGGCGCGGTCGGTGCCGATCGAGTTGCCGGCGAGCGGCGCCTGCTGCTCGGCGGGGACGTGCTTGAGCACGTACTCGAGGACCTCGTACTCGGCCTCGGCGACGCTCACGCCGTTCGGGATCTCCTTGAGGAGGCCCGAGGTCTCGTGCATGTTCCGGACGAAGTCGCCCATGTTCTCCAGCGCCGAGGCGTCGGGGCGGATCACGATCGACAGCCCCTCGTCGAGGGGTTCGAGATCGAAGTCGGTGACGATCACGGCGATCTCGACGAGCTCGTCGACGGCGAGGTCGAGTCCCGTCATCTCGCAGTCGATCCAGACAAGACGGTCGGGGGCGCTACTCATGCGCCGCAGTCTATCCGCGGCCACCGACACGGCCGCGGCGCCGGGGGAGCGCCTCCTAGACTCGGTCTCCGTGATGATCCTCGTCTGCGTGCTGCTGATCGCCAACGCCGTCTGGAACGCCGTCGTCTGGCCGCCGTTCCTCCGCCGGGTGCGCAAGGACCCGCGGGCCCGCGACGCCTCGGGCCGGGCCACGACCTTCCTCCGCGTCCACACGGTCCTGATCGGGATCTCGCTGCTGCTCGCGGTCGTCTCACTGGTCGTCGGCGTGCTGGGGCTCGTCCGGGGCGCCTGAGGTCGCTCTTCCGCCGGCGCCGTGGCGACGCCGCCCCCCGGAAGCCCCGTAGTACCCTGGCGAGACGCCCCCGTAGCTCAGCGGATAGAGCAGCAGCCTTCTAATCTGACGGTCGCAGGTTCGAGTCCTGCCGGGGGCACGTCCGCGTCCGCGGGCCCCGTGCCGGCTCTTCCCCGGGGCCTCGTTCTCCGTCGCCCGTCACCGGCTCGCGGACGTGCCCCGGACGCGGGCCAGGACGTCCCCCGGACGCGGGCTCGCGGTCCGGGTGCCGCTAGCACAGTGCAGAAATCTGAGCAACACCGGCGTGTTTCGTCGCATCAGCGGTTCCGGCCCTCCACCCGCCCCTAGGCTGGGCGAGCACCGGAATTACAACGACGTAAGAAACGGAGGTACGACCATGTTGCTCCTCGCCATCCTCGGCGGAATCGCCGTCGCGTGGACGATCATCGCGGCGCCCCTCGCTGTGCTGGTCGGTCGAGTCGCTCGTGCTCGAGATGCGCACGTCTGAGGCGTACGAACTGCACCACGGAGAAGGCCCCGATCGCATACGCGATCGGGGCCTTCTCTTCGTCCCGGAGGTCGGCTACTCGGCCGGGCGGGCGGTCGCGGTGCTCTGATCCCGGTCCGCCGGAGTGTCGTCCGACTCGTCCGCGGGGGTCGCCGGGGTGCTCGCCGCGGGCTGCTCGACGGGCGGGAGCTCCTCGACGGTGCGCTCCCGCGAGGGGACGTCGAGGCGGTCGACGTCGGCGAGAAGTCGGCGCGTTTCGTCGGTGTGGGGGCCCTCCGCGGCGGGCGGCAGGACGATGGTCGGCGTCGACGGACGCTCGAACGCGGCGGTCGGCTCCGACGATGCTGCTCCGATGACGACCGGGGTGGCCGCGGCGGCGGGAGTGGAGTGCGCCGGCTCCGGGGCGCGGTCGCTCGACGTCTCCGTCGAGGCGCCGGTCTTCGGCGTCTCGGGACGCGAGGTCTCCGAGAAGCGCCAGCGCTCGAGGTCGGCGAGGAAGGCCTTGCGGGCGCGGTTCGGCTTGTCTCGCCAGAGCACGAGGCGGTCGCGGAACTCGCCGACACTCGCCTGCGTCTGGTAGCCGCCCGTCGACGAGGTGTGCTTGAGGTCGGCGAGCTCGTGCGCGGCCCAGTTGGCCGCCACTCCCGAGCCCTTGACCGGCAGGAGGCGGAGGTGCGTCTCGGCCTGCGCCGCGGCGCGGTCGCTGAGGATGCGCTCGGACTGGCTGAGCACGTTCCACGCCGACGCGTCGACCGCGGCATCGATGAGCGTCGCGATGACCGCGTTCTTGCGCTCGTGCTCCTGCTGCCGGATGAGGCGCGCGACCGCCGAGCGGAGGACGAGCGCGGCCACGATCACCCCGACGATCACGGCGAGGAGGACGAGCGCGGCGACGAACACCGACTGGCGCCCTTCGGCCGTCTGGACCCAGGTCACGAATTCGTTCCACCACTGCATGAGCCGAACGTTAGCCCGGGGCCCGGCGGCAGGCGGGTCAGGCGCGCCGACCCCCGGGGGATCGGCGCGCCGAGCCGGGGCTCAGGCGACCCGGAAGACCTCGATCGCGTCCTCGACGCTCCAGAACTCGCCGATCTCGGGTCCGGACGGCATCCCGGCACGGAGGAGCCGGGCGCGGTACTTCTCGCCCTGCGGCCCCTCGACGAGCTCGACGTGGCCCACGATCGAGCCCGCGCCGGTGCTCACGCGCCAGAGGCGCGCGTTCACGCGGGTGAGGGTGGGCGGGACGCGGGTGGCGTGAAGGGTGGTGAGGGACACTGCTTCCTCCTGCTGGTCGTCGTGTGCGGGAGCACCCACCGGCCGAGTGCTCTCGCAGACTACGAGCGACCACCGACATCGCCGCCGGCCCGCGGCGGTCGGTTCGGAACGTCAGTTCAACGACGTCCCGTGCACCGCGAACTCCTCGATCGCGGCGGTCTCCGACTCCGTCAGGGGTCCGGCCTCGAGGGCCGCGACGTTCTGCTCCAGCTGGGCGACGCTCGAGGCGCCGATGATCGCGCTCGTGACCGTCGGCACGCGCAGCACCCAGCTCAGGGCGAGCTGCGCGAGGGTCTGGCCGCGGCCCTGGGCGATCGCGTTCAGGCCGCGCACTCGCTCGAGGTACTTCTCGTCGATCCGGTCGGAGGAGAGGAAGCGCGACGTCGCGGCGCGGGAGCCCGCGGGCACCGTGCCGTCGAGGTAGCGGTCGGTCAGCAGCCCCTGCGCGAGCGGCGAGAAGACGATGCAGCCCGTGCCGATCTCGTCGAGGACCGGGAAGAGGCCGTCCTCGATGTGGCGGTCGAAGAGGGAGTAGCGCGGCTGGTGCAGCAGCAGGTGCACGCCGCTGCCGGCGAGGGCGGCCTCGGCGGCGCGGGTCTGCTCGGGGCTGTAGTTCGAGATGCCGACGTACAGCGCCTTGCCCTGCTCGACGGCCGCGACCAGCGCGCCCATCGTCTCCTCGATCGGCGTCTCGGCGTCGGGGCGGTGCGAGTAGAAGACGTCGACGTAGTCGAGCCCGAGCCGGGTCAGGCTCTGATCCAGCGAGGAGAGCAGGTACTTGCGCGAGCCGCCGTCGCCGTAGGGGCCGGGCCACATGTCGTAGCCGGCCTTGGAGGAGATGACCATCTCGTCGCGGTAGGGGCGGAAGTCCTCGGCGAACAGGCGGCCGAACGCGGTCTCCGCGGCGCCGTAGGGCGGTCCGTAGTTGTTCGCGAGGTCGAAGTGGGTGATCCCCAGATCGAACGCGCGGCGCAGGATCGCGCGCTGGGTGTCGAGGGGGCGGTCGGATCCGAAGTTGTGCCAGAGGCCGAGCGAGAGGGCGGGCAGCATCAGCCCGCTCCGTCCTGCGCGTCGGTAGTCCATGGCGTCGTAGCGGGCGGGGGCGGCGTCGTAGCTCACCCGGCGACTCTATTCCAGGGGGTGAGCGCTGCGGAATGCGGACGCGGCGGAGCGTGTTGGATCGGAGGACGCGCCCGGCACCCCGGCCGCGTCGATGCGACAGGAAGTGAGTCACACGCAATGCGCACATTCGTACTCGCCGGAGGATGCTTCTGGTGTCTGGACGCCGTCTACCGCGTCCTCGACGGCGTGACCGACGTCGTCTCCGGCTACACCGGCGGAACCACCCCGAACCCCGATTACGAGTCCGTCTGCACGGGCCGCACCGGGCACGCGGAGGCCGTCGCCGTCACCTTCGACCCCGGGGTGATCCCGGAGCAGGTGATCCTCGACGTGTTCTTCACGCTGCACGACCCGCGGCAGCTCAACCGCCAGGGCAACGACGTCGGCACCCAGTACCGCTCGGCGATGTACTACTCCTCCGACGAGGAGAGGGAGCTGTTCGAGACCGCTCGCGACCGCGCGTCCGAGTGGTGGGACGGCCCGATCGTCACCGAGATCGCGCCGCTGGGCGCCTACCACGAGGCCGAGGACTACCACCAGGACTTCTTCGCCAAGAACCCCGGTCAGGGCTACTGCCTCGCCGTGGCGCTGCCGAAGGTGAACAAGATCCGCAAGTCCTACTCGAAGTACATTCTCGCGTCCTAGCGCTCCTCCCCAGGCGACGATCTCGCCGGGTCTCCACCGAAGGGCCCGCCTCCACCACGGAGGCGGGCCCTTCGTCGCGACACTGTCCCTGCGTCGCCCGGGCGGTTCCAGCCCCCTCCGCCCGGGCGGCGCCCCCGTCGCAGTCGCGTCGGGAGCAGAGGAGCGTCGCCCGTGGCGGCGACCGAGGAGAGGACAGCAGCATGACCGACACCCTGACCGTCATCGGAGTCATCGGCACCGAGCCGCGCAGCGTCGACACGACGAGCGGCACCGCGATGACGACCTTCCGCCTGGCGTCCGCCCAGCGGCGCTACGACCGCTCCACCCAGCGCTGGGTGGACGGCGCGACCAACTGGTACACGGTGAACGCCTTCAACGGGCTGGCCGGCAACGCCCTGGCGTCGCTCGCCCGCGGCGACCGCGTCCTGGTGACCGGTCGCCTCTCCGTCCGCTCCTGGGAGTCCGGCGGCAAGGCGGGCACCGACGTCAGCGTGATCGCGGAGGGCCTCGGCCACGACCTGGCCTGGGGCACCACGCGCTGTACCCGGACGGTCGGGCGGGCGAAGGCGGCAGCGCCCGAGTCGGCAGCGCCCGAGTCGGCGACGGCCGAGGCGGCAGCGCCTGAGGCGGTCGCGACCCGCGCGAGCGGCTGGAGCGCGGAGGCGCCGGCCGCCGTCGAGGGCGCCTCCTCCGCCTCCTCCGCCGGCGACTGGGGCGCAGCGCGCGCCTGCGCGCCGGAGCCGTCCGAGGCGTCGTTAGAATCGGTCGACGCCCCGTTCTGACGCGGCGTCCGGCGCGCGTCCGGCCGCCGCGGGAGGGATTCGAGTGAGCACACGGACCGTCGTCCGCGCCGGCCTGCGAGCGGGAGCGGTGCTCGCGCTGCTCATCGGGATCGCGGGCTGCACGGCCCCCGCCGCGCCGCCCGCCGCCGAGAGCCCGTCGGCCTCCGCCGCCCCGTCCGCACCCGAATCGGCCGCTCCCGTCGCGCTCGTGCCCGGCGGCACCGCGGAGGAAAACTTCCCCTTCTTCCGGCAGATCGTCACCGCCGCCGCGGGCTCCGACCCGGAGACGCTCGGCCGGAGCGTCGTCGACGCTCTCGTGGCCGCCGGCTTCGCGAAGGAGTCGATGCAGCTGACCGCCGACGAGACGTCGGTCGGCCTCGAGGCCGACTCCGTCCAGGTCTCGGTGAAGGCGAGCGACGCCTGCCTGATCGGGCAGTACGGGCCGAAGGTGGACGGCGTTCGCGCGATCGTCGCCGCGCCGATCGCGACCGGCGCCTGCCTCATCGGCAGCACCGTCCCGCTCGACGGCTGAGCCGACGGCAGAAGTCGGAGCACGGAGCCGAACGCCACGAGCCTCCAGCCGGTATCCTCGGTACCGGCCCGGCCTCCGACCTTCCCGCTTGCGCTCCCGCGTGCGGTGGTCGATCACCGGCGACATTCCGGCCGAGGGGCACCCGACGAACGGGACGCCCGCGGCGGAGAGCGGGGCTCCGAGAACGTACGAGCGGTTGAGGGACTGAAGTGGCTGAATACATTTACTCGATGGTGCGCGCCCGCAAGGCGGTCGGCGACAAGCTGATCCTGGACGACGTCACCATGTCGTTCCTGCCCGGGGCGAAGATCGGCGTGGTCGGCCCGAACGGCGCCGGCAAGTCGACGATCCTGAAGATCATGGCGGGGCTCGACACCCCCAGCAACGGCGAGGCGCGGCTGAGCCCGGGCTACACCGTCGGCATCCTGATGCAGGAGCCGGAGCTCGACGAGACCAAGACGGTGCTCGAGAACGTCCAGGAGGGCGTCGGCGAGATCAAGGGCAAGATCGACCGCTTCAACGAGATCTCGCTGGCGATGGCCGACCCGGACGCCGACTTCGACACGCTCCTCGCCGAGATGGGCACCCTGCAGGAGGCCATCGACGCCGCCGACGCCTGGGACCTCGACTCGCAGCTCGAGCAGGCGATGGACGCGCTGCGCACCCCGCCGGGAGACTCACCCGTCACCAGCCTCTCCGGCGGCGAGAAGCGCCGCGTGGCGCTGACCAAGCTCCTGCTGCAGAAGCCCGACCTTCTGCTGCTGGACGAGCCCACCAACCACCTCGACGCCGAGAGCGTGCTCTGGCTCGAGCAGTTCCTCTCCAAGTACCCCGGAGCCGTCCTCGCCGTCACCCACGACCGGTACTTCCTCGACAACGTCGCGGAGTGGATCGCCGAGGTCGACCGCGGCCACCTCTACCCGTACGAGGGCAACTACTCGACCTACCTCGAGAAGAAGAGCGCGCGCCTCGAGGTGCAGGGCAAGAAGGACGCCAAGCTCGCCAAGCGCCTGACCACCGAGCTCGAGTGGGTCCGCAGCAACGCCAAGGGCCGCCAGACCAAGTCGAAGTCGCGCCTCGCGCGCTACGAGGAGATGGCGGCGGAGGCCGAGAAGACGCGCGTCCTCGACTTCGAGGAGATCGTCATCCCGGTCGGCCCGCGCCTGGGCTCGCAGGTCATCGACGCGAAGAAGCTGCACAAGTCCTTCGGCGACCGCGTCCTGATCGACGACCTCAGCTTCACACTGCCGCGCAACGGCATCGTCGGCGTCATCGGCCCGAACGGCGTCGGCAAGACCACGCTGTTCAAGACCATCGTCGGCTTCGAGCCGCTCGACTCGGGCGACCTGCGGATCGGCGAGACGGTCGACATCTCCTACGTCGACCAGACCCGCGGCGGCATCGACCCGAACAAGAACCTGTGGGAGGTCGTCTCCGACGGGCACGACTACATCCAGGTCGGCAAGACCGAGATCCCCTCGCGGGCCTACGTCTCGCAGTTCGGCTTCAAGGGCCCGGACCAGCAGAAGCGCGCCGGCATCCTCTCCGGTGGCGAGCGCAACCGCCTCAACCTGGCGCTGACGCTCAAGCAGGGCGGCAACCTGCTCCTGCTCGACGAGCCCACCAACGACCTGGACATCGAGACGCTCGGCAGCCTCGAGAACGCGCTGCTCGAGTTCCCCGGCTGCGCCGTGGTGATCACTCACGATCGCTGGTTCCTCGACCGGATCGCGACGCACATCCTCTCCTACGAGGGCACGGAGGACGACCCGGCGAACTGGTACTGGTTCGAGGGCAACTTCGAGTCCTACGAGCAGAACAAGATCGAGCGCCTCGGCCCGGACGCGGCGAAGCCGCACCGCTCCGCGTACCGCAAGCTCACCCGCGACTGATGCGCCTGCACGTCGCCATCCCGCTGCGCTGGTCGGACTTCGACGCCTACGCGCACGTCAACAACGCCGAGATGCTGCGCCTGCTCGAGGAGGCGCGCATCCAGGCGTTCTGGCGCCCCGACTCCCCGGAGCCGGGCGGGAGGGCGACGGCGGTGCTCGACGCCCGGCCGGGCGCGCGCACGATCAGCCTGATCGGGCGCCAGGAGATCGAGTACCTCGCGCCGATCCCGTACATGCGCGCCCCGCTCGACATCGAGCTGTGGATCGGGCGGATCGGCGGCGCGAGCCTCGAGGTCTGCTACGAGCTGTACTCCCCGGTCGGCGTCGAGCCGCGCGTGCTCTACACCAAGGCCGCCACCACGCTGGTCATGGTGACGGCCGCGACGGGCCGCCCCGAGCGCATCCCGGAGGAGCTCCGCGAGGTCTGGGCGCCGTACGTCGAGGAGCCGGTCGCCTTCTCCAAGCGGAGCTGACGGCGGCCCGTCGGGCGGGCGGCAGCGGCGCGAGCCGGGCCGCTCAGCCGAGCGGGACGCGGACCATGCCCTCCTGGGCGACGCTCGCCACCAGGCGGCCGTCCCGAGAGTAGATGCGGCCGAGCGAGAGACCGCGACCGCCCGAGGCGCTCGGCGCCTCCTGCACGTAGAGCAGCCACTCGTCGACGCGGGCGGGGCGGTGCCACCACATCGCGTGGTCGAGACTCGCGATCCGCAGCCCCGGGGTGATCCAGGCCGCGCCGTGCCGCCGCAGCGTCGACTCGAGGATCGTGTAGTCGCTCGCGTAGGCGAGGGCGGCGCGGTGCAGCAGCGCGTCGTCGGGCAGCGGCCCGAGCGCGCGCATCCACACGCACTGGTGCGCGGTGCGGTTCGGATCCGCGCGCAGGTAGACCGGCTGCTCGACGTGGCGGACGTCGAACGGCCGCTGGGTCGCCCAGAAGCTGCCGACCGGGTGGTCGACGCCCTTCAGCACCTCGGCGGTGCTCGGCAGCGACTCGGGGTCGGGGACGCCCTCCGGCATCGGCGTCTGGTGGTCCAGGCCCTCGTCCTCGGTCTGGAACGACGCGATCATCGAGAGGATCGGCGCGCCGTTCTGGTAGGCCTGCGTCCGCCGGGTGGCGAACGAGCGGCCGTCGTGGATCCGGTCGACCGAGAAGGTGATCGGCAGCGAGACGTCGCCCGGCCGGAGGAAGTAGCCGTGCATCGAGTGCACGCTGCGCTCGTCGACGGTCCGGCCCGCCGCGATCAGCGACTGCGCCAGCACCTGGCCGCCGAAGACGCGGCCCTCCGGCATCCACTGCGAGGGACCGGTGGAGATGTCCTCGCTGGTGCGCGCGCCCGTGTCGACGAGATCGAGGGCGGTGAGGAACGAGGAGAGCGGATCGGACACGGGACCTCCGGGGTGTCTGCCGATCAGGAGAGCGGCCTCGGGTAAGTTTATCGACGCGATGATGTCGTCCTTCTCCCTGGCGGATCCGCCCAGCCTCTCCGATCTGCGCGTGTTCCTCGGCCGGTCCGCGCGCGTCGAGGACGGCGCCGTGCGCCTGCTCGCCCAGGACCGGATCCTGGCGGCGTACACCGCGATCCTTCAGCCGCGCGGCCTGCTCGACCGGTCCTCCACCGTGCTCGGCCTGCGCGTCTTCGCGCTCGACGAGCCCACCTCCTTCGATCGGGTGGTGCCGATCCGCGCCCTCTCCGACCGGCTCGCCCGCCTGCAGTGGGAGCCGGGGGGAGCGGACGGCAAGCCGGTCGTGCTGCCCGACGGCGACGACGCCACCGCGGGCGCCTGGGCCGGCATCTCGCCGCCGCGCGGGGGCTGGCAGCGGCGCGAGCCGGTCGATCCGGCGTTCCTCGAGAAGGTCGCCCGCGACGGCATCGACGAGATCGCCGCGGCCGTCGGCTCTGAGACCGGCGAGCAGATCGTCGGCCGCGTGCGCTCGACCGTCTGGGGCCGTCCGCTGGACGGCCTGGAGGACGTGCCCGCCGGCGCCGCCTTCGCGCTGTTCGCCCTCGGCTTCCTCGGCGCCGACGACCCCGTCGCGCTGCTCGAGAGCGGGCAGTGGCGGCGGCTCACCTCGCGGCGCGGGCACGTGCTCGTCCGCACCCCCGCCTGATCCGAGGCCGGCGGGAAGCGCCGAGCGCTACTCCTCGAAGGTGTTGACCATCGCGTGCGCCGCGCGCTCCAGGTAGTCCCAGAGCATCGCGTCGTCCGCCGGAGCCAGCTCCAGCTCGTCGACCGCGACCCGCATGTGCGCGAGCCAGTGGTCGCGGGCCTCGGGGTTCACCTTGAACGGCTGGTGGCGCATCCGCAGCCTCGGGTGCCCGCGCTCCTGGCTGTAGGTGCCGGGGCCGCCCCAGTACTGCTCGAGGAAGCCGGTGAGCCGCTGGATCGCGCCCTCGAGGTCGTGCTCGGGGTACATCGGCCAGAGGACCTCGTCCTCGCGGACGCCCTCGTAGAAGCGGCGGACGAGGCGCTCGAAGGTCGGTCGTCCACCGAGGTGCTCCCAGAAGGAGCGCATCGGGGGAGTGCCGCCGATCTGCAGCCCGCTCACGAGCGCGGTCCCGTCTGGGGCGGCACGGAGCCGCCGTCCTGCGGGCGCTGAGCGGGCTCAGCCGCCTTCGGCCGTCGCAGCGCCCTCGGCAGGCGCACCGGCTTGCCGTGCTCGGTCGTGACCGTGGCGGTCGGCGTCGTGCGCGGTCCCTTCACGCCGCCGACGCTCGTCGCGCCCTCGAAGCCGCTGAGCACCACCGCGCTGAGCGAGGGCAGCTTGACGTCGAGGCTGTCCAGCGCGCGCTTCAGGCGGATGCGGAGCTCGCGCGCCACGTCGTCCTTCGCGGTGGTGCGGGTCTTCAGCACCACGCGGATGACCAGCGCGTCGTCGGCGATCGACTCGAGGCCCCAGAGCTCGGGCTTGTCGATGATCCGCGCCCGCCAGCGGCTGCTCGAGGCGAGCTCGTTCGCGGTGCTGAGGATCGTGCTCTGCACGGATTCGAGGTCGGTCTCGTAGGGCACGGCCAGGTCGATGATCACTCGCGACCAGCCCTGCGACATGTTGCCGACCCGGACGATCTCCCCGTTGCGGACGAACCAGAGTGTGCCGTTCACGTCGCGGATCTGCGTGATCCGCACGCCGACCGCCTCGACGACGCCCGTGGCCTGACCGGTGTCGACGACGTCGCCGACGCCCAGCTGGTCCTCCGCGACCATGAACAGGCCGTTGAGGACGTCCTTGACGATGTTCTGCGCGCCGAAGCCGAGGCCGGCGCCGAGCGCGGCGGTCAGCAGCGCGAACGAGCCGATCAGGGTGTTGTCGATGGTGTTCACGATCATCACCACGGCGACGACGACGATCAGGATCGAGCTGATGTTGTTGAGGATCGAGCCCAGCGTCCTCGTGCGCTGCACGACCCGGACGGCCGCGAGCGGAGAGGCGGCGATCGCCTGGGTGTCCTCGACCCGCTGGCGCTTCTTCACCCCCGAGACGATCTGATCGACGACGCGCCCGACGACGAAGTGCGCGATGACGCGGGCCAGCAGGGCGCCGAGCACGATCGCGAGGACGGCGACGCTCTTCCAGAAGAGCTCGGAGTCGAAGAAGGAGATGGTCGCGGCGACGGGGTCTGGGGTGGAGGTCTCGAGTAGCAGCATCCCGTCCAGGCTAAGGGACGGGCGCCTGCGAGCTCCGGTGACGCCGGAGGGACGCGAGGCGGCATCGGGGGATAGATTCGACGGGGGCCGGCCCGGCCTCCGCACTCCGCACCCGAACTCCGCACCAGGGGAAGGACGCCCGATGCTCCACTCCACCCGGACTCCCGCCGAGAAGCGCCGCCTCTTCCGCGAGCGGCTCGCGACCGGCGAGCTGCTGCAGCTGCCGGGGGCGTTCACCCCGCTGTCGGCGCGGCTGATCGAGGAGAAGGGCTTCGACGGCGTCTACGTCTCGGGCGCGGTGCTGTCGGCCGAGCTCGGCCTGCCGGACATCGGCCTGACCACGCTGAGCGAGGTCGCGGGCCGCGGCCAGCAGATCGCGCGGATGACCGACCTGCCCGTCCTGATCGACGCCGACACCGGCTTCGGCGAGCCGCTCAACGTCGCGCGCACCGTGCAGATGCTCGAGGACGCCGGAGTGACGGCCCTGCACATCGAGGACCAGGTCAATCCCAAGCGCTGCGGACACCTCGACGGGAAGGCCGTCGTCGACGAGAGCACCTCCGTGCGGCGCATCGCCGCTGCGGTCGACGCCCGCCGCGATCCGGGTCTCGTGATCATGGCCCGCACCGACATCCGCGCGCTCGACGGGCTGCAGGCCGCGATCGACCGGGCGAAGCGCCTCGTCGACGCGGGCGCCGACGCGATCTTCCCCGAGGCGATGCGAGACCTCAGCGAGTTCGAGGCCGTCCGCGCCGCGATCGACGTCCCGGTGCTGGCGAACATGACCGAGTTCGGCAAGAGCGAGCTCTTCACGACGCAGCAGCTCGCCGACGTGGGGGTGAACATCGTGATCTACCCGGTGTCGCTGCTCCGCATCGCGATGGGCGCGGCGATGCGCGCGCTCGACGCACTGAAGGCCGAGGGCTCGCTGCAGTCCGAGGTCGCCGGGATGCAGACGCGGGCCGAGCTCTACGAGCTGCTCGACTACTCGTCCTACAGCCGCTTCGACGAGGGCGTCTTCGACTTCAGCCTCGCCGGCCACCACGGCGTCTGAGCCACGACCCAGCCGGCGGCTCCGGTCGCCGATCCGATCGCGAAGGAGCGAGCGATGAGCACCACCGAGCAGGACATCCGCAAGGGACTCGTGGGGGTCGTCGTCGACAGTACGGCGATCTCGAAGGTCGATCCGGAGTCGAACTCGCTGCTGTACCGCGGCTATCCGGTGCAGGAGCTGGCGGCGTCCTGCTCCTTCGAGGAGGTGTCCTGGCTGCTGTGGAAGGGCGAGCTGCCGACGCCGGCCGAGACCGAGCACCTGCGCGCCTTCGAGCGAGCGCACCGGGAGTCGGCGCCGGAGGTGCGCGCGGTGGTCGAGCTGCTGCCGGTGACGGCGCATCCCATGGACGTCGTGCGCACCGCGGTGAGCGTGCTCGGCGCGCTCGAGGATGACCCGGACGACGAGGCGCCGGAGGCGGTGCTGGAGCGCTCGATGCGGCTCTGGGCCGTCCTGCCCGCCGTCGTCGCGGGGATCCAGCGCCGTCGGCACGGGCAGGAGCCGATCGCCGCGCGCGACGATCTCGACTACTCCGAGAACTTCCTCTGGATGACCTTCGGCGAGCTGCCCGATCCGGTGGTCGTCGACGCCTTCCGGGTGTCGCTCGTGCTGTACGCCGAGCACTCCTTCAACGCCTCGACCTTCACGGCGCGCGTGGTCACGTCGACGCTGTCGGACGTGCACTCCGCCGTGACGGCGGCGGTCGGCGCGCTGAAGGGCCCGCTGCACGGCGGGGCGAACGAGGCCGTCCTGCACGTCTTCGACGAGATCGGCATCGGGCCGGAGGCGGGGCCGCGCGCGCGGGCCTGGCTGGCGGAGGCGCTCGGGGCGAAGCGCAAGGTGATGGGCTTCGGCCACCGCGTCTACAAGTCGGGCGACTCGCGCGTGCCGACGATGGAGGCGGCGCTCCGCCGGGTGGCGGAGCAGACCGGGGCGGACGACATGCTCGAGCTCTACGACGCGCTGGCCGCCGAGATGAGCGAGCGCACGGGGATCCTGCCGAACCTCGACTACCCGTCCGGTCCGGCCTACCGCCTGATGGGCTTCGACACGGAGCTGTTCACGCCGCTGTTCGTCGCGGCCCGCGTCGTCGGCTGGACCGCGCACGTCCTGGAGCAGCGCGCCTCGAACGCGCTCATCCGCCCGCTGTCGGCGTACGACGGGCCGGCCCGCCGCTCGGTCCCGGAGCGCTGACCCCGCGCGGTTCCCATCGTGCGCTGTGCGCGCTCCGCATGCTGGTCGAGTAGCCGCGGAGCGGCGTATCGAGACCCACCCCTCCTGGTGGCCGGGGATCTCGATACGCCGCTGTGCGCGCTACTCGATCAGCAGGGCCGGCGTGCTCAGAGCGCCGCGTCGCGCTCCTGCGCGCGCAGGGCGCGCTCGACGCCGGCCAGGTTCTCGATGACCAGACGGCGCAGCGCCGGCACATCCGGGTTCGCGTCGAGCCACGCGCGGGTGGCGTCCACGATCGCCGGCGTCGGCGTCGCCGCCGGGTAGAAGCCGACGACGAGGTACTCCGCGATCTTGTAGCTCTTCGCGTCCCACAGCGAGCGGAGGGCATCGAAGTACACCGGCACCATCGCCTCGAGGACGGCGGGGTCGCTGGTGTGCTGGAAGCCGAGACCCGTTGCGCGGACGATCGTGTTCGGTGCCGAGTCGTCGAGCGTCACCGAGTCCCAGGCCGCGCGCTTGGCCTCCGCCGTCGGGATCGCCGCGCGGGCGTTCGCCGCGGACTGCGCTCCCGTCGCGGTGTTGTCGGCCGCGAGGGCCGCGTCGATGTCCGAGGCGTCCGCCCGTCCGCCGGCCACGAGAGCGATCAGCAGCTCCCAGGAGAGATCGGTGTCGATCTCGAGCCCCGGCAGCGTCGTGGTCCCGTCGCGCAGCGCCTGCACCGCGTCCAGGTGGGCGGGCGTCGTGGCGACGGCGGCGAGCACCTTCACGAACTGGAACTGCGCGTCGCTGCCGGCCTCGGCGCCCTGCGCCAGCGTCCACAGCCGGTCGCCCACCTCCGCGAGGACCTCGTCGCGGTGCTCCGGCGCGACGTACTGCGAGGCGGTGCTCACGAGCTGGCCGAGGACCGTGCGCAGCGTCGTCGACTCGGTCTCGGTCGCGATGTTGCCGAGCACGAGGCGGACGAAGTCGCGCGGTGCGGACTCGGCGTCGCGCGTCGCGTCCCAGACCGAGCCCCAGACCAGCGAGCGCGCGAGCGGGCTCGAGATGCTCGCGAGGTGCTCGATCGCCACGGCGAGCGAGGCGTCGTCGAGCCGGATCTTCGCGTAGGCGAGGTCGTCGTCGTTGAGCAGCACCAGCGCGGGGCGGGTGCGGCCGATCAGCTCGGGCACCTCGGTGCGCTCGCCGTCCACGTCGAGCTCGAGCCGGTCGACGCGCACGAGGCGGTCGCCCTCGAAGTCGTAGAGGCCGATCGCGAGGCGGTGCGGGCGGATGGTCGGGTAGTCGGCGACCGCGCTCTGCAGGATCGCGAACGAGGCGATGGCGCCCTCGTCGTCGACCTCGATCTCGGGGCGGAGCGTGTTCACGCCGGCCGTCTCGAGCCACTGCGCCGACCACTCGGTCAGGTCGCGGCCGCTGGTCGCCTCGAGCTCGACCAGCAGGTCGCGCAGCTCGGTGTTGGAGAACGCGTGCTTCACGAAGTACTCGTGCACGCCGGCCAGGAACTCCTTCTCGCCGACCCAGGCCACCAGCTGCTTGAGCACCGAGGCGCCCTTGGCGTAGGTGATGCCGTCGAAGTTGACCTGGACGTCCTCGAGGTCGTTGATCGTCGCGACGATCGGGTGCGTCGAGGGCAGCTGGTCCTGGCGGTAGGCCCAGCTCTTCTCCATCGCGGCGAAGGTGGTCCAGGCCTCGGTCCACTCGGTCGCCTCGGCGGTGGCGAGGGTCGAGGCGTACTCGGCGAACGACTCGTTCAGCCAGAGGTCGTTCCACCACTTCATCGTCACCAGGTCGCCGAACCACATGTGCGCGAGCTCGTGCAGGATCGTGACGACCCGGCGCTCCTTGACCGCGTCGGTCACCTTGGAGCGGAAGACGTAGGTCTCGGTGAAGGTGACGGCGCCCGCGTTCTCCATCGCACCCGCGTTGAACTCGGGGACGAAGAGCTGGTCGTACTTCGCGAACGGGTACGGCACCCCGAACTTCTCCTCGTAGAAGGCGAAGCCCTGCTTGGTCTTCTCGAAGACGTAGTCCGCGTCGAGGAACGGCGCGAGTGAGGCGCGGGCGAACACGCCCAGCGGCACGGTGCGGCCGTCGGAGGAGACCAGCGAGTCGGTCTCGACGACGTAGGGGCCGGCGATGAGCGCGGTGATGTACGAGGAGATCCGCGGGGTGGGCTCGAAGCTCCAGGTCGCGACGCCGTCGCCGGCGGGGACCGGCTCGGGGGTCGGCTGGTTGGAGACGACCTGCCAGGCGGCGGGCGCGGTCACAGTGAAGGAGAAGGCGGCCTTGAGGTCGGGCTGCTCGAACACCGCGAAGACGCGGCGCGAGTCCGGGACCTCGAACTGCGAGTAGAGGTAGACCTCGCCGTCGACCGGGTCGACGAAGCGGTGCAGGCCCTCGCCGGTGTTCGTGTAGAGCGCGTCGGCGTCGACGCGCAGCACGTTCTCGGCCGCGAGCGAGTCGAGGCGGATCCGCACGCCGTCGGCTACGTCGGCCGGGTCGAGCTCCACGCCGTTCAGCGTCACCGTGTGCACGGTCTTCGTGATCGCGTCGATGAAGGAGGAGGCCCCCTCCGTCGCCTTGAAGCGCACGGTCGTGGTGCTGCGGAAGGTCTCGGCCCCCCGCGTGAGGTCGAGGGCCACGTCGTAGACGTCGACCTGGATCAGGGAGGCGCGCTCCTGCGCTTCGCTCCGGGTGAGGTTGTCTCCAGGCACAGGGTGCTCCATCCGTTCGTCTCGGCGCTGCCGCTTCGGCGCCGGGGTGCGGGCGCCACCGAACCACCCTAGGGCCGTGCCGGGCCTGCGCACCCGGGAGGCGCCGAGAGGCGTAGCGTGGCCTCATGACCGCCGTTGACTTCTGGTTCGATCCCTCCTGCCCGTGGGCCTGGATGACCTCCCGCTTCGTGGACGAGGTGACGCCCGGCCGCGACCTCGACGTCACCTGGCACATCATGAGCCTCGCCGTGCTCAACGAGGACCAGGACGTGAGCGACGACTACCGCGCGTTCTTCCCGCGCGCCCTGCGCTACACGCGCCTCGTCGCCGCCGTCGGCGAGCGCGAGGGGCAGGACAAGGTCAAGCCGCTCTACGACGCGCTCGGCACGCGGATCCACAACGGCGGCCGCACGGACGTCGACGCGGTCATCGCCGAGTCGCTCGCCGAGGTCGGCCTCGATGCCGAGCTCGCCGCCTACGCCGACACCGACCAGTACGACGAGCCGATGCGCGCCTCGCACTTCGACGGCATCGGCCGGGTCGGCCAGGACGTCGGCACGCCCGTCATCGCGATCGGCGACATCGCCTTCTTCGGACCCGTCATCTCGCCGATCCCGCGCGGCGAGCAGGCGCTCTCGCTCTGGGACGGCCTCGTCGCCGTCGCGTCCTACGACGGCTTCTTCGAGCTCAAGCGCTCGCGCACCCGCGACCCGATCTTCGACTGAACCGCGGTCCGCGCGGGGGCCCGGTCCTCTTCTGAGGACCGGGCCCCCGCGCGAGCGGTACCCTGACTCCCGGCCCCGGATCCACGGGCCACGAACGGCTTTCCGGAGGACGAGCGCGTGCGCATCCACATCGCAACGGACCACGCCGGGCTGGACTTCAGCCGGCACCTGATCGAGCACCTCGGTGCCGCCGGCCACGACGTGGTCGACCACGGCCCCACCTCGTACGACCCGCTCGACGACTACCCCTCGTTCTGCATCAACGCGGCCGCCGCGGTCGTGCGCGACCAGGAGGCCGGCGTCGAGGCGCTCGGCGTCGTCTTCGGCGGCTCGGGCAACGGCGAGCAGATCGCGGCGAACAAGGTCGCCGGCGTCCGTGCCGCCCTGGTCTGGAGCCTCAGCACCGCGGTGCTCGCCCGCCAGCACAACGACGCGAACGTGATCTCGATCGGCGCGCGCCAGCACTCGGTCGAGGAGGCGACGGACTTCATCGACGCCTTCGTCGCCGAGCCGTTCTCCTTCGAGGAGCGCCACGTGCGCCGCATCGCGCAGCTCGCCGAGTACGAGGCCACGGGCGACATCGCCGGCCGCACGGTCGACTCCGCCGCGAGCGGCCGCTAGGTGCCCGAGGGCCACTCCGTCCACCGCATCGCGCTGCAGTTCGAGCGCGACATCGTCGGTCACGCCGTCGCGACCAGCAGCCCGCAGGGCCGCTTCGCCGAGGGCGCCGCGCTGCTGGACGGCCGGACCGTGCTCGAGTCGACCGCGGTCGGCAAGCACCTGCTGCTGCGCTTCGAGGGCGACGCGACGCTGCACGTCCACCTCGGTCTGTACGGGGCCTGGGACTTCCTCGGCCGCGTCTCGCCGCTCTTCGACGACGGCAAGGCGGGCAGCAGCATCGGCGCCCCGCGTCGGCGACGGGCCGTCCGGCTCTCCGAGACCGAGCACGAGACCGACAGCGATCTCGAGGAGTTCCCGCCGCCGCCGATCGGTGCCGTGCGCGTGCGCATCCAGACGGAGGAGACCGTCGCCGACCTGCGCGGCCCGACCGCCTGCGAGGTGATGGACCCCTCCCAGGTGGAGGCGCTGCTCGCCCGGCTCGGACCGGATCCTGCGGCGGACGACTCCGACGAGGCGCGCGACCGCTTCGTGAACCGGCTGCGCAAGACGGCCACACCGGTGGGCCTGGTGCTGATGGACCAGTCGGTCGTCAGCGGGATCGGCAACATCTACCGCGCCGAGCTGCTCTACCGCGCCGGCCTCGACCCGCACACGCCCGGGAAGCTGGTGCCCCTCGAGCTCGCCCGCGAGCTCTGGGCCGACTGGGCGCTCCTGCTCGAGGACGGCATCCGGACCGGGATGATGATCACCCGCCGGGGGCTGACGAAGACGCAGCGCTCCGCGGCCGTGCGCAGCCGCGCCGAGCGCAACTACGTCTACAAGCGCGAGGGACTGCCCTGCCGGGTCTGCGGCACGAACGTCCTGCTCGAGGAGATCGGCGCCCGCAAGCTCTACTGGTGCCCGGTGTGCCAGTCGTGACCGCCTGATCTGCTCTCCGTGACCGACGATCGAGAGGATCCCGTGACTCCGAGCCTGCTCCTGCGCACCACGCGGCTCCTCGGCCAGGACGCACCCGTGTCCGTGCTGCTCCGCGAGGGGCGGGTCGAGGCGATCGCTCCGGACGGCGCTCTCGACGCCGCCGGGGCGGGGGACACCGAGGTGCTCGACCTCGACGGCCGCTGGCTGCTGCCGGGTCTCTGGGACGAGCACGTGCACTTCTCGCAGTGGTCGATGACCGCACCGCGCCTCGATGTCTCCACGGCGCGGTCGGCGGCGGAGACGGTGGAGGCGGTCCGTGCGCGGCTCGCCCTCGCACCCGACTCGCCGGCGACCCTCGTCGGCTTCGGCTTCCGCGACGGACTCTGGCCCGATCTGCCGACGACGGCCCTGCTCGACGCGGTGGCGCCGGAGCGACCGGTGGTGCTGGTCAGCGGCGACCTGCACTGCGCCTGGGTCAACTCCGCCGCGCTGCGCCGCTACGGCTTCGCGCCACAGGACGACATCCTCCGCGAGGAGCCCTGCTTCCGCCTCGTCACCGCTCTCGGTGCGCTGAGCGACGAGGAGCTCGACGATCTGGCCGACGAGGCGGCGCGCCGTGCGGCCGCCCGCGGCGTCGTCGGGGTCGTGGATCTCGAGATGCGCTGGAACGCGGGGGACTGGACGCGGCGGATCGCCCGCGGCACCCGCGCGCTGCGCGTCGACATCGGCGTGTACCGCGATCACCTCGACCGCGCGATCGTGGAGGGGCTGCGCACCGGGGACGAGATCGCCGGCGGCGAGGGGCTGCTCCGGATGGGCCCGCTCAAGGTGCTGATCGACGGCTCGCTGAACACCCGGACCGCCTACTGCGTTCATCCGTACGCCGGGCACGAGGGCCGCGGCATCCTCACCGTGGACCCCGTCGAGCTCGACGAGCTGCTCGCCCGGGCGGCCGCGGCGGGCATCCGCCCGACGGTGCACGCGATCGGCGACGCGGCCGCGACGGTCGCGCTCGACGCGCTGGACAAGGTCGGCGGCGGCCGGATCGAGCACGCGCAGCTGCTCTCGGACGCCGACCTGCCCCGCTTCGCCGGGCTCGGCGTCGTCGCGGGAGTTCAGCCGGCGCACGCGCTGGACGACCGGGAGGTCGCCGACCGCTACTGGGCCGGACGCACCGGCCGGGCCTTCGCGCTGCGCTCGCTGATCGACTCCGGCGCGACGGTCGTGCTCGGCTCCGACGCCCCGGTCGCGCCGCTGGACCCGTGGGTCGCGATCGCGGCCGCCGTCGCGCGGGCCCGCGACGGTGATGAGCCGTGGCACCCGGAGCAGCGGGTCACGATCGCGGAGGCGCTCGTAGCGTCGACCCGGACCCGCCGCCTCCGTCCCGAGGCGGGCGACGTCGCGGATCTGGTCGCCGTCGAGCGCGACCCGCTCGCCTCCGACGGGGAGCAGCTGCTCACCATGCCGGTCGCGGCGACCGTGATCGCCGGTCGGCTGACGCACCACGGCTGACCGGCCGCGAGTGCCGGGACGACGAACGGCCCGCCGGATCCGAGGATCAGACGGGCCGTCGCAGCGCGGTCGGCGCCTGCTCAGCTCTCGCTGACGTGGGCGAAGAGGAACCAGCGGTCCTTCTCGAGACCGCGGCCGATCTCGATCGCGACGTCCTGGCTGCTCGCGTCGATGTCGGCGAGCTCGGCGATCGCGGTGTTGACCGTGGTGATCGCGACGTCCATCAGGCCGATGACCTCGACGATGGCGTTCTCGGAGCGCTGGAAGCCCGGGGTGAGCGGGGCGGTCTGCGTCGCCGAGGCGACGGTCTGGATGCGGGCGTCGACGGGGAGGCCGAGGGCGACGACGCGCTCGGCGGCCAGGTCGGCCCACTCGATGGCGTGGCCGACGACGACGTCGAGCAGCTCGTGCACGCCGATGAAGTTGGCGCCGCGCACGTGCCAGTGCGCCTGCTTGCTGTTGACGGCCAGGGCGGTCATCTCGACGACGACCGGGCTGAGGAACTGAGCGACTCCGGATGCGACATCCGGGTTCGACGAGGTGAGCGACGTGACGGATGCAGTGGACATCGTCTGTTCCTTTCGAGAGGGGGTGACTGATCGTCAACACTACGCCGCAGCCCAGTGTTCGCAAGGAAGTGCAGGCTCGGCTAAGGCGGGCGAAGGCGAGCCTGGCCTGTGCTGGCGGAGCGTCCCGACGGCCGCCGGGGCCGGTTCGGGCAGTCGTCCCGGGCAGCCGTTCCGGGGGTCAGCCCCCGCCTCGCGCGCACGGGCCGCCGGTACCCTCGAGAGGATGCCCGCCGCTCGCGCGGGCCGGGGGAGGAGACGCGCGTGCCCGCAGCGCCGACCGCCCTCGGAGAAGCCTCCGCCGCCTACCTCCGGCTCTGGCGCGATCTGCCGCGCGAGGCGCTTTCGCTCCTGCTCGCCGTGCCGCTGGCGCTGATCGGAGCGCTCGCGACCGGCCTCGCCCTCGCCCTGGGGCTCGGCCTGATCGGCGTGCTGATCGGCGCGGTCTTCCTCCCGCTGGCGCTGCACACCGCCCGCGGCTTCGGCCGCGCGTCTCGCGCGCTCGACGTGCTCGCCGGCCGTCCGCGGATCGACGAGCCGCAGTGGCGCCGGCCGTCCGGCTCCGTCGCCCCCGCCACCTTCGCGCTCTACGGGCCGGTCGTGGACGGGCACTACTGGCTCGCGCTGCTGCACACGCTCGTGGTCGCGCCGCTGCTCGCGCTCGTCTTCGCCGGCGTCCTCGGCCTCTGGAGCTGGGCGGGCTCCGACTCGCTGACGGCGCTGATCAGCGGCGACTCCTCGTCGGTCGTCCGGCTCGTCTCCGGGCAGTCGAGCGCGGTGCTCGGCGTCCCCGGTCCTCCCGCTGTCCTCCTGGTCCTCGCCGATGTCGCTCTGGTCGTCGTGCTCGTCTCGACGCTGCCGTTCGTCACCCGCGGCCTCACGCTCGGCCGCTTCCTCGTGGATCGGCTCCTGCTCGGGCCCTGGGGCTCGGAGGCGCTGCAGCGCGAGGTCGCGGAGCTCAGCGTCTCCCGCGGCGCGGCCGTCGCCGCCGAGGACCGTGCGCTGCGCCGGCTCGAGCGCGACATCCACGACGGTCCGCAGCAGCGCCTGATCCGGGTGCAGATGGACCTCGGATCCGCTCTCAACCGGGTGCGCTCCGATCCCGACTCGGCGGCGGCACTGATCGACGAGGCGCGCGAGCACGTCCGCTCGGCGCTCGACGAGCTGCGCGCGCTCTCCCGGGGAGTCGCGCCGCCGATCCTGCAGGACCGGGGCTTTACCGCTGCGGTGCACTCGCTCGCCGCGATGAGCCCGGTGCCGGTCGAGGTGCTGGTCGAGCATCCGGTGGCGGAGGTGCCGCCCGAGGTCGAGCGCAGCGTCTACTTCGTCGTCGCCGAGCTGCTAGCGAACGCATCGAAGCACGCGTCGGCGCGGTCGATCCGCGTGCACCTGGACGTGCGCGGCGTCGGCGGCGCGGGTGAGCGCTGGCTCGACGTCTGGGTCGTCGACGACGGAGTGGGCGGCGCCTCGCCCCGGCCCGGGCACGGCCTGGAGGGAGTCGCCGGGCGGGTGAGCGGGCTGCGCGGGCTGTTCACCGTCGATTCGCCCCCGGGCGGCCCGACCACGGTGGGCGTGCACGTGCCGTTCCTGCCCGCACCGCCGCCCGCCCTATCCTGAGGGCGTGCCGCCCGCCTCACCGATCCGCGTCGCCCTCGCCGAGGACTCCGTCCTCCTCCGCGAGGGCCTGGTCCGACTGTTCGAGGACGCCGGGTTCGCCGTCGTCGGCGCGCACGGCGATGCCGAGGGACTGCTCGCGGCCGTCGCCGCGGAGCCGACCTCGGTCGACGTGGCCGTGCTCGACGTGCGGATGCCGCCGACCTTCCGCGACGAGGGCGTGCGCGCGGCCCTCGATCTGCGCCGCCTGCATCCGCGGATCGCGGTGCTCCTGCTCAGCCAGTACGTCGAGGTGACCTACGCGCACGAGCTGCTCGGCTCGGGCGAGGGCGGCATGGGCTACCTCCTCAAGGACCGCGTCGCCTCGGTGGAGGAGCTGCGCGACGCCGTCGAGCGCGTCGCCGCGGGCGGGACGGTGCTCGATCCGCAGGTCGTCGCCTCGCTGCTCCAGCGCAACCGCGACCCGCTGGCCCTCCTGACCCCGCGCGAGCGCGAGGTGCTCGAGGCGATGGCCGAGGGGCGCACCAACGCCGGCATCGCCGCCGCGCTCTTCATCGGCGTCGGCGCGGTCGAGAAGAACGTCACCTCGATCTTCCAGAAGCTCGGGCTCGAGGACTCCGGCTCGGACCACCGCCGCGTCCTCGCCGTCCTGACGTGGCTCCGCTCGGCGCGTTGAGCCGCTGCGAGCCCCGCTCGCGCGCCCTGCCGACCGGATAGCCGAGCGCCCGCCTCCCTTGCTGGTCGAATCCGCCCCACGGTGGTGAGGGCCTCCCCTGCTGGTCGAGCAGCCCCGCAGGGGCGTATCGAGACCCACCGTCGTCCGCAGGGCGGGTCTGCAGGCTCGTCCTTCCGACGCGGGTGGATCTCGATGCGACCGCTGCGCGGGCTTCTCGATCAGCATCGGCTCGCCCACGCGGACGAGGCCGTCCTCGCGGGCTCAGTTCAGGGCCGTGCGCTCCGTGTCGTAGAGCGCCTTGACCTGGTCGGCGGTCAGCGCCCTGTCCCAGACCCGGATCTTCGCGAACGTGCCCTTCGCGTAGTTGCCGGGACCCGAGGTCAGCTCGACCGCGCCGACCGTGAAGTCTCCGGCGTTGGGGTTGAGCCCCTCGGTGAAGAGGTACGGGTTCTTCGCGTAGGTCGCGCCCTTGTTGTCGACGAAACGGGGGTAGGCGACGGAGGTGCCGTCGAGGTACGAGACCGCGTAGGTGCCGTCGTAGGTGCCGACGTGCAGCTGCCAGGTGTTCCGGGTGAACTTCTCACCCGAGGCCGAGTAGTCACGGGAATAGGGGTAGCCGGGGGTGGGCCCGCCCGTGCGCGAGACGTGGAAGTTCGATCGCTCGTCACCCCCGTAGAGGCCGAGATCGTAGAACAGTCCGTAGGAGCGGCCCGCCCGCTCGCCGTGCTCGTTCCAAGCGCCGGCCACGTACCCCGTGCTGTCGTCGGTCATGTAGACCCAGCTCGCCACGGTGACCGCGTTGCCCGTCGCGCCGATGGTCAGGCGTCCGGCGGACTCGAGCGGCACGCGGAGGAAGCTCGTCCCGGTCATCGTGATGCCAGAGCCCCAGGGAGTCGTCGCCGTCGTCGCCTTCGTCTTTCCCGCCTGCATCAGCGGCAGGTCGTTCGAGGTGGAGTAGTAGGGCGCCGCGGGCTGGGTGAAGTCCCACTGCGCGAGCGGGGCCGGCACACCCGGAGCCGTGGGGGGAGTGGTCGGCGTCGCAGTGGGGGTCGCCGTCGGCGTCGGCGTCGGCGTGGCGGTGGGAGTGGGCGTGGCGGTAGGAGTGGGCGTGACCGTCGGGGTCGTCGTGGGCGTGGCGGTCGGCGTCGGGGTGGCCGTCGGCGGCGTCGTCGGTGCCGTCGCCGAGACGGTGAGCGCGATCGAGCCGCTGCTGCCGATGTTGCCGGCGGCGTCGCGGGCCTTGGCGATGATCACGTGCGAGGTCGCGGTGAGGCTCGAGGTGGTGAGCGACCACTCGCCGGAGGCCTGCTGCACGGCGTTCCCGACCCGGGTGGAGCCGGACCAGAACGACACGGCCGTGACGCCGACGGCGTCCGACGCGGTGGCGACGAGCGTCACGGTCCGCGGGACGGTGCTCCCGGTGGCGGGCGAGGTGATCCGCGCGGTCGGCTTTGTCGTGTCGGGCTTCGGGGTGCCGGAGGCGGTCGGCGTGGCGCCGGGGGTCGGCGCGGTCGTCGGGCTCGCCGTCGGCGAGGCGGTGGCCGTCGCGGTCGGCACGGGGGTCTGCGTGGGGGAGGGGCTCGCCGTCGGAGTCGGTGTCGCGCCCGAGTTCTGCACGGTGACGCGGGTGGCGGCGCTGTTGCCGATGTTGCCGGCGGCGTCCTTGCCCTTGGCGACGAAGACGTGCGAGCCCTCGGCCAGCGTCCGCGTGTCGAGCGGCAGGGTCCAGACACCGGCCTGCACGGTCGCGTAGCCCATGCGGCGGGTGCCCTCCCAGAACGAGAGCTGCGTGGTCCCGACCGCGTCCGTCGCGATCGCCGTCAGGGAGATCGTCCCCGCGACCGTCGATCCGCTCGTCGGCGCCGTGATCGTGACCACCGGCTTCACCGTGTCGGCAGCGGCGCTCGCGGCACTGCCCGGGGCGGTCGCCACCATCGGCACCAGGAGGAGGGCCGCGAGAGCCCCCATGATCGATGCCCGTGCGGTTCGTCGTCGCATTGCCGTCCCCTTGGTCCGTCGCCGCGGAAATCCCCCCGTAGCCCGGAAAGCCTAAGCCGTGCTCCCTCCGCGGCGCGTGCCCCGGACGGGGACACGTCGCGCCCGGGACCCGACGACCGGCCAGGATCCGCACTCCTGCCGTGCGCCGCCGCCCTGCGACACTGGGATCCGGCGTCCGTCGCGTCCGCCGAGGAGGAGGACCGATCGCCGTGGCACGAGGAGCGCACCCGGACGCCCGACTGATCGCGCTGCCGGGAGGATCGCCGGTCGTCGCCGACTCGGCCTGGGTCGCCCCGGGCGCCACCCTCGTCGGAGCGGTCGAGCTCGAGGAGGAGTCGAGCGTCTGGTACGGCGCGGTCCTCCGCGCGGAGAGGGCGCGCATCCGGATCGGCCGCGGCAGCAATCTGCAGGACGGCGTGATCGTGCACGTCGACGAGGGCTTCGACGCGACGCTCGGGTCGGGCGTCTCGGTCGGCCACAACGCCGTCCTGCACGGCTGCACCCTCGAGTCCGACGTGCTCGTCGGGATGAACGCGACCGTTCTGAACGGCGCGGTGATCGGCTCCGGGTCGCTCGTCGCCGCGGGCGCCGTCGTCCTCGAGGGCACGGTCGTGCCGCCCGGCTCCCTCGTCGCCGGCGTGCCGGCGAAGGTCCGCCGGGAGCTGTCCGAGCAGGAGCGCGACGGGATCCGCGGGAACGCCGCGTCGTATCTCGTCCTGGCCGATCTGCATCGGGGAGCGGCCACCGCCGGCGGAACGGCCTGAGGCGGTCAGGGAGCGCCAGGGGACCGAACGGCGCCAGAAGTTCCGGAGCCGGCGGGGCCGTTCTCTATCGTTCGGGGACAGGTTCCGCCGACGCTCTCCGGTGCGCGGTCGCCGCCCTCGGATCGACGGCTCTCACGTCGATCGGACACCTCCGCCTCCGTCCCCGACCACTCTTCTCGAGGAGAACCGTGTCCCAGCACCGACCCCGCCGTTCGCCCCTGATCGCCCTCGCTCTCGCCGCGGCGGTCCTCGCCGGAGGGGCGGTCGCCCCGGCCGCGTCCGCTGCGGCGCCGCCCGACCTGTCCGTCGTCGCCTTCGGCGACTCGATCACCCGAGCCGCGGCGACCTGCGGCACGGAGGACGACTGCCCGGTCAACTCCTGGGCGACCGGTTCCGCGCCCGAGGTCCGCTCCATCGCGACCCGCCTCCAGGAGGTGGACCCGCAGCGCACGGTCACGACCGACAACCGCGCGAAGTCCGGCAGCCGGATCGCCGAGGTCTCGGCGGCGGTCACCGCGGCACAGGCGGCGGGAGCGGCCCCGAACGTGGTCACTCTCCTCATCGGCGGGAACGACCTCTGCAGTCCGGAGGTCCCGGCCGGGCCCGACGGCTACGCGATGACGACCGCCGCGGACTTCTCCGCCTCGGCGTCGACGCTGCTCGGGCAGATCAGCTCGACGTGGCCCCGGGCGACCGTGCTCCTCGGGTCGATGCCGGACATCGCGTCGGAGTGGCAGGCCGTCCAGGGGACACCCGGGAAGCTCTTCTGGGGGCTGTTCAGCGTCTGCCGGACCACTCGCGGCGCCAAGGCCGACAACCACGTCCAGAAGGGGGCGGCCTACGAGGCGGCGGTGGCCGCCGCCGCGGAGCGCACGCAGCAGTACAACGACGCCCTCGTCGCGGCGTGCTCCGCAGCGGGACCCCGCTGCGTCTGGGACGGCGGCGCTCTCACGCGGACGCCCGTCACGAAGGACGTCCTCTCGACCGTCGACTACTTCCACCCGAACGTCGCCGGCCAGGCGCTGGTCGCGAGCGTCCTGTGGGGCCCGGCGGCGGTCCCCGGCTGGGCGGTTTCACAGCCCTCGGCTCCTCCGGTCCCTGCGGACATCCCGACCCTGGATGAGATCGGCACCGCCGATTCGAGCTACGGAACTCCCGACCACTCGAGGACGCGGGTCGGCATGCCCGAGAACGTGACCGAGAGGGTGAAGCTCGGCCGCCCGGCCGGAGCGCAGCCGTCCGAGGGAACCGGGTCTCCGGCGGAGATCCCGCAGCCCGTGAGCGTCGGCCGCTAGCGCCGAGGCGGCGCGATCGTCATCGGATCACGCCAGATGATCAGGAACGGACAGGGGCCCAGGAAGCGCCAGTTGATCGGTTCGCGCCACAAGGTGGCGGGAGGTGGAGGGCCGGAATTACCGTTCCCCACTAGGTTCCGCCGACCTCGTCGCGAGCCGTCCTGCGGCCACCCGGCCGACGGAGCCGAAGGCCGATCGGTCTCGCTCCGCCCTCCTTCATCACCGCCTTCGAGAAGAGCCATGTCCGTCCGTTCCCGCCTGTCCACCCTCGCCCTCGCAGCTCTGCTCCTCGCCGGAGGAGCGGCCGCCGCCCCGTCCGCCGTCGCCGCGAAGGCCCCCGCGCTCTCGGTCGCCTCGTTCGGCGACTCGATCACCCGCGCCGCCACCACCTGCGGGGGCCGGGGAGACTGCCCCGTCAACTCCTGGGCCACCGGGTCCGCTCCCGCCGTCCACTCCGTCGCGACCCGCCTTCAGGAGCTGAACCCGGGTCGTCGCGTCACGGCGACGAACTACGCGAAGTCGGGCAGCAGGGTCGCGGGAGTCGCCTCGGCGGTCTCCGCCGCGGCGGCCGCTGGGGCCCGGCCCGACGTCGTGACGCTGCTCATCGGCGGCAACGATCTCTGCCACCCCGATCTCCGCGCTGCCGCCGACGGCTACGCGATGACGCCCGCCGACGCGTTCGCCGCGTCCGCGACGAGTGCGCTGCACCGGATCAGGTCCGCCTGGCCGGAGGCGACCGTCCTCGTCGGGTCGGTCCCGGACGTGGCGTCCGAGTGGGCTGCGGTGCAGACCGGCGCGGGTGCGAGGACCTGGCCGTCGGCCAAGCTGTGCCGGACGACGCGAGGAGCCCTCGCCGACGACGTCGTCCAGACCGGTGACGCCTTCACCTCGACGGTGGCGGCCGCGGCCGAGCGCACCCGTCAGTACGACGACGCCCTCGCCTCGGCGTGTGCCGCCCTGGGTCCGCACTGCGTCTGGGACGGCGGCGCCCTCAGTCGCACGGAGACCCGCCCGGAGATCGTCTCGAGCGTCGACTTCTTCCACCCGAACGTCCAGGGCCAGGCCCTGATCGCGCGGGTGCTCTGGGGTCCGGACGCGATACCCGCCTGGGCGGCGCAGCTCACGTCGAGGGCCTCTGCTCCGACCAGCACCTCTGCTCCGACCAGCACCTCTGCTCCGACCAGCACCCCTCTTCCGACGAGCTCTCCTGCTCCGACGGCGGCTCCTGCTCCCAGCGGCACTCGCCGAGCGGCGAAGACGGTGACTCCCGCACGACCCGCCACCCCCGCGCCCGCGGCCTCACGCACGCCGGCGCCCCGTCCGGCCCCCGAGTCGTCCGGTCGAGCGCTGGTCGGCGCGAAGGACTCGACCGCCCCGGCGGTGCGGATCACGAGCCCGATCACCGGAAGCACCGTCACCGGGAACGCCGTGCTGACGGCGGTCTCGGACGCCGACACCGCCTCGCTCGTGTTCTCGAGCGGTGGCCGCCGGATCGGCGCGGCGAAGCAGGCCTCGAGCGGTGACTGGTCGCTGACGGTCTCGACGAGAGGCTTCCCGAAGGGCGAGCACGACCTCGTGGCCATCGCGACGGACCGCTCGGGCGACACAGGGACGAGCGCCCCGGTCACCGTCACGATCCGCTGACCCGGCCGGACACCTCCGCGCGGGGGAGCGAGGCCTTGCCGCGCGGACGCCGCCGCGCCATGCTCGTCTCAGCTCCCCTCGTCCCACCCCGCTCAGCGGCGGATCACACCCGGCTCGCCGTGCCGTGCGACCTCCCCTCGACGCTCCACGAAGGCACCGCCATGCGCGCGCGTCCGAACCGCCACCCGCTCCGCTTCGCCGTCGCCCTGGCGGCCGCGATGCTCGTGCTCGCGAGCGCGGCCGTCCCGGTCGCCGCGGCCGAGCGCGCCACGATCTCGGTCCTCGCGCTCGGCGACTCCATCAGCCAGGGGAGAGCCAGCTGCACGACCAAGGCCGACTGCCCGGTCAACTCCTGGTCGACCGGTTCGGCGCCCGCGGTCCGCTCCATCGCCACCCGGTTGCAGGAGATCGCTCCGGGCAGCGTCGTCAGCACGGCCAACTACGCGAAGTCCGGGAGCAGGATCCGTGCCGTCGCTGCCATGGTGACCACCGCGGCGGCGGCGGGAGCGTCGCCCGACGTCGTGACCCTGATGATCGGCGGCAACGACCTCTGCCACGGCGACCTCTACCCGGCGGCCGACGGCTACACGATGACGACGGCGGCGGCGTTCTCGACGTCCGCCTCCAGTCTGCTGCAGCAGATCGGCAGTACCTGGCCCACCGCGACGATCCTGCTCGGCTCGGTTGCGGACGTGGCCTCGGAGTGGGCGGGACTGCGCGGGGGACCGGCGGAGCCCGTCTGGGTCGCCGGCAAGCTGTGCCGGACGACCCGCGGTGTGACCGACACGGGCGTGCCCTTGACCGGCGAGGCGCGGCCCGCCTCGGCGGTCGCCGCGGCCCTGCGCACCGAGCAGTACGACCGCGCGCTGGCCTCGGCCTGCGCCGCGGTCGGTCCGCGCTGCGTGTGGGACGGCGGCGCCTTCACCGCGACGCCGCTCACCCCCGACATCGTGTCGACCGTGGACTGGTTCCATCCGAACGCGCGCGGTCAGGCGCTGATCGCCGACGTGCTCTGGGGCCCGGAGCGAGTGCCGGCCTGGGCAGCGCGCTTCGCCGCGCCGCCGTCCCCGCCGCTTCCGTCCGTGACGCCGGCACCGACTCTCGAGCCGACGGCGACTCCGACTCCGGCTCCGGAGCCGACGGGTACCCCACTGCCGACGGACACTCCGGTTCCGGCGGGCGGTCCCCTTCCGACGGTCACGCCCACGGCGACCGCACCCGCGGAGCCCGAGCCCACCGCCGCCCCGACAGCGCAACCGACCTCCGCGCCCAGCTCGCCCGCGACACCTGCGCCCACTCCGTCCGCGACGCCGACGGCGGACACTCCGGCACCGACTCCGATTCCGACTGCGGCGCCGACGCCGATCCCGACTCCGAGCCCGACCTCGACCCCGACTCCGACGCCTACGCCGTCCGCGATGCCGACGGCGACGCGCACGCCGACGGCGACCCCGACCCCGACGCGCACGCCGACCCCGACCCGCACTCCCTCCGCGACACCGACGCCGACTCCGGTCCGCGACACGACCGCCCCCGTCGCGCGCATCACTAGCCCGGCCGCCGGCAGCACGGTCGTCGGAACGGTCACGCTGGTCGCGGTCTCCGACCCCGACACCGCCTCGCTCGTCTTCTGGTCCGGCACGACCCGCATCGGAGCCGGGAAGCAGGCCGCTGACGGCAGCTGGGCGCTCACGGTCTCGACGGGCGGATTCGCGAAGGGATCGCACCCGGTCACCGCGAAGCCGGTCGATCGCGCGGGCAACATCTCGACGAGCGCGGCCATCACCGTCACCGTCCGCTGACCAGGGGCGGCGCACCGAAGGATTCGACTTGTGCCGCGCCTCACCTATGGGGGGAGCAGCCCGGTCGTGAGGCGGCATCGAGCTGCGGTGGTGTCGGCCAGGCTCGGATCAGCCGGCCCCGCCGGAGAGGTCCGGCTCCCGCAGCGGTCCTTCATCGGGCGGGATCCGGCCGTTCCCCTCCCCGTCCCCCCGGTCGCCCGGTCGACTGAGCCCGCGCCCCCGCGGTGCTCCCTCGCCGCGGCGCCACGTCGTCCCACGAGAGCAGAGTCATGCCTCCGCGCCCGGCCCGCCGTTCCCCCCTGTCCGTCCTCCTTCTCCTCCTCGCGCTCCTCGCCGGCGGTGCCGCCGTCCCCGCCGCAGCCGCCGAGTCCGCGTCCACCCTCTCGGTCGTCTCCTTCGGCGACTCCATTACCCGCGGGGCCTCGAGCTGCGGCACACGAGCCGACTGCCCGGTCAACTCCTGGTCGACCGGGAGCGCGAGCGCGGTCCGCTCGATCGCCACCCGGCTCCAGGAGGTGAACCCGGGCAGCGTCGTCACGACGGCGAACTACGCCAAGTCGGGCAGCCGGATCAACACCGTGCCGGCGACCGTGACCGCCGCTGCCTCGGCCGGCGCGGACCCCGACGTCGTGACCCTCCTCGTGGGCGGCAACGACCTCTGCCACCCCGACCTCACCGCAGCCGCCGACGGGTACGCCATGACTCCCGCCGCATCCTTCGCCGCGTCGGCGTCGAGCATCCTGCGCCAGATCGGCTCGACCTGGCCCGAGGCGACCGTCCTCGTCGGCTCGATGCCGGACATCGCGTCCGAGTGGGCCGCCCTGCGCGGAGGCCCCGCTGAGGCGGGCTGGCCGGCGAACCGCCTCTGCCGCACGACCCGCGGCGCGACGGCCGACAACGTCGTCCAGACCGGAGACGCCTTCGCGGCGGCGGTCACCGCCGCAGCGCAGCGCACGCAGCAGTTCAACGAGGCGCTCGCCACGGCCTGCGCGGCCGTCGGCCCCCGCTGCATCTGGGACGGCGGCGCCTTCACCGCCGCCGGAGTCTCGCTCGACATCGTCTCGACCGTCGACTACTTCCACCCCAACGTCCGCGGGCAGGCCTTCCTCGCCGGCATCCTCTGGGGCCCCGAGGCGGTGCCCGCCTGGGCCGCCCCCGCGGGCACGCCGACGGCCACGCCGACGCCGACCGCGGCGCCGACGGCGACCGCGACGCCGACGCCGACCGCGGCGCCGACGGCGACCGCGACGCCGACGCCGACCGCGGCGCCGACGCCGACCGCGACGCCCACGGCGACCGCGACGCCGACGCCGACCGCGACGCCCACGCCGACGGCCACGCCCCTCCCGACCGCGACTCCGACTCCGACTGCCACGTCGGCTCCGAGCGCGACTCCGACAGCGACACCGGAGCCAGCCGACTCGCCCGTGCCGACGGCGACCCCCGCGCCGACCGCCGCTCCGAGTCCCACCGCCACGGCGACTCCGGCGCCCACGGCGACTCCGGCGCCCACGGCGACTCCGACGCCCACCCCGGCTCCGACGCGCACGCCGACGCCCACCCCCGCTCGCGACACGACGGCGCCGACCTCGCGGATCACCAGCCCGACCGCGGGCAGCACCGTCGTCGGCACGACCACCCTCGTCGCAGTCGCGGACGCCGACACCGCGTCGCTGGTCTTCTGGACCGGCAGCACGCGCATCGGGACGGCGAAGCAGGCGGCCGACGGCACCTGGAAGCTGACCGTCTCGACCAAGGGCTTCCCCAAGGGCGAGCACCAGGTGGTGGCCAAGGCGACCGACGCGGCAGGCAACACCGGGACGAGCGCCCCGGTCGCCGTCACCGTCCAGTGACCTCCGGCCCCGCCTGCTGATCGAGTAGCCCTCGCAGAGGGCGTATCGAGGTCCACCCTGCTCGGCACGGCGGGTCTCGATACGCCGCTGCGCGGCTGCTCGACCAGCAGGGGGCAGGCGCGCCGAGTCGCCTGCTGATCGAGTAGCCCTCGCAGAGGACGTCTCGAGATCCACCCCTGCTGGGTACGGCGGCCTCGATGTGCCGCTCTGCGGCTGTTCGACCGGCATCGGGGAGAAAAAGAACTGGAGGGGCTGACGAGAATCGAACTCGCATCATCTGTTTGGAAGACAGAGGCTTTACCACTAAGCTACAGCCCCGGAATCGGCGGTGGAGGTGCTCCGCCCCGGGTCGCCCTCTCGAGCGAGGCCCGTCGTCTCGACCGGGCACCAGGACACTGTAGTACAGGACGGGGAGCGGCGGCGACGCCGTCCCGCCCGCGGGTCCCGCGAGCCTGTTCCGGGCGCAGGAGTGCGGTGCAGTACACTTGCGAAGGCCATTTCGGCGTGTCGCGCCAGTGACCGTGCAGGAAGGGCTCGACGAGAGTCCTCATCGGCACGGTGCACAGCCCGCGCAACCGGGGCGTAGCTCAGCTTGGCTAGAGCGCCCGCTTTGGGAGCGGGAGGTCGCAGGTTCGAATCCTGTCGCCCCGACCACGAGTACTCATCGTGACGACATCGACCCGTGACGACCGGTCACACGGCGCCGACACCAACCAGCACAGGAGATCCCCTCACGTGAAGACCACGGTAGAAAAGCTGAGCCCGACCCGCGTCAAGCTCGCGATTTCGGTCACCCCGGACGAGCTCGGCCCCAGCATCACCCACGCGTACGGCCACATCGCCGAGCAGATCAACGTCCCCGGCTTCCGCAAGGGCAAGGTCCCGCCGGCGATCGTCGACCAGCGGGTCGGCAAGGCCGCCGTCCTCGAGCACGCGGTCAACGAGGGGCTCGACGGCTTCTACCGCGAGGCCGTCCGCGAGACCGAGGTGCGCCCCCTGGGCCGCCCGCAGGCCGACATCGTCGCCTGGCCGAGCGACAAGGACTTCACCGGCGACCTCGAGCTCGCCATCGAGGTCGACGTCCGCCCCGAGATCACCGTTCCGGACTACGACGGCCTCGCGCTGACGGTCGATGCGGCCGAGGTGACCGACGCCGATGTCGACGCCGAGCTCGACAAGCTCCGCAGCCGCTTCGGCACGCTCGTCACCGTCGACCGCCCGGCGACGACCGGCGACTTCGCGCAGATCGATCTGATCGCGACCATCGACGGCGTCGAGGTCGACACGGCCAACGCCATCTCCTACGAGCTCGGCTCGGGCGAGCTGATCGAGGGCATCGACGAGGCGCTCGACTCGCTCACCGCGGGGGAGAGCACCACGTTCACCGCTCCGCTGCTCGGCGGCGACCACGCCGGCCAGCAGGCCGAGATCGCCGTGACGCTCACCGCCGTCAAGGAGCGCGAGCTCCCCGACGCCGACGACGACTTCGCGCAGATCGCCAGCGAGTTCGACACCATCGCCGAGCTGCGCGACTCGCTCAAGGAGCAGGCCGCTCAGCAGAAGACCTTCGGCCAGGGCGGCCAGGCGCGCGAGAAGCTCGTCGAGGCCCTGCTCGAGCTCGTCGAGGTCCCCGTCCCCGCCGCGCTCGTCGAGGACGAGGTGCACCGCCACCTCGAGGGCGAGAACCGCCTCGAGGACGCCGAGCACCGCGCCGAGGTCACCGAGGCCAGCGAGAAGACCTTCAAGACCCAGATCCTCCTCGACCACGTCGTCGAGCAGGAGAAGGTCCAGGTCAGCCAGGACGAGCTCACGCAGTACCTGATCCAGGGTGCGGCGCAGTACGGCATGGAGCCGAACGAGTTCATCAAGATCCTGTCCGAGAACAACCAGATCGGCCAGATGGTCGGCGAGGTCGCCCGCAACAAGGCGCTCGCCATCGTCCTGGGCAAGGCGAAGGTCACCGACACGGAGGGCAACGCCGTCGACCTGACCGCTTTCACCGCCGTCCCCGGGGACGACGCGGACGAGACCGCCGCCGACGACGCCGCGACCGACGAGGTGGACGCCCCCGCTGCCGAGGCCGTCGAGGAGGCCGTCGTCGAGGAGGCGCCCGCCGCCGCCGAGGCGCCCGCCGCGGAGGAGGAGGCCGCTCCGGCCCCCAAGAAGAAGCGCGCCCCCGCGAAGAAGAAGGCTCCGGCCGCCGAGGAGACCCCGGCCGCCGAGTAGTCCTCGCCGCAGAACGTCAGGAGCCGCTCCCGGATCGCCGGGGGCGGCTCTCGTCGTCCCGGCCCGGGTCCGGACGCGGGTCCCGCCCGCAGTCCGCCCGGGGCGAACACCGGCCGCTCCGGCTCCGCCCCGGGCGAACACGGCGGAGTCGGCCGGGTGCCGTCCGATAGATTCGCCTCCGAAGCGACAACTGAAACGGAGCGACACATGGCCGAAATGGCGATGCCCAACAGTGTTTTCGACCGCCTTCTCAAGGACCGGATCATCTGGCTCGGTTCTGAGGTGCGCGACGACAACGCGAACGAGATCGCAGCGAAGCTCCTGCTCCTCGCGGCCGAGGACGCCGAGAAGGACATCTTCCTGTACATCAACTCGCCCGGCGGCTCGATCACCGCGGGAATGGCGATCTACGACACGATGCAGTTCGTCCCGAACGACATCGTGACCGTCGGCATCGGCATGGCGGCGTCCATGGGTCAGCTCCTGCTCACCGCGGGGACCCAGGGCAAGCGCTACATCACGCCGAACGCCCGCGTCCTGCTGCACCAGCCGCACGGCGGGTTCGGCGGCACCGCGTCCGACATACAGACCCAGGCGCAGCTCATCCTCGACATGAAGAAGCGCCTCGCCGAGATCACCGCGCAGGCGACCGGCAAGACCGTCGAGCAGGTCAACGAGGACGGCGACCGCGACCGCTGGTTCAGCGCCGAGGAGGCCCTGGCCTACGGCTTCGTCGACCACATCCGCTCCTCGGCGACCGACGTCGCCGGCGGTGGCGGAACCGCCGCCGACAGCTGAGTCCCCCCGACGCGCCGAGAGATCAGGAAGAGACAATGAACACACCCACCTTCGGCGGGACGGCCTTCGGCTCCGGAGCCGCGCCCTCCTCCCGCTACATCCTCCCCACGTTCGAGGAGCGCACGGCCTACGGCTACAAGCGCCAGGACCCCTACGCGAAGCTCTTCGAGGACCGCATCATCTTCCTCGGCGTGCAGGTCGACGACGCGTCCGCGGACGACATCATGGCCCAGCTCCTCGTGCTCGAGAGCCAGGACCCGGACCGCGACATCGTGATGTACATCAACTCGCCCGGTGGCTCCTTCACCGCGATGACGGCGATCTACGACACGATGCAGTACATCCGCCCGCACATCCAGACCGTCGTCCTCGGCCAGGCCGCATCGGCCGCAGCGGTGCTCACCGCGGCGGGCACGCCCGGCAAGCGCCTGGCGCTGCCGAACGCGCGCATCCTGATCCACCAGCCGGCCGTGCAGCAGGGCGGTGGCCAGGCCTCGGACATCGAGATCCAGGCCGCGGAGATCATGCGCATGCGCGAGTGGCTCGAGAAGACGCTGTCCTTCCACTCCAACCGCTCCCCGGAGCAGGTCAAGAAGGACATCGACCGCGACAAGATCCTCGGCGCCGACGACGCGCTCGAGTACGGACTGATCGACCAGATCCTGACCAGCCGCAAGGGCGTTCCCGCCCTCACGGTCTGAGGTCGGGAGACCGGCCGATCGTCGAAGGGCCGGGAGGCGGAGCGATCCGCCTCCCGGCCCTTCCGCGTCCGAGGGCCGATGCGCGCCCTCGAGACGTAGCAAACCGACACGGGCGGGGCAATGGTCCGCCGATCCGGCCCGCCTGCCGAGCCGCCTCGGCTCAGCGGCTAGGCTCGGACCAGAGTTCGGCGGTTCCGCATGACCGCCCTCTGCGAGACGCCCGGGGGCACCGCCGCCCGAAGGCACCGACGCACGACAAGGAAGTGGGGCATCCCCGTGGCACGTATTGGCGAAAGCGCCGATTTGCTGAAGTGCTCGTTCTGCGGCAAGAGCCAGAAGCAGGTCCAGCAGCTCATCGCCGGTCCCGGCGTCTACATCTGCGACGAGTGCGTCGAGCTCTGCAACGAGATCATCGAGGAGCGCCTCTCCGAGTCGAGCGAGGAGACGAGCCACGAGTTCGACCTCCCGAAGCCGAAGGAGATCTACGGCTTCCTCGAGGAGTACGTGATCGGCCAGGAGCAGGCCAAGCGCGCCCTCGCCGTCGCGGTCTACAACCACTACAAGCGCGTGCGGGTGCGCAACACCATCACCGCCGCGGACGCGATCCACGACGAGATCGAGATCGCGAAGAGCAACATCCTGCTGATCGGCCCGACCGGCTGCGGCAAGACCTACCTGGCGCAGACCCTGGCCAAGCGGCTGAACGTGCCGTTCGCCGTCGCCGACGCGACGGCGCTCACCGAGGCGGGCTACGTCGGCGAGGACGTCGAGAACATCCTGCTGAAGCTGATCCAGGCCGCGGACTACGACGTCAAGCGGGCCGAGACCGGCATCATCTACATCGACGAGGTCGACAAGATCGCCCGCAAGGCCGAGAACCCGTCGATCACGCGCGACGTCTCGGGCGAGGGCGTGCAGCAGGCGCTGCTGAAGATCCTCGAGGGCACCGTGGCCTCGGTGCCGCCGCAGGGCGGGCGCAAGCACCCCCACCAGGAGTTCATCCAGATCGACACGACGAACGTGCTGTTCATCGTGGCCGGCGCCTTCGCCGGGCTGGAGGACATCATCTCGTCGCGCGCGGGCAAGCGCGGCATCGGCTTCGGCGCCCCGCTGCACAACAAGCAGGACGAGATCAACATCTTCAGCGAGGTCCTCCCGGAGGACCTGCACAAGTTCGGGCTCATCCCCGAGTTCATCGGCCGCCTCCCGGTCGTCACCACCGTCACCCAGCTCGACCAGGTCGCCCTGATGCAGATCCTGACCGAGCCGCGCAACGCGCTGGTCAAGCAGTACCAGCGGATGTTCGAGATCGACGGGGTCGAGCTCGAGTTCGACCGCGGCGCCCTCGAGGCCATCGCCGATCTCGCGGTGCTGCGGCAGACCGGGGCCCGCGGTCTCCGCGCCATCCTCGAGGAGGTGCTCGGCCCGATCATGTTCGAGGTCCCGTCCTCCGACGAGGTCGCCCGCGTGGTCGTCACCCGGGCCGCCGTGCTCGACAACGCGGCGCCGACCATCGTCCCGCACGCTCCCCGCCGCCAGGAGAAGAGCGCCTGAGTCCCTCTCGCCGGGCCGTCGCGTGACCAGTTCACGCTGATTGGCCCGGCGATCGGCGTCTCGGTGCGGACGCGGTTCCCTACTCTGGCGGAGCGCATCGCCGATGCGTCCGCCGGCCCCAGCGCCCGGGCGGGTCAGCGACCGGAGGCACCGCCATCGTCCAGCCGCTCCTCGCCGGGATCGTCGCCGCTCTCACCGGCTTCTCCAGCTCCTTCGCCATCGTTCTCGCGGGCGTCGTCGCCGTCGGCGCGACCGACGTGCAGGCCGCCTCCGGTCTTCTCGCGGTCTGCGTGCTGCAGGGTGTGCTCTGCATCGCCCTGAGCGTGCGCTACCGGGTGCCGATGACGTTCGCCTGGAGCACCCCGGGCGCCGCGCTGCTCGCCGCCACCGCGACCCTGCCCGGCGGCTTCGACCGCGCGGTCGGCGCCTTCCTCGTCGCCTCCGCGCTGATCGTCGTGACCGGGCTCTGGCCGGCGCTCGGCAGGCTCGTGGCGCGGATCCCGCGGCCCCTCGCGAACGCGATGCTCGCCGGCATCCTCTTCCCGCTCGTCCTGGCGCCCGTGCGGGCCGCGGTCGAGATCCCGCTGCTCGCGCTGCCCGTCATCGCGCTCTGGCTGATCCTGCTCCGTCTCCTGCCGCGCTGGGCGGTGCCGGCGGCGATCGCGCTCGCGATCGTGCTGCTGCTCGTCACCGACGGCGCCGCCCTCGCGGGGGCGCCGCTGCTGCCGGTGCCGGTGCTCGTCGCCCCGGTCTTCGAGATCGGCGCGATGGTCGGCATCGGCCTGCCGCTCTACGTCGTGACGATGGCGGGGCAGAACATCCCCGGCATCGCGGTGCTGTCGAGCTTCGGGTTCGAGGCGCACTCGCGGCCGGCGATCGTCTCCAGCGGTCTCGCCTCGGGCGTCTCCGCGGTGTTCGGGGGAGTCCCGGTCAACTACGCGGCACTCAGCGCGGCTCTCACCGCGGGGCCGGAGGCGTCGCCGCAGCCGGAGCGCCGCTGGATCGCGTCGGTCTCGGCGGGGGCGTCCTACCTGGTGCTCGGCACGGTCGCCGGAGCGGCCGCCGCCCTGGTCTCCTCGGCCAGTCCGCTGCTGATCGAGGCCGTCGCCGGGCTCGCGCTGCTCGGCGTCTTCGTCTCATCGGTGCAGGCCGCCGTCGAGGACGCGCGACTGCGCCTCCCCGCGGCGGCGACCCTGCTCGTCACGGCGTCCGGCATCGCGGTCGCGGGGATCGGCTCCGCGTTCTGGGGACTCGTGGTGGGGCTGGTCGTGCTCACCTGGCTGCAGCCGCGCCGGGACGCCCGCCACTCCTGACCCGGGGGAGGTGCGGGAGCAGCCGTCGGCTCAGGCGAGTCCGCGGCGCCGGAGAAGCGGTTCGGTGCGCGCATCCCGCCCGCGGAACTCGCGGTAGGCGACGAGCGGATCTCGCGAGCCGCCGATCTCGAGGATCTGCCGGCGGAACCGCTCGCCGGCCGCGCGGTCGAGTCCGCCGTTCTCCTCGAACCACTCGACCGTGTCGGCGTCGAGGATCTCGCTCCAGATGTAGGAGTAGTAGCCCGCGGAGTAGCCGCCCGAGAAGACGTGCTTGAAGAACGTGCTGCGGTAGCGCGGCGGGATCGCGGGGATCAGCAGTCCGGCGGCGTCCAGCGCGTGCGCCTCGAACTCGCCGACGTCGACCCGCGGGGCCCCCGCCGGCGTCTCGTGCCAGGCGAGGTCGAGCAGCGCGGCGGCGAGGTACTCCGTGGTCCCGAAGCCCTCGCCCCAGAGCGCGGCAGCCTCGAGCTGCTCGACCACCGCAGGCGGCAGGGACTCACCGGTCTCGACGTGCCGGGCGTAGGCGGGCAGCAGCTCCGGGTGCCGGATCCACATCTCGTTGACCTGGCTGGGGAACTCGACGAAGTCGCGGAACACGCTCGTCCCGCCGAAGCGCGGGTAGCGCGTGGTCGCGAAGAGGCCGTGCAGCGCGTGCCCGAACTCGTGGAAGAGGGTCTCGACCTCGTCGACGCTCAGCAGTGCCGGCTCGCCGTCCCCGGGCGCCGAGATGTTCAGCGTGTTCACGACGACGGCGGAGTCGCCGAGCAGCGTCGTCCGGGTGCGGAGGGAGTTCATCCAGGCCCCGCCGCGCTTGGAGTCGCGCGTGAACGGGTCGAAGAGGAAGAGGCCGAGCGGCGCGCCGTCCTCCTCGACGACCTCGAAGACCCGGACGTGCGCGCTGTGCCCGATCAGGTCGGGCCGCTCCGCGAACCGGACACCGTAGAGCCCGGTGGCGGCGGCGAAGACGCCCTCGCGCAGGACGCGCTCGAGCTCGAAGTACGGGCGGAGCGCGCTGGAGTCGACGGCGTAGCGGGCAGTGCGGACCCGCTCCTCGTAGTAGGCGCGGTCCCAGGCCTCGAGCGTGAAGCGCGGCCGACCCGCGGCGTCCTGCTCGGCGTCGGCCTGCTGCTGCATCTGCTCGAGCTCGGCGCCGGCGTTGTGGGCGGCGGGGATCGCGAGCTCCTCGAGGAGGGCGCGGACGCGCTCCGGAGTGCCGGCCGTCTGGCCCGAGATCACGTACTCCGCGTGCGAGGAGTACCCCAGGAGTGCGGAGCGCTCGGCGCGCAGGGCGACGATCTCGAGCAGGAGCTCCCGGTTGTCGTGCGGTCCGCCCTCCTCGGCGCGGCCGAGCGAGGCGCGCAGGATCCGCTCGCGGACGGAGCGCTCGCGCAGGCGCGCGAGCCACGGGTGCCCGGAGTAGAGGGGGAGCGTGACGAGGTAGCCGTCGGCACCGCGATCCGCGGCGGCGCGGGCGGCGGCGGAGATCTCGGACGCGTCGAGCCCGTCGAGCTCCTCGGCGCGGTCGAGCAGCACGGCCCGGTCGTTGGTGTCCGCGAGGAGGTTCTTGTCGAATCGCGTGGTGAGGCTCGAGAGCTGCTCGTTGAGCGCGCTGAGGCGCGACTTGCCCGCGTCGTCGAGGAGTGCGCCGGCGCGCTCGAAGCGCAGGAGGACGCGTTCCAGCAGGTAGGCGGTCTCGTCGTCGAGGTCGAGGTCGGCCGCCCCGTCCGCGAGCGAGCGGACGCGCGCGTACAGGCGCGGATCGAGGGTGATCGCGTCGTCGTGCGCGGAGAGGAGCGGAGCGAGCTCCTCCTCCACAGCGTCGGTCAGCGGCGTGCGGTCGGAGGCGCCCACGGTGAAGAAGACCGCGCTGACCCGGCGCAGCTCCCGGCCGGAGCGCTCGAGCGCCACGAGGGTGTTCTCGACCGTCGGCTCGTCCGGTGAGGAGGCGATCGCCTCGATCTCGGCCCGGTGGCGCCGCAGTGCCTCGTCGAAGGCCGCGCGGTACGCCTCCGGATCGACCGCGGCGAAGTCGGGCAGCCCGTGCGGCAGCCCGCTCGGCTCGAGGAGGACGGCGACGGCGGTGGGAGTGCTCATCCAGCGAGCCTAGGGGCGCCGATGCTGCGGGCGGGGTCCGCAGTCCGGCCCTCCTGGTGAAGGCCGGCCTCGATGCGCCGCTGCGCGGCTACTCGACCAGCATGAGGGGAGCACGCTGATCGAGTGACCCGCGCAGCGGCCCGCTCATGGTGATCGAGTAGCCCCGCAGGGGCGTATCGAGATCCACCCGCATCAGGACCTGCGGAGCGGGTCAGCCCCAGTCCTCGTCCTCGCCCTCGACGCGGCCCTGCGGCTGGGTGATGTAGGCGGCGTCCTCGTCCGGGCGGTAGGTGATGGTGGTGCCGTCGTCGAGCTCGAGCACCGGCTTGCCCTCGAGCCAGGTCAGCGTCCAGCGCCAGGCGGAGCTGTCCGTGCCGGCGGAGGCGAGCTCGCCCTCTACGTCGCGGACGGCGGTGACGACGATCTCGGGCAGGGTGGACGGCGTGTCTCCGCCGACCGGCCAGCGCGTTCCGAGCTGCATGGTGCGTTCCTCTCGAGAGAAGGGAGGGGAGCGGGCCGCGGCCCGCTCCCCGGGTGATCAGGCGGTCGGCTCGGTCTCGAGCTCGATCTGCACGGACAGCGCATCGCCCTCGGCGAAGTCGAGCGCGGCGATCCGGCCGACGGCCGCGAGGTCGCCCGCGGCGAGCCGCAGGGACGCCACCAGCTCGGCCGGCGCGGTGACGACGGCGGAGCGGGCGGGCGTCTTCTGCGAGGCCTTCGCGTCGGTCTTCGCCCGGCGGATCGCGGTGAGCACGGTGCTGGCGGCGGTCAGCACGGCCGGGTCACCGCCGAGCGCGGCCTGCTCCGGCCAGGGCTGCAGGTGCACCGAGCCGTCGTGCGACCAGGACCAGGTCTCCTCGACCGCGAACGGGATGAACGGCGCGAACAGCCGCTGCAGCACGTCCAGCGCGCGGTGCAGGGCGGCGGCCGCGGAGGCGCCGTCCTCGCCGTAGGCGCGCTCCTTCACCAGCTCCAGGTAGTCGTCGCAGAACGTCCAGAAGAACGCCTCGGTGGTCTCGAGCGCGCGGGCGTGGTCGTAGTTCTCCAGCGCGGTCGTGGCGTCCGCCACCACGCCGTCGAGAGCGGCGAGCATGCTCAGGTCGAGCGGGTCGCTCACCGTCGCGCCCTCCGGCAGCGGGAAGCCGTGGATGAACTTCGCCGCGTTGAGCACCTTGATCGCCAGACGCCGGCCGATCTTGATCTGCGTCGGGTTCTGCGGGTCGAACGCGGCGTCCGTGCCCAGGCGCGAGGAGGCGGCCCAGTAGCGCACCGCGTCCGAGCCGTGCTGCTCGAGCATTCCGGCCGGCGTGACGACGTTGCCCTTCGACTTCGACATCTTCTTGCGGTCGGGGTCGACGATGAAGCCGGAGACCGTCGCGGTGCTCCACGGCGCGCGGCCGTCCTCGAGCTGCGAGCGCAGCAGGGTCGAGAAGAGCCAGGTGCGGATGATGTCCTGACCCTGGGGGCGGAGGTCGTAGGGCGCCACGAGCTGCCAGAGCTCGTCGTCGCGCTCCCAGCCGCCGGCGAGCTGCGGCGTCAGCGACGAGGTCGCCCAGGTGTCCATCACGTCGAGCTCGCCCTGGAAGCCGCCGGCCGTGCCGCGCTGGTCCTCCGAGTAGCCGGGGGCGGCGTCCGAGGACGGGTCGACGGGCAGCGACGACTCGTCGGGCACGATCGGCGCGTCGAAGACCGGGTTGCCGTCGCCGTCGAGCGGGTACCAGACGGGGATCGGCACGCCGAAGAAGCGCTGGCGCGAGATCAGCCAGTCGCCGGCGAGGCCGTTCACCCAGTTCTCGTAGCGGACGCGCATGAACTCGGGCACGAACCGCACGTCGCGGCCGAGCTCGAGCAGGCGCTCCTTGAGCGCCGCGTCGCGGGCGCCGTTGACGATGTACCACTGCCGGGTCGAGACGATCTCGAGCGGCTTGTCGCCCTTCTCGAAGAACTTCACCGGGTGCACGATCGGGCGGGGCTCGCCGACCATCTCGCCCGACTCGGTGAGCAGCGCGACCACGGTCTGCTTCGCGGAGAACACCGTCTTGCCGGCGAGCTGCGCGTACGCGGCCCGGCCGGCCTCGCTCTCGATGGCGGCGGGCGCCTCGGAGATCAGGCGGCCGTCGAAGCCGATGACCGCGCGATTGGGCAGGTCGAGCTCGCGCCACCAGACGACGTCGGTCAGGTCGCCGAAGGTGCAGATCATCGCGATGCCCGAGCCCTTGTCCTTCTGCGCGAGGTGGTGCGCGAGCACCGGCACCTCGACGTCGAAGAGCGGGGTGCGCACGGTCGTGCCGAAGAGCGCCTGGTAGCGCTCGTCGTCCGGGTGCGCCACGAGGGCGACGCAGGCGGGCAGCAGCTCGGGGCGCGTCGTCTCGATGAAGACGTCCTCCGCGCCGTCGCGGTGGAAGCCGATGCGGTGGTACGCGCCGGGCTGGTCCTTGTCCTCCAGCTCGGCCTGCGCGACCGCGGTGCGGAAGGTGATGTCCCAGAGGGTCGGCGCCTGCGCCTGGTAGGCCTCACCGCGGGCGAGGTTGCGCAGGAACGCGCGCTGGGAGGCGGCCTGCGACTCCTCGCCGATGGTGCGGTAGCTCTGCGTCCAGTCGACCGAGAGGCCGAGGGTGCGCCAGAGGTCCTCGAACTGCTTCTCGTCCTCGACGGTGAGGCGCTCGCACAGCTCGATGAAGTTGCGGCGCGAGATCGGCTTCTGGTCGGCCGCCTTGCTGCTCTTGTTGTCGCCGCCCTCGAACGGCGGCACGAAGTCCGGCGTGTAGGGCAGCGTCGGGTCGCAGCGGACGCCGTAGTAGTTCTGCACCCGGCGCTCGGTGGGCAGGCCGTTGTCGTCCCAGCCCATCGGGTAGAAGACGCTCTTGCCGCGCATGCGCTGGAAGCGCGCGACGACGTCGGTGTGCGTGTAGGAGAAGACGTGCCCGATGTGCAGCGAGCCGGAGGCGGTCGGCGGCGGGGTGTCGATCGAGTAGACGTCGGCGCGGGAGAGCCCGGTGCGATCGAACCGGTAGGTGCCGTCCGTCTGCCAGACGAGGCCCCACTTGCTCTCGAGGCCCTCGAGGGCGGGCTTGGCGGGGAGGCGGTCGGCGACGGTCATGGTTCTCCGGTTCGATATGGGCGGCACCGCGTCGGTGGTGATGATGCCTGGGTGGGGGCTCTCGGAGCGTGTCGCTCACCGGCCGCGACGATCCTACCGCGGGGCCGGGGAGGCGCGGCGGGCGGGCGCGGTCAGCCGACGACGGGCGCGAAACCGCGGCAGACCGGCGTCAGCGCCTCGTCGAGGTAGGGCACCAGCTCGCCCCGTGTCGGCCCTGCGGCCGCCCAGGCCTGCACCGCGGCGACCGCCGCCCCGACGCTCGCGTAGGCGATCGCGTGCGCCACATGGGCCGGCAGCGGACGACCGGCGCGGGCGCGCACGAACTCCGCGACGACCGCCGCCTGCCGCGCGAGCCGCGAGAGCGCCGAGGCCTGCAGCTCGTGCACGCTGCCGATCAGCTCGGTCTGGGTCAGCGCCCAGGGCACGCTGGACGGACCGAAGCCCGCGCCGACCGCGAGCAGCGCGCCGCGCAGGGCGTCCATCGTCGACGCGTCCCGCGACGCGGCCTCGAGCGCCGCCGGGAGCTCGGCGAGCCGGTCGTCGACGAGCACCCAGAAGACGTCGCTCTTCGAGGCGAAGTAGTTGAAGAAGGTGTTGCGCGAGACGCCGGCGCGCTGGGCGATCTGCTCGACCGTCGTCCCCGCGTAGCTCTGCTCGACGAAGAGATCGAGGGCGGCGTCCTCGAGCATCGATCGCGACGACGCGCGCGGCCGCCCGCGACCCGCTCCCGCTGTCCGCGCCATGACCGCCTCCGCCCCTGCCCGGCGACCGCCGACGCGCTAGGATAACGGCTGGACGACTTCGACCCGGCCATCACCGGTGAGTCTCCGGAAGAACAGCCCGGCTCCGGCCGCGGCCCAGTAGACCCGGACGGGTACGGCCCGTGACAGCCGATCGAGTGGGAACGACCAGGGACAGTCCGCGAGGGCCGGTCCTGGGCGGTTCAAGCGAGGTGGTACCGCGACCCGGCCCGGGGTCTGAGATCCGGGCGGGCCGTCCTCGTGCAGACCAGCAGCACTGCCAGGAGACCGCACGTGACCTACCCCCTGACCCCGCCCACCCCCCGCGACGCCGAGAGCACCGGCGATTCCGAGCGCATCGGAGTCGCCGCGAGCACCGGCTCCGCCTTCGGCCGCGGCGTCCCCGCGTCGCCGCGGTTCCCGGAGATCGAGGAGAAGGTCCTCGCCTACTGGAAGGCGGACGACACCTTCCAGGAGTCGATCCGCTCCCGCGAGGGCGCCCGGGAGTGGGTGTTCTACGACGGCCCGCCCTTCGCCAACGGCCTGCCGCACTACGGGCACCTGCTGACCGGCTACGCCAAGGACGTTTTCCCCCGCTTCCAGACGATGCGCGGCAAGCAGGTGCACCGCCGCTTCGGCTGGGACACGCACGGCCTGCCCGCCGAGCTCGAGGCGGAGCGGCAGCTCGGCATCACCGACAAGTCGCAGATCGAGGAGATGGGCGTCGCCGCGTTCAACGCCGCCGCCAAGGAGTCGGTGCTCCGCTACACGGGGGAGTGGCAGGACTACGTCACCCGCCAGGCGCGCTGGGTCGACTTCGACGACGACTACAAGACCCTCGACCCCACCTTCATGGAGTCCGTGATCTGGGCCTTCAAGCGGCTCTACGACAAGGGCCTCGCCTACGAGGGCCACCGCGTGCTGCCCTACTGCTGGCGCGACCAGACGCCGCTCTCGAACCACGAGCTGCGGATGGACGACGACGTCTACAAGATGCGCCAGGACCAGACGGTCACGGTCACCTTCCCCCTCGTCGGCGAGACCGCCGAGGCGCTGAACCTCACCGCCGTCCGCGCCCTCGCCTGGACGACGACCCCGTGGACCCTGCCCACCAACGCCGCGCTCGCCGTCGGCCCCGACATCGAGTACGCCGTGCTGGCGGCCGGGCCGAACGGCGCCGCCGACGGCAAGGGCGAGCCCGAGGAGCGCGAGCTCTCGGCCGAGTACCTGCTCGCCATCGACCAGGTCGGCGCCTACGCCAAGGACCTCGGCTACGAGGACGCGGAGTCGGCGCTGGCCGCCGTCTCGCGCACGCACCGCGGCAGCGAGCTCGAGGGCATCAGCTACGACCGCCTCTGGGACCACTACGCCGACATCGAGCAGTGGGGCACGCAGAACGCGTGGCGCATCCTCGTCGCGGACTACGTGACCACCAGCGAGGGCACCGGCATCGTGCACCAGGCGCCGGCCTACGGCGAGGACGACCAGAAGGTCTGCGAGGCGGCGGGGATCCCCGTCATCATCTCCGTCGACGACGGCGGCCGCTTCCTGCCGCAGATCAGCGAGGTCGCCGGCCTGCAGGTCTTCGAGGCCAACAAGCCGCTGACGCAGCTGCTCAAGGCGCAGCACCGCCTGCTCCGCCAGGCCAGCTACGAGCACAGCTACCCGCACTGCTGGCGCTGCCGCAACCCGCTGATCTACAAGGCCGTCTCCAGCTGGTTCGTCCGCGTCACCGCGATCCGCGACCGGATGGAGGAGCTCAACCAGGAGATCACCTGGGTCCCCGAGAACGTCAAGGACGGCCAGTTCGGCAAGTGGCTCTCCGGCGCCCGCGACTGGTCGATCAGCCGCAACCGCTACTTCGGCTCGCCGATCCCGGTGTGGAAGAGCGACGACCCGGACTATCCGCGCATCGACGTCTACGGCTCGCTCGACGAGCTCGAGCGCGACTTCGGCGTGCGCCCGGAGGACCTGCACCGCCCGTACATCGACGAGCTCACCCGCCCGAATCCCGACGACCCGACCGGCCGGTCGACGATGCGCCGCATCAGCGACGTGCTCGACGTCTGGTTCGACTCCGGCTCGATGCCGTTCGCACAGGTGCACTACCCGTTCGAGAACTCCGACTGGTTCGACTCGCACAACCCGGCCGACTTCATCGTCGAGTACATCGGGCAGACCCGCGGCTGGTTCTACACGCTGCACGTGCTCTCGACCGCGCTCTTCGACCGGCCGGCCTTCCGCAACGTCGTCAGCCACGGCATCGTGCTCGGCAACGACGGGCAGAAGATGTCCAAGTCGCTGCGCAACTACCCGGACGTCGCCGAGGTCTTCGACCGCGACGGCTCCGATGCGATGCGCTGGTTCCTGATGTCGAGCCCGGTGCTGCGCGGCGGCAACCTGGTCGTCACCGAGGAGGGCATCCGCGAGGGCGTGCGCCAGGTGCTGCTGCCGCTCTGGAACACCTGGTACTTCTTCTCGCTCTACGCCAACGCGTCCGTCGACGCCGCGGGCGAGGGCTACAGCGCGACCCGCCGCACCGACTCCGGGGACGTGCTCGACCGCTACCTGCTGGCCAAGACGCACGACCTGATCGAGACCGTCACCGGCCACCTCGAGGCGCTCGACTCGACCCTCGCGGCGGCCGCGCTGCGCGACTTCGCCGACGTGCTGACCAACTGGTACGTCCGCCGCTCGCGCGACCGCTTCTGGCAGGGCGTCGACGCCGAGGGCCGCGGCACGGAGGCGTTCGACACGCTCTTCACCGTGCTCGAGACGGTCTGCCGGGTCGCTGCGCCGCTGCTCCCGCTGATGACCGAGGAGATCTGGCAGGGGCTGACCGGCGGGCGCAGCGTGCACCTGGCCGACTGGCCGGACGCGGCCGAGTTCCCGGTCGACGAGTCGCTCGTGCACGCGATGGACGCCGTCCGCGGCATCTCGTCGACGGCGCTGTCGCTGCGCAAGCAGGCCGGCCTCCGGGTCCGTCTGCCGCTCGCGCGGCTCACCGTGGTCGTCGAGGACGCCGCCGAGCTGGCGCCGTTCGAGGCGATCCTGCGCGACGAGCTGAACGTCAAGGAGGTGTCGCTGGTCCCGCTGGTCGAGTCCAGCGCGGCCGACTACGGCGTCACCTCGCGCCTCTCCGTCAACGCGCGGGCCGCCGGTCCGCGCCTCGGCAAGGGCGTGCAGACCGTCATCAGGGCCGCGAAGGCCGGCGACTGGAGCGAGACCGACGGCGTCGTCACCGCCGGCGGCGTCGAGCTCGTCGAGGGCGAGTACGAGCTGACCCTCGAGGTCGGCGGCTCCGGTGCCGACGACCGCGCGATCGCGCTGCTGCCCCGCGGCGGCTTCGTGCTGCTCGACACCGCGACCACGCCGGAGCTGGAGGCCGAGGGCCTGGCCCGCGACCTGATCCGCGCCGTGCAGGACGCCCGCAAGGCCGCCGGACTCGAGGTCAGCGACCGCATCGAGCTCGAGATCGTCCTGGACGAGATGAGCATGGCGGCCCTCGAGCCGCACGCGCTCTGGATCGCCGAGGAGACCCTCGCGACCGGCTTCGCCTTCGCCGCGCTCACGACGGCGCTGGAGGGCGGCGAGGGTGCGATCGCCTTCGGGCCCGCCGGCACCGCCATCATCCGCGTCGAGAAGGTGGAGGCCTCCGATGTCTGACAAGGACCGCTACTCCGAGGAGGACGCCCGGCTCGCGCGTGAGGCGGCCGACGCCGTCTACGCGAGCCTGCTGAAGCGGCTCGGCGAGGCGAACCCCCGCCCGCGGCTCGCACCGACGCGGCGGGCCGTCGACTACATGGGCGACCCGCAGCAGGCCTACCCCGTCATCCAGGTCGCCGGCACCAACGGCAAGACGTCGACCAGCCGGATGATCGAGAGCCTGCTCCGCGCCCACGGGCTGCGGGTCGGCCTCTTCACCAGTCCGCACCTCGAGCGCTTCAACGAGCGCATCGTCATCGACGGCGAGCCGATCTCGGACCTGAGCCTCGCCACGAACTGGATCGACGTCGAGCCCTACCTCACCATGACCGACGCCGAGCTCGTCGGCCGGGGCGAGAGCACGCTCTCGTTCTTCGAGGCGCTCACCGTGCTGGCCTACGCGGCCTTCGCGGACGCCCCGGTCGACGTCGCGGTGATCGAGGTCGGCATGGGCGGCGAGTGGGACTCCACGAACGTCGCGGACGCGCAGGTCGCCGTCTTCACGCCGATCGCGCTCGACCACACCCGGCAGCTCGGCGCGACGATCGAGGAGATCGCCCGCACCAAGTCCGGCATCGTGAAGCCCGCCGCCGCCGTGGTGTCGGCGAAGCAGACCAGCGAGGCGGAGGCGGTGCTGCGGCAGGCGGCCGAGCTGACCGAGTCGACGATCGTGTTCGAGGGCGCCGACTTCGACGTCGAGTCGACCACGGTCGCCGTGGGCGGCCAGCTCGTCTCCGTCCGCGGTCTCGTCACCCGCTACGAGCAGCTGCTCCTGCCGTTCTTCGGCGATCACCAGGCCGAGAACGCGGCGGTCGCGATCGCCGCGGTCGAGACGTTCCTCGGCGGCGGCACGCAGGAGCTGACCGGGAACGTCCTCGACGAGGGCTTCGCCGCCGCGACCTCGCCCGGCCGCCTCCAGATCGTCGGCCAGTCGCCCCGCACCGTCGTCGACGCCGCGCACAACCCGCACGGCGCCGCCTCCCTCGCCGCCGCGATCGAGCGCTACTTCGACTTCGACCGGGTCACCGCGGTCATCGGGGTCCTCGCCGAGAAGGACGCGGAGGGCATCCTGCGCGCTCTGCTGCCGGTGGTCGACGAGCTGATCGTCACCACGGCGCCGAGCGACCGCGCGGTCCCGGCCGAGGAGCTCGCCGAGCTCGCTCGCACCGTCTTCCCTGCAGAGTCCGTCCGCGTCGCGGCGGACGCCGACGGCGCCCTCACGGCCGGCCGGCTGCTCGCCGCCCGCACCGACAAGGGCGCCCTGCTCGTCACGGGCTCGATCACCCTCGTCGGCCGGACGATCACCGTCGCCCGCGACGAGAACTGGCTCGGCGCGTGAGGGCCGGCCGGCCGCGCCGCACCCGGACCGTCCGCGAGAGCCTCGGCTCGATCGTCCTCGGCTTCGAGTCCGTCATCGTCTTCCTCGCGACGCTCGTCGCCTTCGGGCTGAAGGCCGCCGATCCGGTCGTCGTGCTCGTCGGGGGAGCGGTGGTCTGCCTCGCCCTCGTCGCGACGCTCGGCCTGCTGAACCGGCCGGCCGGCTTCCGGCTCGGCTGGATCCTCCAGTTCGTTATCGTGGCCACCGGTGTCCTGGTCCCGATCATGTTCGTCATCGGTGCGGCGTTCGTCGCCCTGTGGACGTACTGCATGGTCACCGGCACCAAGCTCGACACCCAGGACCGCCGCGCGGCGGACGGGCCCACCGACCCCACCCCCACCTAAGGAGACCGCTGAACCATGGCCATCCAGGAGACCCTCGTCCTCGTCAAGCCCGACGGCGTCGCCCGCAACCTCACCGGCGAGATCCTCCGCCGCATCGAGGCGAAGGGCTACTCGCTCGTCGACATCAAGCTCGTCGAGGCCGACCGCGAGCTGCTCGCCGCCCACTACGCCGAGCACGAGGGCAAGCCGTTCTACGAGCCCCTCGTCGAGTTCATGGAGAGCGGCCCCATCGTCGCCCTCCGCATCGCCGGCGACCGCGTCATCGAGGGCTTCCGCTCCCTCGCGGGCACGACCGACCCCACCACCGCCGCCCCCGGCACCATCCGCGGCGACCTCGGCCGCGACTGGGGCCTCAAGGTCCAGCAGAACCTCGTCCACGGCAGCGACGGTGTCGAATCCGCGGAGCGCGAGCTCGCGCTCTGGTTCGCCTGAAAGGCGAACCTCCGCGAGAGCTCGCGCTCCGCGGTGTTTCGCGGTAATCCGCGAAACCGCGGTCGGCTCTAGGAGGCGGGCGCGCTCCGCAGAGCGTCCTGCGTTCGGCGACGGGAAAGCGCTGACACGCGCTTTCCCGGATGCGCCTCCGAGGCGGTCGCCCGCGTGCTCAGGTCCTTCGGCGAGAGCTGCCCGAGCGGGCTGGTCCTCTTAGCTGGGGACGGGAGCGCACATGCTGATCGAGTAGCCCGCGCAGCGGACGTATCGAGATCCACCGGGGTCAGCAGGCTGGTCTGCAGGCTCCTGTCCTGACGACGGTGGGTCTCGATACGCCGCTGCGCGGCTACTCGACCAGCATGTGGCGCGCCGCATCCCGCGGAGGCCGACCGGCATGTGGCGCGCCGCGTCTGGCTTCGGTCGCCCCGCGCATGCTGAAGGCAGTGCGATGGCCCGCATGCATGCTGATCGAGCAGGCCGCGCAGCGGGCGTATCGAGATCCTCCGGGGGCGCCGTCGGCTGTCAGCCCGGCAGCGTCAGAGGTAGGACAGCACGTCCAGGCGGATCTGCGCCATCACGGCGATCGCCAGGTAGCAGACCAGCGTGATGAACGGCACCCAGCCGTACGCGGCGCCGGCGAAGCGCCGGACGGCGGCGGGGACCGGGAACACGCCCTCGCGGAGGTTGCGGAGCGTCACCAGCCAGAAGGCGGGGATGACGACGGCCCAGGTGAGCATGCACCAGGGGCAGAGCGTCCCCAGCGCGAAGATGCTCGTCGCGACGAGCCAGCCGACGAAGCCGAGCGCGAAGACGAAGCCGAGGTTGAACAGCGCCCAGAACCAGCGGTCGAAGCGCGCCCCCGCGAGCAGCCCGGCGCCGACGACGATCGGGGCGATCCACGCGGCGACGCCGATCAGCGGGTTCGGGAAGCCGAAGATCGCGCCCTGCGCCGACTTCAGGTTCGCGCTGCACTGCACGAGCAGGCTGAAGTCGCAGCCGAGGGCCTCGGACGACCCGCTCAGCGAGGTGAACTTGTCGAGCGTCAGCGTGAACGCGGCGATCCACCCGATCACGCCGAGCACGATCAGGAGCACCGCGAAGAGGACCGGACGCTGCTGGCGGGGGGCGCTCGGCACCTCGGGATCGCTGGACACCGGGGGATTATGGCACGCGGCGAATCGGCGCCTCTGGGAATGCGTGCGATAATCGGAGCCGTCGGCCCGGAAGATCCCGCGCCGGCGCGAAGAAGGTTTACCGGGCGAGCACCGGGCCACAGGAGATCGACAGCGTTCCGCGAATGAGCGCGATGGATCCCCACGTGTCGGATAGTCAGTTCCGAGGAGAAGCTGCAACCGGAGTCCTGCGCCACGTGAGCGACGGGACCGGGGGAGCGGAAGGATTCGCGGCGGGCCGAGGCCCGTCGCTCGAGAACAGCATCCGGGTCGACGGCGCGGCGCACGACCCGGCCGAGGAGTGCACCAGGAATGGTGGAAGACAACAGCACAGGCGGATCCGAACCGGACCGCGACGAGCCCCGCAGCGGGGCCAGGAAGATCAGTCGCCTCTTCGGTGGCCGTCGGACGAATCGACGGGCCGGATCGAGCGCATCAGCGACAGGGGAAACGATCATCGACACGAACGAGACCGAGCAGAACGGGTCGGACACGACCGCCGCCGACACCACCGCGGAGGTCGCAGAGGCCGAGGAGTCGGTCCCGACCGGCGCCGTCGACACCCGGACGGAGACGCCGGCGGACGCCGAGCCGGCCGCGCCGCAGGAGTCGGCTCCCCGCCGTCCGCCGCTGCCGAGCACGTCGCTCCTGTTCCAGGCGCCGATCCTGCCGGACTACGTCCAGCTCACGCCGCTCCCGCCCCGGGGCGCCCCGCTCGGCGTCCGCGACGAGCGCGACGAGCCGGAGGAGGAGCAGGGCTCCGTCCGCCGCCGGTCGCGCCGCCGCAGCGGCGAGAGCGACCGCACCGGCTCCGACGACCCCGAGAACACCGTCGTCCGGGTCCGCCAGCCGCGCGAGCAGCGCGAACCCCGTGAGGCCCGCGAGCCGGAGCTGATCACCGAGCCGCAGCGCATCAAGGGCTCGACCCGCCTCGAGGCGAAGAAGCAGCGCCGCCGGGACGGGCGCGACGCCGGCCGCCGCCGCACGGTCGTCACCGAGTCGGAGTTCCTCGCCCGCCGGGAGGCCGTGGATCGCGTCATGGTCGTCCGCTCGAAGGAGGACAGCATCCGCATCGGCGTGCTCGAGGACGGCGTCCTCGCCGAGCACTACGTCGCCCGCTCGCAGGAGGCGTCGCTGATCGGCAACGTCTACCTCGGCCGCGTGCAGAACGTCCTGCCCAGCATGGAGGCGGCCTTCGTCGACATCGGACGCGGCCGCAACGCCGTGCTCTACTCCGGCGAGGTCGACTGGGACGCGGCGAACAACGCCGGCGGCCCGCGCCGCATCGAGCTGGCGCTCAAGCCCGGCGACCGCGTGCTCGTCCAGGTCACCAAGGACCCGGTCGGTCACAAGGGCGCCCGCCTCACCAGCCAGATCTCGCTGCCGGGCCGCTACCTCGTCTACGTGCCCAACGGCTCGATGAACGGCATCTCCCGCAAGCTCCCGGACACCGAGCGCGCGCGTCTGAAGAAGATCCTCAAGGAGGTCCTGCCGGAGAACGTGGGCGTCATCGTCCGCACCGCCGCGGAGGGCGCCACGGAGGAGCAGCTGACCGTCGATGTCGAGCGCCTCACCGCGCAGTGGACCGCGCTCAGCACCAAGGCCGCGACCGGCCAGGCGCCGGCGCTGCTGCACAGCGAGCCGGACCTGCTGATCAAGATCGTCCGCGACGTCTTCAACGAGGACTTCGAGAAGATGGTCATCGCCGGCGACGACGCCCGCGAGACCATCGAGCTCTACCTCAGCCAGGTCGCCCCCGACCTGCTCGAGCGCGTCGAGGTCTACGGCGGCGAGCAGGACGCGTTCGACGAGTTCCGGATCACCGAGCAGATCGAGAAGGCGCTCGAGCGCAAGGTCTGGCTGCCCAGCGGCGGCTCGCTCGTGATCGACCGCACCGAGGCCATGACGGTCGTCGACGTGAACACCGGCAAGTTCGTCGGCTCCGGCGGCAACCTCGAGGAGACGGTCACCAAGAACAACCTCGAGGCCGCGGAGGAGATCGTCCGCCAGCTCCGCCTGCGCGACATCGGCGGCATCATCGTCGTCGACTTCATCGACATGGTCCTCGAGTCCAACCGCGACCTCGTGCTCCGCCGCCTCGTCGAGTGCCTGAGCCGCGACCGGACGAAGCACCAGGTCGCCGAGGTCACCTCGCTCGGCCTCGTGCAGATGACCCGCAAGAAGCTCGGACTGGGCCTCCTCGAGACCTTCAGCGAGAACTGCGAGGTCTGCGCGGGCCGCGGCGTGATCGTCCAGCACGACCCCGTCGTCAAGCACCGCTCGACCGCCGCCCCGCAGCAGGAGCGCCGCCGCGGCGGCAAGCCGGTGAACGAGCAGCCCTCGAACGGCCGCAACGGCTCGGCCGGGCAGAACGGCTCCCCCGCCCAGAGCGGCACGGGCGGGCAGAGCGGCTCCAAGCCGGTCAGCACCCACGCCATCACCGACGACGCCAAGAACGCGCTGGCCCAGATCGCCGCCAGCACGATCCATCCGGCCGCCGTCCGCCACGCCGCGGAGGAGGCCGTCGCCCTCGTCGACGAGGCCACGACCACCGCGGCGGAGTCGGAGCCGATCGAGCAGCCGGCCGACCAGTCCGCGGAGCGTCAGGGCGACTCGTCCGGCCGCCGCGAGCGTCCCGCCCGGGGCGAGCGCCGTCGCCGCGGTCGCGACCGCGAGCCGCGCCAGGAGACGCCCGAGTCCGGCGAGCAGCAGGAGTCCGCTCCCGCCGCCCGCGACACGACCCAGGAGGGCGCGCAGGAGGCCGCACAGGCGCCCGCGGCCCGGGCCGAGGCTCCCGTGGCTCAGGCCCCGGTCGTCCCGATCCTCGACATCCCGATCCCGCCCGCTCCGGTCGTCGCCGAGCGCCGGGTCCCCACCGCGGTCGCCGAGCACCTGCTCGACTCCGTTCTCGACGCGCTGCCCGCGCCCAAGCAGCCCGGCCAGGGCCGCGCCAAGAGCCGTCGCGTGACCACGGCGGCGCTCACCGGGATCGCGGTCGTGCCCGAGCAGACGCCGCGCCGCGCGCAGTAGCGGTCGCTCGCGAGAGTCAGTGGGGCCCGGTGCCCGGCGCGAGCCGGCGCCGGGCCCTCTCCGCGTCCCGGTCGCGGCCCTTGACCCGCAGTCCGCTGTCCCGGAGCCGCTCGACGAGCTCGCGGCTGCCCACCGGCAGCGCACCGGCCGCGAGCAGCTCCTCGCGGCGCGCCGCGGGCACGTCGTAGTGATCGAGGTCGAAGCCGCGCTCCGGCAGCCCGACCCGGCGGGCGAAGGCGTGCAGCTCCTCCAGGGAGGAGTCGCTGACGAGGTGGGCCCAGAGGGTGTCGTGGGCGGGCCAGCGCGCCGCGTCGAGGAGGATCGCCATCCGTCGATCGTAGGCGGCGCGCCTGCCCGATCCGCGGTGCGGCCTGCACTATCGTGACGGGGTCGTCGGTCGGACGGCGCCCCCTCCGGGGCGGTGCCCGTTTGACCGGGGAGCACGGATCCCGTACTCTTGACCGTTGGTGTGGCGCGATCCATGTGCTCACGCAGATTTCCGTTGCCGCTCGGCCCCTCCCGGGGTGCGAGCCGCGGTGCCGGTCCCCTCGTCTCGTACGAGAGACGGGTACGACCGGGAAGACCGGGGTCCGACCCCGTCCTTACAAGCCCCGGACAGCGCTCACGCGCCGTCCAGATGAGAAACAGGTACGAGAAGTGGTTTACGCAGTTGTGCGCGCCGGTGGCCGGCAGGAGAAGGTCGAGGTCGGCACCATCGTGACGATGGACCGCATCAAGGCCGACGAGAACGGCACCGTGCAGCTGGCTGCCGTGCTGCTCGTCGACGGGGACTCCATCACCTCGGACGCCGCGGCGCTCGAGAAGGTGTCGGTCACGGCCGAGGTGCTCGAGGAGCTCCGCGGTCCGAAGATCATCATCCAGAAGTTCAAGAACAAGACCGGGTACAAGAAGCGCCAGGGGCACCGTCAGGACCTCACGCGCGTCAAGGTCACGGGCATCAAGTAACACCCACACTTCGCTGATCTGCGGCGGGAGCCATCGCTCCGCAGAGCATCAGCACGGGGCTGCGGCCCCCCGGTCTCGAGGAGATGAGAAATGGCACACAAGAAGGGCGCAAGCTCCACCCGCAACGGTCGCGACTCGAACGCACAGCGCCTCGGCGTGAAGCGCTTCGGCGGTCAGGTCGTCAGCGCGGGCGAGATCATCGTCCGCCAGCGCGGAACCCACTTCCACCCCGGCGTCAACGTCGGACGCGGTGGCGACGACACCCTGTTCGCCCTCTCGGCCGGCGCGGTCGAGTTCGGCCAGAAGGGCGGCCGCAAGGTCGTCAACATCGTGGTGGCCGCCGCTTAGGCAGCTCTCCTCGGCCGAGCAGGCACAGGACGCAAGGGGCGGGCTTCGGCTCGCCCCTTGCGCGTTGCAGCGGCACCCGCTCTTCGGGCGCGCCGCTCCCCGCACCTCGCCCTCCGCCATCCGGCGTCGGACACTCCGGCGCCTCCATCTCCACATCGGACGGAACACACCATGGTCACCTTCGTCGACAACGTCACGCTGCATCTGCGCGCCGGGCACGGCGGGAACGGCTGCGTCTCCGTCCGCCGCGAGAAGTTCAAGCCGCTCGCCGGCCCCGACGGCGGCAACGGCGGTCACGGCGGCGACATCGTGCTCGTCGCCGATGCGCAGACCACCACGCTGCTCGCCTTCCACCGCCACCCGCACCGCTCCTCCGCCAACGGCGGCCCCGGCATGGGCGACCACCGCGCCGGCGGCAACGGCGACCTCCTCGAGCTGCTGGTCCCGGTGGGCACCGTCGTCAAGTCGCCCACGGGCGAGGAGCTGCTCGACATGGACGAGCCCGGCCTGCGCTTCGTCATCGCCCCCGGCGGCCAGGGCGGCCTCGGCAACGCCTCGCTCGCGACCACCAAGCGCAAGGCCCCCGGCTTCGCCCTGCTCGGCACCCCGGGCTGGGAGGGCGACGTCGTCCTCGAGCTGAAGACCGTCGCCGACGTCGCGCTCGTGGGCTTCCCCTCGGCCGGCAAGTCCAGCCTGGTCGCGGCGATCTCGGCGGCGAAGCCCAAGATCGCGGACTACCCCTTCACCACGCTCGCCCCGAACCTCGGCGTCGTCCAGGCGGGGGAGTCTCGCTACACGGTCGCCGACGTCCCCGGCCTGATCGAGGGCGCGAGCGAGGGCAAGGGCCTCGGCCTCGAGTTCCTCCGCCACGTCGAGCGCTGCACCGCCCTCGTCCACGTGCTCGACTGCGCCACGCTCGAGCCCGGCCGCGACCCGCTGACCGACCTCGACATCATCCTCGGCGAGCTGGCCGCGTACCCGGTCGGCGACGGCCAGGTGCCGCTGCTCGAGCGCCCGCAGCTGATCGCCCTCAACAAGGTCGACGTGCCGGAGGCGCAGGAGCTCGCCGACTTCGTCCGCGCCGACCTCGAGGCCCGCGGCTACCGCGTCTTCGAGATCTCGACGGTGAGCCACTCGGGACTGCGCCAGCTGACCTTCGCGCTCGGCGAGATCGTCGAGCAGCACCGCCTCGCCCTCGCCGCCGAGCCCAAGCCCGAGCGCATCACCATCCGCCCGCGCGCCGTCGACGAGAAGGACTACGAGATCCGCGTCGAGGGCGGCTCGTACGGCAACGTCTACCGCGTGCTCGGCACCAAGCCGCAGCGCTGGGTCGCGCAGACCGACTTCACCAACGACGAGGCCGTCGGCTTCCTCGCCGACCGGCTCGCGAAGCTCGGCGTCGAGAACGGGCTCTTCTCGGCCGGGGCCGTCGCCGGTTCCACCGTCGTCATCGGCCCGGGCGACGGGGTCGTCTTCGACTGGGAGCCCACGCTCACCTCGACCGCTGAGCTGATCACCGCCCCGCGCGGCACCGACCTCCGCCTCGAGGAGAACAACCGCAAGACGCGCAGCGAGCGCCGCGACAACTACCTCGAGCGGATGGACGCGAAGGCGGCCGCCCGCGCCGAGCTCGACCGCGAGCGCCAGGGCGGCGTCTGGCGCGTCTCGGACGAGGACGACCTGGTGGGCGACGCCGAGGAGGTCTGACTCCTCGGCACCTCCCTCGGCGAGGCGCCGTCTGCGAATACACTGGCCGGATGCCGCAGACGACCCTCGACAGCTCCGTCCTGACCGAGCGGTTCGCCGCCTCCCGCACGGCCTCCCGGTCGCTGCGCAGCGCCACGACCGACCTCAAGAACCGCGCCCTCCTCGCGATCGCCGACGCCGTCCGCGGGGCCGTCGAGCGGATCGTCCCGGCCAACGAGCTCGACCTCGCGAACGGCCGCGAGAACGGCATAAGCGCCGGCCTGCAGGACCGCCTCCGCCTCGACGAGGCGCGTCTCGGCTCGCTCGCGGATGCCGTGGTCGCGGTCGCCGGTCTCGTCGACCCGGTCGGGCAGACGGTCCGGGGCTCGAACCTGCCCAACGGCGCCTCGCTCACCCAGGTCCGGGTGCCCTTCGGCGTCGTCGGCGCCATCTACGAGGCGCGGCCCAACGTCACGATCGACATCGCCGCCCTCGCGCTGAAGAGCGGCAACGCGGTGATCCTCCGCGGCGGGAGTGCGGCCGAGAACACCAATCGCGTCCTCGTCGAGCTGCTGCAGGAGGCGGTCGCCTCGGTCGGGCTGCCCGCCGAGCTGGTCCAGACGGTCGACGACTTCGGCCGCGAGGGCGCCAAGGCCCTGATGCGCGCCCGCGGCTACGTCGACGTCCTCGTGCCCCGCGGCAGCGCCGGCCTGATCGAGTCGGTCGTGACCGAGTCGACCGTGCCGGTCATCGAGACGGGCGCCGGAGTGGTGCACGTGTTCCTCGACGCGAGCGCGGACGAGCAGTGGGCCGTCGACATCGTGCACAACGCCAAGACCCAGCGCCCGAGCACCTGCAACGCCCTCGAGACGCTGCTCGTGCACCGCGACGCCGCCGAGCGCCTCCTGCCGCCGGTCCTCGGCCGCCTCGCCGCCGCCGGAGTCACCGTGCACGGCGACGAGCGGGTCCGCGCGATCGTCGCGGACGCCGTCCCGGCGACCGAGGAGGACTGGACGGCCGAGTACTACTCGCTCGACATCGCGGTCGCCGTCGTCGACGACCTGGACGCGGCGATGGACCACATCGCCCGCTACTCCACCCACCACACCGAGTCGATCGTCACGAACGACCTGCGCAGCGCCGAGCGCTTCCTCGCCGAGGTCGACTCCGCGGTGGTGATGGTGAACGCGTCCACCCGCTTCACCGACGGCGGCGAGTTCGGCTTCGGCGCGGAGGTCGGCATCTCCACGCAGAAGCTGCACGCCCGCGGCCCGATGGGACTCCCCGAGCTGACGAGCACCAAGTGGCTGCTGCGCGGGTCGGGTCAGGTCCGCTCATAGCGCCGCACCCGGCCCGCGGCGGTGTCCGGGTAGACTCGACGACGCCCTGAGTGGGCGATCCCGATTCCAAGGAGCACCGCATGTCCCTCGTGACGACCGTCCTCGCTGAAGCAGCGCACACCGAGCTGCCGATGCCGACCATCGTCTACGGGCTGATCGCCGTCGTCGCCTTCACCGCGCTCGGCTTCGTCACGTGGAGCTACCGCGACGTCGCCAACCGCCACTCGCACAAGACCGGTGCCGGCTCGCACGACTCCCACGGCCACGGCCACTAGTCCGGCGGCCCTGCGATCGTGACGTCCGCCGCGAGCGGAGACCCGCGGCGTCCGCGCATCGGCGTGATGGGCGGCACCTTCGACCCCATCCACCACGGACACCTCGTCGCCGCCTCCGAGGTGGCGCAGTCGTTCGACCTCGACGAGGTCGTCTTCGTGCCCACCGGCCGGCCGTGGCACAAGAAGACGGTCACGCCCCCGGAGCACCGCTATCTGATGACGGTCATCGCGACCGCCTCCAACCCGCGCTTCACGGTCAGCCGTGTCGACATCGACCGCGTCGGCACGACGTACACGATCGACACGCTCCGCGACATCCACCTCGCGCACCCCGACGCCGAGCTGTTCTTCATCACGGGAGCCGACGCCGTCGAGCAGATCCTGAGCTGGAAGGACTACGACGAGCTCTGGGAGCTGGCGCACTTCGTCGCCGTCAGCAGACCGGGTCATGCTCTGTCCGTTTCGGGATTGCCGGCTCAGGACGTATCCTTGTTGGAAATTCCGGCGCTAGCGATTTCCTCGACGGACTGTCGGAGCCGCGTGAACCGGGGTGATCCGGTCTGGTATCTGGTTCCCGACGGTGTCGTCCAGTACATCTCGAAGCACCACCTGTATCGGAGCACGCCATGACAGTTCAGCACGAGGGCGCGCCGCTCACCCGGCGCGAGATCCGCGAGCGCGAGCGAGCCGCGGCCGGAGCCGCGCCCGCCGCCGCACCGACGACCTCCCGCCGCGCCGCGACCGCGTCCGTCACCGCCGCGGGCGAGATGCCCGTCCTCACCGCGACCCAGGCCCTGCGCGTCCCGGTCGTCGCACCGAGCCCCGCCAGCGAGCCCGAGCTGAGCACGTCCGCCATCGAGGTCGTGCTCCCCGAGGGGGTCGACCGCAGCACGCTCACCCGGCGCGAGCTGCGCGCCCTGCTCGCGCAGCAGCAGGCGGAGCAGGTCGCCGCCACCCCCGAGGTCGCGCCCGCCGACGTCGAGCATGATTCGGCGAAGGCCGAGTCCGAAGCCGCCGCCGAGGAGACCGCTGCCGAGGAGACCGCTCCCGAGGTGTCCGACGTCGAGCAGCCGGCCGACGAGTCCGAGCAGTCGGACGACGAGCCCGAGCAGCCCAAGCTCAACACCGCCCTCTTCGCCACCGTCGGCACGCTCGACATCGCGGACGAGAAGGCCACCGAGATCACCGGCAGCTTCCACCCGCCGATCGAGCACCTCGCCATCACCGACGAGCTCGACAGCAAGTCCAAGGAGGAGGTCGACGCCTCCTTCGACTCCCTCATCGCGAGCGGAGTCGCCGCGACCGGCGCCGTCACCACGACGAACGCCCTCATCCTGCCGACCGCGGGCGACGCGTCGCCCGTCCGCACGGACACGGGGGAGGTGCTCGTCACGGGCTCCTTCGACCTGCCGCGGAGCCTCGGCTCCACCGGTCAGCACCCGAACCTCTACGACTCGCCCGATGTCGACCGCTACGTCGACCGCATCGACCGCGAGCAGCCCGCCTCCGACTCGGAGCCCGTCCGGGCGTCGAGCGCCGTCTCCACCCACGCCGCGGGCACCGCGATGATCGCCCCGCAGAAGCGCCGCGCCGTCAGCGTCCCCGTCGTGCTGGCCATCACCGCCGCCGTGCTGCTGGTCGCCTCGATCGCGCTGTTCATCGGCGGCTTCGTCCTCAACATCTTCTGATCCACCACCGACACTGAAGGCTTCATGACTGCGACCGCTTCCGCCCGCGCCCTGCTCGACCTCGCGGCCACCGCCGCCGACTCCAAGGGCGGGGAGGACCTCGTCGCGCTGGACGTCTCGGGACCGCTGCCGCTCGTCGACATCTTCTTCCTGGTGACCGGGCGCTCCGAGCGCAACGTCGTCGCCATCGCCAACGAGGTGGAGGACCGCCTCAACGAGTCCGGCGCCAAGCTCCTGCGCCGCGAGGGCCGCGCCGAGGGCCGCTGGATCCTGCTCGACTTCGGCGACCTCGTCGTCCACGTCTTCCACGAGGAGGACCGGATGTACTACTCGCTGGAGCGCCTCTGGAAGGACTGCCCGGTCGTCCCGATCACGGTGGCGAACGCCGTTCCCGCCGACTCCGCAGCCTCCTCGAACTGAGGAACACGCCCGGCGTCGCTGCTCGATTTCGCTCCACGCGCTTCGTGTTGTAGTTTATTCGAGTTGCTTCCGCCGGGCGGAGGAGCGGGTCGCAAGGCCGGCACCTCCAGTTCGAGAAGCGCACCAAGGGTCCGTGGCGCAGCTGGTAGCGCACCTGCATGGCATGCAGGGGGTCAGGGGTTCGAATCCCCTCGGATCCACCGCAGGCAGAGAGCCCCGCACTTCTCCGGAAGCGCGGGGCTTCTCTCGTCTCCGGACGGCGCGCGAGCGGTACCGGCTGGCGCTGGAGAGCTGAGTGCTCCGCCAGAATGGCGGGATGCCGACTCCGACCGCGCCGCGCGGCCTCATCACCCAGTTCTCCATCGTCGACGCGCTGCTGGCCGGTCTGTTCGACGGCGTCGTCACCCGTGCCGAGGCCGACGAGGCCGGCGACTTCGGGCTGGGCTGCGGCGACCACATGGACGGCGAGCTGGTCGTGCTCGACGGCGTGCACCGGCTGTTCCGCGGCGACGGCTCGGTCGTCGTCCTCGAGCCGGAGGACACGATCGCCTTCGCCGAGCTGGCCCGGTTCGCTCCGGACAGCACGGAGACGGTCGAGGCGGTGCCGTCGCTCGACGCCCTGCTGACGGCGGTGCGGCGGACCGTGCGGAGCCCGAACGTGTTCGTCGGCGTCCGTCTCCGCGGCCGCGTCGAGTACCTGACGCTGCGGCAGCCGATCGCCCAGGTGAAGCCGTACCTCCGTCTCGCCGACGCGATGCGCGACCAGCGCGAGGTGCACCTGCGCGACGTCGAGGGCACGATCGTCGGCTTCTACGGCCCGAAGCCGTTCCAGGGGATCAGCGTCGCCGGGCTGCACACCCACTTCGTCGACACGAGCGGCACCGTCGGCGGCCACGTCCTCGCGGCGTCCGGGCTGAGCGGCGAGCTGGCGGTCGAGCAGTACGCCGGGCTCACCGTGCGCCTCCCGGAGTCGGAGGACTTCCTCGCCGCGGACCTCGACGACGAGGTCGGCAGCTCCGACGCCGCCATCCGCGCCGTCGAGACCGACCACGCGCACTGAGGCGCACTCCTACGGGGGAGCGGCGGCCCTACCCTGGACGCATGCCCACGCTGCGCGACGTCCACGCCGTCATCGACCGACTCTGGCCCGAGGGGGCCGCGGAGGACTGGGACGCTCCCGGCCTCGTCACCGGTGACCCGGCCGCGCAGGTCGAGCGGATCCTCCTCACGGTCGACGTCGTCGCCGACACCGTCTCCGAGGCCGTCGACGGCGGCTACCAGCTGCTCCTGGCCCACCACCCGCTCCTGCTCCGCGGGGTCACCTCGATCGCGGAGGACGGCTACAAGGGCCGCCTGCTCGCCGAGCTGATCCGACACGGCTGCGCCCTCGTCTCCGCTCACACCAACGCCGACATCGTCGCGGACGGCGTCTCCGACGTGATCGCGACCCGGCTCGGACTCACCGGCACGACGCCGCTCGTCCCGGGGCAGGACCCGTCGGTCGGCCTCGGCCGCGTCGGCGACCTCGCCGAGGAGGTCACGCTCGGCCGCCTGGCCCGCGCCGTGGCCGAGCTGCTGCCCGCCACCGCCGGGGGAGTGCGCGCTGCCGGCGACTACGAGGCGCCCGTCCGCCGGGTCTCGCTCTGCGGCGGGGCGGGGGACTCCCTCCTCGACAGCCCTGCGGTCCGCACGAGCGACGTCTACATCACGGCCGACCTCCGGCACCACCCGGCGTCGGAGGCGCGCGAGAAGGCCCGCCACGGCACCGGGCCGGCGCTGCTCGACGTCTCGCACTGGGCGAGCGAGTGGCTCTGGCTCGACATCGCCGCGGCGGCGCTGCGCACCGCGCTTCCGGGGGTCGTCGTCGACGTCAGCGAGACCCGCACCGACCCCTGGGATTTCGCCATCGTCCACTGACGCTGCGTGAGCGCGCGAGAATGGAGCCGGCACGCCCACCCTCCGTGCCGGGAACGAGGACCGCGACGTGATTGCCAGCCCCGCCGACCAGCGAGAGCTCCTGACTCTGCAGAGTCTCGACACGAGGGGCAACCAGCTCCGTCACGCCGTCGCCACCCTGCCGCAGATCGCGGCGATCAAGGCGATGCAGACCCGCGACAACGAGACCCGCCGCGCCCTCGCGGAGCGCAACGGCCGGCTGGAGGACGCCCGCACCGAGCTCGGCCGCATCGAGTCCGACGTCGAGGTCGTCGACAAGCGCCTCGCCCGCGACCGCGACCGCCTGCAGACCGCGTCGTCCGCGAAGGACATCGCCGCGCTCGAGGGCGAGATCACCTCGCTGGTGAAGCGCCGCGGCGACCTCGAGGACATCGAGCTGACGCTGATGGAGCGGATCGAGGGCATCGAGGCCGAGGTCGCCGCCGCCCAGGCCGAGCGCGACGAGGTCGTCGCCGGCATCGCGACCCTCGCCGAGGAGCGCGACGCCCAGGCCGAGAAGCTGGCCGGCAAGCAGGAGGCGCTCGCCCGCGACCGGGCCTCCCTCGTCGAGAAGATCCCCGCGGACCTGGTCGAGCTCTACGAGAAGCAGCGCGCCCGCTACGGCGTCGGCGCTGCCCTCCTGCGCGGCAAGGTGTCGGAGGGGAGCGGCGTCGCCCTCACCGAGTCCGACCTCGCCTGGATCCGCACCACCGCGCCCGACGAGGTCGTGCTCTGCCCGGACAGCGGCTGCATCCTCGTCCGCGGCGACGAGTCGACGCTCGCCTGACCCGCGCCGTACACTGGTCCCGCGAACGGGCCGGCAAGACGGTCGCGTCGCCGGGGTGAGAGCTCCGGCGCCGAGGAACGTCCGGGCTCCGCAGAGCAGGGCGGTGGGTAACACCCACCCGGGGCGACCCGCGAGACAGTGCCACAGAGAACAGACCGCCACGGGCCCCGGCCCGCGGTAAGGGTGAAACGGTGGTGTAAGAGACCACCAGGGGCCGGAGTGATCCGGTCCGCTCGGTAAACCTCGCCCGGAGCAAGGTCAGACAGAGGACGATGCGGCTGCTCGTCGGGTCCTCGGGTAGACCGCTGGAGGGTCACGGTGACGTGCCCCCGAGAGAGATGGCCGTCCAGCGCCCGCCGAGAGGCGCGGCGTGAACAGAACCCGGCGTATCAGCCTGCCCCTTCGCCCCGAAATGCCCCGCTTCGCGGGGCATTTCGTGTCTCGGGGCAGGCTGGTGCTTGTTACCGCGGCGGTCCCTGCCCGCCGCGGCGCGGTCGGCTCGAGCGGAGGGTCGCGTTCCGCAGAGCGTCCCGCGTCCGGCTCCGGAGAAACGCTGGCACGCGTTTCTCCGGCTCGCCTCGGCGCTGCTTCCGCATGCTCCTGAAGAGCGCCGTCCGCCCGTGCATGCTGATCGAGTACCCCTCGCAGAGGGCGTATCGAGATCCGGCCCTGCTGGACGCGGGCTCGGGGTCGCCGTTCGGTGATGTGGGTCTCGATACGCCGCTGCGCGGCTACTCGACCAGCAAGAAGGGGAGGGCACCCGACCGCAAGTGGGGGTGGGTGTCAGGGACGCAAGCCCTGCAGACCGCCCTCGCGCGGCGAGGCTCACCGGCGGAACGCGTGCCAGCGTTTCGTCGTAGCCGAAGGCGAGACGCCCTGCGGAACGCGGCCGCCTGTCGGGGCCGACGGCGCCGCGGCGGGCAGGGACCGCCGCGGAAGGGACGCCGCGACTGCGCCGCGGCGGGCGGGGACCGCCGCGGAATGGGCTCAGCGGCGGACGCCGCCGCCCGCCAGGGCCGCCGCGCCGAGGATGCCGGCGTTGTTGCGCAGCGCCGCCGGCACGATCGGGGTGCGCAGGTCGAGCAGGGGCAGGAACTCCTCGTGGTGCTTGGAGATGCCGCCGCCGACGATGATGAGGTCCGGCCAGAGGAGCGCCTCGAGGTGGGAGTAGTAGCGCTGCAGGCGCTTGGCCCAGTGCTTGTAGTCGAGGTCGTCCCGCTCCTTCGCAGCGAAGGACGCCTTCTTCTCGTAGTCGCCGCCGTGGATCTCGAGGTGGCCGAGCTCGGCGTTGGGGATGAGGACGCCGTCGTAGATCTGCGCGGTTCCGATGCCGGTGCCGAGCGTCGTCATCAGGACCAGGCCTTTCTTGTCCTTCGCGGCGCCGAAGCGCGACTCGGCGTAGCCCGCGGCGTCCGCGTCGTTCACGAAGAAGATGTCGCGGCCGATGGCGTCCTCGAACAGCTTCTCGGCCTCGAGGCCGATCCACTCGTCCGAGACGTTCGCTGCGGACATGGTGCGCCCGTGCACGACGGCGGCCGGGAAGCAGATCCCCACGGGGGTGTCGGCCGGTGCGTCCGGGAGCATGCCCAGGATCTGCTGCACGGTGGCGACGATGTCCTTCGGGCGTCCGCCCTCGGGGGTGGCGACCTTCATCCGGTCGCTGAGGAGGGCGCCCTCGCCGAGGTCGACGTAGGCCCCCTTGATGCCGGTCCCTCCGATGTCGATTCCGATCGCGGTCGCAGCAGCAGTCATACGGGCCATGCTAGCGAGACGCGAGGGGCAGCGGCCGGTGACCGGCCTCGGCGTAGGATCGCCGCATGTCTGACGGTGATGCGAACTCCTGGTGGTACAACCTCAAGTCCGGCGCGGTGGAGCAGGGCTTCGAGTCCCCGTCCGTCGACCGCGCGGGCCCCTACTCGTCGCGCGAGGAGGCCTCCCACGCTCTCGAGAAGATGCGCGAGAACACCCGCCGCTGGGACGAGGAGGACGCCGAGGACCGCTGATCCCGCGCTGACCCGGGTCGCGCCCCGCTACTCGTAGCTGTGCTCGGCTCCGGGGTACGCGCCGGCCTCGACGTCCTCGCGGAACGCGGTGACCGCTCCGGTGAGGACGCCCCGCAGGTCGGCGTACTGCTTCACGAAGCGCGGCACCCGGCCGGTGGTGAGCCCGGCGAAGTCGGTCCAGACGAGCAGCTGACCGTCCACGTGCGGACCGGCGCCGACGCCGATCGTCGGGATGCGGAGCTCCTCGGTGACCTGACGGGCGGCCTCGCTGGGCACCATCTCCAGGACGACGGCGAAGGCGCCGGCCTCCTGGACGGCGCGCGCGTCGGCGAGCAGCTGCTCGATCCCCTCGCCGCGGCCCTGGATCATGTGCCCGCCGAGGCCGTGCTCGCTCTGCGGGGTGAAGCCGATGTGCGCCATCACGGGGATGCCGGCCTCGACGATCCGCCGGATCTGCTCGGCGGAGCGGACGCCGCCCTCGAGCTTCACGGCGTGGGCGTGCGTCTCCTTCATGAAGCGGAACGCGGTGTGCAGCGCATCGTCCGCACCGGACTCGTAGGAGCCGAAGGGCAGGTCGGCGACGACGAACGCGCGCTCGACGGCGCCCGCGACGGCCCGGGCCAGCGGGATCAGCTCGTCCACGGTGACGGGCAGGGTCGTGTCGTAGCCGAGCACCGTGTTGCCGGCCGAGTCGCCGACGAGCAGGAAGTCGATGCCCGCCTGGTCGAAGATGCGGGCCGTGAGCACGTCGTAGCTGGTGAGCCCGGTGATCCGCACCCCCGAGTCCTTCGCGGTCTGGAAGTGGCGGGTTCTCACGCGTTTCACGGGCTGCGCTGACATGCGTTCGAGTCTATCCGCGCCCTGTCCCGCCTCTGCGGGGGACGGCAGGGCGCCCAGCGCGCACGGGGCGGAGCCACTAGCCTGGAGGCGAAACAGGAAGGGCCTTGATGGACAAGCAACGGGACTTCGTTCTTCGCACCATTGAAGAGCGAGGGATCAAATTCGTTCGCCTCTGGTTCACGGACGTCGTCGGCACGCTCAAGTCGGTCGCGATCGCGCCGGCCGAGGTCGAGGGGGCGTTCGCCGAGGGTCTCGGCTTCGACGGCTCCGCGATCGAGGGGCTGACCCGCTCCTACGAGGCCGACGTCCTGGCCCACCCGGACCCGTCGACCTTCCAGATCCTGCCGTGGCGCGGCGAGATCGACCCGACGGCGCGGATGTTCTGCGACATCACCACGCCCGACGGCCAGCCCGCCGTCGCGGACCCGCGGAACGTGCTCAAGCGCACGCTGGCGAAAGCGGCCGAGCGCGGGTTCACCTTCTACACGCACCCCGAGATCGAGTTCTACCTGCTGAAGTCGTCGACGTTCGGTGCCGAGGGCCCCGAGCCCGTGGACTCCGCCGGCTACTTCGACAACGTCCCCGGTGGCACGGCGCACGACTTCCGCCGCCGCTCGGTCCGCATGCTCGAGGACCTCGGCATCTCGGTCGAGTTCAGCCACCACGAGGCGGGCCCCGGTCAGAACGAGATCGACCTCCGCTACGCGGACGCGCTGACCACGGCCGACAACATCATGACCTTCCGCACGGTCATCAAGGAGGTGGCGATCGAGCAGGGCGTCTACGCGACCTTCATGCCGAAGCCGCTCTCCGGCCACCCCGGTTCGGGCATGCACACCCACCTCTCGCTCTTCGAGGGCGACATGAACGTGTTCTACGAGCAGGGCGCGCAGTACCAGCTGTCCAAGCTCGGTCGTCAGTTCATCGCCGGGCTGCTCAAGCACGCCCCCGAGATCACCGCGGTGACGAACCAGTTCGTGAACTCGTACAAGCGGCTCTGGGGCGGCGACGAGGCTCCCAGCTACGTGTCCTGGGGCCACAACAACCGCTCCGCGCTCGTGCGCGTGCCGCTGTACAAGCCCAACAAGGGCCAGTCCTCGCGCATCGAGTACCGGGCGCTCGATTCGGCCGCGAACCCGTACCTCGCGTACTCGCTCCTGCTGGCCGCCGGGCTCAAGGGGATCGAGGAGGGCTACGAGCTCCCCGCCGAGGCGGAGGACAACGTCTGGACGCTGTCGGACGCCGAGCGCCGCGCCCTGGGCTACAGCCCGCTGCCGGCGAGCCTCGACCGCGCGATCTCGCTGATGGAGGAGTCGGAGCTCGTCGCCGAGACCCTCGGCGAGCAGGTGTTCAACTTCGTGCTGCTCAACAAGCGGAAGGACTGGGCCGAGTACCGCGCCCAGGTCACCCCCTACGAGCTGCGCAGCAACCTCGAGATGCTCTGACCCCTCGCGCCATGCCCCGCGAACGCACGCTGAGCGAGGTCGCCCGCCTCGGTTTCGCCGCCCTCGGCGAGACCGGGGCGCGGCTCGCCGAGGCGGAGGAGCTCGCGGGCCGATCGCTCGAGTCGGTGGTGCCGGCCTTCGCGACGGTGGCCGATCCGGACGCGGCGCTCGGCGCCCTGCTCGATCTGCTGCGCAGTCATCGCGACCGGATGGACGCGGTCCTCGCGGACGACGCCGCGATCACGCGCCTGCTGCTCGTCCTGGGGGCGTCCTCCGGTCTCGCGGACTTCCTGCAGCGCCGGCCGGACGAGCTCGTCGGCTTCCTCGACCCCGTCCGGGTCCTTCCGGGTCGCGGTGAGCTCAAGCAGGAGCTGCTCGACTCGGTCGGCGCCGTCGACGGCGTCGCGGCGCTGCACGAGGAGGACGGCTGGACGGCCCTGCGCGTCCGCTACCGCCGGCTGCTCACCCGCGTCGTCGTGCACGACCTCGGCCAGGCGGATCCGGTCGCGGCGATCGATCGGGTGGCGCGCACCCTCGCCGATCTGGCCGGAGCGGCGCTGGAGGCGTCCCTCGCGGTGGCCCGCGCCGACCTGATCGCGGGGTCCGGCCCCGGCCGATTCGACCGCGAGGAGGTGGAGGCGACGCGCTTCGCCGTCATCGGCATGGGCAAGGCCGGCGCCTCCGAGCTCAACTATGTCAGCGACGTCGACGTGATCTTCGTGGCCGAGGGCGACCCCGAGCGCGGTCTCTCGAACGCCCGCGCGATCGACATCGCGACGCGGCTCGCCGTCCTCCTGATGCGCGGCACCTCGGCGCTCGCCCTCGAGCCGGACCTGTGGGAGGTCGATCCGAACCTCCGCCCGGAGGGCAAGCAGGGCGCGCTGGTGCGGACCCTGGAGTCGCACATCACCTACTACGACCGCTGGGCGAAGAGCTGGGAGTTCCAGGCCCTGCTGAAGGCCCGCCCGCTCGCGGGCGACCTCGAGCTCGGCCGCGCCTACGTCGACGCCGTCGCGCCGAAGGTCTGGTCGAGCGCGTCGCGGGAGAACTTCGTCGAGTCGGTGCAGCGGATGCGCGAGCGGGTCACCGAGAACATCCCGCAGAACGACGTCCACTACCAGATCAAGCTCGGGCCGGGCGGGCTGCGCGACATCGAGTTCACAGTCCAGCTGCTCCAGCTCGTGCACGGCCAGACCGACGACGAGATCCACATGCCGGGCACCCTGCTGGCCCTCGGTGCTCTCGCCGACCGCGGCTACATCGGCCGCGCGGCGGCGGAGGAGTTCGCGCAGGACTACCGGGCGCTGCGCCTGCTCGAGCACCGGCTCCAGCTGCGCAGGCTCCGGCGCACCCACCTGATGCCGCGGGACGAGCACGAGCTGCGGACACTGGCCCGGGCGAGCGGTCTCGCCCGCAGCGCCGAGGAGCTCCTCACCGTCTGGAACTCGATCAAGCACCGCGTCCGCGGGCTGCACGAGCGGCTGTTCTACCGCCCGCTGCTCTCCGCGGTGGCGGCACTGCCCGACGGCGGGATCGAGCTGTCGACCGGACAGGCGGAGGCGCGGCTGGCGGCGATCGGCTTCGCGGACGCCCGCGGCGCCCTCGGCCACATCGCCGCGATGACCTTGGGCGTCTCGCGGCGCGCGAGCATTCAGCGTCACCTCGTCCCCGTCATGCTGCAGTGGTTCGCCGACGGGGCTGACCCCGACTACGGGCTCCTCGCCTTCCGGCGCCTCAGCGACACCCTCGGCGGCACGCCCTGGTTCCTCCGGATGCTGCGCGACTCCTCCGGGGCCGCGAAGCGCCTGACGACGGTCCTCTCCGGCTCGCGCTTCGTCGGCGAGCTGCTCGACCGCATCCCCGAGTCCGCGGCCTGGCTGGAGGACGACGATGCCCTACGTCCCCGCCGTGCCGACCGGCTGGCGGAGGAGGTGCGCGCGGTCCTCGCGCGCCACGACACCCCCGAGGCCGTCGCCACGGCGCTGCGGGGCATGCGCCGCCGGGAGGTGCTCCGCACGGCGATGGGCGGCGTCCTCGGGCTGAGCACCATCGAGGAGATCGCGACGAGCCTCTCCGACATCATCTCCGCGCTCCTGGGCGGCGTGCTCGCGGCCGTCCGGCGCTCGAGCAGCGGTCGTCGCGGATCCGCCGCGGAGTTCGCCGTGATCGGCATGGGGCGCTACGGGGGAGCGGAACTGGGCTTCGGCTCCGACGCCGACGTGATGTACGTGCAGCGACCGGGCGGAGAGGATCCGCACGAGGCGCAGCTCTACGCGCAGTTCCTGGTCGCCGAGCTCGTCCGCCTGACCGAGGACTCGCGCCTTCCGCTCGACCTCGACGCCGATCTGCGCCCGGAGGGCAAGAACGGCCCGCTCGTGCGCTCGCTCGACTCCTACCGGGCCTACTACGCGCGCTGGTCGCTGACCTGGGAGGCGCAGGCGCTGCTGCGCGCCCGCGGCGTGGCCGGCGACGCGGCGCTGATCGCCGACTTCGAGGAGCTGGCCGACGGCGTCCGCTACCCGGCGGCCATCTCGGACCGCGACATCCGAGAGGTCAAGCGGATCAAGGCCCGCGTCGAGAGCGAGCGGCTGCCGCAGGGCGCCGACCCCAAGCGCCACCTCAAGCTCGGCCGCGGCTCGCTGAGCGATGTCGAGTGGCTGGTGCAGCTGCTGCAGCTGCAGCACGCGCGCACCATCCCCGCGCTGCGGACGACCTCGACGCTGACCGCGCTGAGCGTGGCGGAGGAGGCGCAGCTCGTCTCCCCGCCCGACGCGGAGCGCCTGCGCGCGGCCTGGATCCTCGCGTCGCGGGTGCGCTCGGCGATGACGCTGTTCCTCGACCGCACCGCCGACGTGCTGCCCGCCGACCGCCGCCAGCTGGACGGGGTGGCGCGACTGCTCGAGTACCCCGCCGACTCGGCGACGCAGCTCGAGGACGACTACCTCGGCGTCACCCGCCGGGCCCGCGCCGTCTTCGAGCGCCGCTTCTACGGCCCGGTCGAGGTCGACGCGCCGACCTACCGCTGACGCTCCCGGGTCGGCCCGGGAACGCGGAAGGGCCGCTCCTCCGAGGAGGAACGGCCCTTCGTGCAGGGCGCGAGCGCTGCGGTGCGTCGGATCAGACGCCGTAGTACAGCTCGAACTCGAAGGGGTGCGGGCGCTGCGCGAGGGGCTTGATCTCCTTCTCGCGCTTGTAGTCGATCCAGGTCTCGATGAGCTCCCGGGTGAACACGCCGCCCTGGAGCAGGAAGTCGTGGTCGGCCTCGAGGGCGGCGAGGGCCTCCTCGAGCGAGGCGGGGACCTGCGGGATGAGCTTGGCCTCCTCCGGGGGCAGCTCGTACAGGTCCTTGTCGACCGGCTCGTGCGGCTCGATGCGGTTCTTGATGCCGTCGAGGCCCGCCATCAGCTGGGCGGCGAACGCGAGGTACGGGTTGCCGGAGGCGTCGGGCGCACGGAACTCGATGCGCTTGGCCTTGGGGTTCGTACCCGTGATCGGGATGCGGATGGACGCGGAGCGGTTGCCGGCCGAGTAGACCAGGTTGACCGGCGCCTCGAAGCCCGGGATCAGGCGGTGGTACGAGTTGACCGTCGGGTTCGTGAACGCGAGGACGGCGGGGGCGTGCTTGAGCAGGCCGCCGATGTACCAGCGGGCGACGTCGGAGAGTCCGCCGTAGCCGTTCTCGTCGTAGAACAGGGGCTTGCCGTCGTTCCACAGCGACTGGTGGGTGTGCATGCCCGAGCCGTTGTCGCCGAAGAGCGGCTTCGGCATGAACGTGGCGGTCTTGCCCCACTGCTCGGCCGTGTTCTTGACGATGTACTTGAACTTCAGGATGTCGTCCGCGGAGTGGACCATCGTGTCGAAGCGGTAGTTGATCTCGGCCTGGCCGCCGGTGCCCACCTCGTGGTGCGAGCGCTCGAGGATGAGGCCGGCGTCGATCAGCTTGAGGCAGATGTCGTCGCGGAGGTCGGCCTGCTTGTCGACCGGGCTGACCGGGAAGTAGCCGCCCTTGTAGGGGGTCTTGTTGCCGAGGTTGCCGCCTTCTTCGACGCGGCCCGAGTTCCAGGCGCCCTCGACGGAGTCGACGGAGTGGAACGCGGAGTTCTGAGTGACCTCGTAGCGCACGTCATCGAAGATGTAGAACTCGGCCTCGGGGGCGAAGAACGCGGTGTCGGCGATGCCGGTCGAGGCGAGGTACTTCTCGGCCTTCTTGGCGACCTGGCGCGGGTCCTTCGAGTAGATCTCCCCGTTGCGCGGGTTGTAGATGTCGAAGACGATGATCAGCGTGCGCTCGACGCGGAACGGGTCCACGTAGGCGGTGGTCACGTCAGGGATCAGCTGCATGTCCGATTCGTGGATGTTCGCGAATCCGCGGATCGAGGACCCGTCGAAGAGCTGGCCGACGGAGAAGAACTCCTCGTCGACCGTCGAGGCGGGGATGTTGAAGTGCTGCTGGACACCGGGGAGATCGGTGAACCGGATGTCGAGGAACTTGACGTCCGTGTCCTTGATGAACGTGAGCACCTCGGAAGAATCTTTAAACATGCAAAGGTCTCCTATGGCGTAACGGGTTGCTGCAGAGCGCAGCCGTTCCAGGGTAGTCATGGGGGGTTTCCCCACCGTGTCCCGTTTGTTTCGAGCGTGTTACGCGAAGCTCTGTCGAGCGCGTCGTGGCGGGGAACGGGTTCCCGGCGGGCGCCGGGGTGGCGCGGGTAGCATCGGAGGATGCCAGCACCGGAACGCAGGACCTTCGCCGACGTCGCCCCGAGCACGCGGCCGGGGGAGCGGCTCGGCCTCCCTGAGACAGGCCGCATGTCGATCGCCCGGCCCGGCCGCCGCTTCGCCGCGCTCGCCGTCGACTTCGCGATCGTCGCTCTGCTGTCCTTCGTCTTCTTCGGCTACGACCGCTGGGCGAGCATCATCCTCTTCGTCGTGCTGCAGGCGGTCTTCATCCCCACGATCGGCGGCAGCATCGGCCACCGGCTGCTGGGGCTGCGAGTCGTCCGCCTCGGTGGCGGCTGGGTCGGCGTCTGGCGGCCGCTGGTGCGCTCGGTGCTCCTGGCCGTCCTGGTGCCTGCTCTCGTCTGGGACTCGGACCAGCGCGGCTTCCACGACAAGGTGGCGGGAACGGTGCTCGTCCGATACTGATCGGGTAGACGTTCCGGAGACGACGAACGGGCCGGCGGGAGTGATCCCGACCGGCCCGTTCCTCCGTCCACCGAGGCGGGGATCAGCGCGAGCGCTGCGGGCGCACCTTGAACGGGTCGACGCCCTTGGGGATCGGCAGCGAGGTGTTGAGCGAGGCGAGGCGGTTCTTCACGGCCAGGACCTCGGCCTTGGTGAGGACCTTCTTGGTCTTCGCGAGCGTGCGGGGGACCTTGTGCAGCGGCACGGCACCCTCATCGGGACCGACGTTGACGAAGGTGACCGGGACATTGGGGAGGATGCGGCTCACCTTGCGGCGCTCGTCCTCGAGCATGCGCTTGGTGCGGCCGGTCGGTCCCTCGGCGATCAGCACGACGCCGCCACGGCCGACCGCGCGGTAGACCGCGTCCTGGGTCTTGCCGTTGACGGCCACCGGCATCTCGCCTCCGGTCCAGGTGCCGCGGAGACCGCTGCGAAGGACGGCGCCGACGGCGCCCGGCTGCCCGGCGATCTGACCGTAGGCGGCGCGCTCGGCCCGGCGGGAGAGGACCGCGAGACCTGCGACCAGCCCGGCCATCACGCCGACGACGATCCACAGCGCGATGACGAAGCCGTTGCCGTCGCTGAGGAGGACTCCGAGGAGAACACCGATCAGGATCGGGACGGCGAGGGCGAGGAGGATGATCCAGACCGCGCTGCTGTCGTAGCGGCGGGTCATCTGGAACACCTGCCACATCTGCTTGAGACGTCCGGGTTCCTTGACCGCCTTCGTCGACGGTTCCGTGCTGCGTGCCATTCCTCCAGGATACCGAGCGGACCCGGCGGGGGAGACCGATCCGAGCGGATCCGCCGGATCGCCGCTCCTCCCCAACGGCATTGAGTCCGATCACTCCACGGATGCGGCGGTCGGCCCCACGGCCGGTGGACCCGGCAGGCACTCTCGGAGCATGGCAGCGAGCGGCGAGCGGAACGGGAGCGGAGAGCGGTCCACGGAGCGGATCGCCGGCTTCGCCGTGGCGGGGGCGGGAGCGCTGGGCGCGCTCGTCCACGACGGTGATGGGCGGCGCCTGAACGCCGCTCTCCTCTCGCGGGAGCGGGCGGAGGCCGCGCTGCGCTCGGGGCTCGACCGGCTCGGACGGCACGACCACCGCCAGCGGCTCGTGGACGTCGGTGTGCATCGCGACGGTCTCGTCCTGCTGACCGAGCCACCGGTCGTCACGACCCTCGAGGAGGTCCTCGAGTCCGATGTCGCGCTGCCACCGGGCGTCGTCGTGACCCTTCTCGCTCCGATCATCGGCGCTCTTCGGGACTGCATGGCAGCGGGCGTGCTCCCGGCGCCCGGTGCGGAGGCGATCGGGCTGACCGAGGAAGGGCGCCCGGTGCTGCTGCTGAGCGAGGCGGCCGCGGCGGCGTCGGAGTACGAGGTCCGTTCGGCGGTCCGCGGTCTCCTCGCCCGGTGCCGGCAGCGCTGCCCGGAGTGGCACGGGAGTCCCGGGGAGGACGACGACCTCGAGGCGGTCGAAGCGCTGCTGTACCGCACTGCGGTCCCGCTGCCGCTCGGGGCGTCCCCGCGCGTGGCGCGAGCGGCGGAGGGGCTGGAGCGAGCGCGCGAGGTCTCGCCGGGTCGTCACCGTCGGACCCATCCGCTGGACGGCTGGCGGGACCGCGCGATCGCCGTCGTCGTCCGTCGGCGCGGACCCCTCGCCGCGGCTCTGGTCATCCTCGTCGGCGCACTGGCGATGACGGCGTGGGGACCGGAGCGGGTCTCGGGCGCGCAGTCCGCGGCCCAGGAGCGTCCCCCGGTCGCCACGCCGCTGACCCCGGCGCCGCTCACTCCGTCACCGACCGCGACACCTTCACCGGCGCCGGCGCCGACACCGTCCCCGGCGGCCGCATCACCACGGACGCCGTCCCCTGAATCCGCGCCCGCGGTGCAGCCGCCGCCCGCGGACCTGGGTGCGGAGGCGGCGGCGGTCGCCCTTCTCGCCGCCGTCCGCGACTGCCGTGCGGCGAGCCGGGCCTGCGCGTCAGCGCTGACCACGACCGACTCCCCGCTCCGGTCGGAGTGGGCCGCCGTCGCCGTGTCTCTCCGGCACGAGACCGCCGTCACCGCCGTCCACGCGGACGTGAACGGTGCCTCCGCGGTCGTCGCGATCGGGCCGGACCCGGGAACGACGACGGCCTCCGTCCTGATGATCAGGACGGAGGCCGTCTGGCTGCTGCGCGACGTCTTCACCGACGGGGGCCGCTAGTGCGGCGCGTCAGCGATGGGGCGTCAGATGCCGAGGTCGTTCTCGAACGAGCCCTCCTCGAGGCGCTCCTTGATGGCCACCAGGAAGCGGGCCGCGTCGGCGCCGTCGACCGTGCGGTGGTCGTACGAGAGGGCGAGGAACACGGTCGAGCGGATCGCGATCGCGTCGCTGCCGTCGACCTGCACCACGGCCGGCTTCTTCGTGACGATGCCGGTGCCGAGGATCGCGGTCTGCGGCAGGAACACGACGGGCGTGTCGAACAGCGCACCGCGCGAGCCGGTGTTGGTCAGGGTGAAGGTGCCGCCGGCGAGCTCGTCGGGCTTGAGCTTGTTGTTGCGGGTGCGCTCCGCGAGGTCGCCGATGGTGCTGGCGATCTGCGCGAGGGTGAGCTCCGACGCGTTCTTCAGGACCGGGGTCAGAAGGCCGCGCTCGGTGTCGACCGCGATGCTGATGTTCTCGTGGTCCGGGTAGACGATCGAGTCGCCGTCGAGCGTCGAGTTGATCACCGGGTAGGCCTTGAGGGCCTCGGCGGCCGCGAGGGCGAAGAACGGCAGGAAGGACAGCTTGGCGCCGGTCTTCTCGTTGAAGGTCTTCTTGACCGAGTCGCGGAAGCGGGCGACGGCGGTGACGTCGACCTCGACGACCGAGGTGAGCTGGGCGGTCGACTGCATCGACTCGACGGCGCGCTGCGCGAGCACCTTGCGCAGGCGGGTCATCGGCTGGGTCGTGCCGCGAAGGGGCGAGGTCTCGAGCGGCGTGCGGGCGGCCTTCGCCGCGGCCGCGGCGGGAGCCGAGACCGGGGCGGGAGCGGACTTGGCGGCCTCGACTGCGTCGAGCACGTCCTGCTTGCGGATGCGGCCGCCGACACCGGTGCCGGTGAGGGTCGAGAGGTCGATGCCGTTCTCGCCCGCCAGCTTGCGCACCAGCGGGGTGACGTAGCCGGGGTTCGAGTCGGTGGGCTCGGGGGTCGCAGCCGGCGCCGGGGCGGCGGCGGCAGAAGCCGGAGCAGCGGCGGCGGGGGCCGGGACCGACGGAGCGGGCGCGGATGCCTCGGGAGCGGCGGGCTTCTCGGCGGCGGGGGCCGGCTCGGGCTCGGCGGGGGCCGGAGCCTCCTCCTCGGTCTCCGCGTCGACGGAGGGGGTGGCCTCGTCTGTCGGCTCGGTCTCGGCGGCCTCGGCCTCGGGCGACTCCTCGGCGGCCGGGGCCTCCTCGGCGGGGGCCTCGGGCTCGGCCGCGGCAGCGGCTCCGGAGCCGTCGCCGATGCGGACCAGCTCGGCGCCGACCTCGACGGTCTCGTCCTCCTGGACGAGGATCTCCTCGATGACACCGGCGACGGGCGACGGGATCTCGGTGTCCACCTTGTCGGTCGAGACCTCGAGCAGCGGCTCGTCGACCTCGACGCGGTCGCCGACGTTCTTCAGCCAGCGGGTGACCGTTCCTTCCGTGACACTCTCTCCGAGTGCCGGGAGGCTGACGGATTCGCTCATGAGCCTGTCTCCTTAAAACGCTTGTGTTCGTTGCTTCAGTTTAGTGAGGCGGGAGCGGCCGGTCGCCGCCCCGCGATGGTTCTAGAGGGCGTGCAGCGGCTTGCCCGCGAGAGCGAGGTGCGCCTCGCCGAGCGCCTCGTTCTGCGTGGGGTGCGCGTGCACGAAGGGCGCCACGTCCTCGGGGTGCGCCTCCCAGTTCACGATGAGCTGGGCCTCGCCGATCAGCTCGCCGACGCGGGCGCCGATCATGTGCACGCCGACGACGGGACCGTCGACGACGCGCACGACCTTGACCGAGCCGGCGGTGCCGATGATCGTGCTCTTCGCGTTGCCGCCGAGACCGTAGTCGTAGCTCGCCACGCGCTCGGCGCCGTACTCGGCGATGGCGCGCGCCTCGGTCAGGCCGACGGACGCGACCTCCGGGTCGCTGTAGGTGACCTTGGGGATGTTGAGGTCGGCGACCGTCTGCGGAGCGAGACCGGCGAGCTCCTCGGCGACGAAGATCCCCTGCTGGAAGCTGCGGTGCGCGAGCTGCAGGCCGGGCACGATGTCGCCGACGGCAAAGACGCCGGGGACCGAGGTCTGCAGGCGCTCGTCGGTGAGCACGTAGCCGCGGTCGAGCGTCACGCCGATCTCCTCGAGGCCGAGCCCCGCGGTGACCGGGCCGCGGCCGACCGCGACGAGGAGGAGGTCGCCCTCGACGCTCGCCCCGCTCTCGAGCGAGACCGAGACGCCGTCGTCGGTCTGGACGACGCCGGTGACGCGCGAGCCGAGGGTGAAGGAGATGCCGCGCTTGCGGAAGGCGCGCTCGAACTGCTTGCTGACGCTCTCGTCCTCGTTCGGCACAAGGTGGGGGAGCGCCTCGACGATCGACACCTCGGCACCGAAGGAGCGCCAGACGCTGGCGAACTCGACGCCGATGACACCGCCGCCGAGCACGACGACCCGCTCCGGCACGTGGTCCAGCTCGAGGGCCTGGTCGCTGGTGATCACGCGGCCGCCGATCTCGATGCCCGGGAGGGTGCGCGAGGCGGAGCCGGTCGCGACGACGATCGAGCCGCCGTGCAGCACGTGCTCGCCGACCGTGACGGTCGTCGGCCCAGTGAGCCGGCCCTCGCCCGAGACCACGGTGATGCCGCGCGAGGAGACGAGGCTCTGCAGGCCCTTGTACTTGCCGGCGACGACGCCCTCGCGGTAGCGCGTGACGCCGGGGACGTCGATGCCCTGGAAGCCGGCGAGGACGCCGTACTTCTGCGCGTCGCGGGCGCCGTCGGCGAGCTCGGCGGCGTGCAGGAGGGCCTTGGTCGGGACGCAGCCGCGGTGCAGGCAGGTGCCGCCGAGCTTGTCGCGCTCGACGATCGCCACGCTCATCCCGAGCTGGGTCGCGCGCAGAGCCGCCGCGTACCCGCCGCTGCCACCTCCGAGCACGACCAGGTCGTAGCGCTCTTCCGACACCCAGTGACTCCCTTGCGACGTGCGGTTCCCCTCGCCTCCGCGGATCCCCGCGCCTGTGCGCGGGCCGGTCGGAGGGGGGACGAGGCGGGAGATCCCGCCCCGTCGACCCTACTACGCGCTCGCCAGGCCCTCGGCCAGGGCGAGGAGGGCGCGGACCGAGACCCCGGTGGGGCCGGTGCCGGTGAAGCCGTACCCGCCGCCGCCGTTGTTCGCCGGGCCGGCGATGTCGAGGTGCACCCACGGGATGCGCGCCGCGTCCGGGCCCTCGCCACGGCTGCCGACGAACTCCTGGAGGAAGTGCGCGGCGATCAGCATGCCGCCGGCGGTGTTGCCCGGCTTGATGTTGGCGATGTCGGCGATCTCGGAGTTGAGCAGCGGGCGGAGCTCCGCGGGGAGCGGCATGTGCCAGAAGAGCTCGCCCGTGCTGCGCGCCGACTCCAGCACGGAGGCGACCAGCTCGTCGTCGCCGAACACGCCCGTGTAGCGGTTGCCGAGCGCGACGACGGCCGCGCCGGTCAGCGTCGCGACGTCGACGATCGCGTCGGGCTGCTCCTCGCTCGCGGCGACGAGGCCGTCGGCGAGCACGAGGCGGCCCTCGGCGTCCGTGTTGAGGACCTCGACGGTCTTGCCACCGCGGATCGTGAGCACGTCGTTCGGGCGGATGGCGGTGCCGGAGGGCATGTTCTCGGCGATGCAGAGCCAGGCCGTGACCCGCACGGGCAGACGCAGCTCGGCGACCGCGCGCACGACGGCGTAGACCGTGGCCGCACCGGTCATGTCGTCCTTCATGCCGATCATCGAGGCCGGCGGCTTGAGCGAGAGTCCGCCGCTGTCGAAGGTGATGCCCTTGCCGACCAGCGCGAGGTGCTTCGGCGCCGCCGACTCCACTGTGCCGTCGGGGGAGTGAGCGACTTCGGGCGAGTAGGCGATCTTGACGAGGCGGGGCGGGCGCGAGGAGCCGCTGCCGACGCCGAGGATTCCGCCGAAGCCGTCCCGCTCCAGCGCCGTCTCGTCCCAGACCGTGACCTCGAGAGGCAGTCCCTCGACGCCCTCCAGCACGGCCTCGGCCAGCGTCTGCGGGTAGAGGTGCGACGGCGGGGCGTTGACCAGGTCCTTCACCGCGGAGACGGCGCGGCCGACGACCAGGGCGCGCTCGAGGACGGCCTCGTCGGCGGAGTCGTCGGTGGTGACGAGGAGCACGCTCTCGACGGGAGCCTTCGCCGACTCGAGGGTGCTGTGACGGAAAGCGGTGTAGCTGTAGGAGCCGAGCGCGGCTCCCTCGGCGACGGCCGCGAGCGCGCCCTCGCCGCCGGTGGGCAGCGCGAGGGCGACCGTGGCGGTGCCGGCGAGGCTGCGGACGGCGAGGCCCGCGGCGGTCCGCAGGACCGTGGCACTCGGCTCCGCCGATCCCAGGCCGACGAGCGCGAGGACGCCCGCGCGGACCGAGGAGGGGACGCGCGTCAGCGATTCCGCGGCGCCGGTGACCCCGAGTGCCGGGAGGGCGGCGACCAGGTCGTCGAAGCCGTCGACGCCGACGAGACGCGGGCCGTCCGGCCCGGGCGCGACGCCGAGGACGAGGGCGCCGGTGTCGAGGTCGGAGACGGGAGCGGTCGTGTACTCGAGAGAGGAGAGGGGCATGAGCGCAATGCTAGGCGCGGCTGCGACGCGGCTCCGTCGCCCCGGCTCGGCTGTTCGCTCAGGGCTCAGCGCCGCCGGGGAGGCGCCGCCGTGGGCCGTCTAGGGTTGATCGCATGCCGGATCCTGCAGACCTGTTCGCGATCGAGGGCGACCTCGCCGACGTCCCGCGGGGCCTCCACCTCGTGGCCGGCCTCACCGGGTTCGCCGACGCGGGCGGCGCCGTCGGGCAGCTCGCCGAGCACCTGCACGGGACGCTCGAGCACCGGACCGTCGTCGAGTTCGACCCGGACCAGCTGCTCGACTACCGTGCGCGCCGGCCGATCATCACCTTCGATCAGGACCACCTCGCCGACTACACGCCGGCGACCCTCCGCCTGTCGCTCGCGCACGACGAGCTGCACCAGCCGTTCCTCCTGCTCACCGGCTTCGAGCCGGACTACCAGTGGGAGCGCTTCACCCGGGCCGTGCTCGAGCTCATCGATCGGCTCGAGGTCGCGAGCACCACCTGGGTGCACGCGATCCCGATGCCCGTCCCGCACACCCGACCGGTCGGCGTGACGGTCAGCGGCAACCGCGAGGACCTCATCGAGGCCATGTCGGTCTGGAAGCCGGTCACCCAGGTGCCCGCGAACGTCCTGCACCTGCTCGAGCTGCGGCTCTACGACCGCGGGCTCCCGGCTGTCGGCTTCGCCCTGCTCATCCCGCACTACCTCTCCGACACCGCCTACCCGCAGGCGGCCGTCGCGGCGCTCGAGAGCATCTCGGCGTCGACCGGGCTGATCTTCCCGACCGACAGCCTGCGGGAGAGCGGTCGCGAGTTCCTCGCGAAGGTCGACGAGCAGGTCGGCTCGAACGAGGAGCTGCAGAAGCTCGTCGCGGCGCTCGAGTCCCGGCACGACACCTACATGGAGGGGACGAGCCTGCGCTCGCCGCTCACCGACGAGGACGGCTTCGTCCCGACCGCCGACGCGCTCGCGGCCGAGCTGGAGAAGTTCCTGGCGATCAAGCGGCCCGGCGAGGAGCCCACGGCCCAATAGGAGGCGGGCCGCGCTTGGTAGTCTCGGGCGAGTGCGATCTCGTCGAGCCTGGTTCGTCTTCGGTGCCGGTGCTTTCGCGTACCTGGTGGCGGTCCTCGACCGCACGACGCTCGGAGTGGCGGGCGTCGACGCGGCGGAGCGCTTCGGCATCTCGGCCGCGATGCTCTCCTCGCTCGCGGTGGTGCAGCTCATCGTCTACGCCGGGATGCAGATCCCGGTCGGCATCCTGATCGACCGCTTCGGCCCCAAGACGCTGATCCTCAGCGGCACCGCGCTGATGATGGTCGGGCAGATCGTCCTGGCCTTCGCGCCGTCCCTCGGCGTCGCGATCCTGGGCCGCATCCTGGTCGGCGCGGGCGACGCCGCGATCTTCACCTCGGTGATCCGCCTGACGGTGACCTGGTTCAGCGGCCCGATCGTGCCGCAGCTGTCGCAGTGGATCGGGAACATCGGCCAGGTCGGCCAGATCCTCTCCGCGCTGCCCTTCGCCGCGATCCTGCACGCCGCGGGCTGGACGCCCGCCTTCCTCTCGGTCGCCGGCATCGGGGCCGTCGCGTTCCTCGGCGTCCTCCTGCTGATCACCGACGTCCCGCCCCGAACCGAGCCGATCGTCCTGGTGCCCCCGACGCTCCGCGCGACCGTCGCGCAGCTGGGCGTGAGCCTGCGCCGGCCGGGGACGCAGCTCGGCTTCTGGTCGCACTTCGTGACGCAGTCCTCCGGCACCGTCTTCACGCTGCTCTGGGGCTACCCCTTCCTCGTCTACGCGATCGGACTCGAGCCGGGGGTCGCCGCTCCGACGCTCACGATCGTCGTGGTCGCCGGCATCGTCGTCGGTCCGATCCTCGGCGTGCTCACCGCCCGCCACCCGATGCGGCGGAGCAACCTCGTGCTCGGCATCGTCTCGGCGATGGCGGTGGCGTGGACCGTCGTCCTGCTCTGGCCGGGCGTCCCGCCGTACTGGCTGGTCGTCCTGCTGCTGATCGTGATCGGCGCCGGCGGCCCGGGATCGATGATCGGCTTCGACTTCGCGCGCACCTTCAACCCCTCGCGGAGCCTCGGGGCCGCCAACGGCGTCGTCAATGTCGGCGGCTTCCTCGCGAGCTTCACGATGATGTTCCTGATGGGCCTGCTGCTCGACTCGCTCGCCGGGCCGGGAGCGGACTCCGCCCAGCTCTACTCGATGGACCACTTCCGGCTCGCCTGGTGCATCCAGTACGTCGTCGTCGGCGCGGGAGTGATCGGGCTGATCACCGCGCGCCGCAGGACCCGGCGCCGGCTCGCCGAGGACGAGGGAATAACGGTGGCCCCTCTGTGGGTTGCATTGAACGACCGTCTCCGTCGTGGCCGCGCAGGACGCTGACCGTCACCACCGCCCTTCCCTGTCCTCCCGCGATGCCCCGCCTGGTCTCGCGTCGGACTCCGCTCGGAGTACCGAACCCCTGAGCGCACGGCCGCACTACTCAGGCGTGCAATAATTGTCAATAGGACCCGTTCGGGTCGAGGAGCACGGCGCCCACGTCGGGCGTGCGATCCCCTCGACTTGACATGGGTCCTCGTAATGCCCACCGACGGACGACGCCTCCCGGCCTCGCCCGCAGCCGGGACGCAACGGATGGAGAGGTGCCGCCATGGCCACCAGAGCTACCAAGACCGCAACGCTCGACGCCGTCGACGACGACGTGACGACGACCAAGAAGCCCGCCGCGCGCAAGCCGGCGGCCAAGACCACGCGCGCCCGCGCCACCACCAAGGCCGCGGCCCCCGCCGCGACCGAGGAGGAGCCCACCGAGCCCGAGGACGTCGACGGCGACGCCGACGCCGAGGAGGAGACCGTGGTCGTGGTCGAGGAGACCGAGACCGAGGTCAAGGACGACGCCGAGACGCCCGTCGTCGCGGCCGCCGCTCCGGCCGAGCCGCTGCCCAGCGGCGCGCTCGTCCTCTCCTTCGGCGGAGACGACGACGAGGTCCCCGTCTACTCGACGGCGATCACCGGCGCCACCGCCGACCCCGTGAAGGACTACCTCAAGCAGATCGGCAAGGTCGCGCTCCTGAACGCAGCCGAGGAGGTCGAGCTCGCGATGCGCATCGAGGCGGGCCTCTTCGCCGAGGACAAGCTCGCGAACTCGAGCGACCTCAGCCCCGAGCTCGTCCGCGAGCTGCGCTGGGTCGCGAAGGACGGGCAGCGGGCCAAGAGCCACCTGCTCGGCGCGAACCTCCGCCTCGTGGTCAGCCTCGCCAAGCGCTACACCGGCCGCGGCATGCAGTTCCTGGACCTGATCCAGGAGGGCAACCTCGGTCTGATCCGCGCGGTCGAGAAGTTCGACTACACCAAGGGCTTCAAGTTCTCGACGTACGCGACGTGGTGGATCCGCCAGGCGATCACCCGCGCGATGGCCGACCAGGCCCGCACCATCCGCATCCCGGTGCACATGGTCGAGGTCATCAACAAGCTCGCCCGCGTCCAGCGCCAGATGCTGCAGGACCTGGGCCGCGAGCCCACGCCCGAGGAGCTCTCCCGCGAGCTCGACATGACCCCCGAGAAGGTCATCGAGGTGCAGAAGTACGGACGCGAGCCGATCTCGCTGCACACCCCCCTGGGCGAGGACGGCGACAGCGAGTTCGGCGACCTCATCGAGGACACCGAGGCGGTCGTGCCGGCCGACGCGGTGGGCTTCACGATGCTGCAGAAGCAGCTCGAGTCGCTCCTCGACTCCCTGTCGGAGCGCGAGGCCGGCGTGATCCGCATGCGCTTCGGCCTGGGCGACGGCATGCCCAAGACGCTCGACCAGATCGGCGACACGTTCGGTGTCACGCGCGAGCGCATCCGCCAGATCGAGTCCAAGACGATGGCCAAGCTCCGCCACCCGTCCCGCTCGCAGTCGCTCCGCGACTACCTCGAGTAGACCGGTGATCCGCTACGCACCGGCGGTCCTCCTCGGGAGGGCCGCCCGGTTCGCAGCGCGCGTCCGCAAGCCCGGCGGAGGCTCCGCCGTGCCCGGACTCGTCGTGAACCGCCTCGCGCCGGGCTTCCTCCCGGCCGTGCTCGACGGCTTCACCGACGGCCTCGTCGTCGTCACCGGCTCGGCCGGGAAGTCGACGACGACCAAGATGCTGGTCGCCGTCCTGCGCGCCCACGGGCTGCGCGTCTTCACCAACCCCTCGACCGCGAACATCGCGCAGGGGCTCACCTCGGCGCTGCTCGAGCGCGCCGACCTCCGCGGGCGGATCGACGCGGACATCGCCGTCCTCGAGATGGACGAGGGCCACGGAGCTCGCCTGGCGCCCCGGATGAGCCCGCGCGTCGTACTGCTCACCAACGTCGTCGTCGACCAGATCGACCGCTTCTTCGACCCGGCCATGGTCGCGCGGATGCTGGCCACCATCGCGAGCCGCGCCACGGGCCCGGTGGTCCTCAACGCCGACGACCGCCACGTCGCCGACGTCGCCGTGTCCCTCCCGGTGGACCGGGTCCGCTGGTACGGCGTCTCCCCGTCCGTGCGCGAGGCCGCCGTCGGCGGACTCGGCTACGCGGCCGACGCCGAGGGCCCGGACGGGCGCGCCACCACCGTCGTCGAGACGACCAGCGGAGCCGCTGCGACGATCAGCAGCGACGGCGACGTCCTCGACGTCCGCCTCCCCGCGCGCGGCGTGCACTACGCGGTCGACGCCGCCTCGGCGGTCTCCGCCGCCCGCGCCGTGCTCGGCACCCGCTTCGACGCGCACACGACCGCCTCCGCGCTCTCCTCGATCGACCCTGTCTTCGGGCGCGGCGAGATCGTGACGGTCCGCGGCCAGGAGGTCGAGTTCGTCCTGGTGCAGAACCCGGCGAGCTACCGCCTGAACATCGCGGAGATCCCCGAGGGCACGGAGCAGATCATGCTCGCCATCGGCTCGGACGTCCGCGATCCGTCCTACTTCTGGCCGGTCGACACCGCCCGCCTCGGGCGGGTCCGCGTCGTCTCCGGCTTGAAGGCGCACGAGGCCGCGCTGCAGCTGCGCTACGACGGAGTCGCGATCGACGCCGTCGACGACGACCTCGGCCGGGCGCTCGACACCTTCCTCGCGCTGCCGGCTCCGAGCCACGGGCGGAAGACGATCGTCTTCTCCGCCGACTCGATGCGGCGCACCCGCGCCCACCTCCAGCTCGCCTCCAACCGCGAGGAGACCGCGTGACCACCCTGCTGATCGGCGTGCTCGCCCCCGACGTCCTGGACAGCAACGGCGACGCGGCCAACGCGCGCGTCCTCGCCGCGCGCGCCGGGTGGGCGGGCCTGGACGTCCGTGTGGTCCCGCTCATCGGGCAGGACGACTTCTCCGACCGCCCGGACGTGCTGGTGGCCGGCACGGGAGCGGACGAGGATCTGCCCGCCGTGCTCGAGCTCCTGCGCTCCGTGCGCGAGACGATCCACCGCTGGGTGGCGGAGGGTACCGAGGTCGTCGCGGTCGGAGCGGGGTGGGAGCTGCTCGCCGAGTCGTTCGCGACGCCGAGCGCCGTCGTCGAGGGCATCGGGGTCTTCCCGGGCCGCGCGGTGGCGACCGAGCGCACCACGGACGATCTGGTCGTCGAGTCGAGCGCAGGTGTCCTCGTCGGCTTCGAGAACCATGCGCGGCGCTTCGAGGGCATCGATCGCTCGCGCGTCCTCGGGCTCGTGCTGCACGGGTCGGGCGACGGCGGGGGAGCGGAGGGCTACTCGCACGGCTCTCTGCTCGGCACACACCTGCACGGTCCGGTACTGGCGAAGAACCCCGCCCTCGCGGACGCGATCCTGAGTCGGGTGGCCGGGCGGCACGGCCTGGTCTATTCGACGCGGGACGAGCGGATCCGACTGGCGGACGAGACAGCTCGAGCCGCCCGCGAAGTGATCGCGAAGCGGCTCGGAGTCGGCCGGTAGGGAGTCCCGCTCCCCACCGACGAGGTGGGCGGGCTGACTAGGGGCGCTGCTCCTCGAAGAGGCGCGCCGACTCGTCGTGCCAGCTCTGGGCGATGCTGGAGAGCTTCTCCTGGTACTTCTTGCCGTGGTGCGCGCAGAACAGAAGCTCTCCGCTGTTCACGACGACACGGATGTAGGCCTGGGCTCCGCAGCTGTCGCAGCGGTCTGCCGCGGAGAGCTGCTGCGATCCAGCGAGCTCGTCCACGCCGTTCTGGGTTGCTGTGGTCGACATGACGTGGCCTCCTGCGCTCGGGTCTTCGACTTCGGTGGACTCGGCCTCTCGGCTCCGTCCTTCCCTTGGTCCAACCATCAAAGCACGCGGATGTTTCCCGGCAGAGTCGATCCCGTGGCATTTCGCTCTGCGCGTAGGTCCTCGGGATCACTTCCCAGGCGGATCCGGGTGCGGCAGCGGTCCGGGGCGCCTCGGCGGGGGTGTCGGCCCTCGAAAGTAGACTGAACGGATGGCCTCCACCGACTACTCCGCACGGCACCTCTCCGTCCTCGAGGGCCTCGAGGCGGTGCGCAAGCGCCCCGGCATGTACATCGGCTCCACGGACTCCCGCGGCCTGATGCACTGCCTCTGGGAGGTCATCGACAACTCGGTCGACGAGGCCCTCGCCGGGCACGGCACCGAGATCAGCGTGGTGCTGCACAAGGACGACAGCGTGGAGGTCCGCGACCGCGCCCGCGGCATCCCGGTCGACATCGAGCCCAAGACGGGGCTCACCGGCGTCGAGGTCGTCTTCACCAAGCTGCACGCCGGCGGCAAGTTCGGCTCCGGCTCGTACGCCGCCTCCGGTGGACTGCACGGCGTGGGCGCGTCCGTGGTGAACGCGCTGTCCGAGCGGCTCGACGTCGAGGTCGACCGCGACGGCCGCACCTACCGGATGTCCTTCCACCGCGGCGAGCCCGGCCGCTTCGCGGACTCGGGCGAGCCGACCCCGGACGCCCCGTTCTCGCCGTTCGAGAACGGCTCCGAGCTGGAGATCGTCGGCAAGGTGAAGAAGGGCGTCACCGGGACGCGGGTCCGCTACTGGGCCGACCGGCAGATCTTCACGAAGGGCGCCGCCTTCCAGACCGACGACCTCGTCACCCGCGCCCGGCAGACCGCCTTCCTGGTGCCGGGGCTCACGATCGACATCGTCGACGACCGCGAGGAGGAGCGCCGCGCCGAGATGTTCCGCTACGACGGCGGCATCTCGGAGTTCGTCGAGTTCCTCGCTCCGGACGCGGCGGTCACCGACGTGCTGCGGCTCTCCGGCAGCGGCACCTTCACCGAGACCGTGCCGGTGCTCACCCCCGGCGGCGCGATGGTGCCGACCGAGGTCGAGCGGACCTGCGAGGTCGACATCGCGCTGCGCTGGGGCACCGGCTACGAGACCGTGCTGCGCAGCTTCGTCAACATCATCTCGACACCCAAGGGCGGCACGCACCAGACCGGCTTCGAGCAGGGCCTCCTGAAGCTCCTCCGCGCCCAGGTCGAGGCGAACGCCCGGAAGCTCAAGGCGGGCTCCGACAAGCTGGAGAAGGACGACGCTCTCGCGGGGCTCACCGCGGTGCTGACCGTGCGCCTGCCCGAGCCGCAGTTCGAGGGACAGACGAAGGAGATCCTCGGCACGCCGGCCGTCCGCGCGATCGTCGCGCAGACGATCACCTCGACCCTCGGCGCCGTGTTCGCCTCGACGAAGCGCGAGGACAAGGCGCAGATGTCGCAGCTGCTCGAGAAGCTCGTCGCCGAGATGAAGTCCCGGATCTCGGCCCGCGCGCACAAGGAGACGCAGCGGCGGAAGAACGCGCTCGAGTCCTCGTCCCTGCCGGCCAAGCTCGTCGACTGCCGCAGCAACGACGTCGAGAACAGCGAGCTGTTCATCGTCGAGGGCGACTCGGCGCTGGGCACCGCGAAGCTGGCCCGCAACAGCGAGTACCAGGCGCTGCTGCCGATCCGCGGCAAGATCCTCAACGTGCAGAAGGCGAGCATCGCCGACATGCTCTCGAACACCGAGTGCGCCTCGATGATCCAGGTGATCGGGGCGGGGTCGGGCCGCTCCTTCGAGCTGCCCGCCGCGCGCTACGGGAAGATCATCCTGATGAGCGACGCCGACGTCGACGGCGCGCACATCCGCACGCTGCTGCTCACCCTGTTCTTCCGCTACATGCGGCCGCTGGTCGAGGCCGGCCGGGTGTTCGCCGCAGTCCCGCCGCTGCACCGGGTCGTGGTGATGAACTCGGGCAGGAAGCCGAACGAGACGATCTACACCTACTCCGAGAAGGAGCTGCAGGGCGTCCTCGCCGGGCTGTCGAAGGCGAACCGGCGCTACCAGGACCCGATCCAGCGCTACAAGGGCCTCGGCGAGATGGACGCCGACCAGCTCGCGCTGACCACGATGGACCGCTCGCGGCGGACGCTGCGCCGGGTGAAGGTCTCGGACGCCGAGAACGCGGGCCGGGTCTTCGAGCTGCTGATGGGCAACGAGGTGGCGCCGCGCAAGGAGTTCATCGTCCGCGGCTCCGAGACGCTCTCGCGCGACCGCATCGACGTCTGAGGGTCGTCCCGCGCCGCGGTGGCGCGGGACGACGGCCTAGAACTGCTCGGGAGCCGCGCCGATGCTCGCGACCGGAGCGGCGAGGGCGACGCCGGAGCCGTCGCGCTTCATCCCGGAGTCGGGGAGCGCCGCGACGCTGCCGTCGGCCTCGAGCGCGTGCGCCGGGCCGGGGCCGACCCAGGCGACGCCGAGGGCGGTCTCGCCCTTGAGGAAGCGCTGCGCGCGGACGCCGCCGGTCGCGCGGCCCTTGGGCGGGAACTCCGAGAACGCCGACACCTTGGCGCTGCCGGTGTCGGTCCCGGTGAGGGCCCAGCTGTCGACGGCGACGGTCGCGACGACCGTCTCGTCGCGCTCGGACTCGGGCACGACCGCGAACGAGACGACCTCGTCGGTCTCGCTGATCTTGACGCCGGCCATGCCCGCCGCGGTCCGGCCCTGCGGTCGGACGGCCGACGCGGAGAAGCGCAGCAGCTGGGCCTCGCCGGTGACGAAGACGAGCTCGTCCTCGTCGGCCGACGGCGCGGCGCCGACGACCGCGTCCTTCGGCCGCAGCGCGATCAGCTCGATGTCCGGCCGGTTCGGCAGGTCGCCGGGGGCGACGCGCTTGACCGTGCCCTGCAGGGTGCCCAGGGCGATCGGGCGGGGGTCGTCGAGGGCGACCAGGGCGAGGACGCGCTCGTCCTTCGCGAGGTGGCTGAGGTAGTCGCTCATCCGGACACCCGCGCCGAGCTGCACGGAGGAGGACGGGACGGCGGGCACGTCGACGGGGGAGAAGCGCAGCAGGCGGCCGGCGGTCGTCACCGCGCCGATCTCGGCGCGCGTGGTGGTGTCGATGGTGCTGAGGACCGCGTCGTGCTTGCTGCGCCGGGTCGCGCGCTCGGGGTGCGGCGCCGCGTCCGGGTCGCGGTCGATGCGGACCATCCGACCGGTGGTGCTCAGCAGCACCCGGCAGGGCAGGTCGGCGATCTCGAGCACGGCGGCGGCCTTCCGGCCGGTCGTGGCGACGGAGGGGCGCGCCTCGGTGAGCAGGGTGCGCCGTGGCGTGCCGAGGCGCTGCGCGACCTCGTCGAGCTCGTCGGAGACCAGCGCCTCCAGGCGGCTGCGACTGGCCAGCAGCTCCTCGAGCTCGGCGATCTCGGCGAGCAGCGTGTCGCGCTCGGTCTCGAGCTCGATGCGGGAGAACCTCGTCAGGCGGCGCAGCTGCAGCTCGAGGATGTACTCGGCCTGGATCGTGCTGAGGTCGAAGACCTCGATCAGCCGGGCCCGGGCGGCCGCAGTGTCGTCGCTCGCGCGGATCAGCTGGATGACCTCGTCGATGTCGAGGATCGCGATCAGCAGGCCCTCGACCAGGTGCAGCCGCTCCTGGCGCTTCCGGAGGCGGTAGCGGGAGCGGCGGGTCACCACGGTCAGGCGGTGGCCGACGTAGACCTGCAGCAGCTCCTTGAGGCCGAGCGTGCGGGGCTGGCCGTCGACGAGCGCGACGTTGTTGATCGAGAAGGCGTCCTCGAGCGGCGTGTAGCGGTACAGCTGCTCGAGCACCGCCTCGGGGCTGAAGCCGGTCTTGATCCCGATCACGAGGCGCAGGCCGTTGTCGCGGTCGGTGAGATCGGTGACGTCGGCGATCCCGCTGAGCTTCTTGTTCTGGACGCCGTCCTTGATCTTGTCGATGACCTTCTCGGCGCCGACGAGATAGGGCAGCTCGGTGACGACGAGGCCGGACTTGCGAGCGGTGATGCTCTCGACCGACACGCGCGCGCGGGTCTTGAAGCTGCCGCGGCCGGTCGCGTAGGCGTCGCGGACGCCGGCGAGCCCGACGATCGTGCCGCCGCTCGGGAAGTCGGGGCCGGGGACGAAGGACATCAGGTCGTCCAGGGAGGCGTCGGGGTGCGCGATCAGGTGCCGCGCCGCTCCGATGACCTCGATCAGGTTGTGCGGGGCCATGTTGGTGGCCATGCCGACCGCGATGCCGCTCGCGCCGTTGACGAGGAGGTTCGGGAACGCCGCCGGGAGCACCTCGGGCTGGTCGTGCGAGTTGTCGTAGTTGGGGACGAAGTCGACGACGTCCTCGTCGAGGTGCTCCGTCATCGCCGTCGCGGCGGCGGCGAGGCGGGCCTCGGTGTAGCGGGCGGCGGCGGGGCCGTCGTCGAGCGAGCCGAAGTTGCCGTGGCCGTCGACGAGCGGGACCCGCAGCGTGAACGGCTGCGCGAGGCGCACGAGGGAGTCGTAGATGGAGGCGTCGCCGTGCGGGTGCAGCTTGCCCATCACCTCGCCGACGACGCGGGCCGACTTCACGTGGCCGCGGTCCGGGCGCAGGCCCATCTCGCTCATCATGTAGAGGATGCGGCGCTGCACGGGCTTCAGGCCGTCGCGGGCGTCGGGCAGGGCGCGGGAGTAGATGACCGAGTAGGCGTACTCGAGGAACGACCCCTCCATCTCGGCCGAGACGTCGACGTCCTCGATGCGCTCGGTCAGGGAGGATCCGGAGGGAGGGGGTGCAGCGTTCATGTCTCACTTCGGTAGCGGGCGCAGGCACGGCGGGGCACGCTCCGCGGAAGGGCGCAGCGTGCGAAACTGGGCGCGATGACCCCCATGCTACCGGCCGTCCCCGCCGGGCGGCGGAGCCTCGCCGACGTCCTCCCCGGCGCTCTCGACGCCCTCCTCGGCCGCCCGGGAACGTTCGGCTCGACGCGCGTCGAGCGGATCGTCGTCGTCCTGGTCGACGGCCTCGGAGCGGCCAACCTGCGCCAGCGCGCCGGGCACGCCCGCACGCTCGCACCCGCCCTCACGAAGGCCACGACCCTCGTCTCCGGCTTCCCGACGACGACCGCGGCGGCCCTCGCGAGCCTCACCACCGGCCGGCGGCCCGGGGAGCACGGGATGGTCGGCTACCGCGTGCTCGACCGCGAGCACGACCGCCTGGTGAACCAGCTGTCCGGCTGGGACGAGCGGATGGTCCCGGAGCAGTGGCAGCCGCACCCCACCGTCTTCGAGCGCGCCGTCGAGGCGGGCGTCGCGGCGAGCGTCATCGGCGCCGCCCGGTACGCGCACTCGGGGCTCACCCGGGCGATCCTGCGCGGCGCCGAGTACCGGGTCGCCGGGGGAGTCGCCGAGCGCTTCGCCGCGGCGCGCGGCCTGCTCGACCGGGGCGGCCGGCAGCTGGTCTACCTCTACGTCCCCGAGCTCGACATGACGGCGCACGCGCGCGGCTGGGAGTCGCCGGAGTGGACGTCGGCGCTGGAGTCGCTCGACGGCGAGGTCGCGGCTTTCGTCCGAGGGCTCTCCGGACGCGAGGGCGTGCTCGTCACCGCCGACCACGGCGTGCTCGACGTCCCCGCTTCGTCGCACGTCCTGGTGCGCGACCCCGCTCTGCTCGAGGGCGTGCGCCACCTGGCCGGCGAGCCGCGATGCCTGCAGCTGCACCTCGAGCCCGGCGTCGAGCCCGCGGCGGTCGCGGCGCGCTGGGCCGAGGCGGAGGGATCCCGGGCCTGGATCGCGACGCGCGACGAGGTCGCCGCGAGCGGCTGGTTCGGCGAGATCGGCGCCCCGGCGGCCGAGCGGATGGGCGACGTGTTCGTCGCCGCGCGCAAGGCGATCGCCTACTACTCGGCCGAGGACGCCTCCGGCCGGTCGATGATCGGCCAGCACGGGTCGCTCACGCCCGAGGAGACCCAGGTGCCGCTGCTCGGCTTCGGCGCGCTCTCCGGGATCTGACGCCGGGGAGCGCCGGCCGGAGGTCAGTCGTCGCTGCGGGCTCCGAAGACGATCTCGTCCCAGCTGGGGATGGCCGCGCGGCCGCGGCGGATCGAGGTCCGTCCGCCTGCCGCGGGGTGCTCGGCGGCCGGTGCCGCGGGGCGCTCGGGCTCGGGAGCCTTCGGGGCGACGACCGCGGGCGCCTCCGGCTGCGGCTCCTCGCGGACCCGCGCCGAGGAGGCGTGGTCGCGCTCGCCGCGGCGGCGGCGGAGTGCGTCGAGCAGGTCGGCCGTGTCGTTGAGGTTGCGCTCGCGCTGCTCGGTCGTGCTGGTCACCGGGCGGGGGAGCGTGGAGACCGGGCGCGGGGTGTCGGAGAGCGCCGGCTGGGGCTCGGTGTCGGACGGGCGTGAGGCGGCGGGTCGCGAGTGGGGGAGGCGCGAGGGCCCCTGGCGCTCGGAGCCGGAACGCTCGGAGCCGGAGCGGTCGGAGCCCTGGCGCTCCGCGCGCGACGGCTCCTCCGCGGGCTTCGCGAACGCGTCGGTGTCGAAGCGGGTGGCGAGCTCGTCGACGGCGGCGGGGATGACGGCGCGCAGGCGCGGGATCAGCGTCGGCCGGATCTCGCCCTGCTGCGAGAGCGTGGTCGCCTCGGCGGTGAGGGGGGAGAGGAGCGCCTTCTTGGGGTCGAAGCGCCAGCGGGCGTCGTGGTCGATCTCGTCGGAGCGGAAGAGCAGCTTGACGACCCAGCCCTCCTCCTCCTTCCAGCTCGACCACTGCTCGCCCTCGGCGCCGAGGGCGCCCAGGCGCTCGCGGATGACGTCGCCGAAGGGCGTGCCCTCCTCGAGCGGGTCGGGATCGGCGCTCGTGTAGACGCGGACGGCGAGGGCGGAGGCGACGATGTGCTCGCGCTCGGCCGTGACCGGGCCCTCGAAGCGGGCGACGTAGTCGAGGTCGGCACCCGTGAGCTCGGCGACCTCCTCGGCGGAGAGGCCGGCACGGATGTGCGCCTGGATCTCGCGGGGCGACACGCGCTTCTCCCGCGGCGGCAGCGAGTGCACGCGCGGGCGCAGCTGGCTCTGCAGCGTCTCGTCGATGCGGACGGAGAACCGCTCCCCGCCGTCCGAGACGAGGACGAGCGATCCGCTCTCGACGCCGATCACCTTCAGTTCCATCATCGTGCTGGACCTCCTTCTGGCCGCGGACGAGCCCGTGCCTGCCGCGAACCGGCTCAGGATCGCACGCGAACGGGCCGTTCCCCGGGAATACCGCGGGCGGGTCGAAAGTTGGTGCGGAAGAGGGCGCGGCAGCGGCTGTCAAGACGCGTTCGAAGCGGTTTGCGCATCGATACTTCTTGATGCACACTGTCCCCGCCGATTTGTTGAACGACTGAATTTAAGAAGTGGATGGGAATGGCTACGGACTACGACGCCCCCCGCAAGACCGATGACGACTCCGAGTCGATCGAGGCCCTGAAGGAGCGAGTCCCCGACAAGATGTCCGGTGTCGTCGACGTCGATGACGCCGACAACCCGGGCGGATTCGAACTGCCCGGTGCCGATCTGTCCGACCTCGATCTGGACGTCGTGGTCCTTCCGCCGCAGGCGGACGAGTTCACGTGCGTCAGCTGCTTCCTGGTGAAGCACCGCTCGCAGATCGACCACGAGGAGAAGCTCGGCCCGATCTGCCTGGAGTGCGCCGCCTAGGCCTCTTCCGGCTCCGAAAGACCAGCGCCCCGTCGCCGTGATCCCTCCTGGATCGCGGCGACGACGTCGTTGGGGCGCCTGCTCGACAGCAGCCAGTACGGCGTCGGGTCGGCGGGGTCCTCGATCGGGACCCGGACGACGTCGCGCACCCAGCCGCGGATGACGAGGAACGCCCTGGCGTCCAGTCGCGGTCCGCGCTGAGCGAACGCCCGCTCGCCGGTGTAGGCGACCGGATCGCCCACCAGCTCGAGCGGGATGTGCGCCCGGCCCGCCCACAGCTCGCCGTCGACGACCTCGAGGGTCGGCGACGTCGCCAGCAGCGTCGCCACGGTGCCGCCGTAGAGCACCAGCGCGACGACCACGCCTGCGAACAGGTCGATCGGCGCGAAGACCAGGATGCTGGCGGGGATCACGAGGGCGGTGGAGACGAAGAGCCAGGGCGCGGGCCACAGCCTCTCTCGGTAGGACGGCATGTCCCTATTGCATCAGACGATTGGTCTACCCTCGTCACGTGAACGAAACCGTCGACGTCCCGATCCGCGCGGACGAGGTCCCGTTCTACGCCCACCCCGGCGACGCCGGAGCCGATCTGCGCTCCACGGAGGAGCTCGTGCTCGCTCCCGGCGAGCGGGCCAGCGTCGGCACCGGGGTCTCGATCGCCCTGCCGGACGGCCACGTCGGCTTCGTCGTGCCGCGCAGCGGACTCGCCTTCAAGCACGGCCTCACCATCGTGAACGCCCCCGGCACCATCGACGCCGGCTACCGCGGCGAGATCCGCGTGGCGCTCCTGAACACCGACGCCCGCGAGCCGTATCGCATCGTCGCCGGCGACCGGATCGCGCAGCTCGTGATCCTGCCCGTCGTCCGGGCCCGCTTCACCGCCGTCGAGGAGCTCTCGGAGTCCGTCCGCGGCACCGGCGGCTTCGGCTCGACCGGCTACGCCACCGCAGCATCGGCACCGGACGCGTCCGGCGCAGCAGACGTCCGCACCAACGAGGAGAACGCATGAGCGACATCCAGCCCGCCGGCACCGACGACGCGGCCGTCGAGACCGCCGCGCAGGACTTCGAGAAGTCCGCGCCCGCGGACCGCGCGGAGGCCGGCCCGCTCGACGAGCGCGAGGCCAACCCGGTCCGCCCCTACATCGATCTCGGCGGGGTGAAGGTGCTGCCCCGCGAGGGCATGCACATCCGCCTCGAGGTCGAGGAGGCGACGAAGCGCGTCATCGCCGTGGGCCTCGACTTCGCCGGCTCGACTCTGCAGGTGCAGCCGTTCGCCGCGCCGCGCTCCTCGGGCCTGTGGCACGAGATACGCGGGCAGATCGCCGAGCAGATCGGCCGCCAAGGCGGCAGCACCGAGGAGCGCGAGGGCGTCTTCGGCCCCGAGATCGTGGCGCAGCTCCCGCTCGCCGGCGGCGGCGTGCGCGTCGCCCGCTTCGTCGGCGTCGACGGACCGCGCTGGTTCCTCCGCGGCGTCATCGCCGGTGCGGGCGCGACCGACGAGCAGGCCGCGGCCGCCGTCGAAGACCTCTTCCGCAGTGTCGTCGTGGTCCGCGGCTCCGGCCCGATGCCCCCGCGCGACCTGATCCCGCTCAAGATGCCGGACAGCGGCCAGACCCAGCAGAGCGCGAGCTGAGCGGGATGAGTCCCGAGGGCGACCCGCAGGCGGAGCGCGCCGATCAGCCCGAGCGCGCTGTCCAGCCGGAGGTCGGCGAGGCGATCGCGAAGGCCGCCCGCCGCTCCGGACTCGGCGTGGTCGCCGACGGCGAGCCCTTCGACGGCCGCGCGCTGCTCGGCTCGATGGGCGGCGTCCGCGGGATCCTCGAGGCCGTCGTGCCCGGCGTCGCCTTCGTCCTCCTCTTCACGATCACCGGCGAGCTCGTGCTCTCGCTCGTCGCCTCCGTCGGGATGGCCGTGCTGTTCACGGTCGCGCGGATCCTCGGGCGCACCCCCGTCATCCAGGCGGTGGGCGGTCTGCTCGGCGTCGTGGTCTCGGCCGCCCTCGCGCTGATCACCGGCCGCGCGGTCGACAACTTCGTGCCCGGCCTGATCACCAACCTCGCCTACGGGCTCGTCTTCCTCGTCTCGGTGCTCGCGCGCTGGCCCCTGATCGGCGTCGCGGCCGGCTACCTGATGGGCGACGGCACGGCCTGGCGGGACGACCGGCGCAAGCGCCGGCTCTTCTCCCTGCTCACCCTCGCCTGGGCTGCCCTCTTCTTCCTGCGGCTCGCGGTGCAGTACCCGCTCTTCCTCGCGGGAGACGCGACGGCGCTGGGCACCTGGAAGCTCGTGCTCGGCCTGCCGCTCTACGCACCGCTGCTGGTGCTCACCGTCCTGGCCGTGCGCGCCGAGTACCGGGGTGCGGCGGAGCGGGACGAGGCGGCTCCGCCCGCCGAACGCGCGTAGAGTTGTCTCGACGTCAAGATAAATAGTTAGGTCCTCCTTGGTGGCGGGGCGCTGTGCGCGGTCGCCAAGATGGACACGGATATGTGGGTGCGCCCGTCGGCGGAGCCCACGTCAGCGAAGGAGAGGGCGACGTGTCCGCGGTAGACAGCTTTGGATCGAAAGACAACCTGAAGGTCGGCTCGACCGACTACGAGGTGTTCCGCATCGACCGGGTCCCCGGTCACGAGAAGCTCCCGTTCAGCCTCAAGGTGCTGCTCGAGAACCTGCTCCGCACGGAGGACGGCGCCAACATCACGGCCGACCACATCCGCGCCCTGGGCGAGTGGGTGCCGGAGTCGGAGCCCGACACCGAGATCCAGTTCACGCCCGCGCGCGTCGTGATGCAGGACTTCACCGGTGTGCCCTGCATCGTCGACCTCGCCACCATGCGCGAGGCCGTCGCGGCCCTCGGCGGCGACGCGAACAAGATCAACCCGCTCGCGCCGGCCGAGATGGTGATCGACCACTCGGTCATCGCGGACCTCTTCGGCACCGCGGACGCCCTCGAGCGCAACGTCGAGCTCGAGTACGAGCGCAACGGCGAGCGCTACCAGTTCCTGCGCTGGGGCCAGACCGCGTTCGACGACTTCAAGGTCGTCCCGCCCGGAACCGGCATCGTCCACCAGGTCAACATCGAGTACCTGGCCCGCGTCACCATGACCCGCGAGGTCGGCGGCGTGCTCCGCGCGTACCCCGACACCTGCGTCGGCACCGACTCGCACACCACCATGGTGAACGGGCTCGGCGTGCTCGGCTGGGGCGTCGGCGGCATCGAGGCCGAGGCGGCCATGCTCGGCCAGCCCGTGTCGATGCTCATCCCCAAGGTCGTCGGCTTCAAGCTGTCCGGCGCCATCCCGGCCGGCGTGACCGCGACCGACGTCGTCCTCACGATCACCGAGATGCTGCGCAAGCACGGCGTCGTCGGCAAGTTCGTCGAGTTCTACGGCGCCGGCGTCGCCCAGGTGCCGCTCGCGAACCGCGCGACCATCGGCAACATGAGCCCCGAGTTCGGCTCGACCGCCGCGATGTTCCCCATCGACGACGTGACCCTCGACTACCTGCGCCTCACCGGCCGCAGCGACGAGCAGATCGCCCTGGTCGAGCAGTACTCCAAGCTGCAGAAGCTCTGGCACGACCCCGCGGTCGAGCCGGTCTTCAGCGAGTACCTCGAGCTGGACCTCAGCACGGTCGTCCCCTCGATCGCCGGGCCGAAGCGCCCGCAGGACCGCATCGAGCTCACCTCGGCGAAGACGCAGTTCGAGTCGGACCTCAACAACTACGCCGACGTGACGCACGACATCGTCGACCTCACGCTGACCGAGTCGTTCCCCGCGTCCGACCCGGGCGAGCTCCAGCCGCAGGACGAGTACAGCGAGCACTCGCACACGCACCGCTCGCACGCTCCGAGCACCGTCTCCAAGCCGACCACGGTCGAGCTCGGCGAGGGCCACGAAAGCTTCACGATCGACCACGGCGCCGTCGCGATCGCGGCGATCACCTCGTGCACCAACACGTCGAACCCCTCGGTGATGCTCGCGGCCGGCCTGCTGGCCCGCAACGCGGCCCAGAAGGGCCTCAAGGCCAAGCCGTGGGTCAAGACCACGCTGGCTCCGGGCTCGAAGGTCGTCACCGACTACTACGAGAAGGCGGGGCTGACCGAGTCGCTCGAGGCCCTCGGCTTCTTCACCGTCGGCTACGGCTGCACGACCTGCATCGGCAACTCCGGCCCGCTGCTCGAGGAGATCTCGACCGCGGTGCAGGAGAACGACCTCGCCGTCACGGCCGTCCTCTCGGGCAACCGCAACTTCGAGGGCCGGATCAACCCGGACGTGAAGATGAACTACCTGGCGAGCCCGCCGCTCGTCATCGCCTACGCCCTCGCCGGCTCGATGAACTTCGACTTCGAGGTCGATGCCCTGGGCACCGACACCGAGGGCAACGACGTCTTCCTCAAGGACATCTGGCCCGACGCGGCCGAGGTCCAGGCGACGATCGACTCCTCGATCGACAAGTCGATGTTCGACACGCAGTACGCCGGCGTGTTCGACGGCGACGAGCGCTGGCGCTCGCTGCAGACCCCCGAGGGCTCGATCTTCGAGTGGGACGAGGACTCCACCTACGTCCGGAAGCCCCCCTACTTCGACGGCATGACGATGGAGACGACCCCGGTCACCGACATCGCCGACGCCCGCGTGCTCGCGAAGCTGGGCGACTCGGTCACCACCGACCACATCAGCCCCGCCGGCTCGATCAAGGCCGACAGCCCGGCCGGGCAGTACCTCGCCGAGCACCGCGTGGACCGCAAGGACTACAACTCCTACGGCTCCCGCCGCGGCAACCACGAGGTGATGATCCGCGGCACGTTCGCGAACATCCGCCTGCGCAACCAGCTGCTCGACAACGTCGAGGGCGGGTACACCCGCGACTTCACGCAGGAGGGCGGCCCGCAGTCGTTCATCTACGACGCGTCGCAGAACTACCAGGCGCAGGGCACCCCGCTGGTGATCCTCGGCGGCAAGGAGTACGGCTCGGGCTCGTCGCGCGACTGGGCGGCCAAGGGCACCAGCCTGCTGGGCGTCAAGGCCGTCATCGTCGAGAGCTTCGAGCGGATCCACCGCTCGAACCTGATCGGCATGGGCGTCGTCCCGCTGCAGTTCCCGCAGGGTGAGACCTGGGCCTCGCTCGGGCTCGACGGCACCGAGTCGATCAGCATCTCGGGCATCGAGGCGCTGAACGAAGGCGTGACGCCCAAGACGGTGCACGTCGTCGCGACGCCGACCTCCGACTCGCCCGAGGGCAAGCAGCCGATCGAGTTCGACGCGGTCGTCCGCATCGACACCCCCGGTGAGGCGGACTACTACCGCAACGGCGGGATCCTGCAGTACGTGCTGCGCTCGCTGGTCTGATCCCGAGCACGTGTGCGCGCCTCCCCGCAAGCAGGGGAGGCGCGCACCTGTTCCACCGGACCCCGTGCGTAGACTCGGGAGACGTCCACACCCCCCCAGACATCCCCCGGAAGGCGGCGCGCATGGCTGTTCTCGAGACCATCGCCGGACCGCGCGACCTCGATCGCCTGACCCGGACGGAGCTCGAGACGCTCGCCGTCGAGATCCGCGACTTCCTGGTGCGCGAGGTGTCCAAGACCGGCGGCCACCTCGGCCCGAACCTCGGCGTCGTCGAGACGACCATCGCGATCCACCGCGTCTTCGACTCGCCGCACGACGCGATCATCTTCGACACCGGGCACCAGTCCTACGTCCACAAGCTGCTCACAGGCCGCCAGGACTTCTCCGGCCTGCGGCAGCGCGGCGGTCTCGCCGGCTACCCGCAGCGCTCCGAGTCGCCGCACGACATCGTCGAGAGCTCGCACGCGTCGAGCTCGCTGTCCTGGGCGGACGGCATCTCGCGCGCGTTCACGATGACCGGGCAGACGGACCGCCATGTGGTCGCGGTCGTCGGCGACGGCGCGCTCACCGGCGGGATGACCTGGGAGGCGCTGAACAACATCAGCGACGACAACTCCCGTGGGCTCGTCATCGTCGTCAACGACAACGGCCGCTCCTACGCCCCGACCATCGGCGGCATGGCGCGCTTCCTCAACGGCGTGCGCACCCGGCGCACCTACCGCACGCTGCACCGCGGCTCGCGCGCCGTCTCCGAGCGCCTGGGCGGCCCCGCGGCCGCGGTCTACCGCGGAGTGCGCGGCGGCCTGCACGGCTTCCTCAGCCGCTTCATCAACAACGAGGCGCTGTACTCCAACCTCGACATCAAGTACCTCGGCCCGATCGACGGACACGACCTCACCGCGATGGAGGAGGCGCTCCAGCAGGCCAAGGACTACGGCACGCCGGTGATCGTGCACGCGATCACCCAGAAGGGCAAGGGCTTCGAGCCCGCCGTCCAGGACCTCGCGGACCAGTTCCACGCGGTCGGCCAGATCGACCCGGAGACCGGCGAGCCGCTCAGCGCGAGCGGCGCCCGCTCCTGGACCTCGGTCTTCGCGGAGGAGATCGTCACCCTCGCCGACGAGGACCCGACGATCGTCGGCATCACCGCCGCGATGCTCCGTCCGGTGGGCCTCGACCGCCTGGCCGAGAAGTACCCGGACCGCGTCTTCGATGTCGGCATCGCGGAGCAGCACGCCGTGACCTCGGCCGCCGGTCTCGCCTTCGGCGGTCTGCACCCCGTCGTCGCGCTCTACGCGACCTTCGTCAACCGCGCCTTCGACCAGGTGCTGATGGATGTGGCGCTGCACCGCGCCGGCGTCACCTTCGTGCTCGACCGCGCCGGAGTCACGGGCCCCGACGGGCCGAGCCACCACGGCATGTGGGACCTGGCGATCCTCCAGGTCGTCCCGAACATCCGCCTCGCCGCGCCGCGCGACTCCGTGCGCCTGCGCGAGGAGCTGCGTGAAGCCGTCGGCGTGACCGACGCGCCGACCGTCGTGCGCTTCTCCAAGGGCAACGTAGGCGACGAGATCGACGCGCTCGAGCGCCTCGACGACGGCGTGGACGTGCTGCTGCGCTCGGAGCGCCGGGACGTGCTGATCGTCACCGTCGGACCGATGGCCGCGATGGGCCTCGACGTCGCCCGTCGCCTCGCCGCGCAGGGCATCGGCGCCACGGTCATCGACCCGCGCTGGGTCGTGCCGGTGCCGCGCAGCGTCATCGACCTCGCGGCCGAGCACCGCCTCGTGATCTCGATCGAGGACGGCGTCCGCGTCGGCGGCATCGGCACCCGGATCCGCCAGGACCTCCGCGAGGCCGGCGTCGACACGGCCGTCACCGAGCTGGGGCTGCCGGATCAGTTCCTCGACCACGCCAAGCGCGAGGAGATCCTCGAGGACGTCGGACTGACCCCGCAGCACATCGCCCGCGACGTCGTCGCCCAGGTGCTCGGCAGCAAGATCCCGGTCGCGCGCCCGCTGCCCGAAGAGGTCGCGGCGCACGACGACGCCCGCAAGGACTGAGCGCGCTCCACGTACGAGAGAGGGCGCCCACCGGATCGGTGGGCGCCCTCCTGCGTTCTCGCCGTTCCTGCGGCTACTGGACCCCGCGGACGGCCGGCTCGTGGAACGTGCCGCCGAAGGCGCGCTCGCTCGCGCCGACGCGGTCGAGGTAGGGCGTCAGGCCGCCCATCTGGAACGGGTAGCCGGCGCCGAGGATGAGGCAGAGGTCGATGTCCTCCGCAGCGTGGACCACGTCGTCGTCGAGCATCCGCTTCACCTCGTCGGCGAGGCCGGTCTCGACGCGCAGGCGCAGCTCCTCCGGCGTCATCGGATCGGAGCCGCCCTTGACGATCGCGACGGCGCGCTTGTCCACGCCCTTCACCCGGCCCTTGGCGTCGCGCTCGAACACGTGGCCCAGCTCGGCCAGGCGGTGCAGGTTGGCACTGTCGTAGAAGCGGTCCGGGAACGCCGCGTGATGCGTGTCGAGGACGTGCGCGCCGACCTTGAGGCCGACCAGCTCGAGCAGCTCGAACGGCGTCATCGGCAGTCCGAACGGCTCGAGCGACGCCTCGACGACCTCGAAGGGCGTTCCGGTGTCGACGGCGTGCATCGCCTCGCCGAGGACCTTCGCCAGGACGCGGTTGACCACGAAGCCCGGGGTGTCGCGGGTGATGACGGCGTTCTTCTTCAGCTTCGCCGCCGTCACCATGGCCGTCGAGAGCGTCTCGTCGTCGGTCTGCGGCGTGTTCACGACCTCGATCAGCGGCATCACGGCCACCGGGTTGAAGAAGTGGAAGCCGACCAGGCGCTCCGGGTGCTCGAGCCGCTCGCCGATCCGCTCGACCGAGAGCGACGAGGTGTTCGTCGCGAGGACGGCGGTCGGGGAGACGTAGCGCTCGATGTCGGCGAAGACCTCCTGCTTGACGGAGAGCTCCTCGAAGACGGCCTCGATCACCCAGTCGGCGTCCGCGAAGTCGGCGCGATCGGTCGTTCCGGTGACGAGACCGCGCAGGCGGTTGGCGTCGTCGGGGGAGAGGCGGCCCTTGGCGAGCAGGGTGTCGATCTCGCCGACGATGCTCGCGACGCCGCGGTCGACGCGCTCCTGGTCGAGGTCGGTGATGACCACCGGCACCTGGAGGCGGCGGACGAAGAGCAGCGCGAACTGGGTGGCCATCAGACCCGCGCCGATGACACCCACCTTCGTGACCGGCTTGGCGAGGCTCTTGTCCGGGGCGCCCGCGGGGCGCTTCGCCCGTTTCTGCACGAGATCGAAGGCGTAGATGCTCGCGCGGAACTGGTCGCCGGACACGAGATCGGCCAGGGCCTCGTCCTCGGCGGCGAAGCCCTCCTCGCGGGTGCTACTCCTGGCGGCCTTGAGCAGGTCGAGCGCGCGGTACGGCGAGGCGGCGACGGTGCCGATCTTCGACTCGAGCTGCTTGCGCGCGATGGCGATCGCGGCGTCCCACTTGACCAGCCGCTCGATCTTCCCGGGCACGTTCGGCCGCTTCACCTCGACGCTCCCGTCGAGGACGCCGTCGGCCCAGACCAGCGAGTTCTCGAGGAAGCTCGCGGAGGGGAAGATCGCGTCGGCGATGCCGAGGTCGAAGACGTCCTGGCCCTTGAGGGTCCGGTTGTTCTTCAGCGGGTTCTCGACGATCACCTTGAGGGCGTTCTCGATGCCGATCAGGTTCGGCAGCAGCCAGGCGCCGCCCCAGCCGGGGATGATGCCGAGGAAGACCTCGGGCAGCCCGAGCGCGGGGATCGAGGCGTCCACGGTGCGGTAGTCGGCGTTCAGGGCGATCTCGGTGCCGCCGCCGAGCGCGAGCCCGTTGATGAAGACGAACGAGGGGACGCCGAGCTCGGACAGCATGCCGAGCGTCGTGTGGCCCAGGCGCGCCAGCTGGCGGCCGATCTCGTGGCTCGGGATGCTGCCGACCTTGCTGAGGTCGGCGCCGGCGGCGAGGATGAACGGCTTGCCCGTCACTCCCACCGCCTGGATCTCGCCGGCCTTCGCGCGCGCCTGCTGGGCGAGCAGCACGTCGGCCAGCTCGAACAGTCCGGCGGGGCCGAAGGTGCTCGGCCGCGTGTGGTCGCGGTCGTTGTCGAGCGTGATCAGCGCCAGGACGCGGCCGCTGGGCAGCGGCACGTCGCGGACGTAGGAGTGGGTGACGACCTCGCCCTCGGCGAGATCGACCAGGTCCTCGAATCCTTCGAGCATGGGTCAGCGTCCCTTCCGTCGTGCGCGCTTGCCGTCGAAGTGCGGGTTCTCCCAGATGACCGAGCCGCCCTGGCCGAGACCGACGCACATCGCGGTCAGGCCGTAGCGGACCTCGGGGTGCGCCTCGAACTGCCGGGCCAGCTGGATCATCAGCCGGACGCCGGACGAGGCGAGCGGGTGGCCGATCGCGATCGCTCCGCCGTACTCGTTGACCCGCGGGTCGTCGTCGTCGATGCCGAAGTGGTCGAGGAAGGAGAGCACCTGCACGGCGAACGCCTCGTTGAGCTCGAAGAGGCCGATGTCCTCGATGCCGAGCCCGGCCTTCTTCAGCGCCTTCTCGGTCGAGGGGACCGGGCCGATGCCCATGATCTCGGGCTCGACGCCGGCGAAGGCGAAGCTGACCAGGCGCATCTTCTCGGGGAGGCCGAGCTCCTTCGCGGCGTCGGCGCTGGCGAGCAGCGAGATGGCGGCGCCGTCGTTGAGCCCGGAGGAGTTGCCCGCGGTGACGCGTCCGTGCGGGCGGAACGGGGTGCGCAGGGTGGCGAGGCCCTCGAGCGTGGTCTCGGGGCGCGGCGCCTCGTCGGCGGTGGCGAGGCCCCAGCCGGCGGCGCTGCGGGTGGCGACGGGGATGAGATCCGGCTGGACGTTCCCGTTGCGGTAGGCCTCGGCGAGCTTCTGCTGGCTGCGCAGGGCGTAGTGGTCGGAGCGGCTCTTGGTGAGCTGCGGGAAGCGGTCGTGGATCTTCTCCGCCGTCTTGCCCATGTTGAGGGCCTCCTCGCCGACCAGGCGCTCGGAGAGGAAGCGCGGGTTGGGATCGGCGTTGAAGCCCATCGGGTGGCGGCCCATGTGCTCGACACCGCCGGCGATCACGACGTCGTAGGCGCCGAAGGCGATGCCGCCGGCGGTCGTGGTGACCGAGGTCATCGCGCCCGCGCACATCCGGTCGATCGCGTAGCCGGGGACGGAGCGCGGCAGGCCCGCGAGGAGCGCGGCGGTGCGGCCGAGGGTCAGGCCCTGGTCGCCCTGCTGGGTGGTCGCGGCGATGGCGACCTCGTCCACGCGCTCCTTTGGCAGGGCGGTGTTGCGCTCGAGCAGACCGATCATGGCCTTGACGACGAGGTCGTCGGCCCGGGTCTGCCAGTACATGCCCTTCTCACCGGCCCGTCCGAACGGAGTACGGACTCCGTCGACGAACACGACTTCGGATCTCTCGGCCACAGTGCCTCCTGAAAACGGGACGCCCTCTCGGAAACCGGACGTCCTTCCGATCGTAGGAAGGCGGCGTCGGGCACCGGAATCCTTTGCTTCTTCCTACGAAGCGGGTTCCGTGCCCTCGACCGGTGCTTGCCCGGCTTCCACAAAGGCGGTGGCGAGCGAGCCGGCGGTCGCGTCGATCTGCCAGGAGCGGGCTCCCGCGCGCTCCAGCTCGGCGGCGACGGAGTCCTTGTCGATCGGTTCCGGCGGGTTCCAGGCGAGGCGGCGGACCAGCTCGGGCGTGAGCAGATTCTCCACCGGCAGCGAGAGCAGCTCGGCGATCTCGCCGACGACGGCGCGGGCCGCCTTCAGGCGGGCGTCGGCGGCCGGGTTGCGGTCGCCCCACGCCCGCGGCGGCGGAAGGGTGTCGGCCGCGGGGCGCACCGGGCCGGGCAGGTCCTCGGTGCTCTGGCCGCGCTCGATCGCGGCCCACCAGCGCTCGACCTCGCCGCGGCTGGCGCGACCGGTGAAGTCGCGGCGGCCGGAGAGCTGGCCGAGGCTCGTCGGGACGTTGCGCGACACGGCGATGATCGAGGAGTCGGGGATCAGCCGGCCGGGTGCGATGTCGCGCTCGCGGGCGAAGGCGTCGCGGGCCAGCCAGAGCTCGCGGGCGATGGCGAGGGCGCGCGGGCCGCGCAGAGCGTGCATGCCGGAGAGGCGGCGCCACGGCTCGGCCGGGACCGGCTTGGGCTGCCGGGCCAGGGTCGCCTCGAACTCCTCGCGGGCGATCCGGGTCTTGCGGGCCTCGACCAGCATCTCGGCCATCCGGTCGCGCAGGTCGGGCAGCAGCTCGACGTCCTTCGCGGCGTAGACGAGCCAGCTCTGCGGCAGGGGGCGGGTCGACCAGTCGGCGGCCGAGTGCTCCTTGGCGAGGTGGATGCCGAGCAGGTCCTCGACGACGGCGCCGAGGCCGACCTTGGGCAGGCCGAGCAGGCGGGCGGCGAGCTCGGTGTCGAAGATGCGCACGGGATCGAGGCCGACCTCGCGCAGGCAGGCCAGGTCCTGGCTGGCGGCGTGCAGGATCCACTCCTCCTCGCCGATCACGGCCTGGAGGGCGTCCATCCGGCCGATCGCGGGCGGGTCGAAGAGGAACGCGCCGGCTCCGCGCCGGTAGACCTGGATCAGGTACGCGCGCTGCGAGTAGGTGAAGCCGGAGGCGCGCTCGGCGTCGACGGCGACGGGACCCTCGCCGGCGGCGAGGGCGTCGACCGCGGCGAGGAACTCGTCGGGGGTGGAGAGGACACGGTAATCAGTCACGGTTGTTCCGTCGGAAGGCGAGCGAGGTCACACCGTCGCCCGATACGGGCGGGAGGCCCGCGAGCATGCACAACAGCTCGCCCCAGCCTTCCACGTGGGGAGCGAGCTGCGCATCCTCGGGGCTCCAGGAGGCCCGGATCTCGATCTGCGCGCCGTCGCCCTGGGCGGCGAGCTCGCCGAAACCGGTCGAGAGGACCTTGGTCGCGGTGCCCGAGGCGGCGGTGTAGAACGCCCCGCGGACCTCGAGCGCGTCCATCAGCCAGGACCAGGCGACCTCGGCGAGGAAGGGGTCGGTGCCGATCTCGATCTCGAGCGGGGCCTGGGCGAAGCAGACGACGCGGAACGGCCCGCCCCACTGCTCGGGCTCCTCGGGGTCGTAGAGCAGGATGAAGCGGCCCGTGCCCAGCTCCGAGTCGCGGCCGTGGGCCCGCGGCGAGACGTCGCCGGAGAGGGCGACGGCGTACGGCGCGAGGCCGGCCGGCGAGGCGATCTCGGAGACGGTGAGCTCGGAGCGGGTCGTCGCCCGGCGCAGGGACTCGACCGCAGCGCGGAACTCCTCCGGGAGCTGGGACGGCGCTGGGAATTCGGGCACGCTCGCAGACTAGAGTTCCCGCATGCTCGAAGCCCGCAGGCACGCCGCGGAGAGCGCGCACACCGGTGTCGTCCTCGCCGCGGTCCTCGCGGCCCCCGCCCTCGCGGCGCTGACGGCCCTCGGCGCCGCCGCACTGGGGACGGCCTTCCTCCGCGGGGTGGTCACTCCGCCCTCGCGTCGCGCGCAGGACGTCCGGGTGCTCGCCGTGCGGCCGGAGGTGCACGAGATCGAGCTGGCGGCCTCCGTGGACACCGCGGTCCGGGGCGGCTTCAGCCTCTGGTTCGACCAGGGGCGCGGGCACGCGCGGATCGGGCGGCTGCTCGCGACCGGGCGAGGACGGGTCGTCCGGGAGCTCGGGCAGGTCGACCGCGGAACGCTGCGTCCCGGCGCGCGGGGGCGGCTCAACGGCTGGCTGCTGCTCTCGCCGCGGGAGACCGGCCTGCCGTTCACGGCGGAGGAGGTGCCGACGCAGTTCGGCGCCGCTCCGGCCTGGTTCTTCCCGGCCGGGGGCGAGGGCGACGTCTGGGCGATCCACGTGCACGGCCGTGCGACGACGCGCGAGGAGACGCTGCGCGGGATGGCGGCGTTCCACAGCGCCGGGCTCACCTCGCTGGTCGTCTCCTACCGCAACGACGGCGATGCTCCGTCGAGCCCCGACCGTCGCTACGCGCTGGGGGAGACGGAGTGGCGCGACATCGATGCCGCGATCCGCTTCGCCGAGCGGCGCGGCGCCCGGCGGATCGTGCTCGTCGGCTGGTCGATGGGCGGGGCGATCGTGCTGCAGACCGCGCTCCGCTCGAGCCGCCGCGGCCTGATCGCGGGGCTCGTGCTCGACTCCCCGGTGATCGACTGGCGGGTGACCCTGCGGAAGCAGGCCCGGCTGAACCGGATCCCGGCGCCGATCGCCGCGCTCGCCCTCACGGCGATGCAGCGGCCGTGGTCGGCGGCCCTGACCGGGCAGAGCAGCCACGTCCCGCTGGCGGCGATGGACCTGGTCGAGCGCGCCGGCGAGCTGACCGTCCCGGTCCTGCTCCTGCACAGCGTCGACGACGACTTCGTGCCGAGCGGTCCGTCCGAGGCCCTCGCCGCGGCGCGACCGGACCTGGTCGAGCTCGTGCTCTTCCACGGGGCCGGGCACACCCGGCTCTGGAACGACGACCCCGCGCTCTGGGAGTCGTCGGTCGAGCGCTGGCTCGCCGAGCGGGCGCTCAGCCGGTCCGGGTCCAGCGCGCGTAGGTGAAGCCGGCGTCGTCGGCGGCGAGCGACGTCAGGGCGTAGGAGTCGTCGATGCGGGCGCCGGTCGACGCCACGGGGAGACCTGGGAGCACGACGCGGGGCGCGGTGGTCAGGCAGATCTCGTCGACGCGGCCGGAGGACAGGAGCTGGCCCGACAGGGAGGCGCCGCCCTCGCAGACGACCCGCTCGAGGCCGAGGGCGCCGAGGGCCGCGAGGATCGCGTCGACCCTCATCCGCTCGCCGGTCGCGGGCACGGGGACGACCTCGACGCCGCGCGGGAGACCGCCCGGCGCCTCGCGCCCCTCCGGCAGGAGCAGCAGCACACGGGCGCCTTCCTGCACCTCGAGACGGTGGCCGGCCAGGTCGCCGGAGGCCGAGACGACGGCGAGCGGCGCGCGCTTCGGCACGCGGTAGCCCTCCGCGCGGACGCTGGCGGCGCCGACGAGGACGACGTCGGCCTGGGCGCGGATCACGCCGAGGATCGTCCGGTCGACGCGGTTGGTCAGCGTCTCGCTCGTGCCGTCCGAGCCGATGCTCGAGCCGTTGACGCTCGCGATCATGTTCAGCCGCACACGGACGCCGGCGCCAGGGAGGTAGGCCGCCTCGATCGCCGCCCGCGCGCCGTCGTCACCGAGGCGGATCGCCGCACCGGCGGGGACGAGCGGCTGCAGGATCACGGTGCCGGGCTGAAGCGCGGGGCTCAGGCCGCGAGGTGGGCGCGGATCTGGCGCTTGGTGCGGCCGAGCAGCGCGCTCATCCCGCGCAGCCGCAGCGGTGAGACCGCCTCGGACAGGCCGATGGTCTGCGGGAAGTCGTCGGGCACGGCGAGCACCTGCTCGGGCGTCAGGCCGTCGAGGCCCTGGGCGAGGATCGAGGCGAAGCCGCGGGTGGTTGGCGCCTCGCGCGGCGCGGTCGCGTGCAGGTGGATCACGTCGCCGTCGAACTCGACGACGATGAAGACGGGCGACTGGCACTCCTCGACCCGCTCGAACAGGTCGGGGTGGTCGCGGTAGCGCTCGGGCAGCTCGGGGAGATCGTTCGAGAACTCGAGGAGGAGCTGGAGGCGCTCCGGCTTCTCGAGGGCGAGGAACTCGTCGCGGATGTCGCGGAGCGCGGGGGAGAGCAGTTCGGTGGTCATCGGATCGATTCTCTCATCCGCTCGGACGGCGGGTCGCAGGGGAGAGGGCCCCGGCACGGATGTGCACGGGGCCCTCGGAGGTCGGTCGGCGCCGCACGGTCAGCGGGGCGCGGGGGCCTCGCCGGGCTCGGCGCCCTGGACGATGGGGACGCGGACGGCGCTGCCCCACTCGGTCCAGGAGCCGTCGTAGTTCTTGACGCCCTCGAAGCCGAGCAGGTGGGTGAGCACGAACCAGGTGTGCGAGGAGCGCTCGCCGATCCGGCAGTAGGCGATCACGGTGTCGCCGTCGGCGAGGCCCGCGCCGTCGCGGTAGATGCCGTTCAGCTCGTCGAGCGGGCGGAAGGTCCCGTCCTCGGCCGCGGCCTTGCCCCACGGCACGTTCTGCGCGCTGGGGATGTGGCCGGCGCGCAGGGCGCCCTCCTCCGGGTAGGCCGGCGCGGTGGTGCGGGCGCCGGAGAACTCCTCGGGGGAGCGGACGTCGATCAGCGGGTTGCCGAAGTGGGCGAGCACGTCCTCCTTGAAGGCGCGGATGTCGCCGTCGCGGCGCTCGACCGCCGGGTACTCGACCGCGGCGGGGCTCGAGGCGTCGGTGGTGATCGGCCGGCCGTCGGCGATCCACTTGTCGCGGCCGCCGTCGAGCAGTCGGACGTCCTCGTGGCCGAAGAGGGTGAAGACCCAGAGGGCGTAGGCGGCCCACCAGTTGTTCTTGTCGCCGTAGATGACGACGGTGCTGTCGCGGGCGATGCCCTTCGCGCCGACGAGGGCCGCGAACGCGTCGCCCTCGATGTAGTCGCGCTGCACCGGGTCGTTGAGGTCGGTGTGCCAGTCGATCTTGACCGAGCCGGGAATGTGGCCGGTCTCGTAGAGCAGGACGTCCTCGTCGGACTCGACGACCACGAGGCCCGGGGTGCCGAGACGCTGCTCGAGCCACTCGCCGCTCACGAGTCGTTCGGGGTGCGCGTAGGTGGCGAACTTCGGCGACGGATCGAGTTCAACGGGCAAGAGGGACCTCCAGGGTGGTGCGCGGGGCGCAGGCGTGGTTCTCGGATGGGCGGCGGTGCGGGCGGGCTACGCTGGGAGCCGCCCTTCAGCGACAGTACGCGCCCTCGTGCGCGGGTGCACGGACGGCCCCGTAAGAGTTCGACACAGTGCTGCCGGTGTTCCCCGCAGTGCTCGTCCGACACAGTGCTTCGATGCAGGATGCGAGACCGCGTGACCCCCGACGACGTCCGTTCGACGAGCAGCCTGACGGCGCGCTCCCCGCAGATCAGCGGCCACGAGATCGCCTCCACCCTGGTGCCGCCGCGGCAGTTCGAGGGCGCCACCTTCGAGAGCTACCGGCCCGACCCGGAGTACCCCTCCCAGGCGGAGGCCGTCGAGGCGCTGCGCGCGTTCGCGGCCGGCGGCGGCTCCAAGGGCGGGGGAGGCGGGTTCCTCGGCTTCGGCCGGAAGAAGGGGCCGGTCGTGAAGCCGGGCGTCTACCTCGACGGCGGCTTCGGCGTCGGCAAGACCCACCTGCTCGCGGCGATCTGGCACGCGGTGCCCGGCCGCACCTACTTCGGCACGTTCATCGAGTACACCGCGCTGGTCGGCGCCCTCGGCTACGCGGCGACGGTCTCGCTGCTCAAGGGCTCGGCGCTGCTCTGCATCGACGAGTTCGAGCTGGACGACCCGGGGGACACGATGCTGATGACCCGGCTGCTGGGCGAGCTGGTCGCCTCCGGCACCCGGATCGCGGCGACCTCGAACACGCCGCCGAACGCGCTGGGCGAGGGGCGCTTCGCCGCCGCGGACTTCCTCCGGGAGATCCACGCGATGGCCGAGCACTTCCGGACGATGCGGATCGACGGCACCGACTACCGCCGCCGCGACATCGAGGGCCACGCGGTCACCCGGTCGGACGCCGAGATCGACGAGCTCGTCTCGACGGCTCCGAGCGGCGCGGTCGTGACCGACGACTCCTTCCGGGCCGCGGTGGACCACCTGGGCTCGGTGCACCCGTCGCGCTACATCAAGGTGATCGACGGGGTCGACGCGATCGTGCTCCGCGACGTCGCCACCCTCACCGACCAGACGGACGCGCTGCGTCTCGTCGCCTTCATCGACCGCGTGTACGACGCGCAGATCCCGGTGCTCGCCTCCGGCGTCGCGCTCGACGAGGTCTTCGGCGGCGACATGCTCAGCGGCGGCTACCGCAAGAAGTACCTCCGCTCGATGTCGCGCCTGATCGCGCTGACGTCGATGCGCGCGTTCGCCTGACGCCGCGTCCGCGCGCGGCGTCCTCCCTCCGCGGCATCTCCTCGGCCGGCACGCGGGAGATCGTCGGCGCGCCGTAACGCACTGTTCACACGGGGGCACCGCTCGTAACATCCGCGAAACCTCGTGCCGCACGGGCCGTAACGTCGCGCCGCCAGACTGTCGGCTACCCGAGGTGACCCGACACCCCCGCGTCTTCCGAGACGCCGTGTCTTCGGGGTCGTGCAGCGACTGCCGGCCCGCATCGGGCTCCGCACTGCCCCTCCACTCACGACTCCTGCACGACTCTGCTTACTCACGAGAGGTTCAACAATGGATCAAGGCAATACCGCGTTCCTGCTCCTGGCGGCGGCGCTGGTCCTGCTCATGACCCCCGGGCTCGCGTTCTTCTACGGCGGCCTGGTCCGAGCGAAGAGCGTCATCAGCATGATGATGCTGAGCTTCGGCGCGATGGGCCTGATCGGCGTGCTGTGGGTGCTCTACGGCTACGCGATCACCTTCTCCAACGCCGGTGTGGGCGATTTCGTCGGCATCGACGGCGTCCTCGGCATCGACCTCAGCCAGCTCGGCCTCGCCGGTGCGTACGCCGAGGCCCAGGGCGACATCGAGACGGCGTTCCCGACCCTCGCCTTCGCCGCCTTCCAGGCGACCTTCGCCATCATCACCGTCGCCCTGATCTCGGGTGCGATCGCCGACCGCGCCAAGTTCGGCGCATGGATGGTCTTCGCCGGAGTCTGGGCGACCATCGTCTACTTCCCGGTCGCCTCCTGGGTCTTCAACTTCACCCTCGGTGACGAGGGCGTGGTCGACGGCGGCTGGATCGCCTACAACGTCGGCGCCATCGACTTCGCCGGTGGCACCGCGGTGCACATCAACGCGGGAGCCGCGGCCCTCGCCCTGGCGCTCGTCCTGGGCAAGCGCGTGAACTTCACCAAGGGCGCGCACCAGCCGCACAACCCGCCCTTCGTCCTCCTCGGCGCCGGCCTCCTCTGGTTCGGCTGGTTCGGCTTCAACGCCGGCTCCGAGCTCGCGGCCGACGGCTTCGCGGCGATCGCCTTCCTCAACACCATCGCGGCCCCGGCCGCGGCGATCCTGGGCTGGCTCGTCGTCGAGAAGATCAAGGACGGCAAGCCCACCTCGATCGGCGCCGCGTCGGGTGCCGTCGCCGGTCTCGTCGCGATCACCCCGGCCTGCGCGAGCCTCTCGCCGTTCTGGGCGATCGTGCTCGGCATCATCACCGGTGCCGTCTGCGCCCTGGCGATCGACCTCAAGTACAAGCTCGGCTACGACGACTCGCTCGACGTGGTCGGCGTGCACCTCGTCGGCGGTCTGATCGGAACGCTCTACATCGGCTTCTTCGGCACCGATGTCGGCCTCTTCCTCACCGGCGACGCCAGCCAGCTCGGCAAGCAGGCCCTCGCGGCCTTCACCGTCCTGATCTACTCCTTCGTCCTCACCTACGCGATCGGCTGGGTCATCCAGAAGACGATCGGGTTCCGCGTGAAGAACGAGGACGAGGTCGCGGGCATCGACACCGCCATCCACGGCGAGGCGGGCTACGTCCTCGCGGACTAGTTCCGACCCCTCGTCGCGCCCGTCGCGACACCCCGGTGGAGCCGGCTCTCAGGAGCCGGCTCCTTCCGTTTTCCGGGCTAGGGTCGTCGCGTGCCCTCCTCACGCTCGGTCGTGTCCCTGCTCCTCCGACTGCTCGGCCGCGCCAGTGCTCCGCGCGCCGACGCCGGCGCTCCCGCGCAGCGGCCGTACCTGAGCACCACGGCGCCGACACCGGGAGCGAACGGCATCGGCAAGACCGCCGAGGTCGATCCGACCCGGCTGCGCGGCGTTCACCTCGGCTACGCGCCGACCCCGGACGGCGATCCCGACCCGGGCGAGGTCGTCTGGACCTGGGTGCCCTACGAGGAGGACGACGGCCGCGGCAAGGACCGGCCCGTGCTCGTCCTCGCGGTCGAGAAGGCCGGCACGGCGCTGGCGATCCGCCTGAGCTCCAAGGAGCACGACGGCTACCTCGCGGTCGGCGCGGGGCCGTGGGATCCGGAGGGGCGACCGAGCTTCGCGGACCCGGAGCGGGTCTTCCGCGTGCACCCCGCGGGGATGCGGCGCGAGGGCGCGGCGCTCGAGCGCGCGCGGTTCGACGCCGTCGCCCGGGTGGTCTCCGCGCGGTACGGCTGGCGCTGAGTCAGCGGTTCCCGCCGACGCGTCCCGCCTAGGCGGTCGGCGCGATCCGCAGGAGGTCCGGGTGCTTGGCCGTGCGACCGTCGCCGGAGGACGTGCCCGTGAGGCGCCGGCGCAGCCACGGCGCGACGTGGGTGCGGTAGTACTGCGCCGAGCCGCCGCTCGAGGTGGCGGGCCGTTCGGGTGCCTCCTCGGCGGCGGGCGGGACCGGGAGGCCCAGAGCGCCGAGCACGCGGGCGCTGACCCGGTGGTGGCCGCGCGGGCCGAGGTGCAGGCGGTCCTCCGCCCAGAGCGTCGGGTCGGCGAAGGCCGGATCGGTCCAGTTGTCGGCCACGATGATGTCCCCGCGCTCACGGGTGCGGTGCAGCACGGCCGAGGTGAGGGCGTCGCCGCGGCGCTTGATCAGCCGGCCGAGCGGGAGGCGCGCGGACGGGTCCGGGGCGGAGAGGGCGATCAGGGTCACGCCCTCCGCGTCGCAGCGGGCGAGGACCTCGAGGTAGCGGTCCGCGATGCGCTCGATGTCGGCGCGCGGACGCAGCATGTCGTTGCCGCCGCCGTTGAAGGACAGGTGGGTCGGGCGCAGGGCGAGGGCGGGCTCGAGCTGCTCGTCGACGATCGGGTCGATGAGGCGGCCGCGGATCGCGAGGTTGGCGTACTCGATCGGCTCGCCGAGCGCGTCGGCCCAGCCCTGCGCGGTGAGGTCGGCCCAGCCGCGGGCGGTACCGCCGGGGAGCTCGTCGCCCACGCCCTCCGTGAAGGAGTCGCCGATCGAGACGAAGCGGACGGCGGTCATCGGCGCGGCGATCGGCGCGGGGATCGGGTGCGGGGCATCGTCGCACTGTAGCCCGGGAAAGCGTGTACCGTCGGCGGCATGGACCAGGACTCGCCGACCTCCGTCGAACTGCCGGACGGGGTCGGGCGCCTCGTGCTGACCGATCCGGACACGCCGCCGCGGGACTCGCCGCGGCCGTATCTGCATCCGCTGCGGACGCCCGCGGGTCGCGTCGTCAGCGACGTGCGGCCCGCGGACCACGACTGGCACCTCGGGCTGTCGCTCGCCGTGTCGAACATCACGATCGGCGACGACGAGCTCGACACCAATCTCTGGGGCGGGCCGACCTGGCTGACCGGGACGGGCTACCGGCAGGTGGACAACAACGGCTCGCAGCGGCCGGAGGGCGCGGATCCGGGCGACCTCGCGCTGGGGTGGTTCGACGCGCGAGGGAGGCGGTTCCTCGACGAGCGGCGGCGACTGAGCGTCCGCCGGCTCGGGGACGTGACGGTGCTGCGGATCGGGAGCCGCTGGCGCGCGCTCGGGGAGCGGCTCGTCTTCGGCTCGCCGACCACGGCCGGGCGACCGGACGCGGGGTACGGCGGGCTGTTCCTGCGGCTGGATCCGTCGTTCGACGGGAGTGCCGTGAGCGGGCCGGACGGCGCCGTCGGGGAGCCGATGGGGGTCGCGTCGCGCTGGCTGGCGCTGGCGGACGGGAGTGCGACGGTCGCGCTGCGGGCGGACGAGGGCGATCCGGTGGATCCGTCGACGTGGTTCGTCCGGACGAGCGGGACGCCGATGCTGTGCGCGGCGCCGTTCTTCGGCGCGACGTGGACGCTGGAGGCCGGCGCCGAGGCGAGCTGGAGCTGGCAGCTGCTGCTCGCGGACCGGGTGCTGACGGTCGAGGAGATCGAGGCGAGCTGGGGGCGGGGCGCTTGAGGGCTGGTAGCGGGGGTCTCGATACGCCGCTTCGCGGCTGCTCGACCAGCATGAGGGGCCGCTGGGCGGCTGCTCGACCAGCATGAGCTGAGGGGACGGTGCCCCGGGAGGCGAGGAGAGGAACATGGAGCGGACCGGGAGGCTGGTGCTGCACGGCGCGCGGAAGGTGGACGCGGAGGGGACGGTCGCGGACTTCTGGCTGCTCGCGGTCGACGGCGTCGTCGCCGAGGTCGGCACCGGGCGCGGCTGGGGGCGGGTGGCCGAGGGAGCGCGGGTGCAGGACGCGGACGGGCTGACCGCGACTCCCGGGTTCGTCGATCTGCACGTGCACGGCGGGGGCGGGCGCAGCTTCGACGAGGGGTCGGACGGGATGCGGGCGGGGCTCGCACTGCACCGGGCGCTCGGGACGACGCGCTCGCTGGTGAGCCTGGTCTCGGCGCCGCTGGCCGCGCTGGAGGCGTCGCTGGACGCAGTCGCGTCGCTGGCGGCGGAGGATCCGCTCGTCCTCGGCGCGCACCTGGAGGGGCCGTTCCTCGCGCCGTCGCGCTGCGGGGCGCACGACCCGGAGGCGCTGATCGCGCCGACACCGGACGCGGTCGAGCGGCTGCTCGATGCCGCGCGCGGGGGACTCCGGCAGATCACGATCGCGCCCGAGCTGCCGGGAGCCCTCGCCGCGATCGAGCGGCTGAGCGAGGCGGGGGTCGTCGTCGCCGTCGGGCACACCGAGGCGGACGCGGCGACGACGCGCGCGGCCATCGAGCGCGGCGCACGGCTGGTCACCCACGCCTTCAACGCGATGCCGGGCATCGGGCACCGGGCGCCGGGACCGATCCCGGTGGCGCTGGCCGACGAGCGGGTGGTGCTGGAGCTGATCCTGGACGGCGAGCACGTGGACGCGGACGTTGCGCGGCTCGCGTTCGCGTCGGCGCCCGGACGGATCGCGCTCGTCACCGATGCGATGGCGGCGGCGGGAGCGGGCGACGGCGCGCACCGGATCGGCCGGCTGCGGGTGGACGTGCGGGGCGGGGTCGCGCGCCTCGAGGGCACCGCGACGCTCGCCGGCTCGACGCTCACGCTCGACGCCGCGCTCCGCCGTGCCGTCGAGGCGGTCGGCCTGGGGCTCGAGGCCGCGGTCGGCGCCGTCACCGCGACTCCCGCGCGCGTGCTGGGCGCCGGGGACCGGCTGGGGTCGCTGGCGGTCGGCCGGGCGGCCGACGTGGTGCTGCTGGACGACGCGCTGCAGGTGCGGGCCGTGTGGGCCGCGGGCGAGCCGGTCCCGACGGCCTAGACCCTCCGGAGCACGAGCCGCAGCGGCGTGCCGCTCCGCAGATCCACCGAGAGCGTCCGCGGGTCGACCCGGAGCACTCCGGCCGTCGCCTCCTCCGGCTCGACGTCGACCGGCAGCCGCACGAGCACGCGCTCGCCCAGCCGGGCCGCCGCGGCCTCGGCGGGACTGCGGAGCACGCAGTCCACGGTGTCGGGCGTCCAGGCGAGCGACTCCACCCGGAGCGCGCCGCGCAGGTGCAGACCGGCGATCCGCCCCGCCGCCCAGCGCGCGGGAAGGGCGGGCAGCAGGTGCAGCGTCGTCCCGTCCGAGTGCGCGAGCATCTGCGCCACGAGGGCGGGCAGCCCGCCTGCGGCGTCGACGTTGACGATCGCGTCGGCGTCGTGGGTCGGCATCATGTTCGGGCGCCAGTGCAGGCGGGCGAGCCAGTCGACGCACTGCAGCGCCGCGTCCGCGTCGCCGAGGGTCGCGGCGGCGACCCCGGCCTGCACGAGACCGAACGCCATCTCCATCCGGCCGGGCGGGGCGGTCGGCTCCTCGGCGCGCCAGCGCAGCCGGGCGCGGACCGCCTCGAGCGCCGCGGCGCCGACAGCGGGATCGGCGGCGGCGGGGTCGCCCTCGTACCACCACGGGTAGAGGTGCGAGGCGTGCCGGTGCTCCGGTCGGTCGGAGAGCACCGGATCCTGCCATTCGGCGAGCTGCCCGTCGGGGCCGGCGCGGTAGCCGGGCAGCCGCGAGGCGAACGACTCCCACTCGTCGGCGGTGGTGGAACCGCCGGGCGCGACCCGCCGCTCGATGCGCGCGGCGAGCAGCAGGGCGTCGCGGATCATCGCGACCTCCGAGGTGGCGTCGCGCGTGATCGGCGTCTCCTGGTCGCCGGGGTGGTTCTCGGGGGAGTAGCCGGGCGAGACGTGCGCCGTCCCGTCCTCGTCGAGCACCAGGGCGTGCCGGTAGCAGGCGACGACCTCGCGGGCGAAGGGGCGGGCCCACTCGCGGAGGAACTCCTCGTCGCCGGTGCTGGACCAGTGGTCCCAGGCGAGGCGGAGGATCCAGCCGCCGCCGCCGAGCCAGTACTGCAGCGGGTACTCGGCCGTGAAGTGGTTGGCGCGGCCGTGCCCGGAGATCCGGGTGGGCAGCAGGAAGCCGGGCGCGCCGAGGATCCGCTCGGCGTTGAGGCGGTAGTCGTCCTCGAACTCCGCGACGGCGGTGAAGAAGGAGCGCAGCAGCTCGGGGGTGCCGGTCGTGCCGAGCGAGGCGACGCCGCCGTTCTGCACATTGCCGTTGAGCGTGTAGTCGGAGGACCAGGCCGGCGCCCAGGAGCCCGCCCAGACGCCCTGCAGGCTGGCGGGCAGCTCGCCGGTCGCGGCGACGATCGCGTGCCGGCCGGCGGCGAAGGCGCGCTCGACGAGCTCGTCCGCGGCGGCGGGATCGGCGCGCACCTCCTCGATGCTGCGCGGGGTCGCGGCGGCGAGCGAGAACGAGCAGGCGCCGACGAGCCGCTCGTGCGAGGTGCTCGCGGCGGCGTAGCGGGCGAGCACCGGCGGGGCGACGGGGGCGGGCGCGGTCGAGGTGACCGAGACGCGCAGCTCCAGCGCGAGCTCGTGCGCGCCGGAGACGCGCCAGGCGGGCCAGGGCGCATCGCGCTCCCGCTCGACGGACTCCTGGCCCCGCAGCAGGCGCGCGACGACGAGGGCGGAGCGGAAGCCGGTGGGGCGCGGGTGGCGCGGCACGGTCTCGAGAGCGAGGGTCTCGCCGCCGTCGACGGCGCGGACCAGGGCGTGCTCGCGGTGGTCGCGCGGGGCGTCGGGGCCGAGGTCGGGCGTGGTCGGCTCGTCGGCGGGGGCGAGCTGGAGGAGGCCGGAGAAGGGCGAGTCGGCGCGCACCGTGACGAGGAGCCGGTCGGCGCCGCGGTCCGCTCGGACGCTGACGGAGAGGCCGGTCGGGAGCGTCAGAGCCGCGGTGCCTGTCGTGTAGTCGACGGAGCGCCCGCGGGCGCCGCCCGAGGACCCGGTGGTCAGCTCGAGTCGCAGCACCCCCGCGGGCACCAGCGGGTCGGCGTCGAGCAGCGAGCCGTCGTGCCCCTCCTCGGCCCAGGCGCAGGTGTGCCACTCCTCGATCCGGGCCGCATCGGCGGCGTTCACCGGGGCCTGCGCGAGCAGCGCCCGGATCGCGGGCAGCAGCGGCGCGAGCAGCGGCGGCCCGACCAGCGGGTCGACCGGCAGCCGCAGCCGCTCGTGCGAGAGCGAGACGACCGCGCCGCCGTCGCCGTCGAGGCCCTCATAGAGCGCCGCGCCGGTCGTCCCGGTGCCGACCATCAGCCCGGTCTCCCAGCCGGTGGCGGCGGTGCTGCCGTGGAAGCCTCCGGAGCCGTCGACGGTACTCATCGGGGTGCTCATCGGCGAGCTCATCGGGGCGCGATCGCGAGCCGCAGGCGGCGCGGCTGGGTCGTGGAGCCGCCGAGGAGGATCCGGGTGCCGGCCACGCGGTCGGCGCCGCCGACGTACGTGAACATCTCGCCGTCGTCGAAGACCGGCGGGACGCCGTCGCCCGGCTCGGTCTCGATCGAGAGCACGGCGGAGTCGGTGGCGACGGTCGCGGTGGCTCCGTCGAGCCACCAGCCGTCCTCGAGCGCCGCCGCGCCCTCCACGAGCGCGTCGCCGTCGACGACGAGCTCCAGCGCGTAGCGCGTCTCGAGCCCGGTGAAGGAGACCCGCACGTCGAGCCCCGTCTCGTCGACCTCGACCGCCACCTCCGTCCGCAGCTCCACCTCGAAGCGCTCGCGGCGGGTGAAGTCCATCACCGAGAAGAAGCGGCCCTCGCTGTCCGGGACGGCGGTGACGGCGGGCGCGTCGGCGCCGAGCGTGTCGTAGTAGCCCGAGACGCGCCGCTCGACGAGCACCCCGCCGCGCTCGGTCTGCTCCAGCGTCTGCGGGCGCGCGCCGCCGAGCGAGAAGAACGCGGGCGAGACGCGCAGCGAGCGCAGGACCAGCCCGTGCGCGCGGGCGCGGACCAGGGTGGCGGAGTTGGCGAGACCGGAGCCGATCCGGCCGGTGCTCGCGAAGTCGCTGCCGGCCGAGACGGACGCCGAGAGAGCGCCCTCCCGGCGGCGGAGCAGCCGGCTGACCGGGTAGGAGCGCGTCACCGAGCCGGGCATCGGCGCGGGCGCGGGCAGCAGTCCGCCGATCTCCGGGCGGCGCAGCAGCTCGGCGAGGTGCCGCTCCGGCTCGCGCAGTGCGCGGCCGAGGATCTGGCCGACGATCCGGGCCGCGTCCGCGTCGCCGTCCTCGATCGCGAGCAGGCGGTAGGGCGAGAGCAGGTTCTCCACGTCGTACGGGATGGTCTGGTCCTGTCGGCGGGAGTGCACGCACTCGATCTCGCCGTCGTCCTCGACCAGGCCGGCGATCGCGCGGAGGTTCCGCCGCACCGGCTCGAGCAGTGCCGGCCGGTCGAGGTCGTGCGCCAGCGTCAGCAGGCTCGGGTTCGTGACCTCGGTGGCGTAGACGGCGCTGCGCTCGCTGTACTGCCCGTCGGCGTCGATGTCGACGCCCTCGGCCAGCCAGGCGTCGGCGCGGTCGAGCAGCGCCGCGGCGAGTGCACCGGAGGCGCCTCCCGCCGAGCGCCCGCCGTGCACGTGCACGGCGAGGGCGGCCAGCGCGCTGGCGAGCTCCCAGCGGTGGTTCGGCGTGTGCACGCCGCCGGCCAGCATCGCGGGCGAGGCGGCGACGGCGATGGCGGCGAGACCGTCCCGGACCGCGTCGAAGCCGGCCGGTCGGTAGCGGTCGAGCAGCTCGAGGCAGCCGCAGAGGTCGTTGATCGTGAACGCCGTGTCGGGCGGCGAGGCGAGATTGCCGCTGCTCGAGAACAGGCCGCTGCCGAGCTGCTGGGCTTCGAGGTGCTGCAGGTACGCCGCGGCGGCGACGCGCGACTCCGGGCCGTCGTCGCCCTCCGCGACGGCGAGAGCGACCAGGGAGGTGATGGCGCGCATGGTCGGGCGCGGGCCGAGCCCGGTGAGCGGCCGCCGGGAGCGCGCGACGAACTCGTCGCCGCGCACGCGGGCGTCCGCGACCAGCCGGGCGGCGTAGGGGGCGTCGTCGACGGTGATCACGGGGTCTCCTCGGGGGAAGGGGCGGACGCGGGGGAGAGGCGGAGGCTCACGACCTCGAAGGGCCGCAGCTCGAGCGCGATCCTGCCGGCGGTGACGTCGAGCAGCGCCGTTCCCTCGGCGTCGCGGTCGAGCAGATCGACCTCGCGGACGGCGGCCAGCGGGTGCGCGACGACGAGCGCCGTGCGCACTCGCCCGCCGAGCGCCTCGTGCAGCCGCACGATCACGTCGCCGCTGCGGTCGGACGCGAGGGTGACGGTGTCGACGACCACGGCCGGGTCCTCGACGGCGACGAGCGCCTCCGGGATCGACCCGCCGAGGACGACGCGCGGCGCGGTGCTCGCGGCGAAGCCCGCGCGGACGGCATCGGCGATGCCGGGCGCGACCGTGAGCGTGCTGAGGAACTCGTGCTCGCCCTGGTCCGCCTCCGGATCGGGGAAGGTCGGCGCGCGCAGCAGCGACTGGCGGACGACGGTGCTCACGCGGCCGTCGTCGATCGTGCGCTGCACGTCGTAGCCGTAGACCGCGTCGGAGGCCACGGCGACGCCGAAGCCCGGCTCGCCGACGTGCAGCCAGCGGTGCGCGCAGATCTCGTACTTCGCCGCCTCCCAGCTGGTGTTGGTGTGCACGGGGCGGCGGACGTGGCCGAACTGCGTCTCGGCGGAGGAGTGCTCGGCGTGCACGTCGAGCGGGAAGGCGAGCTTCAGCAGCTTCCGCCGCTCGTGCCAGTCGACGACCGTGCGGATCCGGACCGCGGGCTCGCGCGGATCGAGGGCGATCGTCTGGGTCGCCGTGCTGCCGGTGCGACCGAAGCCCCGGCGGACGACGACGCTCGCGCCGTCCTCGCCGAGCTCGACCGTGCCGTCGACGAGGTCGACGACGGTGCCGCGGTAGGCGGCGTCGAGGTCCCAGGCGTCCCACTGGTTGGGCTCGTCGCGGTGCAGCTGCAGCAGGTTGCCGACCCGGCCCGCGGGCAGCAGCTCGCGGCCGGAGGCGCGGTCGACGATGCTCGAGAGCTGCCCGGTGGCCGTGACCACGACGACGAGGCGCGGCGACTCGAGGACGAAGCCCCCGCCGTCCCCGCGGACGGAGAGCCCGTCGACGGCCGCCGCGACTGCCCCGCCCCGCGCCGGCACCCCGCCGACGACGACCGGTGCCGCGTTCACCGCGATCCGCCGCTCGCCCGGCCCGACGACGAGCGCGAGCCGCTCGGCGATCATCCGCTCGAGCGCCTCCGTCACCTCGGCGTGCGTGCGCTCGGCCTCGCGGTGCACCCAGGCGATCGCGGTGCCGGGGAGGATGTCGTGGAACTGCAGCAGCAGCACCTGCCGCCAGAGCGCGTCGAGCTCGTCGAACGGGAACGGGACGCCGTGGCGCAGGACCGCGACGCTCGCCCAGTACTCGGCCTCGGCCAGCAGCCGCTCGTTGCGCCGATTGCCCTGCTTGGTGCGGGCCTGCGAGGTGAGGATGCCGCGGTGGAACTCGAGATACATCTCGCCGGACCACACCGGCGGGTCGGCGTACTCGGCCTCCGCGGCCTCGAAGAAGTCGCGGGCGGAGGAGAACTCGAGTCGCGGCGAGCCCTCGAGATCGGACTGCAGCCGCGCGAGCGCCATCATCTCGCGGGTGGGCCCGCCGCCGCCGTCGCCGTAGCCGAACGGCATCAGCGAGCGCGTCGCCCGCCCGTGCTCCTGGAAGTTCCGGACGATGCGCGCCAGCTCGGTCGGCCGGAGGTCGCCGCTGTAGGTGTTCGACGGCGGGAAGTGCGTGAAGATCCGCGAGCCGTCGAGCCCCTCCCAGACGAAGGAGTGGTGCGGCATCGCGTTGGTCTCGTTCCAGCACATCTTCTGGGTGAAGAACCAGCGCAGCCCCGCCTTCCGCAGCAGCTGCGGCAGCGCGGCCGGGTAGCCGAACGAGTCGGGGAGCCAGCCGACCTCGCTGATCGCGCCGAACTCCTCCTGGAAGAAGCGCGCACCCTGCTGCAGCTGGCGCACCAGCGACTCGCCGGAGGGCATCGTCACGTCGGACTCGACCCACATGTTGCCGACCGGCACGAAGCGGCCCTCGCGGACCCGCTCGAGAATGCGGGCGAAGATCCCGGGGTGGTGCTCCTTCATCCAGGCGAACTGCTGGGCGGAGGAGCAGGTGAAGACGGCGTCCGGGTCGCGGTCCATCAGGTCGAGCACGTTGGAGAAGGTGCGGGCGCACTTGCGGACGGTCTCGCGGGTCGGCCAGAGCCAGGCGGAGTCGATGTGCGCGTGGCCGGTCGCCGAGATGCGGTGCGCGGAGTGCGCGGCCGGCGCGGCGAGCAGGGGAGCGATCAGCGCGCGCGCCTCGGCGACGGTGCCGGCGAGGTCGTCCGGGTCGAGGGCGTTCAGGGCCCGGGTCAGCCCGGCGAGGATCTCGTGCCGGCGCGGTTCCGTCGGCGACAGCTCGTCGTGCAGTCCGCGGAGGACGCTCAGCTCGAGGCCGAGGCGCTCGGCGACGGTGTCGACCAGCACGAGGGAGAAGCGGCCGAGCCGGTAGAGCGGATCGGCCGGCGCGGTGGCGCGGTCGCCGAAGGGGGTGGGGGCGAAGGCGCCCGGGCCGGCGAAGTCGTTCCCGCCGGTGAGGTCCGGGTTCGACGCACCCTCGACCCAGATCAGGAACGACTCCCCGGGGGCGGCGTCGAGCGGAACGTGGTGGTTGCGCGGTTCCAAGCCCTTGAGCACCCGGCCGTCCGCGGCGCGGGCGAGGCCCTCGCACTGGAAGCCGGGCTTGGCGCGGTCGAAGCCCAGGTCGAGCGAGAGCTCGATCCGGAACCGATCGCCCCCGTCGCCCCGGCCCGTGTCGCCCCAGGCCGCGGGCACCGTCCCGGTCACCCGGAACCAGGTGGTGTCCCAGGCGGCGCCCCACGGCGCTCCCGGCTCGATCGTCTCGTAGTGGTTCCGCGGGTCGCTCGCGCTCTCGAAGCCGACCGGCTCGCCGAGCGCCGTCCACGCGGCGACGGCGAGCGGGATCCGCTCGGCCGTCGCCGCGAGGGGCAGGCGCTCGGCGAGGAAGCGGTCGACGCGGGCGGCGGCCTTCAGGTCGTCGTGGTGCATGACTAGTCGCGCAGCCCCGCATTGACGTCGGACCCGGTGATGTACTTCTGGAACACCAGGTAGATCGCCACCAGCGGCAGCATCGAGAGCACCGAGGCGGAGAGCAGGATCGCCCAGTCGATGTTCTGCGCGCCGATCAGCTGGCGCAGCGCGATCTGCAGAGTGAAGTTCTTCGGGTCGCTGAGGATGATCAGCGGGAAGATGTAGTCGTTCCAGCGCCACTGGAACGAGATGATCGACAGCGTCAGGATGATCGGCTTCGACAGCGGCAGCATGATCCGGAAGAAGATCGAGAGCTCGCGCGCCCCGTCGATCCGAGCGGCGTCGAGCAGCTCGTCCGGCACCGTGATGAAGAACTGCCGGAACATGAAGACGCCGGTGGGCGTGAGGATCGACGGCATGATGATGCCCATCAGCGTGTTGTACATGCCCAGGTCGCGGACCACGGTGAAGACCGGGTTGAGGATGACCTCGCCGGGCAGCATCGTCGTCGCCAGGATGCAGAGCGCGAGCACGCTCAGCCACGGCGACTTGTACTTGGCCAGCGCGTAGCCGGTCGTCGCGCTGAAGAAGACGGTGAGCAGCGTGGTCAGCGACGCGACCACGAAGGTGTTCGAGAAGTAGCGGATGAAGTCGACCCGCTCCAGCGCGCGCTGGTAGCCGTCGAGGGTCCACTCGCGCGGCAGCAGCGAGAGCGGGTAGGTGAAGAGGTCGCCGCCGCCCTTGAACGAGCTGAGCAGGAACCAGAGCAGCGGGAAGAGCGTGAGGATCGCGATCGCCCAGAGCATGGCGGTCGGGCCGATCGAGCGGCGGAACTCGCCGGTCTTCTTCCGGGTCATCGGCGCGGGCGCGGCGGGCGTGCGCCGGGAGCGCGTCGTGCGGGCGGGGGCGGGGGTCGTGGTCACCATGCCTGGCTCCTCTTGCTGATGGCGAGCTGGACGGCGGCGATGATCAGCAGGATCACCAGCAGCACCATCGAGGCGGCGCTGGCGTAGCCGACGTTCGACTGCGCGAATCCGGTCTGGAAGATGTACTGGACGATGAGCTGGTTCTCGGTGCCCGGGCCGCCGTTGTTGAGGGCCTGGATCATCGCGAACTCCTTCATGTGCCCGAGCGTCGAGAGCAGGACCACGAGCAGCGTGGTCGGCGCGATGCCGGGGAGGGTGATCGAGACGAAGCGCTGCCAGGGGTTCGCGCCGTCGAGCTCGGCCGCCTCGTAGTGCGAGGTCGGCACGTTGTTCAGCGCCGCGATGAACAGCAGCATGTTGAACGCCGCGCCGCCCCAGGCGGAGGCGAGGATGACGACGAAGAGCGAGAGGTCGGCGTTCGAGGACCACGGCACGGCGCCGCCGCCGAGCGAGGTGATGGCGAAGTTGACGAAGCCGAAGCTCTCGCCGAACATCCAGCGCCAGATGACGCCCGCGACGATGGGGGAGACCAGCCAGGGCAGGAAGAAGATGATGCGGGCGCCGATCTTGCCCTTGGCCCGCGCGTTGTTCAGCGCGACGGCCATCAGCAGCGAGAGGCCGCAGGCGAACGGGACCGAGAACAGCGCGTAGACGAGCGTGCGGCCGACCGCGGCGTAGAAGACCGGGTCCTGCGCGAGCGCCGTGTAGTTGTCGAGGCCGACGAACTCGATGTCGCCGAAGCCCCGGTACGAGGTGAAGGAGTACATCACGCCGAGCGCGCCGGGCCAGACGAAGAAGAGGGCGAAGAGGATCGCGACGCCGACCGTCAGCAGGACGGTGCTGACGACGTAGCGGGGGCGGCGCACGGGGCGCTTGCGCGAGCCCTTCGATCCGCGACCCGCGCCGGGGACCGTGAGGACCGCCTCCGGTGGCGAGGACGGCGTGACGAGCGGCTGGACGGTCATGGTGCTCTCCTGATCGGGTGGTCCTGCGAGGGGGAGGGCGGTGCGGGGAGGACCCCGCACCGCCCGGTGGGGGACCTACTCGCCGAGGGCGGCCTGGGTCGTCGACAGGATGTTGTCGATGGTCTCGTCGACGCTCTGCTGGTCGTTGAGGTACTTGATCGTCTCGTCCTTGAGCGGCTCCGACTGGAGGAACTTGCCCTCGTAGCCGCCGATCAGCTGGTCGACGGTCTGCAGCGAGGAGACCGCGGGCGAGGCGGCGATCTCGGCGTTGTAGAGCGCGAACGCGTCCTGGTTGGCCGGGTAGTTCATCTCGAGGCCGGTGACGGCGGGCAGGCAGCCGGCGATCTCGCAGTACGCGGAGTACTGCTCGGGCTGGTAGAGCCAGTCGATGAACTTCTGGGCCTCCTCCTCCTGGCCGGTGCCGTCGAAGGCGACGATCCACGAGGCGGCGCCGTAGTTGGTCGCCTTGACGGGCTGCTGCGGGGTCGGCACCGAGGCCCACTCGAACTCGGTGATGTTGGACTGGAAGTCCGCGATCTGCCAGACGCCGGAGTAGTAGGAGACGACCTGGCCGCTCTTGAAGGTCGCGCTGGCGTCCTCGCCCGCGGTCCAGACCGACTTGGGCATGAAGCCGTCGTCGTTGAGCTTCTTGAAGTACTCGAGCGCCGTCTTGGTCTCGTCGTTGGCGGTGAAGGTGCCGTTGTCGTCGACGATGCCCTCGCTGCCGAACTCGTAGAGGAAGGAGCGCAGGCGGTGCGCGGAGTTGTCCATCACCATGCCGTACTGCGCGCCGGTGGCCGCCTGGACCTCCTCGGACTTGGCGACGAACTCGTCCCAGGTCCAGCTCTGCGTCGCGTCGGTGGGGTAGGAGACGCCCGCCTCGTCGAAGAGCGACTTGTTGATGAACATGCCGACGGAGGTGAGGCTGGTGGGCAGCGCCTTGACCTTGCCGTCCTCGGGGTCGGGCACGGCGAGCAGCGGCAGGATGTCCTGGTCGGTCGCGATCTGCGACAGGTCCAGGATCTGGTCCTTCCACAGCGGGTCGACGTTGGCCGCCGCGGCGAGGGCCGGCAGGTCGTTCGCCTGCGCGCTGTTGCGCAGTCGCGTCGTCAGGTCGTCGCCCGGGACGTCGACGATCTCGACCTCGACACCGGTCTGCTCCTGGTAGAGATCGGCCATCTTCTGGTAGCCGCCGCCCTGGGTTCCGTCGCCGGAGAGGACGAACTGGAGCGGGTCGGAGGCGCCGGCTCCGGAGGAGCCGTTCGCGCACCCGGCGAGAGAAGCGATCAGCACTCCCGTGCCGAGGAGCGCCAGGGTGGCGCGTGCTGTCTTCTTCAACGGAACACCTTTCATGTGTCTGTCAGTCGACGAGGCGCGGGCGCTTCGTCGTCGAGGCGGTAGTGCTTTCTTATCAATACGACCCATATAGGTCAACAAGAATCTTGACGGGGCCGGAAGTCGTGATCGGGCCGTAACTCGCGGAAACAGCGCCGTAACGCGGAGGTGTGCGAGGGGCGTTGTATCGCGCCGGCTGCCTTGTCCTGCTGGCCGAGAGATGCTTTCATGCCACTGTGACGCAAAATCCTCCGCACGCCGCAGCCCGTCTCGTCGGTGTCGACGTGGGCGGGACCAAGACCCACGTCCGCCTCCTCGACACGGACGGAGCGGAGGCGGATCTGGTCCTGCCCTCGAGCGCCTGGCGCTCGGGCGAGCTCTTCGCCGACCCCGAGAACCTGCCGCGGCTGGCCGAGGTGCTGCTGCGCCTCCGCCCGCTCGCCGAGGACGCCGTGGTGGTCCTCGGTGTGCACGGCTGCGACACCCCCGGGCAGATGCGCGAGGCGACGACGACGCTCTCCCTCCGCCTCGGCCGGCCCGTCACGGTCGTCAACGACGCCGAGCTGCTGGGCTTCGCGGAGCAGGAGGGGCACTGCATCCAGATGATCGTCGGCACCGGCGCCGTGATCTGCGGGACGACGGCGGAGGGCGTCCGGATCACCGTCGACGGCCACGGCTGGCCGCTCGGCGATCGCGGCAGCGCGCACGACCTCGTCTCGACGGCGCTGCGGGAGACCCTCGTCGCGTGCGATCGCGGGGAGATCGACGACCCGCTGATCGGCGCCGTCCTCGCCGCGTTCGGCGCGAGCGACGCCGCGACCCTAGCCGCGGAGGCGACGCGCCTCGCCGGCGGGGCGTCCTGGGGCGCCTACGCTCCGCTCGTCTTCGAGAGGGCGGCCGGCGGCTCGGCCCTCGCCGCGCGGATCGTCGAGGACGCCGCGCAGGCGCTCGCGGCCGGTGTCGCCTCGCTCGTGCGCCGCGGCGCGATGGGCTCGCTCGTGGTGGCGGGCGGCGGCGTGATCGTCAACCAGCCCTCCTACGAGCAGCGGATCCGCGAGCGGCTGGCCGAGGAGGCCCCGCAGCTGGAGTTCGTCGTCGTGCGGCGCCCGCCGGTGGTCGGCGCGCTGGCGCACGCCCGCGCGCTCGCCGCGGCCGACCGCACCCTCTCGGAGGTGGCCTCGTGAGCCTCACCGGCACCTCCGGCGCCACCGCCTTCGCGCCCGGCACCACGGTCCGCGTCTTCGACTCCTTCGCCGAGGCCTCGCGCGCCGCCGCCGACCTCGTCGCCGAGCGCGTCCTCCGCGACCCGGCCGCGGTGCTCGGCGTCGCCACCGGCTCGACGCCCTCGCTGCTCTACCGCGAGCTCGCCGGCCGCGTCGCCGCGGGCCGGATCGACTTCTCCGGAGTGAGCGCCTTCGCGCTCGACGAGTACGTCGGCATCGCCCCGGGCCACCCCGAGAGCTACCGCGCCGTCCTCGATCGCGAGGTCCGGCTCCCGCTGCGGATGGGCTCCGTGCACGTCCCCGACGGCACTCGCGCGGACGGCGAGCAGGCGGGGCGCGACTACGACGCCGCGATCCGGGCGGCCGGCGGTGTCGCGCTGCAGATCCTCGGCATCGGCGGCAACGGGCACATCGGCTTCAACGAGCCCGGCACCCCGCACGACGTCGGCACGCACGTCGTCCGGCTCGAGCGGAGCACCCGGGAGGCGAACGCCCGCTTCTTCGACGGACGCCTCGAGCAGGTGCCGGAGTCGGCGATCACGCAGGGGATCGCGACGATCCTCGCCGCGCGCTCGCTGGTGCTGCTCGCCTCGGGCGCGGCCAAGGCGGACGCCGTCGCGCGTGCGCTGCTCGGCCCGGTCGACGTCGACTGCCCGGCCTCGGCGCTGCAGGGGCACCCGGACGTCACGGTGCTGCTCGACCGCGAGGCGGCCGCGCTGCTGGGACGCGACCTGGGCTGAACCGGGCCCTCAGCTGAGGTAGGTCGCCGTGCGCGAGCGGGCGATGATCAGCTGCGCGACGCCGACGAGCGCCGCGTCGGCGCCCAGCTCGGCGGTCGCGACCCGCGGCGGGATGGTGATCCGGCCGACGAGGCGGCGCGTCACCTCCTGGATCGCGTAGTCGGGCTGGCGTGAGAGGTGGCCGGCCAGCACGATCAGCTCGGGGTCGAGCACGGTGCAGAGCGCGATGCAGGACAGGCCGATGTAGTCGAAGACCTCGGCCGCCGGCGCCCGGGCGGCCTCCTCGCCGGCCGCCGCCGCGTCGAGCAGGGCGCCGAGCGCGTTCGCCGCGTCGGCCGCGTGCTCGCGGGCGTAGCTGCGGCTGATCCCCGCGATCCGCGACTCCAGGTCGCCCTGGGTCGTGTACGGGCGCTCCAGGTGCGAGCGCTCGGTGACCAGGTAGCCGATCTCGCCCGCGGCCGAGCGCGAGCCGCGCAGCAGCGCGCCGTCGTGAACGATGCCGGCGCCGACTCCGACGCCGAGGACGTAGGTGGCGAGGCTCTGCGCGCCGCGGCCGGCGCCGCGCGACCACTCGCCGAAGCCGATGGCGTTGGCGTCGTTCTCGACCAGCACGGGCACGCCGACGCGGGCCTTGAGGATGCTGCCGAGCATCACGTCGCTCCAGCCGAGCTCGATCGTGTTCGTGACCCGGCCCTCCGGACCGTGCACGATGCCGGGGATGGTGACCCCGATGCCCGCGCAGGGCTTGCGGATCCGCTGGGAGGCGGCCATCAGCCGGTCCACGATCTCGATGGTGCCCGCGAGGCGGCGGTCCGCGTCGGAGCCGTCGCCGGCGAGGTCGAAGGCGAGGACCTCGTCGCGCACGGTCTTGCCGTCGAAGTCGACGAGGCGGCCGTGCGCCTGCGCCTCGGACACCTCGATCGCGGCGACCACGCGGGCGTCGCCGGCGTAGCGGTAGAGCGAGGACGGCCGGCCGCCGGAGGAGCGCTCGCGGCCGTCGAGCACGATGACGCCCTCGCCGAGCAGGGCCGAGCAGAGCCGCTCGACCGTGGCGGGGCTGAGGCCGGTGTGCCGGGCGATGGCGCTGCGGGAGGAGGGGCCGTGCAGGCGGAGGGCGTCGACGATCGCCGTCCGGTTGATCTCGGTGACGACGCGGGTCGTCGCGGTGCGCGGAACCTTCATCCGACCCTCCCTCGCGGAGTTTCCCAGCATAGTGATGCGGATCGGTGTGCTCGTGCGCGAAGCGGTCAGCGCCGGCGCCACCACCGGCGGCGGGGCCGCGCGGGCTCTTGCGGCTCGGGCGCCGCGAACCGGGCGTTCCGGCGCTCGGTCCAGGCGGAGACCTCCGCGTCGATGTCGCGCAGCGGCGTGACCACCGGCGGGCCGCCGAGCAGCTGGCGGCGCGCCTCGACGACGCGCTTGTTGAAGTCGGCGAGCACGGCCCGCACCTCGGACTCGCGCATCAGCCGGTCCAGCTGCTCGTCCAGCCGCCGGTCCTCGGCGCGGAGCAGGAACGCGGCCGGGCCGATACCGGTGAGGTTCTCGCGCTCGATCTTGCGGCGGATCCACCAGTCAGGGTCGTGGTGCTCGCCGAGGCCCTCCAGCGGCTTCCCGGCGCCGGGGAGGCCGTCGAACTCGCCGCGGCGGATCGCCTGCTGGATCGACGTCTCGATGAACGCGGCGCGGTCCTCCGCGTTCTCGGGCAATGCGCCGGTGCTCTCGTCGCCGGTCTCCGGACGGCCGCCGGCCGCGCGCTCCGCGGCGTAGCGGGCGGCGCGATCCCTGGCTTCGGACATGTCGACCTCCTCTCCTACCAGGCTAGAAGACCGATCCCGCGGAGGGGTGCGCGGCGGTCAGGTGTAGGACCGCACCGACACGTTCTGGCCGAGGGCCGTCCAGTCGAGACCGGGGGAGTCCTCCGGCTCGACGCCGTCGGGATGCACCTGCACCACGACCGAGGTGCGCTGCGACACCTCCAGGTCGCCCGATCCGCTGCAGCCGCTGAAGGGACCGTCGTCGCCGTCGATGATCACGCAGTGGTCGTCTCCGCGAGTCGACGAACCGAGGTAGACATCGACGCCCTCGGCCGTGCCGACGAAGCGCACCGAGTCGGGGTCGATCTGCTCGCTCACGTCGCCGAGATCCGGCAGGACGTCCCGCTCGTCCCGAGTCCGATCGAAGTCCGAGTAGGGCGTCGGCCCAGCGCACCCCGCGAGAAGCGGCAGGGCGAGCAGCGCGATCGCGGTAATCGTGGCTCCTCTGCGGGAGTGGTTCCGTGGCATCGCGTCCCCCTCGTGCTCCGGTCCGCTCACCTTAGGTGCGCCGCACCGTGAAGAACCAGCCGGACAGCTCCTCGTCGCCCTCGCTCCGCCGCGCGAAGCCCATCGCGTAGGCGTGCCCATCGGCGTCGCGCTCCGAGTGCGGCTGCCAGTCGATCTCCGGGACCGGCCTGCGCGTGTCCGCAGTGGAGCGCAGCGGCTCGAGGACCGCGGAGCCGGGCCGGACCGTCCACACGCCGTCGTCGCGCCGGGTCATGCGGGTCCGGATCGCCGCGACGGACTCGACGACGCCCTCGATCCACACCGTGCCGGTCGCCCCGGTGGCATCGCCGTAGCGGTCGAGCATCCACGGAGTCTCGTCGAGGTCGCCGCCGAAGTAGCCGCCGCGGTGGGGGACGGCGAGCCGCCGGATCCGGTCTCCGACGGCGACGACCTCGCCGTCCTCGTCCAGTTCGGAGGTCGTGCAGAGCGCCTGGAGCAGCGCGTCGTCCGCGTCCAGGCTCACGGCAGGCGGGAAGAAGTCCATTCGGCCACCGGACCATATCGGGGCTGCAGCGCGCAAGGGCGGTCGACTCAGCCCTCGACGAGGGGGTCGCAGTCGCCGGTGCCGAGCAGGTCGGCCGGGTCGTCGCAGGCGTGGCCGGTCCAGCTCTCGCCCTCGCCGGGGCTGAGCGGCTCCTCGAGGCCGCTGTGCCGGTCGAAGGCGCGCGTCGTGTAGACGAGCAGCCGGGTCGCGGTGCCGCCGACGAAGGCGAAGGAGACGATGGGGTCGCCCTCGGAGGTCGGCGTGCTCCAGGCCAGTTCGGCAGCCTCCCCGCGGGCGGACGCGTCCACGAGGCAGGCGCCGGCCTCGGCGGGGAGCTCCTCGCCCTGCTCGAGGACGTACTCGCCGCAGGTGCCGGTCGCGTCGCCGATGCTCACGATGCCGCCCGCGTCGGGGAGTGCTCGCGCCGCGGCGATCGGATCGCCCTCGGGGGCCCGCGACTCGGGGGCGGGCGCGGACGCGCATCCGCTCAGCAGGAGCGCGACGCCGAGGGCCGTGGCGAGGAGCGGAGGCCGCGGGCTCACGGGCCGCCGAGCCAGTGGTCGATGCGGTGGTGGTCGGGGGTGAAGCCGTGCTCGACGCCCCAGAGGACGGCCTGGGTGCGGCTGGAGGCGCCGATCTTGCCGTAGACGCTGCGGATGTAGGACTTCACCGTGTTGGGGCTGAGGTAGGTGAGGGCGGCGACGTCGGCGTTGCTCTTGCCCTGGGTGATCAGGGCCAGGATCTCGGACTCGCGGTCGGTGATGCCCTCGTGGCGGCCGGGCCAGTCGAGGCCGGGGGCGGTGCCCGCGCGGCGGGGCGGCTCACTGACGACGAGGTCGCCGTTCCGCACGGCCTCGAGGGCGGCGACGAGCTCGCGGGCGGGGAGGGTCTTGGAGAGGTAGCCGCGCACGCCCTGCTCCAGCGCGTCGTGGACGAGGTCCGGGTGGAAGTTCCAGGTGTAGACGACGACGTGCTCGGCTCGCGGGTTGCGGACGAGGTCGGCGAGCTCCTGCAGGTCCGACTCCGGCTGGGCGAACGAGTCGTAGAGGACGATGTCGATGCGGTCGGAGAGCGCGGCGTTCGCGTCGATCTCGGCGACGACGACGCGGTCGCGGTAGTGGTCGAACATGTGCGCGAGGCCCTTGAGCACCACGTCGTAGTCGTCGACGAGGGCGACGGTCAGGGGCGTGGGCGGGGACGTGGGCATGGACGGACCGTACCGCGTCGCCGGGCACCGTGACCACACCCCCAGGGGTGTACCGGCCACCCCTCCGCCCCTGCTTGGGTAGGCCATCGGCTCAGCGACCGCAGAGCCCCACCGCACGGCCCGCCGTGCTCGACCGGAAGGTGACACCCGTGCTCGGACTCATCATCAGCCTCATCGTCGTCGGCCTCATCGCCGGGGCTCTCGCCCGCCTCATCGTGCCGGGACGGCAGAACATCAGCATCCTGATGACCATCGTGCTGGGGATCGTCGGATCCTTCGTCGGCGGCTTCCTCGGCTTCCTGATCTTCCAGCACGACCCGATGGAGGGCTTCCTCCAGCCGGCCGGCATCATCGGCTCCATCATCGGCGCGATCATCGTGCTGTTCCTCTACACCCGCTTCGGCGGACGCGCCCGCAGCCGCGCCTGATCGGATGCGGAACGACACGACGCCGGCCCGGGTTCCCCCGGGCCGGCGTCGTCGTGCGCGCTGAGCGCGAACCGTGCCGCTACTCGAGCAGCTTGCCCGCGGTCGCGACCTCGCGGATCAGCGCCTGGATCTCCTCCGGGACCGCGGGGATCTCCTCGCGGGTGATGCCGGTGGACGGCGACCAGACCAGGTTCACCTGCAGCGCCGGGTCGATCTCCGGGTAGTCGCTGCGGTTGTGGCAGCCGCGGCTCTCGCGGCGCTCCAGCGCGGCCTCGAGGGTCGCCCGCGCGGCCATCGCGGCGGACTTCAGGTCGAAGGCGTGCGCCAGGTCCTGGAAGCCGGCGATGTCCGGGTGGATGCCGATGTCGGCGATGCGCGCCTCGATCGCGTCCAGCTCGGCGAGACCGGCGAGCAGGCCCGTCTCGTCGCGCACGACGCCGGCGTGCTCGGTCATGGTGTTGCGGATCGCGCGCTGCAGGGCCCGCACGTTCTCCTCGCCGTCGGCGGCGAGCAGGTCCGCGATCTCGTCGCGGGCGACCTGCACCGACGCTGCGGAGCGGGTCTGCGCGGTCAGCGACGCGGAGTACTCCGCCGCCGCCCGGCCGACGATCCGGCCGAAGACGAGCAGCTCGATCAGCGAGTTGCCGCCCAGGCGGTTCGCGCCGTGCAGACCGCTGGAGGCTTCGCCGATGGCGTAGAGGCCGGGGACGTCGGTGCTGTGGTCGTCCGAGCGGACCCAGACGCCGCCCATCGAGTAGTGCGCCGTCGGCGCGATCTCGATCGGGTCCTTCGTGATGTCGAGCATCTGCAGCTCGAGCATCGTCTGGTAGACGCGGGGGAGCCGGGTCATGATCGTCTCGCGCGGGAGGTGCGAGACATCGAGCCAGACACCGCCGTTCGGCGTGCCGCGGCCCTCCTTGATCTCGGTGTAGCAGGCGAGTGCGACGCGGTCGCGGGTCGAGAGCTCGAGGCGCTCCGGGTCGTACTTGTGCATGAAGCGCTCGCCGAGGCCGTTGCGGAGGATGCCGCCCTCGCCGCGCGCCGCCTCGGAGATCAGCGTGCCGGCCGCGTTCTCGGGCTCGATGATGCCCGACGGGTGGAACTGCACCAGCTCGGGGTCGCGCAGGCGGCCGCCGGCCTCGACGGCCAGGCGGAACGAGTCACCCGTGTTCTCGTCGCGGCGCGAGGAGGTGCGGCGCCAGATCCGGTTGTGCCCGCCGGCGGCCAGGATCACCGCGTCGGCGTGGATGAGGTAGCGGGTGCCGTCGACGAGGTCGAAGCCGTACGCGCCGAAGACGGCGCCGTCCTCGTTGACGAGGATCCGGGTGACGTAGACGGTGTCCAGGATCGGGATCTCGAGCTGCGCCGCCCGGTTGACCAGCGTGCGCTGGATCTCGAGGCCGGTGTAGTCGCCGGCGAAGGCGGTGCGGCGGTAGGTGTGCGCGCCGAAGAAGCGCTGCGAGATGCGGCCGTCGTCCTCGCGGGCGAACGGCATGCCGTAGCGCTCGAGGTCCTGGATGCCGCGGGCGGCGTTGGACGTGACGATCTCGACGGTGCGCGGGTTGGCGAGCAGGTAGGACTCGGTGATGGTGTCGGCCGCGTGCTGCTGCCAGCTGTCGTCGGGGTCCATCGTCGCGAGGGCCGCGTTGATGCCGCCGGCGGCGAGCGAGGTGTGGGCGTCCGACTTCGAGCGCTTGCCCAGCGCGAGGACGTCGACGCCGGCCTCGGCCAGCTCGATCGCGGCGCGGAGGCCCGAGCCGCCGGTGCCGATGACGAGGACGGAGGTGGAGATCCGGCGCTCCGCCGTGGCAGTGGGTGCTGAAGTGGTCATGACTCCACGCTAGGCACGGCGCTTCTATTACTCCAATGCATAAAGCTGGGGCTCGGCATGCGCTTACGCTATGGGCATGAACTTCGAGCAGCTGTCCGGCTTCGTCGAGGTCGCGCGCCTCGGCAGCTTCACCCGCGCCGCGGAGGAGCTGCATCTCGCGCAGCCCTCGCTGAGCCGCCAGATCTCCGCGCTGGAGCAGGATCTCGGCTCCGAGCTGTTCCACCGCGCGCGCTCCGGCAGCACCCTCACCTCGGCCGGCGAGCTGCTGCTGCCGCTCGCGCGCCGCATGCTCGCCGACGCCGAGTCGGTGCGCCGCGAGCTGGCCGAGCTCGCCGGTCTCGAGCGCGGCCGGGTGCGCTTCGGCGCGACGCCCACCCTCTGCATCAGCCTCGTCGCGGAGGTGCTGCACGCCTTCCACGCAGCGCACCCGGCCATCGAGCTGCACCTGGCCGAGGACGGCTCGCGCAGCCTCTTCGACCGGCTCGCGCGCGGCGAGCTCGACCTCGCGCTGGTCACGACCTCGACGGCGGCGGCCGTGGGCGCCTTCTCCGTGACGCCGCTGCTCGTCGAGGAGCTGGTGGTGGTCTCCTCCGCGGCCGAGCCCGCGCTGAGGGACGGCGACGCGATCGATCTGCCGGCCGTCGCCCGCCTCCCGCAGATCGTCTTCAACTCCAGCTACGACCTGCGCCGCACGACCGACGCCGCGTTCTCCGCCGCAGGGCTCGTGCCCGACGTCGTGCTGGAGGGCGCCGAGATGGACGCGGTGCTGCGCTTCGCCGAGCGCGGTCTGGGGGTCGCGATCGTCCCGGCGATGGTGCTGCAGGGCCGCCCCGGACTGCGCTCGATCCGGCTGGAGGAGCCGACTCTCAGCAGGACGATCAGCCTCGCCCGCCCGGCCGACCTCGCGCCGACGGCGGCGGTGCGGGTCATGCGGCGCACGATCGCGGCGACGGCACGGGCGTTCGCCGCCCGGGCGGGCGGGACGATGCGGCTGGCGGAGGGTCAGTCGGAGACGACCGGCTCCTCCGCCGCGATCTCGTTCAGGTAGTTGTAGATCGTGAACCGGGTCACCGCGAGCGACTCGGAGATCATGTCGACCGCGTCGCGGAGCATGAAGAAGCCGCGGTGCTTCAGCTCGAGCACGACACCGACCTTGTGCTTCTTCTTCATCGCGGAGACCGGCACCCCGGCGGCCGCGATCGCCTGGCTGACCAGCAGCGCGGCCAGCTCGTCCACGTCCTTCACGAAGGTCTCGCCGCGGTCGGGCACCGCGGCGGGCGCTCCTGATCCGGCCACCATCTGCGTCACGAGCGACTGGATGGACAGCCAGGCCGAGATGTCGGTGTGCACGCACAGCGCGGCGACCGGGTGGCCGGCGATGTCGCGGATGATCAGCGTCGAGGAGCGCATGCGGTTGCCGTTGGGCAGCGTCGACTCGTAGTTGAGGTTGTAGTCGTCGAAGCCGCGGGCGGCCTGCTCGAGCAGCACGTCGGTCGGCGGATCGCCGATACGGCGGCCGGTGACGTCGCCGTGGATGGCGACGATCGAGTTCGGCACCAGGCTGAGATCGTGCAGCACCACCTCGGTCGAGGTCGGCAGCGCCCGCGCGAGCGGCTCGACGAGCGAGGTGAAGAGCGCGACCAGGCGCTCGCCGTCGACCGTCCTCGGCACGGAGAATCCTGCCCCCGGTGCCGGAGGCTCCGTGCCCGCGGCCCGCTCGACCGCGGTCATGGTGCTGCTGCTCTCATAGCGGTGTCCTTCGTCGACGTCGTCGTCCTCGCCGGGCGGCCGGAGGCGGGTGCCCGGGCGGAGATCAGAGTAACCGTGCCGCCTAGGAGAGCTCGGCGCGGACGACCACCGCGATGTCGCTGTCGCCGTCGCCCTCGCGCTGCACCCGGGTCAGCGTCTCCAGCATCGCGGTCACCGCGGGCAGCGGGTCCGGCGACGAGTGCAGCATCAGCCGTGAGTCCTTGGCGAGCAGGTCCGCCGAGAACTGGGTGTCGGCGAATCCGTCGGCGAGGATCATCGGCCCCTTCATCCCGGCCATGAAGCCGAGACCGGTCTTGTCCAGCATGGCGAGCACCTCCTCGGCGTCGACCCCGTTCGCACGCCCGAGCCGGAACGACTCGACGAGCCCCTGCAGGCTGACGGCGATGGCGAGGTTGGCGATCAGCTTGCCGACCGCCGCCTTGGCCGCCGAGCCGGTCACGCGGATCCGCTCGGGATCGCTCCAGAGCCGCACCAGCGGCAGGACGTGCTCGACGTCCGCCTCCGCGCCGCCGACCAGCACGCCGAGGGTGCCCGCGCGGGCGGGGGCGAGGGTGCCGACGACCGGGCTGTGCACGTAGCGGGTGCCGCGGGCGTCCGCCCAGGCCTGGAACTCGTCGGCGTCGGCCGGGGCGACGGTCGTGACGTCGAGCCACGCCGCCTCGGCGGGGATCGGCAGATCCGCGGCGGTCACGACCTCGCGCACGGTGTCAGGACCGAAGAGCACGGTCATCACGACGTCGGCGCCCTCGACGGCGGATCGGGGGTCGTCGGCCCGCGCGGCGCCGGCGGCGACGATGCGGTCGGCGCCGGCGGGGGTGCGGTTCCAGACGGTGAGCTCGTGGCCGTCGGCCAGCAGGTGGACGGCGAGCTCGTGGCCCATGCGGCCGGTTCCGAGCAGGGAGATCTTCATGACGGGGTCCTCAGGATCGAGATGGAACGGACGTTTCGGCGGCTCACTGCTGGCCGGGCAGGCGGGGCACCGGGGCCGCGAAGCGCGCGGCCGGATCGAGCAGCCGGGCCGGCCGGAAGGTGCGGAGCGCCTCCTGCTCCTCGCCGTCGATCTCCCGCGCCACCCAGTCTCCCAGCGCGAGCGAGAGCGTCACTCCGCTGTGGGTGGCGACGACGTAGAGCGGCGAATCGGGTGCGAGGCGGCCGACCGCGGGCCAGCCGTCCGCCGGCATCGCCCGCTGGCCGACCACGAAGGACTCGATCTCGGCGCCGCCGGCGTGCCGGAACAGCGCGCGGAAGCGGTCGCGCAGGGTCGTCGCCACCTCGGAGTCGAGCCCGTAGCGGCGGGCGGAGTCGGCGTCGGCGTCGAGCACGGTCGACTGCAGCAGGAAGCGGCCACCGCCGGCCGGCCGGACGTTGAGGCCGGTGTGGCTGAGCAGCGGGGCGAAGTCGACGGGGACGGGGGTGGTGACGGCCAGGTAGCCGACCCCCGCGCCACCCACCTCCGCGGTCGAGACCATCGGCACGGGGCTGCCGAGCATCCCGGTGAGCTGCTCGGTCCAGCGGCCGACGCAGCTGACGACGGTGTCGACCTCGAGGCTCGCGCCGTCGGTCGTCCGCACGATCGCGCCCTCGCCCTGCGGCTCGATGGCGGCGACCGGCGTCCGCTCGCGCACCTCGACACCGGCGCGCCCGCAGCGGCGGAACAGCTCGACCAGCAGCAGGGCCGGATGCACGTACCCCTCGCTCGGGAAGAAGGCGACCCGCTGGTCGTCGGGCATCCGCAGTACGGGCGCGCGGCGGCGGGCCTCGGCGGAGTCGAGCCACTCGACCGGGTAGCCGTAGCTCTCCAGGCGCGCCACGCGCGTCTCGAGGTCGCGGGCGTGCGCCGCGTCGACGGGCCACTCCAGGTGCCCGGAGCCGACGAACCAGTCGGAGCCGCCGCCCTGCTCGTGCATCAGCGCGAGACCGCGCAGATTGAGGTCGTAGTACTCGCGCGGCGACTTGCCGTTCGAGTTGATCCAGGCGTAGGACGTGCTCGACGTCCCCGAGCCGACGGTGCCCGCCTCGAGCACGACGACCTCGTGCCCGCGGCGGCCGAGCTCGGCGGCGACCGACAGGCCGACCACTCCGGCTCCGATGACGGCGATCCTGCTGCGGGTGCGGCTCATGCGCGTGCTCCTTCGTCGATCTCGTTCTCCTCCAGCAGGACGCCGCGCAGGAAGGCCCGGGTGCGGGGCTGCTGCGGGCGGACCAGGACCTGCTCGGGCGGGCCCTGCTCGACGACGACGCCGCCGTCCATGAAGACGACGTGGTCGGCGACCTCGCGGGCGAAGGCGATCTCGTGGGTGACCACGATCATCGTCATGCCGCTGTCGGCCAGGTCGCGCATCACCTCGAGCACCTCCCCGACGAGCTCGGGGTCGAGCGCCGAGGTGGGCTCGTCGAAGAGCATCACCTTCGGCTGCATGGCCAGGGCCCGGGCGATGGCCACCCGCTGCTTCTGGCCACCCGAGAGCTGGTTCGGGTAGGCCGTCGCCTTCTCGCGCAGACCCACCCGCTCCAGCAGCGCGTGCGCCTCGCTCCGGGCCTGGGCGGGAGCGACACGCTGGATGCCGACGCGGCCCTCCATGATGTTCTGCTCCACGGTCAGGTGCGGGAAGAGGTTGAAGCCCTGGAAGACCATGCCGATCTCCTGGCGCTGCCGCGTGACCAGGCGCTCCTTCATCTCGTAGAAGCGGCCGTCGCGCTCGATGTAGCCGATCAGCCGGTCGTCGACGAAGACGCGCCCGCTGTCGATGCGCTCGATGTGGTTGATGCAGCGCAGCAGCGTGGACTTGCCCGAGCCCGACGGGCCGAGCAGGCAGGTGACCTTCTCGCGCTCCATCGTCAGATCGATGCCCTTGAGCACCTCGAGCGAGCCGAACGACTTGTGCACGCCCTCGAGGCGCACCATCGGAAGGGTCTCGGTGATCACGGCTGTCCTCCTGTGGTCGTGGGTCCTGCGGCGGCGGGGGTGGAGGCTCCGGAACTCCGCCGCTGCAGGCGCACCGCGGCCTTCCAGAAGCCGGTCCGGCCGGCGCTCGTGGGCCCGTGCCCCTGGCCGAAGTGCCGCTCGAGCAGGTGCTGACCGGCGGTGAGCACCGTGGTGACGAGCAGGTACCAGATCGAGGCGACGATCAGCAGCGGCACGGTCAGGTAGTTGACGGCGTAGATCAGCTGCGCGGAGTAGAGCAGCTCGGGGAAGGCGACGACGCTCACGATCGAGGTGGTCTTCAGCATCGAGATGACGTTGTTCCCCGTCGGCGGCAGGATCACCCGCATCGCCTGCGGCAGGATGATCCGGCGCAGGATCCGCGCCCGGGTCATCCCCATCGCCTGGCCGGCCTCGCGCTGGCCCTGGTCGATGGAGGCGAGTCCGCCGCGCACGATCTCGGCCATGTAGGCGCCCTCGTTCAGGCTGAGTCCGAGCACCGCCGCGAGCCACGGCGTCATCAGCTCGCGCATCTCGGCTTCGACGAGCGGGCCGTCGGCGAACGGCAGCCCGATCGACACGGTCGGGTAGAGCGCTGCGATGTAGCCCCAGAAGAGCAGCTGCACGAAGAGCGGAGTCCCGCGGAAGAACCAGATGTAGAGCCAGGCGATCTTCGAGAAGACCGGATTGGTCGACTCCCGCATGATCGCGACGAGCACGCCCAGCGCGATGCCGACGATCATCGAGATCGCGGTGAGCTCGAGGGTGTGCCAGAGCCCGGTCAGGATGCGGGACGAGAAGAGGTACTGCCCGACGACGTCCCAGTGGTAGTTCTCGTTCGTGACCACCGTCGAGGCGAAGCCGGCCAGCAGCAGCAGGAGGATCCCCGCGACGATCCGGCGGCCCCAGTGGCGCACGGGCACCACGGTCATCGCGGGCGGCGCGGTCCGCTCCTGGGTGCGGGGGAGCAGGTCCGTCATCAGCTGTTCGCTCCGTTGACGACCGACTCCTCGATGGCGATGTCCTCGAGGCCGTACTTCGCGATCAGCTCGTCGTAGGTGCCGTTCGCCATCAGCTCCGTCATCGCGGCGTGCACGGCCTCGGTGAAGGCGCCGCCCTTGGGCAGCGCGACGCCGCCGGGGTTCGGGTTCTTCGTCGCGGGGCCGGCGATCTCGAAGGCGTCGTTCGCCTGCTGCGCGAGCACGAGCGGCGGCACGTCCGCGAGGACGGCGTCGACCTGGCCGGCGGTGAGGGCGAGCAGGGCCTCCGGGGTGCCGGCGAAGACCGCCTCGGTCGGAGCCTCCTCGCCCTCCGCGGCGCAGGTCTCGGCCTGCGGCGGGAGCATCGTCGACTGCTGGAGCGAGCCGCGGTTCACCGCGACGGTGGCACCGCAGAGCGCGGTCGCGGTGAGGTCCATCGGGTTCCCCGCCTCCACGAGCGCGACGGTGCCGTTGTGGTAGTAGGTGACGAAGTCGACGACCTCCTCGCGCTCCTTGGTGTCGCCGATCGAGTTCATCGCCATGTCGTTCGTGCCGGACTGCAGCGAGGGGATGAGACCGTCGAAGGAGGTGATCGAGAACTCGACCTCGAGGCCCATCAGCGCGGCCATCTCCCGGGCGAGATCGGCGTCGAGCCCGACGAGGGTCTCGCCGTCCTCCTCGGAGATCGAGCCGAACGGCGGGTAGGCGCCGTCCAGGCCCATGCGGATGACGCCGGCCTCGGCGATGTCGTCGGGGACGAGCGCCTGCACGTCCGGGTCCACCTCCGACGCGACGCCGGCGGAGGAGCCGGAGCCGGCGGAGGACGCGTCGTCACCCGCGCTGCACGCCGTCAGCGTCAGCAGGAGGGCGGCCGTTCCGGCGGCGGCGGACAGGCGGAGCAGGGAGCGAGAGGACATGATGACCTTCCAGGGCGCACGGGGGGAGGAATTACTGCTTCTGTTGAGAGTGCAGCAATTCTTACCCGAGCCGTTGAAGTGAAGCGCGCACGAAGCGGTTCCAGGGCCGCTCTTTTACACAGCAGTAACAAAAAGAGCCTCCACGAAACATGAAGGCCGGTCCGGAGGCTCGGGAGGCGACGCCCCGTTCGTCCCTACACTCGGACGATGCGACACGGCATCGTCATCCTCCCGCAGGAGCCCTGGTCCACCGCCCGCCGCAAGTGGCAGTCCGCGGAGGGGCTCGGCTTCGATCACGCCTGGACCTACGACCACCTCTCCTGGCGCTCGCTCGCCGACCAGGTCTGGCACGCGACGATTCCGACGCTGACGGCCGCCGCTGTCGTCACCGAGACGCTGCGGCTGGGCACCTTCGTCGCCTCGCCGAACTTCCGCCACCCGGTGCCGTTCGCGAAGGAGATCGCGACGGTCGACGAGATCTCGGGCGGCCGCTTCGTCCTCGGGGTCGGCTCGGGCGGGACGGGCTTCGACGCGACGGTGCTGGGGCAGGAGCTGCACTCGCCGCGGGAGCGGCACGAGCGCTACGTCGAGTTCGTCTCGGCGCTCGACGTGCTGCTCCGGCACGAGGCTCCGGGCTCGGGCGGCATCGATCTCGACGGCGCGTGGTTCACCGCGCGCGGCGCCCGGATGGTGGGGGAGCCGGCGCAGTCGCCGCGCGTGCCGTTCGTGCTCGCTGCGAACGGGCCGAAGGGCCTCGCGCTCGTGGCCGAGCGGGCGCAGGGCTGGGTGACGACGGGTCCGGAGGGCCGCAGCACCGAGGAGTGGTGGGCGGCGGTCGCCGAGCTCTCGCAGCGCCTCGACGACGCGCTCGAGGCCGCCGGGCGCGACCCGCGCTCGATCGAGCGGCACCTCTCGCTCGACTCCGGGCCGGACTACTCCCTCGAGAGCGTCGACCGCTACGCCGACTCGTCGGGCCGCGCCGAGGCGCTGGGCTTCACCGACGTGATCGCGCACTGGCCGCGTGCCGAAGGGCTGTACGCGGGGGACGAGGACGTGCTCTACGAGGTCGCCGCGCGGTTCTGACCCGCCCGCTGGAGGCGCAGTCCACGGGTCGCGAGCGCGACGCAGGCGAGGATCGCGAGCGCGGTCGCCGCGAGCAGCAGCGGCATCGGCAGGGCGACGGCCAGCGCCGCCAGGATCGCCGGCACGAGGAAGCCGGCGTAGGTGACGGAGTAGTAGACGGCGGTGACGCTCGCCAGCTCGCGGGTCTCGACGAGGGCCTGCGACGCGGTGAGGCCGGAGACCATCGCGAGACCGTAGCCGCAGCCGAAGACCGGCGCGGCGACGAGGACGGGCCAGAGCTCCTGCCCGACTGCGGCGGGGATCAGCAGCAGGGCGCCGAGGGCGGTGAGCGCACCGCCGACGAGGGCGCCGCGACCGCGCAGCAGCACCAGCAGCGGACCGGAGAAGAGCTGGGTGACCCAGCCGCAGCCGAGCGTGATCACGGTGACGAGGGTCGCGAAGCCGACGGTGAGGCCCGGCAGCCGGCCGGCGACCAGGCTCGGCCCGACCGCGAAGGACAGGGCGGGCGCCGCGAAGACCCAGGGTGCGAGCGGCAGGACGACGGCGGCGAAGCGGGCGCGGGCGGGGCGCGGGATGCTGAGCTCGCCGGTCAGGCGGCCGGCGGACGGATCGTAGGCCCGCGTCTCCGGCGCGCGGAGGAGGACCGCGACGGCCGCGACGCAGGCCGCCGACTGCACGACGTAGGGCAGCACGGTCGGCCAGGGGCCGAACTGCGCGAGCGCCCCGCCGACGCCCGCGCCGCCGCCGAAGCCGATGGTGAGCATCGCGGAGGCGCGGCGGGCGCCGGCCGAGGACGCTCCGGTCGCGATCGAGAGCTCCTTGATCCAGGCCGTGCCGACGACCATCCCCGCCGCGACGCTGAGCCCGCTGACGAAGCGGCCGACACCGAGTCCGAGCACCGAGGCGGGGGAGCAGGCGAGCACGACGCTGCCGAGGATCCCCAGCACGAGGCCGGCGAGCAGCACCGGCCGGCGGCCGAAGCGGTCGGACCAGCCGCCGGCCAGGGCGAAGCCGGGCACGATGCCGAGGACGTAGGCGGCGAGCAGGATCGTGACCTGCGTCTGCGTGTAGCCCTCGAGCTGGCGGTAGAGCTGCATGAGCGGCAGGAACTGGTTGCCGCCCCAGCCGAGGACGACGAGCGACGGCGCGACGAGCAGCCAGGAGCGGGCGGAGGGCCCGGGGGAGGGGAGCGGCACGGTTCATAGTGGCGCACCGCGGGGGCTCGCGGTCAGAGCAGCACGACGAGCTTCCGCGCCGACACCCCCGCGTGCAGCCGGTCGAGCGCGCCCTGCACGGCGCCGAGCCCCGTGCCGACGACCTCGGGCTCGGGCGCGCAGCGGTGCCGGCCGTCGGCGAGGGCGCTCGGCAGGTGGTCGCGCCAGAGCATCGGCCCGACCTCGTTGCTCATCAGGGTGGCGCCCCAGACGTAGCGGGCACGGATGCCGCGGCGGCGCGCGGAGAGCTGGAGCGCGAGGTTCCCCCGGACCAGGCGCGACATCGTCCGCGCGAAGGACAGGGAGAGCCCCGCGCGGCGCGGCAGCGAGCCGAAGGAGACGGAGGGGCTGGCCAGGGCGACGCGGCGGGCGCCGGTGGCGGCCGCGACGGCGACGCAGGGCTCGGCGGAGCCGGTGCCGACCGCGAGGATCCCCGCCACCTCCGCGCCGCCGACCGCGGCGACGACGTCGGCGACCGCGCTCGGGCTGCGGTAGTCGAGCACGGCGTCGGCGCCGAGCTCGCGCAGGCGGGCGTGGTTGGCGGGCGAGGCGGTGGCGACGACGCGGTGCCCGGAGGCGACGGCGAGCTGGATCGCGTTGCTGCCGACGCTGGTGGCGCCGCCCCAGACGACGACCGTCCGCCCGGTGGCCACGGGAGCGGCCGACGGGTGGGGCAGCGCCAGGTGGTCCCTCTGGAAGAGCGCGGTCGCGGCGGTGGAGACCGCGAGCGGCAGTACCACGGCCTGCTCGTAGGCCAGCTGCGCCGGGATCGGCGCGGCGAGGTCCGCGCGGACGACCGTGTACTCCTGGAAGCCGCCCTCGGCGTCGTGCCGGCGCCCGCGCTCCATCCCGACCGCATAGGCGACGACGCGGTCGCCGACGGCGAAGCGGTCGACCCCCGGACCGACGGCGGCGACCTCGCCGGCGACGTCCTCGCCGAGGACCGAGGGGTAGGGGAGCCAGCGGTACATCAGGTCGCCGGTCCACTGCTTGACCTCGTCGAGCGGATTCACGGCGACGGCGCGGTTGCGCACGAGCAGCTCGCCCGGCCCGGGCTCGTGCAGCGCGGCGGGACCGACGACGAGGTCGGCACGGGGCGAGGGGAGGCGCGCGGCGGTGTTCGGGGCGGCGGCGTTCGAGGGCACGTGATCTCCAGAGCTCGATGACAGGACGTGTCGTCACCGTACACCCGATGACACGTCGTGTCATCGGCTAGCCTGATCCCATGTCACGCTGGCCCCCCGACGCCGCACTGCGCCTGGAGCGCGCCGCCATGGAGCTGTTCGCCGAGCACGGCTACTCCGCGACGACGGTGCCCTCGATCGCCGAGCGCGCCGGGCTCACGACCCGCACCTTCTTCCGGCACTTCGCCGACAAGCGCGACGTGCTGTTCCTGCGCGAGCGCGAGTTCCCGGAGGTGGTGGCGCGGCTGCTCGCCGGCGCGCCCGCGGGACTCGATCCGCTCGGGCTGCTGATGCACGGGCTCGAGACGGTCGCGGCGGGCGATCTGGAGGGCTGGCGTGGCGAGATCGCGGCGCGCCGGGCCGTCGTGCTGTCCGAGCCGGCGCTGCGCGAGCGCGAGCTGCTGAAGTCGGCGCTGCTCACCGACGCGATGCGCGACGCGCTGGTGCGCGCGGGCGTCCCGGCTGCCGAGGCAGCGCTCGCCGCGCGCACGGCGGCGGCGCTGTTCGACACCGCGCTGGAGCAGTGGCTCCTCGCGTCGGCCGGGACCGCGCTGGTCGTGGTGCTCCGCGCGCAGCGCGCGCGGCTCCGGCGCCTCGCTGGCTAACCTGGACGGATGGCCAGAACCGTCTCCACCACCACCGCCGTCGACCGCGACGGCATGCTCGACTTCGTGCGACCGCGGCACCGGATGCTCGTCGCCACCACCCGCGCGGACGGCCGGCCGCAGATGTCGCCGGTGTCCGGCGGCGTCGACGCCGAGGGCCGCCTGGTGGTCTCGACCTACCCCGGCCGGGCGAAGACGCGCAATGCCGAGCGCCGCTCCGCGACGTCGGTCCTCGTGCTCTCCGACGACTGGAACGACGCGTGGATCCAGGTCGACGGCGAAGCCGAGGTGCTGCACATGCCGGAGGCGGAGGACGCGCTCGTCGACTACTACCGCAGCATCTCGGGCGAGCACCCGGACTGGGACGAGTACCGCGCGGCGATGCGGCTGCAGGACAAGTCGCTGCTGCGCATCACGCCGACGCGCTGGAGCCCGATCGCGACCGGCGGCTTCCCGGCCGACGTCGCGGCGCGGCTCGACGCCCCTCGCCCCGACGACCGGGCGTGACCGGCCCTCGCCTCACCCGGGCCGGCCGGGCCTGGCGCGACGCGGTCGCCGGCCCGCGGCTGCTCCTCGCGCTGAAGACCGCCGTGGCGGTGGGCATCGCCTGGGCCGTCGCGCCGCACGTGCCGGGAGTCGCGGAGCAGTACCCGTACTACGCGCCGCTCGGCGCCCTGGTCAGCATGTACCCGACGCTGATGGGCTCGGCGAAGACCGGGCTGCAGACGCTGCTCGGCCTCGCGGCGGGGATCGGGCTGGCCGTGCTCGTGGTGGTGACGGTCGGGCCGACCTGGTGGACCATCCCGCTGATCGTCGGCATCGGCGTCGTGCTCTCGGGCACCGGCTGGTTCGGCGCGGGTCGCGAGTACGTGCCGATGGCGGCGCTCTTCGTCCTGATCATCGGAGGAGCGCGCGCGGAGGACTACTCGCTCGGCTATCTCGTGCAGATGGCGGTCGGGGTCGTCGTCGGGCTGCTGGTCAACGTCGTCGTCGTCCCGGGGCTCACCTCCGAGGCTGCAACGGCGCGGGTCGACGAGTTCGAGCGCCAGCTCTCGAGTCACCTGCACGACATGGGCACCGCCCTCGAGGAGGCCTGGCCGCCCGAGCACGAGGCCTGGTCGACCAATGGCGAGCAGCTGGCGGCGACCGCGGCCGAGGTGCGCCGAGCGCTGGTCGACGGCGACGAGAGCCGGAAGGGCAATCCGCGCGCGCTGCTGCACCGGCACAGCTCGCGGACCGATCACCTCAGGCTGGCGACCCTCGACGGGACGCTCTTCCACGTCCGCGACATGACGGCCGCGCTGGCGGACACCATCTGGGACCGCCCGGGCGCGCTGCCGTTCGACGCGGAGCTGGCCGCGCCGCTGAGCGCCGCCTGCCACGCGGTCGGCGGCGCGGTCGTGACGGGCGACTCCCCGGAGGACCGCTCCCTCGAGCCTGCGGAGAGCGCCGTCGAGGAGCTCGTGCGCGCGGTCGATGCGCGTGCCGCGGCGACCGGGACGAGCATGGGCCCGGGCGTCCTGGTCGCGATCCATCTCCGCCGCATCCTCGTGGAGCTGCGCAGGGACGACCCCGTGCGAGCTCGAGGATCGCGTGCGGAAGGATGAGGGGATGACTCCGGAGCTCCTCGACAGGTTCGCGCACTGGTTCGACGAGGGGGCGCCGGTCGCGCCGTCGCTGAGCTGGGCGCTGTTCGACCGCGACGGGCTGATCGCTCAGCACGGTCGTGGGGAGCACCGCCTCGACGGCGCGGTGCCCGCACCCGGCACCGTGCACCGCATCGCCTCGATGTCGAAGAGCTTCGAGGCGGCGGCGGTGCTGATCCTCCGCGACCGCGGACTGCTCGACCTCGACGACCGGGTGAGCGCGCACGTGCCGGAGTTCGCGGACCCGATCGACGCCGCAGGCCGGGAACTGCCGGTGACGATTCGGATGCTGCTCAGCAACTGCTCGGGGCTGCCCGAGGACAACGGCTGGGCCGACCACGTGATGGCGATGCCGCGCGCCGAGTTCCTCGAGCTGATCGCGCGCGGGCTGACCTTCACGGAGCGGCCCGGCGAGGTCTACCAGTACTCGAACATCGGCTTCTGGCTGCTCGGGGTGATCGTCGAGAACGTCTCCGGCGAGGACTTCGTCGCCTTCGCGACCCGGACCGTCCTGGAGCCGCTCGGTCTCGCGAGCACGCGCTACGACGTGGGCGCCTACCCCGCGGGCGCCGATCTCGCGCGGGGCTTCAGCAGCTTCGACGAGGGCGCGACCTGGACCGCCCGCCCGTCCACCGGCACCGGCGTGGGCGCCTGCGCGGCGAGCATGTACAGCACGGTCGGCGACATCGCGCGCTGGAGCGGGTGGCTGTCGGCGGCGTTCACGGGCGACGACGCCGCGGAGAACGGCGACGAGGCGGTGCTCAGCCGCGCCTCGCGCCGCGAGATGCAGCGCGGCTGGACGCCGGTGCCCGCCCTCAGTCCCCGCGTCGGCGAGAGCACCCTCGACGGCTCCGCCTACGGCCTCGGCCTCGTGATCGAGCAGGACGTCCGCTTCGGCGCGATCGCACACCACTCCGGCGGGCTGCCCGGCTGGTCCTCCAACATGCGCTGGCACCTGGAGTCGGGTCTGGGAGTCGTGGTCTTCGCGACCACCAACGGCGCGAAGCTCGCCGCCGCGGCCACGGGCCTGCTCCGCGCAGCGCTCGAGGACGCGGACCCGCCGGCCCGGACCATCGCGCTGCACCCGTCGACGCTGGCGGCAGCGGAGGCGATCGAGGCCGCGATCGCCGGTCCCGGCGACCTTCTGCGGGCGGAGGAGCTCTCCGGCGGCGTCCTGTTCAGCCCCAACCTCCTCAGCGACGTGCCGGCCGAGGTGCGCGCCCGCCGCCTCGCCGCCGTGCTGGCGGAGGTCGGCGGACTCAGGGAGCGGCCGACCGTGCTCCCCCTGCGCGAGCGGCTGGTCTGGAGCGCCTCCGCGGCCCAGGTCGCCTTCTCCCTGCCCGGCCGGGACGGCGAACTCGAGGTCCGACTCGAGATGACGCCGACGATCCCCGCGCTGCTGCAGCGCCTCGATATCGTGAAGCGGGAGGCGCTCGAGTCGCCCCCGGTGGTCCGCTCGTACCGCCCGACCCTGGACTGAGCGCACATCGGAACAGGGCAGGCTGGTCGGATGACTGCGCGCACTCCCGACGACCACCGCCTCGACCGGGTCCGCGTCCGCGGCGCCCGCGAGAACAACCTCCGCGACGTGGACGTCGACATCCCGCGCGACGCCCTGGTCGCCTTCACCGGCGTCTCCGGCTCGGGCAAGAGCTCGCTCGCGTTCGGCACGCTCTACGCGGAGGCGCAGCGCCGCTACTTCGAGTCGGTGGCGCCGTACGCGCGGCGGCTGATCGACCAGGTCGGGGTGCCGGACGTCGACGCGATCGACGGACTCCCGCCGGCCGTCGCGCTGCCGCAGCGCCGCTCCGGCGGCTCGGCCCGCTCGACGCTCGGCAGCGCCACGACTCTCTCGTCCGTGGTGCGGATGGTGTTCTCCCGGGTCGGCAGCTACCCCGAGGGCGCGCCGATGCTCCTCGCGGAGGACTTCTCCGCGAACACCGTCCAGGGGGCCTGCCCCGCCTGCCACGGGATCGGCCGCGTCTACGACGTGCCCGAGGAGCTGATGGTGCCGGACGGCTCGCTCTCGATCCGCGACGGCGCGCTCGCGGCCTGGCCGACCGCCTGGCACGGCAAGCAGCTGCGCGACAGCCTGATCTCGCTCGGCTACGACATCGACGTGCCATGGGCGACGCTGCCGGCGGAGGAGCGCGAGTGGATCCTGTACACGCAGGAGTCGCCGCAGGTGCCGGTCTGGACGGATCGCGGGCCGGCCGAGGTGCGGGCGGCCGTGGCGGCAGGGGCCGAGCCGCGGTACATGAGCACGTTCCTCGGGGTGAAGCGCTACGTGATGGACACCTTCGCCGGCTCCAAGAGCGCCCGGATGCGCGAGCGCGCGGCGACCTTCCTGGTCAGCGTCGCCTGCCCGGACTGCCACGGCAAGCGGGTCAAGCCGGAGGCCCTGGCGGTGAGCTTCGAGGGGCTGGACATCACCGAGCTGTCGGCGCTGCCGCTGGAGGAGCTCGCGGCACTGCTGACCAGCGTGCTCGAGCCGGACTGGGTGCCGGTGGGCGGAGCGCCCCTTGCTCCGGAGACGCGGCTCGCCGCCCAGCGCCTGGTCTCGGATCTGCTCAGCCGGATGGCGCCGATCGTCGACCTCGGCCTCGGCTACCTGTCGCTGGACCGCTCGACGCCGACGCTGTCCTCGGGCGAGCTGCAGCGGATGCGCCTCGCGACGCAGGTGCTCTCGCGCCTGTTCGGCGTGGTCTTCGTCCTGGACGAGCCGTCGACCGGGCTGCACCCGGCCGACACCGAGGCGCTGCTCGGCATCCTGCGCGCGCTGAAGGACAGCGGCAACACGGTCTTCTTCGTCGAGCACTCGCTCGACGTGATCCGCGAGGCCGACTGGATCGTCGACATCGGCCCGGCGGCCGGCTCGGGCGGCGGCACCGTCGTCTACTCGGGCGAGCTCGACGGGCTGCGCGAGGTGGACCACTCGATCACCCGGCGCTACCTCTTCCCCGAGACCGCGGAGCCGACGCCGCCGCTGCCCGAGCGGCGGACGCCCGACGCGCGGGTCCGGCTGGTCGACGTGGCGCGGAACAACCTGCGCGGGCTCGACGTCGCGTTCCCGCTCGGGGCGCTGACCGCGGTGACGGGAGTCTCCGGATCGGGCAAGTCGACGCTGGTCAATCAGGCGCTGCCGGAGCTGCTGCGTGCGAGCCTGCAGGCCGATCTGGCGGGGGAGAGCCCCGAGCCGGACGAGTCGTCCTCCGACGACCCGCTGCTCGACGCCGACTCCGGCGTCACGACCGGCAGCGCGACCGGACCTGCGGAGCGGCTGCGCCGGGTGGTGCAGGTCGGCCAGACGCCGATCGGTCGCACCTCGCGCTCCAACGTCGCCACCTATACCGGCCTGTTCGACCGCGTCCGCGCGCTCTTCGCGGCGACTCCCGAGGCGAAGTGCCGTCGCTACGGGGCCGGCCGCTTCTCCTTCAACATGCCCAGCGGCCGCTGCCCGGTCTGCAAGGGCGAGGGGACGATGGAGGTCGAGCTGCTCTTCCTGCCGACGGTGCAGGCGCCGTGCACGGCGTGCGGCGGCACGCGCTACAACGCCGAGACGCTCGAGGTGACCTGGGGCGGACGGTCGATCGCCGAGGTGCTCGCGCTGAGCGTGGCGGAGGCCCGCGAGGTCTTCGCCGAGGAGACGGAGATCGGCCGGCACCTCGACGCGCTGCTCGACGTGGGTCTCGGCTACGTGGCGCTGGGGCAGCCGGCACCGGAGCTCTCCGGCGGTGAGGCGCAGCGGGTGAAGCTGGCCTCGGAGCTGCGGCGGGCGCAGCGCGGCGACACGCTCTACCTGCTCGACGAGCCGACGTCGGGTCTGCACCCGGCCGACGCGGACCGGCTGCTCGGCCACCTGCAGCACCTCGTCGACGCGGGCAACACGGTGATCGTCGTCGAGCACGACATGCGGATCGTCGCCGACGCGGACTGGGTGATCGACCTCGGCCCGGGGGCGGGCGACGCGGGCGGCTCGATCGTCGCCACGGGCACGCCCGAGCAGGTCGCGCGGGCGGAGGGCAGCCGGACGGCGCCGTACCTGCGGGCCGCGCTGGAGCGGCGCTCGTAGGGCTTGCCCGGCGCTGAGGGGAGTACCCGGCGACCGGCGGAGGGGCTAGCGTGTGCCGCATGCCCGCCCCCGCTCGCCGTGTCGTCCCGGCGCTCCTCGCCACCGCCCTCGTCGCCGGGGCTCTCGCGCTCCCGGCTCCCGCTCTCGCCGACACGGCCGTGAAGGCCGGGACGAGCGGCGGCACCAGCTCCGGCGACCCGTACTTCCCCGGCCTCGGCAGCTCGGGCTTCGACGCCCTGAGCTACAGCCTCTTCCTCACCTACGACCCCGCTCCGCGGGCGCTCACCGGCCGGGCCGTCGTGACCCTCGCGCCGACGCAGGAGCTGAGCTCGTTCTCCTTCGATCTGCGCGGGCTGACGGTCTCGAAGGTCTCGGTGAACACGCGCGGCGCCGCCTTCAGCCAGGTCGGCGACGAGCTGACGATCACGCCGTCCCGCTCGTTGAAGAAGGGCGCGCCGACCCTGGTCGACATCCGCTACGCCGGCACGACCGGCAACCCGGTCGACGGCACCGGCGCCCCCTACGGCTGGTGGTCGACGGACGACGGCGCCCTGGTCGCGAGCGAGCCCGACGGAGCGTCGACCTGGTACCCGGTCAACGACTCGCCGGCCGACAAGGCCCGCTACTCCTTCACCCTCACCGTGCCGGAGGGGCGCACCGCCGTCGCGAACGGCGTCCCGGTGGGCTCGCCCGTCACCCGCAACGGCTGGACCACCTCCAGCTGGGTCGAGACGAGCCCGATGGCCAGCTACCTGGCGATGGTGAACATCGGCGACTACGACCTCGTGCGCTCGCGCGCGGGCGGAGTGGTCAGCATCGACGCCGTCGACCGCGACATCACCGGCGACGCGCGCGCGAGCACCGACGCCGCGCTCGCGCGCCAGGGCGACATCATCGACTACTTCACGCGGGTCTTCGGCCCGTACCCGTTCCGCTCGGGCGGAGCCGTGGTCGACGACGACGAGATCGGCTACGCCCTCGAGACGCAGGGACGGTCGTTCTACTCGGGCGGCGCCGACACCTCGACCGTCGCGCACGAGATCTCGCACCAGTGGTTCGGCGACAGCGTCACACCGCGGGTGTGGGCGGACATCTGGCTGAACGAGGGCTTCGCCACCTACGCCGAGTGGCTGTGGGCGGAGCACGACGGCGGCCCGACCGTCGCGGAGTCGGCTGCCGAGGTCGCGGCGATCCCCGCCGACGATCCCTTCTGGGCGACGGAGGTCGCCGATCCGGGAGCGCTCGGCCTCTTCGACAGCCCGATCTACGCGCGCGGCGGACTCACGCTGGTCGAGCTGCGCTCCACGATCGGCGAGGCGGCCTTCGGCACGCTGCTGCAGCGCTGGGCGGCCGAGAACCGCTACGGGAACGTGACCACGGCCGACCTGCAGGACCTCGCCGAGTCCGTCTCGGGCCAGGACCTGACCGCCTTCTTCGACACCTGGCTCCGCACGCCGTCGAAGCCCGCGGGCCTGTAACGGGCGGGCGCCGCCTCGCGGAGCGGTGGATCTCGATACGCCCTCTGCGAGGGCTCCTCGATCAGCAGGATGGAGCGCGGCGGCACGCCTGCAGGAGGAAGCGCGCCGGCGCGCGTGCATGCTGGTCGAGTAGCGCGCAGCGCGTATCGAGACCCGCGTCCGTCAGAACGGCGGCGGTGCGTCCTCGAAGCGGGGGCCCGGCGGGGCGCCGGCGAGGGCCGGTCGGCGGACGGTGACGACGCGGCCCGTCGGGGTGGTCCAGACGATGCTGCCGTCCGGGCGGCGGACGTAGGTCCAGCGGTCGCCGTGGCGGACGTGGTGGTGGCCGGTGCAGAGGGAGACGAGGTTCGCGAGGGACGTCTCTCCGCCGTTGCGCCACTCGAGAGTGTGGTCGGCCTCCGCCCGGGAGGCGGTGCGGGTGCAGCCGGCGTGGTGCCGGCGATGTCGCCGTCACGCAGCAGATCGGTGAAGACGTCCGCTTTCAGCTGCGCCAGCGTGCGCTCGTCGCCACCGTCCCGGAGAATGCGGGCGATGCGGTCGACGCGATCAGCGATGCCCATCGCGTCCGGCGCCGGCAGCAGCGCACACAAGGTCGCCATCCCGTCGACCTCGGGGGCGACCCAGACGGCACGGTCCTGGCGAGCGCGGACGTGCCGCCGGGTGAGCGGCTCCTCGTGCAGCTCCTCGCGCAAGCGGGCGACGATCCTCCTCAGCTGCGTCGGCGTCACCTCCGGGGCGACCTCCGCCGCGCGCTCGTCGAACACGGCGCGGGAGGTCGTGGGCAGGGTCGCGGCGGTCGCGCCGATGATCTCGCCCGACTCCCACAGCAGGCGGCCCTCGGCCAGCAGAGCACGCGTGCGCGGCAGATCCTCGACCAGCAGGAGCGCGTGATCCAGCACCTTCGACGCCTCCCGCTCGGACACTCGCAGCCTGACCGCGAACTCCGCCCGGATCGACCGCTCGGCGAGGTCGCTCGCCTCGCTCCTCGACAGGCGGCTGCCGCGCGCGAACTCCTGCGGGACCGTCAGTGCCGTGCGGTAGGCGAGGTGCATCGCCTCGGCACGTGCGAGGAGGAACTTCGCCGACGTGTGGCCGAGGTCGGCGGCGACGTCCAGCACCGCCCCGACGGCGGCGACCGCCCCGGGCCGACCCTCCGTCGCTTCTGCTCCGCTGTACTCATCCATACGCGTATTGAATCAGGGACCACCGACACTGCACCGAGCGCGGGACCGGACCATCGGACAGCCCCGAGGAATCCGGTCTGTGGAGGAGCGATAGTCGCGCCCGACCCGGCGACGCACGATCGGTGCGCTCTGTCAGGACGACCCGGCGCCACCGCCGGTTCGCCCGCGCAGGGTGACGATCGGCGCCACCTCCGTCCAGCCGAGGCTCGTGTAGAGCGCGCGCCCGCCGACGCTCGCCATCAGGAGTCCCGTGGTCGCGCCGTTCTCCGCCGCCCAGGCGCTCAGGCCGGTCATCACCAGGCCGCCGAGGCCGCGGCGGCGGAACCGCGGAGTGGTCTCGATCCGATCGAAGACGACGTCGCCGCCGCTCAGCGCCGCCTGCCCGCGCGCCGCGATCTCGCCCTCCACCTCGATGCGGGCGTGCGCGACACGACCGTTCTCTTCGATCCGCACCTGCGGCGGCCTCGCGGACGTCCGGAGCCGGGTGGTCATCATCCGCTCGTCGCTGGTCACGGCGTCGAGGCCGGCCACCGCGTCGCGACCGCGCTCGTCGAGGTCGCCGACGATCGTCAGCCAGACGTCGGGCGTGGTGACGGCGGCGGCCAGTCGGTGCAGCTCGGGCAGCGACGGCTCGGCGATCACGTACTCGCGGGAGCGGGTCTCCGCCGCGACCTCGACGAGCCGGCCGTCGCCGTCGCGCCGCGCGAGCATCCCGCGCGACGTGCACCACCCCGCCACCCAGCGGTCCACCAGCTCCGGCGTCACGGTCATCACGGCACCGTACCCGGACACGCGGCCCGATCGCTCCTGCCGATCACGGCACCAGGTGCTGGGTGATCGATCCGCTCGCGCCCTCCAGCCGGACGTCCGCGAGCGCGCCGTTCACCAGCGGCAGCTGCGGCGGCTGATGTCCCGTGTCGAAGTCCAGGACCACGGGGACACCCGGATCACCGAGCGCCCTTCGCACCGCCTCGTCCTGGCTGAGCTCGGGAACGGCACCGCCGCCGGTCCGGCCGATGAGGACGCCGTTCGCGTCCTCGAACCAGCCCGCGAGGCGCAGCGAGGTGAGCATCCGGAGGACGGAGACGGCGTCGGACTCGGCCGCCTCCACATGGACGATCGTCCCCTCCGGTGCGTGCCGGCGCGCGAATCCGGGGACGTCGCCGTACGGCGTGCCCGCCAGCAGCGAGACCGTCTCGAGGCAGCCGCCGATCAGACGGCCGCGCATCGCGACGTCCGCACTCCCGTCGAGGGAGCGCCAGCGGGTGGGTGTCTCGTAGGCGCGACCGCGGTCGAGCGGCTCGTCCGCCCACGCTCCCCAGAGCCGGCCCCGGCGGCGCGGCGCGGCGCGCTGGGTGAAGGAGCTCCCGGGTGCGAGGGCCGCGACGTCCGTCCACCGCTCGAACTCGAGGGGGAGCTCCCACGGCTCGTCCATCAGGTTCGCGCCGTTCAGCGTCGCCAGCCCGGTGATCGTCGTCAGCGGTAGGAGCAAGGTGGAGACGTCCGACCAGCCGACGAACCACGCACGAGCGTCGGCCAGAGCCTGCCAGTCGATCGCGTCGTGCAGCTCGATCGCCAGCTCGCCGCCCCACGGCGGCAGGACCGCGTCGCCCGTCCGGAAGGCGTCGTGCAGATCGGCGACCCTCTCCGCGGCGGACGCCGGGACGAGTCCGGGCGTGAGGGCGTGCGGACGGACCCGGACGTCGAAGCCGCGGGCCGAGAGGCTTCCGACAGCCGCTTCGAGCCGCTCGTGCAGGTGCTCCGGCACGCCCATCGACGGCGCTGGGACCTCGACGATCGCTCCCGGGCGCAGCGGAGCGGGGTAGGTGATGCTCGCCATCAGGCGACGGTAGCAACCCCGTCCGGCGAGGACCGGACGAGGAGAGCACTCGGCGCAGGACGACCCCGGCAGAAAGCGCGGGCGGAGCCTCCTCGGGGCGGACGCCGTCCCGTGGGTGGATCTCGATACGCCCTCTGTGAGGGCTACTCGATCAGCATGATGCGCGAGAGCGACACCTGTGTCTCTGCATGCTGGTCGAGCAACCCCGCAGGGGCCTGTCAAGAGCCCAGCTGCCCCGAGGACGGCGGTCTGATCCGCGCCCGGGTCACTTCTCCGGGGTGACGACGAGGCCGACGCCGCCGCCGCGGCGGACGGGCTCGGCGGCCGCGGTCATCAGGCCGGAGGGGTCGACCTCGATGGCGGCCACTGCGCCGATCTGCGCGGCCGAGGTGAAGGTGTCGCCCGAGGGCGTCAGCTGCTGCCCGAAGGGCGCGAGATCGTCGGCGTACGCCTCGATGAACCCGGGCTCGGCGGAGGTCGACGCGGTGTTGCGCTGGGAGGCCCGCGGCGCGGCCACCGCCTCCGGCAGGGTCATGCCGAGGTCGATGCGGTTGACCAGCGTCTGCAGCACCGTCGTGATGATCGTCGCTCCGCCCGGCGAGCCGACGACGAACTTCACCGCGCCGTCCTCGAGCACGATCGTCGGCGACATCGAGGAGCGGGGGCGCTTGCCCGGCTCGATGGAGTTCGGGTCGCCCTCGACGGGGGTCGCCGAGAAGTCGGTCAGCTCGTTGTTGAGCAGGAAGCCGCGGCCGGGGACGGTCATCGCCGAGCCGCCCGTCTGCTCGATCGTCAGCGTGTAGGACGCCGCGTTACCCCACTTGTCGACAACGGAGAGGTGGGTGGTCGAGACGTTCTCGGTGTCGGGCTGCTCCGCGGTGAGGGCGGTCGCGCAGCCGACGCCGTCGAGCGCTCCCGGGGCGACCGGCCGGGTGGAGGCCGTCGCCGGGTCGATGGTGCAGTCGCGGGAGTCCGCGAACTCCTGGCTGAGCAGCGTCTCGGTCGGCACGTCGACGTAGGCCGGGTCGCCGACGTAGGCGCCGCGGTCGGCGAAGGCGCGGGCCGAGGCCTCGAGGTAGAGGTGCAGGGCGCTGCCGGTGTCCTCGGCGGAGAGGTCGTGGTTCTCGAGGATGTTCAGCGCCTCGCCGATCGCGATCCCGCCCGAGGAGGAGGGCGCCATGCCGTAGACGTCGAGCCCGCGGTAGGAGACGTGGGTGGGCGCCTGCTCGGCCACCGAGTAGCCGGCGAGGTCGTCCTCGGTCATCGAGCCGGCCGGGGCGGGGAGGGTCGAGCCCTCGGCGAGACGCGGGTTCTGGACCGTGTCGGCGATCTCGGCCGCGAGCGGTCCGTCGTAGAACGCGCTCGGCCCGCGGGCGGCGATCCGTGCGAGGGTCTTCGCGAGATCCGGATTGCGGAAGGTGCTGCCGACCGCCGGGGCGTCGCCGCCGGGGAGGAACAGCTCAGCGGTATCGGGGAACTGCTGGAAGCGCTCGAGGTTGTCGAGCGTCTGGCTGCGGAAGGTCTCGTCGACCGGGAAGCCGTGGGCCGCGAGCACGATCGACGGGGCCAGCACGACGGGGAGCGGGAGGGTGCCGAAGCGGTCGACCGCGGCGTCCCAGGTCGCGACGGTGCCGGGGACGCCGACCGCGACTCCGGACGAGACGAGCTGGGGGGTGAACGGGTACGGCGCGCCCGTCGCCGGGTCGAGGAAGGCGTCCGGAGTGATGCCGGCCGGCGCTGTCTCGCGGCCGTCGATGGTGCTCACGTCGCCGGTCTCCGCGTCGAAGTAGACGAAGTAGCCGCCGCCGCCGATGCCGGCGCTGTAGGGCTCGGTCACGCCGAGGGCGGACGCCGTGGCGACCGCGGCGTCGGCCGCGTTGCCGCCGCGCTTCAGCACCTCGAGACCCACTCGGCTGGCGAGCGCGTCGACGGAGGAGACCGCACCGCCGTAGCCGACCGACGTCGACGGCGAGACGACCGGACCGCCGAGGGCGTCGCGGAGCTCCTGCGCGGACGGAAGACCGCCGCTCGGGACGCCGGGGAACGGCCAGTCGAGCGCGACGGCGGGTGCGGCACCCGCCACTCCGAGGGAGGCGACGGCGACCAGCGCGAGCGCCGCCCGTCGGAGACTGCGAATCGTGGCCATGAGGTTCCTCCATCGGAACTCGGTGCGGGCGGAGCAGGTGCCTCCAACCTAGGGCGGTGGCGGGTCGCGGGGCCAGGGCTCCGCGCCTCCCAGACGGGGAGGCGGGCCCCGGGAACGGCGGAAGGGCCGCCCCGGCGGGGACGGCCCTTCTGCGATCAGTGCCCGAGGATCATCGCTTCACGGTGAAGGCGAGGGTGATCGCCTTGCCCGACTGCGCCCCGGTGACCGTCACGCTGTAGTCCCCGGGGGTGGTGGGGGCCTTCGCCGTGGCGGTCAGCGCGCCGTCGGCGAGGTCGCGGGTCGCGGTGCGCTCCGTGAAGAGCGGCGCGGAGCCGACGAGCTGCGTGTCGCCGTCGAAGCCCTCGGCGGTCAGGGTGATGCGGGCTCCGGGGGCGAAGGTGCTGCCCGAGAGCTCGGCGGTGGCGCCGAAGCTCAGGTTCCGGATGTCGCGGTCCAGGCCGAGCGCGTTCGTGATGGTGAAGAACGTGTCGGTCTGGTCGGTGAGGCCGGCGACGTTGGCCGCGCCGGGTCCGTAGGCCGCGATGCGCAGCTGGCTGCCGGTGTGCTGCTGCGAGCCGCCCTCGGCGGCCGTGCCGTAGGACACCTTCATCGTGCTGCCGTCGACCGTCTTCAGCGCGGTGCTGAGCGAGGTCGGCGGGGTGGAGTCGACGATCTGGCTGGAGTGCGCGTGGTCGGCGGTGACGATGACGAGGGTGTTCCCGTCCGCCTCGGCGAACGCGAGCGCGGCCTGGACGGCCTCGTCGAGGTCGACGGTCTCGCCGATCTGGCCGCAGGCGTTCGCGGCGTGGTCCTGCTTGTCGATGCTCGCGCCCTCGACCTGGAGGAAGAAGCCCTCGTCGCCGGTGTCGAGCAGGTCGATCGCCTTCTCGGTCATCGCGCGCAGGGTGGGCTGCTCGGCGGGACGCGAGGGGTTCGCCACGCAGGTCTGCGGCGCGGCGTCGGCGCCGCCGACGGTCGCGGGGGTCGGCGCGTAGCGCACCGGCAGGTTGCCGGAGTTGAACAGGCCGAGCACCGGCGCGTCCTGGTCGGCGACGGTGAGCGCGTCGAGCTGGTCCGCGGTGGCGGCCGTCGTCGCATCGCCGAGCACCTGGTAGCCGCGCTCGTCGGCCTGCTGGAACAGGGTCTGCCCGGCCCAGTCGCCCGCCTTCGCGGTCTGCGCCAAGCTCGCCGAGCCGCCGCCGAGGGTGAGGTCGGCGCGGGTGTCGAGGATCTGCTCGCTGATCGAGCCGAGTCCGCCGTTCTCGAGCGCATCGTCGCCGCAGCTGGCGCTGTCGGGTCCGTAGCAGCTGCGCGCGTCGACGTGCGCGGCCTGCACGGCCGGGGTGGCGTCCTGGATCTCGGCGGTGGTGACGTTGCCGGTCTTCAGGCCGTTCGCCTTCGCGATCTCGAGGAGGGTGTCCTTGCGCTCCTGGTCGATGTCGACCGAGATCGCGTTGTCGTAGGTCTTGGTGCCGGTGGCCCAGGCGCTGCCGGTCGCGGCGGAGTCGGGGACGTAGTCCGGGGCGCCCTTGACCGCGCCGGTGGCGGGGTCGTCGGCGCGGTAGAGCGAGTAGGTCGTGTACTGGCCGGTGATCGGAAGGGCGTCGATGCCGGGGAAGCGGCCGGCGGCGCCGTAGGCGTAGTTGCGGGCGACCGTGATCTCGGAGTCGCCCATGCCGTCGCCGATCAGGAGGATGACGTTCTTCGCGTCCTGCTCCTTCACCGCCGCGCGCAGCGAGTCGGAGAGGTCGGCGTCGACGGGGGAGATGCGGGCGGCGCCGCCGGTGGCGGAGAGGTCGGCCGCACCGATGGCGGTGGCCGCGCCGGGGGCGGCCAGGGCGGCGCCGCCGACCAGGGCGACGGCCGCGAGGGCCAGTGCGGTGCGTCCGCGGTGCGCGGAGCGGGGCAGTCGTGTCACGTCGTGGACTCCTTGGGGTGAGGGCCCCTGAGAAGGGGCTCACCCAGCACACTCCTGATCCCCGCTCCCGTGGGTGAACGGAGATGCATAGCCGGGTGAACTTTCCGCGCGCCGGACCCCGTGGCGAGCGCGTGCAGTGACCCCGCGCGGGGGACAACTCGGGCGGAACCGGCACCGGCCTGACCGGCGGGCGCTAGCGTGACGCCCGGTGTCCGCCGCACCGCCGATCCCGCCGAGAGGACCTCCCCCCATGACCACGCCCCGCCCCGTCTCGCGCCGCACCGCGACGACCGCCGCCCTGTGGAGCGCCCCCGTCCTCCTCGCCGCCTCCGCCGCTCCGCTCGCCGCCGCCTCCGGGGAGGTCCGCGCCGCACTCGCCGTCTCCGGCGGCCTCACGAACGGTGGCGGCGACCTCTACGCCGGCCAGTTCACCCCGGTGGTCTCGGCCTCGCAGGGCAGCGAGCCCGTGCGCGACATCCTCGCGCGGGTGACGTTCGACACGGGCGACAGCGACGTCGTGCTGACCGACTTCGTCCTCGAGGACGGTCCCTGGGTCGTCCGCGAGGCGCTCGGGTCCCGCACGCCGGGCGTCGTCGTCCTCGCCTGGTCGGACACGACCGGCCTCCGCGACGGCGAGTCGCCGGTCCCGCCGCAGTTCAGCGTCCACTCCTCGGGGTACATCGTCAGCTGCCTCGTGGCGCTGTCGAGCACCTCGGCCGCTCCGTCCAGCGACTACCTGATCATCGCGGTCGTCTGACCGCCGGCCCTCAGAGCGCCCGCGGCCGGTACGTCTCGATCAGCGCGTCGAAGAGCCGGTCCATCCGCTCGTCGACGGTCCGCCGCGCCGGGTCCGCGTCGTACCACTCGACGATCTCGCGCGCGCCGTCGCTGAAGCGGGTCGAGGGCGAGAACGCCGGCACCAGGCTCCGGATCTTCGCGTTGTCGAAGACCATCGAGTGCGCCTTGTCGCCGACGATGCCCGCGCCGAGCTCCGGGTCGGCGGCGGCGATCGCGTCGGAGGCGATGTGCACGATCCGCGCCTCGGTGCCGGCGGCGGCCGCGAGGTCGTGGTGGATGCGGTCCCAGGTGGGCGCCTCGTCGCCGGTGATGTGGAACGCCTCGCCGGTCGCCGCCGGCGCGCCGAGCAGCCCGACCAGGCCGACGGCGACGTCGCGGCTGTGGGTGATCGTCCACAGCGAGGTGCCGTCGCCGGGCACGACCACCTCGAGTCCGCGCCGCATCCGGTCGATCACCGTCCAGCCGCCGTCGACCGGGAGCGCGGTGCGGTCGTAGGTGTGCGAGGGCCGGACGATCGTCACCGGGAAGCCGGTGCGCCGGTACTCGCCGACCAGCAGGTCCTCGCAGGCGATCTTGTCCCGCGAGTAGCTCCAGTACGGGTTCCGCAGCGGCGTCGACTCCGTCACCGGGAGTCGCGCCGGCGGCTTCTGGTAGGCCGACGCGGAGCTGATGAAGACGTACTGGCCGGTGCGCCCGGCGAACAGGTCGATGTCCTGCTGCACGTGCTCGGGGGTGAAGGCGGCGAACTCGATCACCGCATCGAAGTGCTCGTCCCCGAGCGCCTCGCGCACCGAGCCCGGATCGCGGACATCGGCGGTGAGCGTCCGGACGCCGTCGGGCAGCGGGCGGATCGAGGTCCGACCCCGGTTCAGCACGGTCACCTCGTGCCCGACCGCGAGCGCGCGGCGCACGCCCTCCGAGCTGATGATGCCCGTTCCTCCGATGAACAGCACGCTGAGGGGCACGGCGGACCCGACCTTCCGTTGAGGGGCGCGCGCGCCGCTCCGGGAGCGGAGGGACGTCGTCGGGCACCGGCTCCATCCCCTCACACCGCTGCGGTTCCGTCGAGGGGCTAGCGTGAGGGGTGACGGTTCTGCGGGGGACCGACTCGGGGGAGTCATGAACGGACGGTTCGACGGACAGCGCGACGAGCAGCGCGACGGACGGCGCGCATCGACGGCGTGGCGGCGGTTCTGGGAGCGCGGCGGGTTCCGGCGGGCCCTCCTGCTCGCTGCCGTCTACTACGGCCTCTACGAGCTGATCGGCTACCTGCTCGGCTTCGTGGTCGGCGACACCGGCAGCGCGCTCCGCGGCGAGGAGGGCTCCGCGACCGACGTCTTCTTCTCGATCGGCCTGCCGATCCTCCTCGCGAGCGTGCTGCTGGTGCTCTTCGCGCTCTCGCTGGGGTGGCTGCGCGAGCTCTTCGCGACGCGGACGATCCGCGGCCGCGGCTGGATGTGGATCGGCATCGGCGTGATCCTCGCGATCAACGTCTCGGCGCTGCTCGACATCGACTACGCCGATGCCGGGGGAGCACTCGTCGCCTCCTGGCTGCTGACCGGGCTGTTCGTCGGCTTCGCCGAGGAGACGCTCACCCGCGGATTCGTCGTGAACCTGATGCGCAAGCGCGGCCACGGCGAGATCCGGGTCGCCCTGGCCTCGGCCGGGATCTTCGCCGCGCTGCACATCGGCAACGTGTTCACGAGCGACCAGGGCGTCGCCGTCACCGCGCTCCAGGTCGTCTACACCTTCGGCTTCGGCATCGTGATGTACCTGGCGCTCCGGGTGACCGGCAGCCTGCTCGGGCCGATCCTGCTGCACGCCTCCACCGATCCGACGCTGCTCCTGCACGCCGAGCACCCGGCGGGGACGATCGCCGGGCTCCTGCCCGCGTTCAGCACCTACCTCGTCATCGCGACGGGACTGATCCTGCTGCTCGTGCTCGTCGTGAGCGAGCGGCGCCGGCGGCGCAGCGCCCTCGAGCAGGGAGCGACGGCATGAGCGCCGAGCGCCGCCCGGTCCCGCGCGTCATCGCCGTGGGCGTCGCGGCCGCCGTGCTCTACGTGCTCATCGCCGCCGGCGTCGGCACGCTGCTCGATCCGCTCGCGGGCGGCGACGAGACCCTCGACTTCGTCATCGGCACCTGGCTCCCCGTCGGGGTCCTCATCGCCCTCGGTGTGCTGTTCCTGCGGCGCGCCGGCTGGCTCCACGAGGCGTGGACCGCCCCGTCGCCGTTCACCGAGCGGCGGCGCTGGTGGCTGCTGGCGATCCCCGTCGTCCTCGTCGTGCAGACCGTGCTGCTCCTGCTCGCCGTGCCCTGGGCGGAGCGGGAGCTGCCGATGGTGCTGGTCTTCCTGGTCGGCTGCCTCCTGATCGGCGCCGGCGAGGAGCTGTACTTCCGCGGCCTCTTCCGCGTCGCGGTCCTCGGCCACCACGGCGAGCTCGCCGCGCTGCTGATCACCTCGATCGCCTTCGGCCTCGCGCACACCGCGGGCTACCTGCTGAACGGCGTCCCGCTGCCGGCGACCGCGCTGGCCGTCGCCTTCCTCGCGATGGACGGCGCGATCTTCTACGGCGCGCTGCGGGCGACCGGAACGCTCTGGGTGCCGATCGTGCTGCACGGCCTGGGCGACTTCGCCCGCTTCCTGCAGCAGGGCGGCGACGACCAGTCCGCCACTCCCGGCCTCGGCGGCGACACCACCACCGCGCTCGTCGAGTACGTCCTCATCGGCCTCTCGATCGCGCTGGTGGTCAGCGTCGCCCGCAGCGACCGGCGCGAGCGGCGTGCCCGGAAGGCGCGGGCCGCGACGACGTGACGTCCTGCCGCGGTGCCCGTCCCGACGGGTGCTGCCAACCCCTCCCAGCGGCCGCGCTCGCGTTCTAGCGTGGAGGGATGACTCAGCAGCTCACCCTCAACAACGGCGTCACCCTTCCCGCTCTCGGGCTCGGCGTCTTCCAGAGCGCGCCCGAGGAGACGACGGCCGCCGTGCTGTCCGCCCTCGAGGCCGGCTACCGCCACATCGACACCGCCGCCGCCTACGGCAACGAGCGCGAGGTCGGCGAGGGGATCCGCCGCTCGGGCCTGGACCGCTCGGAGGTGTTCGTCGAGACGAAGATCTGGGTCACCGACTACGGCTACGACGAGACGCTGCACGCGTTCGAGAAGGCGACCGGCAAGCTCGGCGTCGAGCAGCTCGACCTGCTGATCCTGCACCAGCCCGTCCCCTCCCGCTTCGACAGCACGATCGCCGCGTACCGGGCGCTCGAGAAGCTCCTCGCCGACGGCGGGGTGCGCGCGATCGGCGTCAGCAACTTCACGCCGGCGCACCTCGCGCGGCTCCTCGCCGAGGTCGACGTGATCCCCGCCGTCAACCAGGTCGAGCTTCACCCCTACTTCAGCCAGCCGGATGTGCGCCGCGAGGACGCGGAGCGCGGGATCCTCACCCAGGCCTGGTCGCCGATCGGCGGGATCACCTTCTACCCCGGCTGGGGCGACGAGCGCCGCAGCGTGATGGACGACGCGACGATCGGCGCGATCGCGACCGAGCACGGCAAGAGCCCGGCGCAGGTGATGCTCCGCTGGCACCTGCAGCAGGGCCGCTCCGCGATCCCCAAGTCGACGAACCGCGAGCGGATCGCCGCGAACATCGACGTCTTCGACTTCGAGCTGAGCGACGACGAGCTGACCCGGATCGACGGGCTCGACACCGGCGTCCGCAGCGGCCCCGACCCCGACGTGGAGCGGCCGGCGCTGTTCGAGCGCACGATCCCCGAGGCGTGAGGGACGACGGTACGGGTGCCGGCCCTCTCGGCGGGGGAGCAGGAGCGGTCGGATACCGTGACGACGCACCCCGAGCACAGCCACCCCGACGCACAGGAGGAGACACCATGACCGACCCGATCGGCATCCCCGAGGCCACCGCCCTCGAGAGCACCCGGCGCACCATCGCGATCCTCGGCGCGGGGGGCGACCTCACCGAGCGGCTGCTCCTGCCGGGCCTGGGCCGCGTCGCCGAGCTCGCCCGCGACTCCGAGCTGACCCTGATCGGCGCCGCGCGCACCCCGCAGACCGACGACGAGTGGCAGGGCCTCGTCCGCCGCAGCCTCGAGTCCGCCGGCATCGCCGCGCACACCGTCGACGACCTCGCCTCGCGCGCCCGCTTCGTCGCCACCGACGCCTCCGACCCGGGCCAGCTGAAGGCCCTGCTCGACGCCTGCCCGTCCACGCCCGTGCTCTACGTCGCGCTGCCGCCGGCGATGGGGCACAGGGTCGCCGACTCGCTCTCGAAGCTCGAGCTCCCGGAGGACCTGGTCGTCGCGATCGAGAAGCCGTTCGGCGAGGACCTCGACGACGCGATCGCGCTGAACGCCGCCTTCGCTCCGGTGATCTCCGAGGACCGCCTCTGGCGCATCGACCACTTCCTCGGCAACGCCACCGTGATGGGCATGCTGGGCCTGCGCTTCGGCAACCGCCTGCTGGAGGCGAGCTGGAGCGCCGAGCAGATCGAGAAGATCGAGATCGTCTACGACGAGACCCTCGGGATCGAGGGCCGCGCCGCCTTCTACGACGGCACCGGCGCCCTGCGCGACATGCTGCAGAGCCACCTGCTGATGGTGCTCGCGCTGACGACGATGGAGCGCCCGGAGGAGGTCTCGCCCGAGCATGTGCACGAGCGGATGGCCGAGGCGCTCGGCGCCGTCCGCCTCTGGCGCGACGACCCCGCCACCGCCCGGCGCGCCCGCTACACCGAGGGCCGGGTGGACGGCCGCTTCTTCCCCTCCTACGTCGACGAGCCCGACGTCGACCCCGAGGCCGGCACCGAGACTCTCGCGCAGCTGCTGCTCCAGGTGGACACCCCCCGCTGGGCCGGCGTGCCGTTCGTGCTGCGCTCCGGCAAGGCCGTCGGCGACCCGCGCCACGAGGTCGCCGTGCACTTCCGCGCCGCGACGCCGCCGCGGGGCCTGCGCTCCGGCGACGACGCGTCCGGCACGGTCCTGCGGATGTCGCTCAAGGGCGGCGACGTGAGCCTCGACCTGCTCGTCAACAGCGCCGACGACCTGACCGACGTCGAGCGCACCACCCTGGAGGCGCAGCCCGGCGCGGCCACGCTCGACCCCTACGCGCAGGTGCTCGCGGGGATCCTCCAGGGCGACACCCTGCTGTCGGTCCCGGGCGCCGTCGCCGAGCAGTGCTGGCGCATCGTCACCCCGGTGCTCTCGCACTGGGCCGAGGGCGGCACCCCCCTCGACGAGTACGAGGCCGGGAGCGCGGGCCCCGAGGGCTGGTAGCGCGCGCTGCAGGACGGTCGAGCAGCCCAGGCGCGCATCGAGACCCGCGCCCGCAGCTCTCAGACGTCGACGAGGACCGTGCGGGTCGGAAGGCCGAGGAACGCGGGGGCCTCACCCGTCGTCTCGGGGGAGACAGGGCCTCGCGTCACGGTCGCTGTGACACGGAAGCGGCCGGGGGGAAGCGGCGTCAGTGCGCAGAACATCCGTCCCGGTCCGAGGGGCGCCACCTGCATCAGGCGTCCTTCCCGGTCCGTGTACATGCCGCGGCTCGGCGAGCTCCCGGCCGGGATCACGAGGTGGGCGCAGCGCGGCCGGTCGACGACGAGCCACTCCGACCAGTGCCCGACGTCGTGCTCGGCGGTGACGTCCATCCGGGCGTCGCTGAGGAGCTCGACGGGTGCTCCGGGCGGTCCGCTGTGCGCTGCCCGGAGCTCGAGGACGAAGTTCCCCGACGACAGGGAGTCCAGGAAGAGGCCGACGTACGGCCCGACCTCGAGTGGTCGCGGGGCGGATGCGGCGGCTGCGGGCGCGCCGACCGCCGTGGCGATGACGGGCGCCGACCACGCCATCGCCATCGCGGCCCGGCGGGTGACTCCGGGTACGTCGGGACGACTGTCGGACACGAGAGACCTCCCTGTGGTCGGGCGGCTCCTCGCGACGCATCGAGCCGCTGATGCCGGACGATCCCGCCATCCTCGGCCTCCGGTTCTGATCCGCCGAATCCGTGGCGCGATGCAGCAGACCTGGCACGAGGTCGTCCGGTCAGGCCACGAGGCTGAGGGTCTGCGTCCCGAAGCCGAGCGCCGTCTGCGCCTTCGGATCGGCGCCCGGGTGGACTCGACCTCGCGTCACGGTGGCCGTCACAGCGAACCGTCCCTTGGGTTGCGAGGTGAAGCTGGAGTACCCGCTCCCCACGATCCTCGCCACCTGGAGGGTCACCCCGTCCTTGCCGGTGTACGACCCGGCCGAGGGGTAGGACCCGGCCGCGAGCAGGAGATGCCCGGCCCTCGGGCCGTCGACGACGATCCCCGCGGCCCAGGTCTCGACGTCGTGCTCCGACGCGATGTCCACCCTCGCCTCGTCGGCGAGCACGACGGGGGACCCGGCCGGTCCGCTCCTGGCGACCCTCAGGTCGATCCGGAACTCGCCCGCACGGCGGGGGATGAGGAAGAGCCCGACGTACGGTCCCTGATCCACCGGCACCGGTGCGGAGGCGGCCGCGCCCGGCGCCGCCACGGCGGCCGAGACCACGGGGGTGGTCCACGCGACCGCCGCCACGGCGGTCCGGCGCGTCACCCCCCGCTCGGCGCCGTCCCCCTGATCGAAGCGTGCATGGTCCCGTCGAGCGTCCGACATCGTCTCTCCCTGATCGCGTCGGTGCTCGTGACAGGCGGGAGACGTGCACCGATCCTCCGCTGGAAGTCCGAAGTCTCCGGTCCGGGGGCCGACGCCACCGAATCGGTGGCACGATGCCGTCGATCTGGCAGCGACAGGTCGGCGTCAGCTGGGCGTCAGGGCGTCGCGGAGGCGGACGCGGGAGCCCATGCGCAGCAGGGAGTTGGTGTAGATCCGGCTGGCGACGGCCATCACGGCGGCGGTGGCGACGACGAGGAGGCCGAGGGAGAGCAGCGGCTCCCACCACTCGGCCTCGCCGAAGAACAGCCGCACCGGCATCGCGACCGGAGCGCTGAAGGGCACGTAGGACAGGATCGTCATCACCAGCGGGTTGTCGCCGAAGAGCACGACGCCGAAGTACGGCACCATCACGAGCATCATCGCGGGGGTCATCACCGAGCCGGTGTCCTCCTGCCGGGAGACGAGCGCCGCGCCGGCCGCGAAGACGCTCGCGACCAGGACGAAGCCGAAGACGAAGAAGACGACGAACCAGATCAGCGGGGCCGACAGCAGGTCGAGCAGCTCGGTCTGGCCGGTGATCGCGAGCCCGAGGGCGGACGCGGCGGCGATCGCGGCGGCCGTGCCGACGCCGATCACCGAGTTGCCGAGGATCTTGCCGGCCAGCAGCGCCCGGGCGGGCACCGCGGCGAGCAGGATCTCGACGATGCGGGACTGCTTCTCCTGCACGGTGTTCTGCATGATCGTCGCGCCCGAGCCGAGCACGGCGAGCATGAACACCAGGCCGAACGCCAGGCCGATCAGCGTGCGCAGACCCGACGGCGTCTCGGAGGGCTCGAGGAGCTCGACGGCGGGGCTCGCCGAGAGGGCCGCGACCAGTCCCTCCGGTGCCTCGTCGAGGGCGAGGACCGCGAAGCCGAGCGCGTCGTCGCTGGGGACGAGCGCCGCGTCGACGTCGCCGGAGCGCACCAGCTCCTCCGCCTCCGCCGCCGTGGCGACCTCGGTGACGTCGAGGGTGTCGGCGGGGACCACCGAGGAGCCCGCGGAGCCGACGACCGCGACCGGAGTCGCGTCGGCGGTGCGGCTGCCGAGCACGTTCGAGAGCACGATCCCGCCGATCACCAGCACGAGCGTGATGACCGTCGAGATGAGGAACGCCTTCGACCGCACCTGGGAGAGGATCTCGCGCTCCGCGACCAGGAGCGTCGCGCCCCAGGTGCTCAGCCGGCCGTCCTGCGCGCCGGTGCCGGTGCTCCTCGTGCTGCTCGTCGTCATCGGACCGCCTCCGTCTCCTTCTCGGCGCCCGCGGGCGCGCTCACCACGATGTCCCGGAAGATCTCTCCGAGGGTCGGCCGCACGGGCCGGAACGACGACACGGTGCCGCGCTCGACGGCGGCGCGGAGCACGGCGTCGGCGGCTCGCGGGTCGGCGTGGAAGAGCACCGACGTGCCGGCCAGCTCCTCCACTTCGACGCCGGGGACGCCGCGGACCCAGCCCGCGTCGCCGTCGATCTCGAGCGACCACCGGTCGCCGGAGTACTGCTCGCGCAGCGCCTCGCGCTCGCCCGCGGCCTTCACCTGGCCGCCGGCGATGATCACCAGGTCGTCGCAGAGCCGCTCGACCACGTCGAGCTGGTGCGAGGAGAACAGCACCGGGATGCCGCGTGCGGCGTGCTCGGCGATCACCGTGACCACCTCGTCGACCGCGAGCGGGTCGAGTCCGGAGAACGGCTCGTCCATGATCAGCACGTCCGGGTCGTGCACGAGGGCCGCGGCCACCTGCACGCGCTGCTGATTGCCCAGCGAGAGCGCCTCGAGCTTGTCGCGTCGGCGCTCGATCAGGCCGAGGCGCTCGAGCAGGTCGTCGGCACGCTGGACGGCGGTGGCCTTGTCGATGCCGTGCAGCCGGGCCAGGTAGGCGAGCTGCTCGCCGATCTCCATCTTCGGATAGAGGCCGCGCTCCTCCGGCATGTAGCCGAAGCCGTGCAGCGCCGCCTGGCCGACCGGCGTGCCGTCGAGGAGGACCTCGCCGGAGTCCGGGCGCAGGACGCCGAGGATCATCCGCATCGTCGTGGTCTTCCCGGCGCCGTTCCCGCCGACGAAGCCGGTGAGCCGGCCCCGCCCGACATCGAAGCTGACGTCGTCGACGGCGCGATGGGCGCCGAAGCTGCGACTGATGTTCTGCACGCTGAGCATGCGACCTCCTCGGATCCGACTGACCCCTCCACGCTAGGGAGGGCGCGTCTCCGGCACCTCCGGCGCGGGACTGAACGGCGGCCTCCACCTCGGGGCGGAGGAGGCGCGCGCGGCCGCAGGCGGGGTCAGAGGGAGAAGCGGATCGTCCGCGACGCCAGGCCGATCGCGCCGTAGCCGCGGCCGTCGGTGCCGGTGTAGACCGGACCGCGGGTCACGGTGGCCGTGACGGTGACCAGTCCCTTCGGGAGAGGGCTGAACGTCGAGGACAGCCCGGAGGCGGCCGACCCCAGCTGCAGGGTCGCGGTGTCCTCCAGCGCGATGCTCCCCACGTTCCGGTAGGAGCCGGGAGGGATCACGAGGCGGCCGGCCCGGGGACCGTCGGCGACGATCCCTCCCGACCAGACGTCGACGTCGTGGTCGGTCGTGATGTCGATCCGCGCCTCGAGGGGAAGGACGACGGGGGCGCCGGCGGGCCCGGTCCGCGCCACGCGGACCTCGACGACGAACTCGTCGATCGCCTCGGCACTCCGGGTGAGCACCACGCCGACGAAGGGCCCCTCCGCGGACGGCGGGGCGGACGCTGCGGCCCCGGGGGCCGAGACGGCCGCCGCGATCACGGGGATCGTCCATGCACCCGCCAGGGCGGTCCGTCGCGGGAGCCCCGGTGCCGGCGAGTCCGCTCCCTGTCCGTGCGTGCCCTGGGTCATCGTCTCTCCTCCTGCGCCGGTGCGCGTCCCCGGTGGGACCCCGATCCTCCGGCGTGCGGCTCGTCGCCGGGAGTCTCCCGCCTCCCCTCCGACGCTCCGCAATCGGTGGCGCGGTGAGCGGTCTCTGGCGGGATCGCTCAGGACGCGGGAGCCTCCGGGGCCCGCCGCGGGTCGACCAGGCCGGAGCGGTAGGCGAAGGCGACGGCCTGCACGCGGTCGCGGAGGGACAGCTTGGCGAGCACGTTCGAGACGTGGGTCTTCACCGTCGCCCGCCCGACGGCGAGGAGCTCGGCGATCTCGTCGTTGGAGAGCCCCTGGGCGAGCAGGCGGAGCACCTCGAGCTCGCGGGCGGTCAGCGTGTCGGGGGCCGCCGAGGGCGGCGGCGCCGGGAACGGCGCGGACGACCGGTCGCGCTCGCGGGCGACGGCGCGCTCGATCACCGCCCGGGTCAGCTCGGGCGCGAGCAGGGCGTCGCCCGCCGCGATCGCGCGGACTCCGGCGACGAGGCGCTCCGGCGGCGAGTTCTTCAGCAGGAAGCCGCTCGCGCCCGCCTCGAGCGCCGCGACGAGGTAGTCCTCGCGCTCGAACGTGGTCAGCACGAGCACCTGCACGGTCGCGTCCGGCTCGGCGAGGATCCGCCGGGTCGCCTCGAGCCCGCCGATCCCGGGCATCTCGACGTCCATGCAGACGACGTCCGGGCGGGTGCGCGCGACGACCTCGACGGCCTCCTCGCCGCTGGAGGCCTCGCCGACCACCTCGATGCCGGCCTGCAGCGAGAGGATCGTGCGGATGCCCTGGCGCATCAGCGCGTGGTCGTCGACGAGGACGACGCGCACGCCCGGACCGCCGCTCACGCCCGCACCGCGAGCGGCACGGCGACGCGCACGACCCAGCCGGAGCCGGCCCGCGGCCCCGTCTCGAGGACGCCGTCGAGGGTCGCCGCGCGCTCGCGCATCCCGAGCAGGCCGAGGCCGCCGCCCTGCCGGCGCGGGCCGGGGCGCCCGAGTCCGTCGTCGGCGACCTCGAGCTCGACGGAGTCGCCCTCGTAGCGCAGGTGCACGCGCGCGCGGGTGCCGGGTCCGGCGTGCTTGAGGACGTTGGTGAGCGACTCCTGGGCGATCCGGTAGAGGTTCAGCCCGACCAGCGCGGGGAGGTCGACGGGCTCGCCGACCACCTCGAGCGAGACGCGCAGCCCCGAGGCCTCCGCGTCCGCGATCAGCGCCGGCAGCGCGCCCAGGTCGAGCGAGGCGGTGACCGGGTCGAGCACGGACTCCTCGTCGCGCAGCGTGCCGAGCAGCTGGTAGAGCTCGCCGACCGCCGCGCGGGACGTGCCCTCGAGCGCCTGGAGCTGCTCGTGCGCCTTCGCCGGATCGGCGTCGACGAGCATCCGCGCCGCTCCGGCCTGCACGCCCATCAGCGAGACGTGATGGGCGACCGCGTCGTGCAGCTCGCGCGCGATCCGCAGCCGCTCGATCGTGATGGCCTGGCGGGCGACGGTGGACTGCTCCTCCTCGAGCTGGCGGGTGCGCAGGTCGGTCAGGGCGCGCTGGCGGGCGGAGGCCCAGGCGTGGTCTCCGAACCACCAGGCGCCGGCGAAGTAGAGGACGTTGATCAGGATCTGCTGGAGCATGTACGCCGCGACCGGGGTGAGCGCGCCGATCCCGGCACCGTCGAAGTCGAGGTCCTGCGTGCTCGCGCGGAAGAACGTGACCAGCAGCCAGACCGCCATCACGGCGACGAGCACGCCGCGTGCCCAGCCCGCCCGCGTCCGGTTCGGCTCCCACGCGCCGACGCTGTAGAGGGCCATGAACAGGGCGATGTTGCTGATCGTGAGCTCGGGCACCCTCAGCTCGCCGACCAGCAGGAACGCGGCCCCGATGACCGCGAGGACGGGCACGGGCGCCACCCGGCGGAACGCGAGCGGCAGGATGACGACGGCCAGCACAGCGGCGCTGAGCGCGGGCGACGCGGGATCGGTGAACAGCCCGATCGCACGGCCCAGCACCAGCGAGAGCACGGCGGCGCCGAAGAGGACGGCGGCGGTGGCGGCGTCGGCGCGGCGCTGGTCGGGCGTGGCGGGCGACCGCCGCCAGGCGCGGGAGTCCGGAGCGGCAGTCATCCCGCCAATGTAGCCGGGACGCTCAGGACTGCGGGTGCGGGTGCGTCCGCTCGAGCGCGGCGCCCTCCAGGTCGACGTCCGGGAGGAGGCGGTCGAGCCAGCGGGGGAGCCACCAGGCGGAGCGGCCGAGCAGGTGCATCAGCGCCGGCATCAGCAGCATCCGGACGACGAACGCGTCCAGCAGGACTCCAAACGCGAGGCCGAAGCCCATCGAGCGGATGATGGTCGACTCCGAGAAGATGAAGCCGCCGAAGACCGCGACCATGATCAGGGCAGCGGCGATCACGACCGCCTTCCCGGCCTGGAAGCCCTGCGCGACGGCGAGCCGCGCGCTCGCCCCGTGCACGTAGGCCTCGCGCATCCCCGAGGCGAGGAAGAGCTGGTAGTCCATCGCCAGCCCGAAGAGGATCCCGACCAGGATCACCGGCAGGAAGCTCAGGATCGGCCCGGTCGAGTGCAGCCCGATCAGGTCGGCGCCCCAGCCGAACTGGAAGACCGCGACGATCAGCCCGTAGGTCGCGAACAGCGACAGGATGAAGCCGCCCGTCGCGATCAGCGGCACGAGGAGCGAGCGGAACACCAGGATCATGATCAGCAGCGAGAGCCCGACGACGACCGCCAGGTAGGTCGGCAGGACATCGTTCAGCCCCTCGGAGATGTCGATGTTGGTCGCCGCCTGGCCGGCGACGCCGAGGACGATGTCGTCGGCCACCGGCGGCAGGGCGCGGAGGTCCTGCACGAGGGCCTCGGTCGAGGCGCTGTTCGGGCCGTCGGTCGGCAGCACCTGGAAGGCGAGCAGGGTGCCGTCGTCGGAGGCGGCGACGGGCGCCACGGCGACGACATCGTCCTGCTCGGCGATCGTGCGGGCGACGTCGACCTGGGTGGCGAGGAGCGCGTCGTCGGCGACCCCGCCGGGGACCGTCGCGGTCACGAGCAGCGGGCCGTTCGCTCCGGCGCCGAACTCGTCACCGACGATCTCGAAGGTGCGGGCGCTCGTGGAGCCCTCGGGCTCGCTCGCACCGTCGGGCAGACCGAGGCGCATCGAGAGCGCGGGGATCGCGATGACGAGGAGCACGGCGACGGTGCCGACGACGGTGAGGACCGCGCGCAGGGTCGACATCGGCGCGACCGTCTTCGCCGCCGCGTGGTGCACGACGGCCGAGCGGGCCTTGCGACGCAGGAGCCGGGTGCCGAGCAGGCCGAGGATCGCCGGGGCGAGCGTGACCGCGATCAGCACGGCGACCGCGACGCAGACCGCGCCGACCGTGCCCATCAGGCCGAGGAACGGGATGCCGGTGACGTTGAGGGCGAGCAGCGCGACCACGACGGTCGAGCCGGCGAAGACGACGGCGGTGCCGGAGGTGCCGTTGGCGAGGCCGATCGACTCCCGCACCTCGACGCCCGAGAGCAGCTGCTTGCGGTGCCGGTTGACGATGAAGAGGGAGTAGTCGATCCCGACCGCGAGACCGAGCATCACGCCGAGCACCGGGGTCACCGAGGCCATGTCGATGACGCCGGAGAAGGAGAGCGAGGCGGTGACGCCCACGCCGACGCCGACGAGCGCGGTGACGATCGGGAGCGCGGCCGCGACGAGCGAGCCGAGCATCACGATCAGGACGACGCCGGCGAAGACGAGGCCGACCGCCTCGCCGACGCCGAAGATCTGCGGGACGCCCTGCGCGAGATCGGTCGCGAAGCTGACGTCGGCGCCGGCGACCGGGGCGGACTCGAAGTGGTCGATGACGCCCTGCTTGACCTCCTCCGGCAGCTCCAGGCGCGGCTCGGTGAAGGAGACGTTGACGATGGCGGTCGAGCCGTCCGCCGAGACGACGCCGATGCCGTCGGCGAGCGCGAGCAGCTCCTCGCCCTGGTCGAGCGGTGCGGCGCCGGCCTCGAGCTCGGTGCGCGAGGCGTCGAGCGCGGACTGCTGCGCGGTGAGCTCGGCCTGCTGCGCGTCGAGCTGCGCCTGCTGGGCGTCGAGGGCGGCGAGCTGCTGCTCCGGAGCACCGGCGGCGACCGCCTGCTCGCGGACCGCGGTCAGCTGCTGCTGGCCTGCGGTGAGCTGGGCCTGTCCCGCGTCGAGCTGCGCCTGCCCGGCGTCGAGCTGCTCCTGACCGGCCTGGAGCTGCGCCCGGCCGTCGGCGAGCTGCTGCGCGCCGTCGAGCTGCGACTGGCGCGCAGCGAAGGGATCGACGACCGCGGCGACGCCCTCGAGATCGGCGGCCGAGGCGGCCAGCGCCGAGATCGCCGACTCCTGCTCGGCGGAGAGCGCCGAGCCGTCGGCGCTCCGGTAGACGACGGTGCCGGTGCCGCCGGCGGTGTCGGGCAGCTTCTCGGCCAGCTGGTCGGTGACGGCGCCGGACGCGGTGCCGGGGATGTCGAAGCTGTTGGTCAGCGAGCCGCCGACCGCGAGGAAGGCGCCGACGCCGACGCCGAGGATCACGACCCAGGCGACGATCACCGCCCACGCGCGACGAGCGGCGAAGGTGCCCAGACGGAAGAGCAGGGAGGCCAAGGAGGAGTCCGATCGAGAGGGGGGCCCGGAGTCGGGCGGCGGCGGTCGCTAGATCATACGCGACGTCTCGTCTAGCGTCGCTGTACGCTCGACGCATGACGGAGCATCGGAGCGGACCGGTCCGCAGCGCCGCGGCCCGGGAGTCGGTCCTCGAGGCGACCGCGCGGCTGTTCGTGCAGCAGGGCTGGGATCACCTCACGATGGAGGGCATCGCGAAGGACGCCGGGGTCTCCAAGCAGACCGTCTACCGCTGGTGGCCCTCGCGCGGTGCGCTGATCGCGGACTGCATGATCGAGGGCCGGCTGGTCGCGATCGAGGTCGAGCCGCCCGACACCGGCGATCTGCGCCGCGACCTCGGGGTCTGGCTCGCGCCGATCCTGGAGCTCGCCGGCACGGAGACGGGCGCGTCGCTGATCCGCTCGCTGATCGCCGCCGGAGCGGAGGACGCCGCCGTGGGGGAGCGCCTGGGCCGTGCCTTCGGCGTCGACCAGACGCTCTCGGACCGGTTCGCGAAGGCCGTCGAGGCCGGGCAGCTCCCGGCCGACACCCCCGTCGACGAGCTGGGCCTCTCGATCCTCGGGACGATCGTCCTGCCCGTCGTCGGGCGCCGGCCCCTGGTCGCCGCGTCCGTCCTCGGGCACGTCGACTTCCTGCTCCGGCCGCGCGGCTGAGGCGGCGGCCGGAGCAGGGGGGCCTCACCGGATCAGGGCCGGATCAGAGCCGGATCAGGCCCAGGCCCAGGAGGCGAGGACCGACTCGGCGACGGCCTCGCGCTGGTCGTCGTCCACGGTGGGGCTGAACGAGAAGGTGACGACATAGGTCTGGCCCTCGTCGGTGACGTAGTACTGCTCGACGGCGTAGGTCGCCCCCGACGCGGTCAGGTTCGCGCTGAGGTGCGCGGACTCGGCACCGGCGACGACGACGCGGTCGTTCGCCTCGACGTCGGTGGCGCCCGCGCTCTCGAGCTCGGTGACCCCGGCGTCCTCGACCTGCTCGGCGGAGACCTCGCCGGCCGGGCTGAGCACGACGTTGACGTTGTCGGCGAAGCCGTCGGTGTCGGTGAGGTCGGCGGCGAGGGTGTCGGCGCCCATCGTCGCGGGGTCGGCGTCGGGGGCGCCCCAGCCCTCGGGAACGGAGTAGGAGTAGCCGTCGCCGGTGATCGTGTCGCCGGTCGCGGCGGCCGTCTCGATCTCCTCGGCGTCGCTGCCGGAGTCGGTGGCGGCGGGGGAGGAGCAGCCGGCGAGGAGGACGAGGAGGGCGGCGGCGGTGGCCGTGCTGGCGGTGGCGCCGAGGCGCGCGGGAGCGCCGGAGCGCGTGATTCGTGACATCCCGCCACGCTAGCGACGGCGCTCGGGCCGCCGCATCCCCCGTGCCGGGGAGGACGGCGGTCCGACTACGCTGGGGGCCCTATGGCCTCCGACAGCGAACCCTCCGTCACCCTCACCGATCCCCTCGAGGAGCGGCTGCGCGCCCAGGTCGCCCGCGAGGGCGAGCGCGCCGTCGCCCTGCGCTCGGCCGCGCTGCTGACCGGCGGCTACGAGGGCGAGGCGTTCCTGCTCACCGTCGGGGGCGAGCACGCGGCGGGCGTCCTGCAGGGAGCTCCGTCGCTGTACTGGCCCGAGCTCTGGGGCGCCCGCGCCCTGCTCTACGTCTGGGACGACACCGCGGCCGACGCGGTCCTCGCGGGACTGGCCAACCCGGCCTGGCGCGTGCGCGAGATGTGCGCGCGGGTCTGCGCCGAGCGCGTCCTCGGCGGGCAGAAGAAGCTGGCGCGGCTCACCACGGACGAGCACGCGCGGGTCCGCGCGGCCGGCGCCCGGGCGCTGGTCGCCGCGGCCATCGCCGGGATCGGCTCCGGGCGCGACGCGAAGGGCGAGTTCGCGGCGAGTGTCGAGCAGACCCTGACCTCGATGGTCCGCGACCCCGACAAGGACGTGCGCCGCGACGTGCGGGCCTCCCTGGATCTGCTCCGCGACGCCCGCCGCTGAGAAGGCCTGCGTCGGCGGCGCTCAGCCGCCGACGGTCGAGCCGAAGCCGGACTTGCCCGTGCCGCCGAAGCCGCCGGCGAGGGTCGCCTTCGAGCCGACCGTGGATCCGGCGGGCGCCTTCTGCACCACGTCGGGCTGCGTCGGTCCTCGAGCCGCGAAGCCGCCCGTCGTGACCGGCGCCCAGCTCGTCGCCCGGGTCGAGTTCCAGCGCGACGACGCGAAGATCAGCGGGCCGATCCAGTAGCCGCCGGCGTAGTGACCGCGGTACTCGTCCGTCGCCTCGCAGAGCTGCTCCGGATCGTCGCCGACCTCCTCGCCCTGGGCCTGGAGCTGCGCGATCTGCTCGCGGACGTCGGCGAGGCAGTCCTCGCGGCTCGAGTACACCGGGCGCTCGGCGTTCTCCGGGATGACGTAGTCCTGGCCGTCGGCCCCGGTGGTGACGACGCCGTCGGTGGAGGGGTTCGCGGAGTTCAGCGCGGCCGCCAGACCGAGGACGCCGACGGCGACGACGCCGCCGATGACGAGGCCGCGCCGCTTCGAGGCGATGCCGCTGATGCCGACGTCGCCCGAGCGGCGCCGCGCGGTGCGGGTGGTGCCGGTGGCGTCGCCGGCGGAGTCGGACGGGGCGTCCTGAGGCCGGTCGTCGGGGGCGGTCATCGGATCTCCTCGTCCTGCGGGCGGTTCTCGCGCGCGTCCTGGGGCCGGCCGTCCTGGGGCCGGCTGTGCTCGGCGTGGCCGAAGGCGGGCTCGTCGATGAAGTGCGGCACGAACTCCGCGAGGTCGCCGGTGATCGGCCCGCCGGTCTCGCGGACGTCGATGCCGGCCGGCGTCTCGCCGACGATCCAGCTGCCGATCACGACCGTCCGCCCGTCGATGCGGGCCAGGTCGGCGAGGGACTGGTGGATGAAGCCCTCCTCGCCGTACGCGCCGCCGTTCTCCGCGACGACCGAGCCGTCCGCGTCGAGGATCGTGACGTTCGCGCCCTCCCGGCCGAGCCGGGGCTTGCGCACCTGCGCGGTGCCGACCAGCGGCTCGACGGAGGCGGGGAGGAGGTTCGGGTGGCCCGGGAACAGCTCCCAGAGCATCACGAGCAGCTGCTTGTTGCTGAGCAGCAGCTTCCAGGCCGGCTCGACCCAGCGGGTGCGCTCGCGCCGGTCGAGCAGGAGCCCGCCGAACTGCTCGCCGAGCATCCACTCCCACGGGTAGAGCTTGAAGATCCGCCGGATCGGCTCGCCGTCGGCGTCGAGGAAGCCGGCGCCGTCGAGCTCGTAGCGGATGTCCTCCACGAAGATCAGCTTCGGGTCGAAGCCCGCCTGCGCCGCGGTCTCGGCCATGTAGGCGACGGTGTCCGCGTCCTCGACGATCAGCTCGCCGTCGCCGGAGTCGTGCAGCGAGGCGAGGTGCAGCCGCGCGCCCTCGTCCAGGCGCCAGCGGTCGACCCGGAGGTGCCGCCACTGCTCGACGAGCTGCTCGTGCAGGCTGTTGAACTGGTCGGCCTCGGGCCCGCGCGTCTGCTCGAGCCACTGCCACTGCGCGGCGGCCGTCTCGACGAGCGAGGTCGGGGTGTCGGCGTTGAACTCCAGCAGCGACACCGTGCGGTCGCCGTCGTAGGCGAGGTCGAAGCGTCCGTAGACCGTCGGGTCGTCCTCCTCCCACGAGGTGCGCACGAGGTCGTGGAAGCGCTCCGGGATGCCGAACTCGGCGAAGCGCCCGGTGCGGACGACGTGCTCGCAGGCGTCCATGCAGCGGTCGAAGAGCTCCTGCGTCGCCGTCTCGAGCAGCTCGATCTCGGCGGGCGTGAAGCTGTAGGCCGCGGACTCGTTCCAGTAGGGCCGGCCGCCCTCGGACGGGAGGTCGTAGAAGCTGAAGCCGACCTCGTCGCACCGGGCACGCCAGTCTGGACGAGGGGTCAGGCTGTGTCTGCGCATGTGCGCTCCAGTCTACGACCGGCCTCCGCCACTCCCTCGGGTCAGAGGTAGTCCACTCCGTAGAGGTCGTCGTAGTCGGGCGCCCCGTCCGCGTGCGGCGCCGTGGGGAGCGGAGCCTCGTCGTGCAGCTCGAGCACGACGGAGCTCGTCGCGGTCAGCAGCACCTCGACCTGCCCGCCGAGCACCGTGCGGAGAGAGAGGAACGCGGGCGCGGCGCGCATCGCCTCGAGGACGGCCTGCTTCGTCCGCTCCATCGTCGCGTCCGCGGCGAGGAGGTACGTCCGCTCGGACACCGTCACCTGCAGCATGCTTCCCCCGTCGTCGTATTCGGCACGTAGGCCCGAGTCCTCAGCGTACGGAGCCGAACCGATCGGGAAGACCGCGTTGACCCGCCGACGGCCGTCGGGTAGGACGCGGACGCGGGGGCGCTGCGGGACGTCGGCCGCGGGTGTCATGCGCTGTCCTGTCATGCGCTGTCCCGAGTCATGCGCTGTCCCGCCACTCCGGCCAGGGCGTGACGACCGTCATCGGGTCAGCGGCGCCCGCACCACCGGGGGTGAGCAGCTCCGACAGCCGGAAGGCGGCCGCGCGGGCGATCAGCGCGCGGTCGATGGTGAGCGAGGTGAGGCTGGGGAGCATGGCCGCGCCCAGGCTCAGGCCGTCGATGCCGGCGATGCGGACGTCGCGCGGCACCCTCAGCCCGAGCCGGCTCGCGCGCTGCAGGGCGCCGAGCGCCATCATGTCGTTGAACGCGATGACGGCGTCGACGTCGGGGTGCGCGGCGATCAGCTCGCCGAAGGCGTCGGCCCCACCGGCGATCGTCTCGTCGCCGGCCGTGACCAGCACGGCCTCGCCGGGCTCGAGGCACTCCTCGAACCGGTGCCGACGGATGCTCGGCGCGTAGTAGCCCGGGTCGGCGTGGTCGATCATGCCGATGCGCCGCGCCCCGCGCTCGCGCAGTCCGTCCACGAGCGCGCGCATCCCGGGCGCGAAGTCCACGGCGATCGCGTGCACGCCGGGCAGCTCGGCGTCGCGCTCGATCAGCAGGACCGGCACTCCCCGCGCCGCCCGGCGGATCGACTCCAGGCTCTCGCGGGCGAGGTAGCCGACGATGACGTCCACCTGGGTGGCGAGGTCCGCCACGATCTGCTGCTCGGACTCGTTCGTCTCGGCGACGACGACGACCTGCCAGCCGCGAGCGGAGAACTCCTCCAGCAGCTCGGCGGCGAGGTCGGTGTAGTACGGGTTCCGCAGCGAGGTGATCACGAGACCGACCGCGATGCTCTTCTGCCGCGCCATGTTCGCGGCGAAGCGGCTCGGGACGTAGCCGAGGGTCTCGCTCACGGCGAGCACGCGCTCGCGGGTCGCTGCGCTGATCTCGGACATCCCGTTCATCGCGCGGGTGACGGTCTGCCGCGAGACGCCGGCCTCGCGGGCGACGTCCCGGATGGTGGCACGGCGGCCGAGCCCGTCGGGGCGCGGGAGGGCGGGCGGCGGCACGTCGGAGCGCTCCACGGTCGTCTCCTTCGGGATCATCCGGTGATGGCAACACGCAGATGGTGCCAACGGTCTCGGCTTTCGCGACATGCGCCTTGACATGCCGACGGCCGCCAGCTTAGCGTGTGGGCACTCACGGCCGTGACCGTTCACGTGAACGGTCACGGCCATCGTAGACACCCGCCCGCCGAACATCCGCCCGCCCTTCGATGGAGAAGAACGCCATGCCCCTGAAGACGACGCCACTGATCACGAGATCGCTCGCCGCAGCGACCGTCCTCGCTTCGACGGCCGGGCTCACCGCCTGCACCGACGGCGGCTCGACGGCCGACGACGGCTCCGTCGACGTCCTGATCGCGCAGAGCACGGCGCAGGTGCCGGTCGGCGAGACCGCCTGGGCGGCCGCGCTGGCGGCGGAGACCGGCTGCACCGTGAACTGGAACACGATCGACGACACCGCGTGGAACCAGCAGAAGAACCCGTCGCTCGCGGCGGGGGACGTGCCCGACATCGCCCTCCGCGCCGTCGGCGCGAACGACGCGGTGCAGTATCCCGGTCTCTTCGAGGACATCGCGCTGCACCTGGACGACCTGCCGAACGTGCAGCGCTTCTTCGAGGAGAAGCCCGACGCGCGCAGGCTGGTCGAGAACGAGAAGGGCGAGATCCACTCGCTCTCCTCCTCGCGCGGCAGCGGCTACGCCGGGTCCGGGCAGCACATGATGATCAACCGGGCCTGGCTCGACGCGCTCGGTCTCGAGATCCCGCGGACGTGGGACGAGCTGACGACGGTGCTCGAGGCGTTCAGGACGCGCGACCCGAACGGCAACGGGCAGGCCGACGAGATCCCCTTCAACATCCGGCGCCTCGACACCGGCGGATTCGGCTGGTACAGCCCGTTCCTGCTGCTCAACTCGACCGGTGTCGTGACCTCGTTCAACAAGGGCCCGTCCTCGCAGGGGATCCGCGTCTCCGATGGCGAGGTGTCCAGCTTCCTCGTCTCGGAGGAGTACCGGCGGGTCGTCGGCTACCTGCACGAGCTGCTCGCGGCCGGGCTCGTCCCCGCCGACGCGCTCACCAAGGACGACTCGGCCTACTACGCCGATCAGAAGGGCGACGGGCGGAACGCCCGCACCGGGCTGATCTTCGGCTGGTCGCTGGCCGACTTCGGCGATCTCCGCGACCAGTACGTCGCGATGCCGGCGCCGGCCGACTCCGCGAGCCGGCCGGCCCAGGACGTGGTCTGGGACGGCTCCGACAACGAGTACGAGGGCGGGAAGCTCGCCGTCTCGGCCGCCGCGGCGGGCGACGAGTGCGTGTGGAAGGTCGTCGACGCCCTCTACAGCGAGAAGTACTCGATCCAGCAGTTCACCGGGTCGATCCCCGAGTACGTGACCGACGACGGCGACAGCACCTACACGGTCACCGAGGCGTACCGCGCGGCGGTCGCCGACGGCCGCGACCCCGCGCTCGCCGATCGACTGGCCGGCTGGATCCCCGACTCGGTGACGCTGAACGGCGACTGGAACCGGGACGACCTCCGCGAGGTCGACGACGTCTACGCCGAGCAGTACTCCCACTACGACCACGTGCGCGACGTGATGCCCGACTACGTGCGCCTCTCCGCGGAGGACGCGACGATCGTCGCCAACAACGACACCGCCGTCCTCAACTACGCCATGCAGAAGACCTCGCAGTGGATCGCGGAGGGCGGCGTCGACGAGGAGTGGGACGAGTACGTCTCCCAGTTGACGTCGATCGGGCTCGACCAGAACGTCGAGCTCTGGCAGAAGGCCTACGACCTCGCCACTGCCGCCTCATGACGCGGACGGCTCCCGCCCCGGTCGCCGCCCCGGTCGCCGCCCTCCGCAGCGTCCGCCACCAGTGGCAGCTCTGGCTGATGGTCCTGCCGGCACTGCTGTTCACCGTCGTCTTCGCCTACGTGCCGCTCTACGGACTGCAGCTCGCGTTCCGGACGTACGTGCCGGCCCTGGGACTGAGCGGCGGCGAGTGGGTCGGCCTCGACTACTTCGTCCAGTTCTTCGAGTCGCCGCTCTTCTCGACGATCGTGCTGAACACGGTGCAGATCAGCCTCTGGACGCTCGCCATGGGCTTCATCGCCCCGATCGTGCTGGCGCTGCTGATCAACCAGATCGGCGCCGGGCGGCTGAAGAGCTTCGTGCAGACGATCACCTACATGCCGCACTTCATCTCGGTGGTGGTGATCGTCGCGATGATCAGCATCTTCCTGCGGCCGGAGAACGGGATCCTCGGCCGGTTCCTCCCGGGACAGAACCTGCTCGCCGAGCCGGACGCGTTCTCGACGATCTACTGGATCAGCGAGGTCTGGCAGCACTGCGGCTGGAACGCGATCATCTACCTCGCCGCGCTCTCGACCGTCGACACCTCGCTCTACGAGGCGGCGCGGATCGACGGCGCCGGGCGGCTGCGGCTGATCCGCTACGTCGACATCCCCACGATCCTGCCGACCGCGGCGATCCTGCTCATCCTCAACATGGGCTCGGTGCTGAGCGTCGGCTTCGAGAAGGTCTACCTGATGCAGAACGCGCTCAATCTGTCGTCGTCGGAGGTCATCGCGACCTACACCTACAAGATCGGCATCCTGAGCAACCAGTTCTCCTACTCGACCGCCATCGGCCTCTTCAACACGGTGATCAACTTCGCCCTGCTGATCCTGGCCAACCACCTCGCCAAGCGCGCAACGGGCTCCAGTGTCTTCTGACGAGCGCGGGCCCTCCGAGCGCGGGCCTTCCGAGCAGCGCTGGGACCCGTGGACACCGAGGGAGAGAAGACCCATGACCTCTGCACCCGACACGCTCAGCATCGTGACGGCCGCGCCCGGGACCGGTGGCCGGGCGCCGCTCCCGCCCCGCCGTCGACGCCGATCGGTGCCGAAGCGCCCGCTGGACCGGCTGATCGACGTCGTCGCCGGCCTGCTGATCGCGGTCGTCGTGCTCGCGGTGCTGTACCCGCTGTGGTTCATCGTCGTCGCGTCGTTCTCCGATCCGGCGGCGGTCTCCTCCGGCCGGCTCACGCTGATCCCCGAGGGCTTCCGGCTCTCGGGCTACGAGCGCCTGCTCCAGGACGAGCGCATCTGGAACGGCTACCGCAACTCCATCGTCTACGCCGTCGTCGGGACGGCGCTCAACCTGCTCGTCACGATCCCGGCCGCGTTCGCCCTCTCGCGCCCCGAGTTCCGGCCGCGGCGGGTGCTGCTGCTGGCGTTCGCGGTCACGCTGTTCTTCTCGGGCGGGCTGATCCCGAACTACCTGCTCTACCGGGACCTCGGGCTGCTGAACTCGATGTGGGTGTTCGTCCTCCCCGGCGCGCTCAGCGTCTTCAACCTGATCATCGCGCGGTCGTTCTTCGAGACCTCGATCCCCGAGGAGCTGCACGACGCCGCCCGCATCGACGGCGTGACCTACCTCGGCTTCTTCCTGCGGATCGTCCTCCCGCTGTCGGCGGCGATCGTCGCCGTGATCGGGCTGTACTACTTCGTCGGGCACTGGAACGACTACTTCACCGGGCTCGTCTTCGTCCGGGACGCCTCGCTCCTGCCGCTGCAGAACATCCTGCAGAGCATCCTCCTGGCGAACCAGTCGGTCGCCGGCCAGGGCGGCAGCGGCGGCCAGTCCGCGCAGCAGTTGCAGGAGACGGCCGATCAGATCAAGTACGGCGTGATCATCGTGTCGACCCTGCCGCTGCTCGTGCTCTACCCGTTCCTGCAGAGGTACTTCACCAAGGGCGTGCTGGTCGGGGCGGTGAAGGGCTGATGGCGTCGCTCGCCGAGCGCTACGAGGCGGCCTGCCGGATGGTGCTGCTCGTCCTGGTGGTCTCGGCGGCGATGCTCGTCTTCACCCTGCGCGGCGCGGTGGTCGCGGGGTTCTTCCCGTCCGTCGCCGCCGCGCACGCCGTGTACCGCGCCCGGCTGCTCGACGCCGACGGACCGTGGTCGCTCCGGCGCACCGTCTCGACGTTCGCGCGCTCCTGGAGCGACGAGTTCCCGCGGGCCAACCTCCCCGGCGCCGTCCTGCTCGGTGTCGGCGCGCTGCTCTGGGCCGACCACCGGATCCTGGGCGGCCTCGAGGTCGACGCCGTCGGCGTCGCGGCCACCGGGGTGCTGCTCGTCGTGACCGTCCTCTTCGCGCTGTTCGCGGTCGAGTTCTGGATCGTGCGGGCGCACTTCGCGGAGCGGACGCGCTGGCAGCTGCGGACGACGGCGCTGCTGCTGCTCGCGCGGCCGCTCTGCACCCTGATGCTGGCCGCGGTGCTGCTCCTGCTGCTGGCGCTCGCGACGAGCGCTCCAGTGCTCGGGCTCCTCGCCGCGGCGGCGGTCCTCCCGTTCGCCGCGACGGCCGTCGTCCAGGCCTTCGGCCGGCTGCCGGGCTTCCGTCCGTCGTCGCCGGCACGTCCGCCGACCGCATGAGGAAGGGCGGGTCTCGATCCGCCGTCAGAAGCGCGGCGGCAGCGCCGCGAGGAGCGCGTCGGGCTGCACCGGGAGGTCGCGGACGCGGACGCCCGTGGCGTGGAAGACGGCGTTCGCGACGGCCGCCGCGGTGCCGACGTTCCCGATCTCGCCGATGCCCTTGCCGCCCATCGGCGCGAGGTGCGGATCCTCCTCGTCCAGCCACTCCGCCCGCAGGTCGAGCACGTCGGCGTTCGCCGCCACGTGGTAGGTCGCGAAGTCGTGGTTGGCGTAGTCGCCGAGCAGCGGATCGAGGGCGCCGTGCTCGTGCAGCGCCATCGACAGTCCCATGGTCATGCCGCCGAGGAACTGCGACCGGGCCGTGCGCGGATTGAGGATGCGGCCGGCCGCGAAGACGCCGAGCATCCGCGGCACCTGGATCTCGCCGGAGTCGAGGTCGACCCGCGCCTCGACGAAGTGCGCGCCGTAGGCGTAGCGGGCGTACTCGCCCATCCCGGCGACGTCCTCCGTGGTGTCGACGACGACCTCGAGCCCCTCCGGCGGCAGCGGCTGCCCGTCGCCCAGCAGGGCGAGCAGGCGGTGGCAGGCCTTGGTGACGGCCCAGCCCCAGGAGCCGGTGCCCGAGGAGCCGCCCGCGACCGGTCCCTGCGGCAGCGCGCTGTCGGCGATGACGATCTCGATCCGGTCGACCGGCACGTCGAGCGCGTCGGCGGCGATCTGGGTGAGCACCGTGCGGGCGCCCTGGCCGATGTCGGTCGCGTTGACCGCGATCACGAAGTGGCCGCCCGGGAGGGCGGTGGCGCGCGCCCCGCTCGGCGAGGTGAGCACGGGGTAGGTGGCGCCGGCGACCCCGGTGCCGACCAGCCAGCGTCCTCGGCGGTCGACGCCGGCGCGTGGATCGCGCTCGTGCCAGCCGAACAGGTCCGCTCCCCGGCGGAAGCACTCGAGGTAGTGCCGGCTCGAGAACGGCGAGCCCGAGTCGGGGTCGACGTCGGGCTCGTTGCGCACCCGCAGCTCGATCGGGTCGATCCCGGCGGCGACCGCGAGCTCGTCCATCGCCGACTCGAGGGCGTACATCCCGGGGCACTCGCCGGGCGCGCGCATCCATCGGGGAGTCGGCACGTCGAGCGCCGCGACGCGGTGGGTGACCAGGCGGTTCGGCGCCGCGTAGAGGTGGCGAGTCGCCTCGCCGGTCTGCTCGGCGAACTCCTGGATCGTGGAGGTGTGCGAGAAGGCCTCGTGCGCGATCGCGGTGAGCCGCCCCTCCGTGTCGGCCGCGAGCCGCACGTGCGAGATCGTCGGTGTGCGGTAGCCGGCCAGCGCGAACATCATCTGCCGGGTGTAGGCGATCTTGATCGGCCGTCCCGTGATGATCGCCGCCATCGTGGCGAGGACGACGTTCGGCCGCGGCGAGCCCTTCGAGCCGAAGCCGCCGCCGACGTGCTCGCTGCGCACCCGGATCGCGGCGGGATCGAGCGAGAACAGCGTCGCCAGGGTCGACTGGACCGAGCTCGTGCCCTGCGAGGAGTCGAGCACGTCGAGGCGCCCGTCCGCCCAGGTGACCACCGAGGCGTGCGGCTCCATCGGCGAGTTGAACAGCGCCGGGGTGGAGTAGCGCGCGTCGATCGAGACGGCCGCCGCCGCGATCGCGGCCTCGACGTCGCCGTCCGAGCTGTCGGTCGGGAAGCCGGCGTTGACCTGCTCCGGGGCGTAGAGCTTCGGCTGGTCCTCGGTGAGCACGACGTCGGTCCCGGAGTCGACGTACTCGACGCGGAGGGCGGCAGCGGCCTCGCGGGCGTTCTCGAGCGTGTCGGCGAGGACGAGCGCGATCACCTGGCCGCGGTAGGCCACCGCGTGCGACTGCAGCACCTGCAGCTCGCCGTCGCCCGCGTCCTGGAGCGGCAGCGCGGAGTCGGGCGTGATCACGGAGTGCACGCCGGGCAGCGCGAGCACGGCGTCGACGTCGATCCGCTTCACCATGCCCGTGGCGACGGCCGACTGCACCGGCCAGGCGTGCAGCAGTCCTTCTGGCGAGTGCTCGAACGCGTAGCGCGCGGCTCCGGTGACCTTGTCCCGGCCCTCGAGGCGGGCGAGAGGAGCTCCGAGCGCGGTCATGCCGCCGCCTCCTCGTCGACTCCGGCGAGCTCGGCCAGGACGCCGACGATCAGCCGCGTGAGCAGCGGGACCTTGAAGGCGTTCTGCTCGGTCGGCGTCGCCGCGGCGAGCTCCGCCTCCGCCGCCCGGGTGAAGGCTGCGACGGTCGCGGGGCCGCCGCGCAGCAGGTCCTCGGCGATCCCGGCGCGCCAGGGCGCGTGCGCGACCGCGCCCAGGGCGAGGCGGACGTCGGTGACCGTGCCGTCGGTGACGTCGAGGGCCGCGGCGACCGAGCCGAGGGCGAAGGCGTAGGAGCGGCGGTCGCGGGACTTGCGGTAGGTCGAGGTCGCCGCGAACGGGAGCGGCGGCAGCTCGACGGCGGTGATGAGGGCGCCGGCCGGCAGGTTCGTGTCGCGCTCGGGGTGCTCGCCGGGGAGGCGGAAGAACTCGGTGATCGGCAGGGCGGCCGGCCCGTCGACGGTCTCGAAGCGGATCACGGCGTCGAGCGCGGTGAGCGCGACCGCCATGTCGCCGGGGTGCGTCGCGATGCAGACGTGCGCCGAGTCCGCGTCGGTGGCGATGCCGAGGATCGCCAGTTCGCGGGAGACGCCCTCGAGCGCGGAGCAGCCGGAGCCCGGCTCGCGCTTGTTGCACGGCTTCGAGACGTCGGTGAAGGAGGTGCAGCGGGTGCGCTGGAGCAGGTTGCCGCCGGTCGACGCCTGGTTGCGCAGCTGGCCGGAGGCGCCGGCGAGCAGGGCGCGGCTGAGGGCCGGGTAGCGGCGGCGGACGAGCGGGTGCGCGGCGAGGTCGCTGTTCGCGACTCCCGCGCCGATCAGGAGTCCGCCGTCGGGCGTCTCCTCGACACCGCCGAAGTCGACCCGGCTGACGTCGACGAGCGCGGCCGGGCGCTCGACGCCGAGCTTCATCAGGTCGACGAGGTTGGTGCCGCCGGCGAGCGGCTTCGCCTCGGGCGAGGCGGCGAGCAGGCGGACGGCGTCGGCGACGTCGCCGGCCCGCTGGTACTCGAAGGTCCTCATCGCGCGGTCTCCGTCTCGCTCGGGTGCGTGCAGGTGCCGACGTGCGCCTGGGCGTCGTGGACGGCGGGCACGATGTTCGCGTAGGCGCCGCAGCGGCAGAGGTTGCCGCTCATCCGCTCGCGCACCTCCTCGTCGTCGAGCACGACGTCGTCGGCGTCGAGCTCGGCGGTGACGTGGCTGGGCATGCCCTCGCGCGCCTCGGCGAGCATGCCGACCACCGAGCAGATCTGCCCCGGGGTGCAGTAGCCGCACTGGTAGGCGTCGCGCTCGAGGAAGGCGGTCTGCACAGGGTGCAGCGCGTCGCCGTCGGCCAGGCCCTCGATCGTGGTGACCTCGCGGCCGTCGACCGAGACGGCGAGGACGAGGCAGCTGTTGGTCCGGCGCCCGTCGAGCAGCACGGTGCAGGCGCCGCACTGGCCGTGGTCGCAGCCCTTCTTGGAGCCGATGAGATCGAGCCGCTCCCGGAGCAGATCGAGGAGGGCGGTGCGGTTGTCGACCTCGACCGCCCTCGGCTCGCCGTTGACGGTGACGTCGATCGCCGTCGACGGCACCGGCCTGGTCTCGCTGCGCTGCGCCATGCGTGAAAGCTACCCGCGGTCGGCTCTCCGCGAGGGGGCCCTTCTCGGACGCGGTGCGGAGGACTACCCTGCGCGCGGGGCGGGATGCGCCGGGTAGAGCGCGACCGCCTCCGGAACGACCGCGAAGTCGACCTCGTCGCCGAGGCCCGCGCCGAGGGCCGCGAGCTGGGCGGGGGAGAGGTCGGCCGCGATGCCGGCGGCGCGGACCCGGACCAGGTCGCCGCGCCGCTCCAGATCGCGGATGCGGGCACGGACGCGGTTCGCGCCGGGTGCTCCCGCGGAGACCGGCGCCACGGTGACCGAGGCCGGGCGGAAGGCGGCCGCCGCCCGTGCACCGGCGGCGACGGAGCCCGTCCCCCTGAGCTCGACGCCGTCGTCCGTGCGCAGCCCGGTGCCGGTCGCGGTGCCGACGAGCAGGTTGAGCGCGGCCAGCTCGGCCGTGAACGGGCTCTGCGGCCGCTCCAGCACCTCGTGGGTCGGGCCGTCCTCGATGACCCGTCCGCCGTGCAGCACCACGACGCGGTCGGCGAGCGTGTAGGCGTCGAGCACGTCGTGGGTGATCAGGATCGTGGTCCGCCCCGGCAGCACGCGGCGCAGCATCCGCCGCAGCAGCGGCGCGACCGAGACGTCGAGCGCCGCCATCGGCTCGTCGAGCAGCAGCAGCTCCGGGCTCGGCGCGAGGGCGCGGGCGAGCGCCACCCGCTGCGCCTGCCCGCCCGAGAGCTGCGCCGGCCGGCGGTCGGCCAGCTCCGCCGCGTCGACCGCGTCGAGCCAGGTGCGCGCGGTCTCCATCGAGGCCGAGCGGCCGGCGCCGGTGCTGCGCGGGCCGAAGGCGACGTTGTCGAGCACGCTGAGGTGCGGGAAGAGCAGCGGGTCCTGGGCGAGCAGGGCGATCCGGCGGCGGTGCGGCGGCAGGTGCAGGCGGCGGGCGGAGTCGAACAGGGTCGCTCCGGCCAGGGTCGCCCGGCCCTCGTCGGCGCGGAGCAGCCCGGCGAGCAGCTCGACGAGCGTGGACTTCCCCGCGCCGTTCGGCCCGAGGACCGCCGTGGTCGTCCCCGCCTCGACCCGCAGCGCGACGTCGACGCCGCGGGCGTGCAGCCGCGCGTCGATCTCGAGCGTCACGGGCGCGCCTCCGCCCGGGCGGCGCGCGGCCCGCGGTGCGCGAGTCCGATCACGAGGACCGCGACGACGACCAGCACCAGCGAGAGGGCGACCGCGGCGTCCGGGTCGGTCTCGCGCTGCAGGTAGATCTCGAGCGGGAGCGTGCGCGTCACGCCCTGCAGGCTGCCGGCGAAGGTGAGCGTCGCGCCGAACTCGCCGAGGGCGCGGGCGAAGGAGAGGATCGCGCCGGAGAGCAGCCCGGGCAGGATGAGCGGCAGCGTGACCCGGCGCAGCACGGTCGAGGGTCGCGCGCCGAGGGTCGCGGCGACGCTCTCGTAGCGGTCGCCGGCCGAGCGGAGCGCTCCCTCCAGGCTGAGCACCAGGAACGGCAGCGCCACGAAGGTCTGCGCGAGGACCACCGCGGTGGTCGAGAACGCGATCCGGATCCCGAGCGCCTCGAGGGTGCCGCCGAGCAGGCCCAGCCGGCCGAAGGTGTAGAGCAGGGCGATGCCGCCGACGACCGGCGGCAGCACGAGCGGCAGCAGCACGAGCGCGCGCACGAGCCCCTGGCCGGGGAAGGAGGTCCGGGCGAGCGTCAGCGCCATCGGCACGCCGATGACGACGCAGAGCAGGGTCGCTGCCGCGGCGGTGCGCAGGCTCAGCAGGAGCGCCGCGATCGAGGAGTCGGAGGTGACCAGCGGCACGAAGCCGGCCCAGTCGACGCGGGTCAGGACGCCGACCAGCGGCAGCAGGACGAAGGCGCCGCCGACGACCGCGACGGCGACGACCCAGCGGGGGACTCCGGCGGACCGGGTCGCGGCGGACCGGGTCACGGCGGAGCGGGTCACGGCTGACCGGGTCACGGGCGAGCGCGTCACGCCTTGCCGTTCGGCGTCTCCACCACGACCATCGTCGCCTTGACGATCGCCACCGCGGGCGTGCCGGGCTCGAGGCCGAGCTCGCGGACGGCCTCGGCGGACATCAGCGAGACGACGCGGTGGGGTCCGCACTGCAGCTCGACCTGGGCCATCACGGTGTCGGAGACGACCTCGGTGACGATGCCGACGAAGCGGTTGCGCGCCGAGCGGCCCACCTCGCTGGGGTCGACGGGGAGGATCGCGTTCTGCCGTGCGAGGCGGGCGAGGTCCAGCCCCGCGACGACGCTGCGGCCGGACGCGTCCTTGCTGCTCGCCAGCGTGCCGTTCTCGATCCAGCGGCGGACGGTGTCGTCGCTGACGCCGAGGTAGGCGGCGGCGTTCCTGATGCGGATCTGCGGCATGGTCAGGGTGCTCCTGGTTCGGGTGCTCCGGATCCGGGTGCTCCGAATCCGGCGGCGGCGAAGACGGCGCGGCCCTCGGCGCCGGCGACGGAGGCGGTGAAGGCGGCGGCGAGGTCCGGGTTCGCCGAGCCGGCGACCGGGGCGATCGGGTAGGTGTTCACGGCCTGCGCCGACTCGGGGAACGCGATCCCGGTCACCGCGTCGCCGGCGGCCGCGACGTCGGTGACGTAGACCAGACCGGCGTCGGCCTCACCCGAGGTGACCTTGCCGAGGACGTCGGTGACGGACGACTCCTCGCTGACCGGCCGGAGGTCGACGCCCGTCGCGGTCTCGACGGCGGTGGCCGCCGCACCGCAGGGGACCTGGGGCGCGCAGACCACCGTCGTCACGCCGTCGCGGGCGAGGTCGGCGAAGCCGGTGACGCCCGCGGGGTTGCCCGGGGGAACCGCGATCTCGAGGGTGTTGGTCGCGAAGTCGACGGGATCGCCGGCGATGAGGTCGGCGTCGGCGAGCTTCGCCATGTTCTTCTCGTCGGCCGAGGCGAAGACGTCGGCGGGGGCGCCGTTGCTGATCTGGGTCACGAGGTCCGACGATCCGGCGAAGGTCAGCTCGATCGCGGTGCCCGGGTGCTCGGCCTCGAAGGCCGCCGCGATCTCGGTGAACGTGCCCTTGAGCGACGCGGCCGCGAAGACGGTGATCGAGCCGGACAGCGCGCCGGGGGAGCCTGTGGCCGCGGGCGCCGCGGCGGATGCGGAGCAGCCCGCGAGCGCGAGGACCGCGGCGCCGGCGGCGAGGACCGCGGTGGCGGTGCGGGGGAGTGGCATGGGCAGACCTTCCGGCGTGCGCGAAGCAGGGCCATCTCCGCATCCGCGTCTACAGCCCCACCATAGTGCCGCAGTCCGGGAACCAGCAGGACGGGTCGAGTCAGCGGGTGGCGGCGAGCACCTCCGCGTACCGCTCGCCGGGGTCGAGGGCGAGGCCCGGCTTGACCGCGCGGGCGGTGTCGTCGGCGAGGACCTCGGTGGCGCCGCTCTCGAGACCGTCGAGGGCGGCCGTCACGATCGCCTCGGGGCTCGACTTCGGAGCGTCCGACCAGGAGGCCATGTCGGTGTCGACGAGGCCCATGTGCAGCCCGAGCACCTGGGTGCCCTGCGCGGCGAGGGCCAGGCGCAGGCCGTCGGTGACGCTCCAGGCCGCCGCTTTGGACATCGAGTACGACTCCGAGCCCGGGAACGAGACGAAGGCGGACACGGAGAGCACGTTCAGCACGGCGCCGCCGCCGGCGCGGCCGAGGCTCCCGGCGAAGGCGCGCGCGAGCATCAGCGGCGCGAAGGCGTTGGTCTCGACGGTGCGGCGGATCTCGTCGAGGTCGCCGTCGATGAAGTCGACCGTGGGGGCGATGCCGGCGTTGTTGACGACGATCGAGACGTCGCCGAGGGTCGCCGCGAGCTCGGCGATGCGCGCCTGGTCGGTCACGTCGAGGGCGATCGGCACGACACCCGGCGCGGCCTCGATCGTCGAGACGTCGCGCGCCGCGGCGTAGACGGTGCGGGCGCCGCGGGCCGTCAGCTGCCGGACGAACTCGGCGCCGATCCCGCGGTTGGCGCCGGTCACGAGCACGACGGAGTCCTGGATCTGCATGGTGGTGCCTTTCTGTAATGGTCGATAGAGAACTGGTGCGACGCACGCTAGCACGTTCCGTAGCGACTGTTATAGAATCGGCGAATGGCAGGACGACCCCGGGGCTTCGACCGCGACGAGGCGCTCGACACGGCGATGCGCCGCTTCTGGAGCGACGGCTACGACGAGACGACCGTCGCCGTGCTCACCCGCGAGATCGGCATCTCGGCGCCGAGCCTCTACGCGGCGTTCGGCGACAAGGACGAGCTGTTCCGTGCGGCGGCGACCTGCTACTCCGACACCGCGGAGGCGACGCTCGCCCGGCTGCTCGACGCGCCGACGGCGTGGGAGGCGGTGGCCGCGGTCGTCCGCTCGAGCGCCGCGGGCTACTCCGACCCGGGCACGCCGTCCGGCTGCTTCGTCCTCAGCGAGCCGCGGCTGGCGGAGCGGCGGCGCGGCATGGAGGACGGCATCGCCGCGCGCATCGAGCGGGGGATCGCCGAGGGCGATGTGCCGGCCGGCACCGATGCCGCCCGCACGGCCGCCTTCGTCGTCGCGGTGCTCGGCGGGATGTCGACGCGGGCCCGCGACGGCGGGAGCCCCGAGCGCGTCGCCGAGATCGGCGAGCTCGCGCTGGCCGCGCTGCCGCGCCCGTGAGCGCCGCCGTTCAGCAGCGCCTCGCTCAGGAGCACCTCGCTCAGGAGCACCTCGCCGCGACCGCCGACCTCGCCCGGCGGCACCTCGAGCACCCGGAGCGCGCCGCCGCGCTGGACCTCCGACTGCACCGGGTCACGGCGCCGACCTCGCTGGTCTACACGCGCTTCCCGCCGACGCTGAGCCTCGTGCTCTCCGGCCGCAAGCGCTCGATCGTCGGCGACTCCGACGAGCAGTGGGGAGCCGGCCGGTTCCTGATCACGCCGGTCGACCTTCCGGTGATCGCCGCCGTCGTCGAGACCGGCGAGCAGGGCGACTTCGTCTCGGCGAACTGGCACCTGGACCCGGTGCTCGTCGCCGAGGTCGCGGGGCTGGTCGCGCACCGTCCGGCCGAGGCGGTGCCCGAGCGGATCGGCACGATCACCGCGGAGCTCGCCGACGCGCTGCACCGGCTGTTCCGGCTCCTCGACGCGCCGGAGGAGATCCCGGTGCTCGGGCCGGCGGTGTCGCGCGAGCTGGTGCTGCGCCTGCTGCAGAGCGATCAGGCGCCGCGCCTGCTGGCGGCGTCGTCCGCCGTCCGCTCGTCGCCGGTGACCCGCGCCGTCGACGCGATGACCGCCTCGCTGGCGCACGGCTGGACGCTCGATGCCCTGGCCGCGGAGGCGCGCACGAGCGTGCCGACGCTGACCCGGCGGTTCCGCGAGCTGACCGGGATGTCGCCGCTCGGCTACCTGCGCCGGCTGCGGCTGGGCGAGGCGCGTCGCCTGCTGCTCGTGCGCGGCGAGACGGCCGCGGGCGCGGCGGCGGCCGTCGGCTACGCGAGTGCGTCGCACTTCGGCCGCGACTACCGCCGTGCCTACGAGACCACCCCGGCCGCCGACGCCGCGCTGCACCCGGGGCGGCTGGTGCAGATCGACTGAGCCGCGGCTCTGCGGGGCCCGGGGATCAGCGCCGCGCGCCGACGATCCCGCCGTCGACCAGCAGTGTCGTGCCGTGCACGTAGGACGCCTCGTCGGTGGCGAGCCAGCGCACGGCCTGCGCGATCTCGTCCGGGCGGCCGGGGCGCCCGGCGGGGGTCGGCGCCGTCATCGCGTCGAGGATCGCCGAGGCGTGCTCGTTGCCGGGGGTGAGCGTCGCGCCGGGGGCGACCGCGACGACGCGCACGCCGTCGGCGCCGTACTCGGCCGCCCACGCGCGGGTCAGATGATCGAGTGCCGCCTTGGTCGCCGGGTAGAGCGCGGTGCCGAGGGTGCCGACCCGCGCCATCCACGAGGTGATGTTGATGATCACGCCGGCGCCGCGCTCCGCCATCGTCGGCGCGATCGCTCCGACGAGCTGGTGCGGGACCCGGATGTTGGTGACGAGCAGCGCGTCGACGTCCGCGTCGCTCAGCTCGGCGGTGGGGCCGACGGGGAAGACGCCGGCGTTGTTGACGAGGACGTCGATCCGGCCGCCGAGCAGGCGCAGCGCCTCGGCGGCGACGGCGCGGGTGGCGTCGGGAGTGCCGCCGAGGTCGGCGACGAGTACGGAGGCGGTGCCGCCGGCCGCGGTGATGGCCCGCGCGACGGCCTCGGTGCGCGCGCGGTCGCGGCCGTGCACGAGCACGTGCGCACCGGACGAGGCGAGCCGGTGTGCGATGGCCTCGCCGAGTCCGCTCGAGGAGCCGGTGACGAGGGCGGTGCGGCCGGCGAGGCGGTCGTCGGAGGGGAGATCGGAAGGGAGGGGGACTGTGGTGTCGGTCATGGATCCAGCCTCGCGGCGCGGGTCGCGGTCGGGTGTCCCGATCGGATCGAGGCCTGTCCTGATCCGATCACGGTGCTGCTGCGAGCTACGCGACCAGCAGGGAGGGGGACACCTCCGTGAGGTTCGGCGCTCCCTGCTGATCGAGCAGCCCGCGGAGCGGGCGCCTCGAGATCCGCCCTCCGTCAGAACTGCGCGGGAACAGTGTCGAAGCGCGGTCCCGGTGGAGGGTCCGGCGGGCGCCCGGGGAGCGGGGGTGGTCGAGTGCTGATCCGGCGGCCGGTGGGAGTCGTCCACTCGAGCACGCCGTGGTCGTCGACCGGTTTGTAGCTCCACTGGTCGCCGTGCCGGACGTGGTGGTGCGAGGTGCAGAGCGAGACGAGGTTCTCGAGGGAGGTCTCGCCGCCGTTGCGCCACTCGAGGGCGTGGTCGGCTTCGCTGGTCGCGGCGGGGCGGGTGCAGCCGGGGAAGCGGCAGGTCTGATCGCGCAGCTGCAGGTGGAGGCGCATCTGGGGTGGTGGGACACGCCAGGTGCGGCCGACGGAGACGACGGCGCCGGTGTCGGGGTCGGTGAGCACCCGGGTGAAGGACGCGGCGGTGCGGATCAGCTCGCGAGCGATGTCCGCGGGGACGGGTCCGTAGCCGTCGAGTTCCGCGGCAGCATCGTCGAGGCCGACGGCGGTGGGCGCTGCGAGGGTGAGCCGCACCTCGGCCCGGATGCCGGGGAC